>JAZQYY010000001.1:0-8739 GCA_045633805.1 Acutalibacteraceae bacterium
TATCGTATCCGGCAAGATCCATAAGTGCTTTATCGAAATGAATGCCTGCACAGGCGGCTGTATCGGCGGTCCCGTTATGGAAAAGTACCGCGACACTCCCATCGAAAATTATCTTGCGGTCCAGAACTATGCCGGAATCCAGGATTTCGAAGTGGAACAGCCCGACAGCATTACGCTGAAAAAGCATTTTGAAGTGATCGACAAGAAGCTGCAGATGCCCGACGATATGGAGATCCGCAATGTTCTCCGTCAGATGGGCAAGTTCAAGCCTTCCGACGAACTCAACTGCGGTACCTGCGGCTACAACACCTGCCGTGAAAAGGCGATCGCGGTGTTCCAGGGAAAAGCGGAAGTTTCCATGTGTCTGCCCTTCCTCAAGGACAAGGCGGAAAGCTTCTCCGATACCATCGTTAAGAACACTCCCAACGGTCTCATCGTACTGAACGAAAATCTCGAAGTTCAGCAGATCAACGATGCAGCCCGCAAGATTATGAATATCCGCTCGGCTTCCGATATTCTCGGTGACCAGGTAGTGCGCATCCTCGATCCTTCCGTGTTCATGAATGTTCTCAGAACCGGCAGGGATGTACATGACCAGCATGTATATCTCGCTGAATACAAGCGTTATGTTGACCAGAGCGTAGTTTATGACCGCGACAGTCATATGCTTGTATGCATCATGCGTGATATCACCGATGAAGAAAGCGCACGCGAACGCAAGGAAAGCCTGAGCCGTCAGACCATCGAGGTTGCGGACCGCGTGGTTGACAAGCAGATGCGAATCGTTCAGGAGATCGCGTCCCTGCTTGGCGAAACCGCTGCCGAAACCAAGATCGCTCTCGCGAAACTGAAGGAGTCTGTGTCCGATGAATGATTTGTGTGCCGATATCGGCTATAAAAGTATAAACCATTACGGTGAACAGCTCTGCGGCGACCATGTGGATGTCATCGAACAGAGCAATGAAAACGCAACGGTTATCGTACTTGCCGACGGTCTCGGAAGCGGCGTAAAAGCGAGCATCCTTTCGACACTGACTTCAAAGATCATTTCGACAATGATGGCGGAGGGTCTTCCTCTTGAAGAATGTGTTTCCACCATCGCGGCGACTCTGCCCGTGTGCTCTGTGCGCGGTGTGGCTTACTCCACGTTTACGATCATTCAGATCAAGAACAATCAGACCGCCGAAATCATTCAGTACGACAACCCTCAGGTAATTCTGATCCGCGACGAAAAGAATTACGACTATCCCACCACCGAAATGAACATCGGCGGTAAAAAGATTCTCAAATCCGTCATCCAGCTTCAGGAAAACGACGTGTTTGTTGCTATGAGTGACGGCTGTCCTCATGCGGGCATCGGTACTGCGTACAATTTCGGCTGGAAGAGAAGCGAGATCATCGATTTTGTGGAAATGCTCGTTCCCGTCGGATACACGGCAAAGACACTTTCCACCATGCTTGTGGATGAATGCAACCGTCTTTACGATGACAAGCCCGGAGACGATGCTACCGCATGCGTTGTAAGAATCAGAAAACGTGAGCCGATGAATATCCTTTTCGGACCTCCGTCAAACAGAGACGATGCAAACAGAATGATGTCACTCTTCTTCTCAAAAGAGGGTAAACACATCATCTGCGGTGGCACAACTTCATCAATTGCCGCAAAATATCTTAATAAACCGATAAAAGCAAGCCTTAATTTTGAAAAAGCCGATGTGCCTCCTATTGCGGAAATCGAGGGAGTTGACCTTGTAACAGAAGGTGTTATAACAGTCAACAAGGTGCTTGAATACGCAAAGGATTATCTCGGCGAAAACGAACATTATGAGCATTGGAGCTTAAAGCGAGACGGTGCTTCATTAATTTCCCGCTTGCTTTTTGAAGAAGCAACTGATATAAATTTCTATGTGGGCAGAGCAATTAACCCCGCTCATCAGAATCCCGATCTGCCCATTAATTTCAGCATAAAAATGAATCTTGTTGAGGAGCTTTCCGCATGCCTCAAGAAGATGGGTAAACGCATTAAGGTCAGTTATTTTTAAGGAGAATTACTATGAGAAAGTTTGACACAAAAGTTCAGCATCTCAAATATAAGGTTTTGAGAGAGGTTGCAAAACAGGCTTGGGACGATACCTTGTTTGACAATATTCTCGATATCCCCAAAACTCTCGTTCCCGGTAACGAACCCACAATGCGTTGCTGTGTTTATAAAGAACGTGCAATTCTTGCCGAAAGAGTAAAAATTGCAATGGGTGGTGATAAACATAATCCCAATGTTATCGAAGTTATCGATATCGCTTGCGATGAATGTCCCGTCGGTGGTTACGAAGTAACAAATGCTTGCCGTGGATGTCTTGCTCACAGATGCGAGGATGTATGCAAAAAGGGTGCAATCACATTCGATAACAACCACGTTGCACACATTGATAAGTCAAAGTGTGTTGAATGCGGTGCCTGTGCAAAGGTTTGTCCTTATACCGCAATTGTCAGCAGAAAAAGACCTTGCCAGAGCGCCTGCAAAATCAAGGCTATTTCAATGAATGAGCATAAGGCGGCTGAAATCAATAACGATAAATGTACCGCTTGCGGAGCTTGTGTTTATCAGTGTCCCTTCGGCGCGATAATGGATAAATCTTATATGGTAAACGTTATCGACATCATCAAAAAGAGCGAAGAAAACAAAAAATATAAGGTTTATGCAGTTGTTGCTCCGTCAATTTCAAGCCAGTTCACCTATGCAAAGCTTGGTCAGGTTATCAGCGGACTCAAAGAACTTGGTTTCTTTACCGTTGTTGAAGCTGCACTCGGTGCGGATATGGTTGCAATGGCTGAGTCAAAAGAGCTTGCGGAAAAAGGTTTTCTCACAAGCTCCTGCTGTCCCGCTTTTGTGTCTTATGTAAAATCTGCATTCCCTCAACTTGCAGAGCATATTTCACATAATCTTTCACCCATGGCGGCACTTGCAAAATATATCAAAGAAACAGATGAAGGTGCAAAGGTTGTTTTCATCGGACCTTGCACTGCAAAGAAAGCAGAGGCTCAGCTTGAATCCGTCAAGCCTTACGTTGACAGTGTTCTGACCTTTGAAGAACTTCAGGCACTCTTTGACAGTAAGGATATCGACATCACAACTCTTGAAGAAGACGTTCTTGATAACGCATCGTATTTCGGAAGAATATTTGCAAGAAGCGGCGGACTTTCGGATGCCGTTGCTCAGGCGATGAAAGAGCAGAATATTGAGTTTGACCTCAAACCCGCAGTCTGCGACGGAATTGAAGCCTGCAAGCTTGCACTTCTCAAAAAGAGCAAGAATGTTCTTGATGCAAACTTCATTGAAGGTATGGCTTGTGTCGGCGGTTGTATCGGCGGTGCAGGATGCCTCACTCACGGCGAAAAGGACAAATCCGAAGTCGATAAATACGGCAGAGAAGCAATGGAAAAAACAATCTCCGATGCTGTTTCAATCTTAAAATAAATATAAGTCTTATTCAAAATATCTACCCCATCTGCAAAAGCACCGAGTGTTCAACCCGGTGCTTTTGCTTTTCAAAACTTTCAAATTAATCAAAAAATTAACATTAATAAACCCCTGAATGATTGCAACAATAATAAGGCAAACGCAAATTGAATTCAAAGGGGTGTAAACGAAATGTCAAAGAATAATTCAGTTGTTCCTCAGGCAAGAGCCGCTCTTGACCAGTTCAAGATGGAAGCTGCAAGAGAAGTCGGCGTTAACCTTAAGCAGGGTTATAACGGCGACCTCACTTCCAAGGAAGCTGGTAGCGTAGGCGGTCAGATGGTTAAGAAGATGATCGAAGCCTATGAGAACGGTATGAAATAACTGTATCTCGAAAAAAAGGGGGTCGGCGCATTGGTGCCGACCCTTTTGTTTGACAATGATTTGCGGTTGTGCTATACTCTTTAAAGTTTCTATTTGAGGTGATATTTTGGCTACATATAAAAACAGAATTGATTTGCATATGCACACCGTCAGCTCGTTTGACGGCAATTACACGGCACAGGAGATGGTTGAATCTGCAGTTGCGGCTCCGCTTGCAACAATTGCAATTACTGACCATTTTGACGTTGATTTTTATGAAAGACATAATCTCGGTGAGCGTCAGAGAACAAGCTATGAGGGTATTATGTCTGTTATTGATACGGATAAAATCCGTGTTCTTCGCGGAATCGAGATGGGTCAGCCGACTTATGACACTGATTTGACAGAGAAATCCCTTGCAAAATATGAATACGATTTTGTTATCGGTTCGATACATAATCTGAGGAATATGCCTGATTTCGGAGATCTTGATTATAAGAGTATGTCCGAAGAGAGAATTTATGAGCTTCTCGGTGAATATTTTGATGAAATGCTTCTTCTTGCAAAATGGAACGGCTTTGATACGCTTGCTCACCTTACTTATCCGATGAGATATATTGTTCAGGCAGGAAGAAACGAGATTGAGCTCAGCCGTTTTAACGCTGTTATTGATGAGATTTTCAAAACGCTTATTGCAAACGGCAAAGCGCTTGAAATCAACACAAGCGGGCTTCGCCAGCCCATAGGCAAAACTATGCCCACAGAGGATTTTGTTCGCCGTTTCAGAGAGCTTGGCGGTGAATATCTGACCCTTGGCTCCGATGCGCATTTCACGCAGCACGTTGGCGCAAATATCGATGACGGTTATGCGATTGCGGAGCGTTGCGGCTTTGAATACGTAACGTATTTTGAAAACCGCAAACCCGTTAAAGTTAAAATTGAAAAATAATAAAAAAGACTTGCAAAGGTAAAACCGATGCAAGTCTTGATTTTTTATACGGATTCGATGAATCTGAGGAAGGCGGCTTTGCCTTCTTCATTGCGCTTGTAAACGCCTGCGTGCTCGAGAACTTTAGCAAATACCTTGCCAACCTCGGTTTCAATGATGCTCATTGCGTTTTCTGCGTTGATTTCGTCATATTCCTTGATGAATTCCTCTGCCCAGTCAGCGTGGCTTGCGGTCAGCTCGTCTGTGCGCAAATCCTTGCCGGTTACAATTGCATCGGCAAGTGCTTCAAGTTCGGGCTTAAGTCTGGGAGGAAGCACGGCAAGACCCATAACCTCAATCAGACCGATGTTTTCTTTCTTGATGTGGTGAAGTTCTGAATGGGGGTGATAAACGCCCATAGGATGCTCTTCTGTTGTGATGTTGTTGCGAAGAACAAGGTCGAGCTCATATTTTTCGCCCCTGCGTCTTGCAATGGGAGTGATTGTGTTGTGAGGTGTGCCTTCTGTTTCTGCAAAGATAAATGCGCTTTCGTCGCTGTAGCCTCTCCATTTGGTGAGGATTTTGTCTGCGAGGTCAACAAGTCTTTCGGGCTTATCTGAAAGCAGACGGATTGTTGACATAGGCCACTTAACAAGACCTGCTTCAATGTCTTCGAAGCCTTTGAAGCTCACCTTTGTTTCAATCGGTGCGCGTTCCATAGCGAACTCGAATCTGCCGCCCTGGAAATGCTCGTGGCTGAGGATTGAGCCGCCAACGATGGGCAGGTCAGCGTTTGAACCGATGAAATAGTGGGGGAAAAGGCTTGTGAATTCAAGAAGCTTTGCAAAAGCCGATTTGTCAATGGTCATCGGTGTGTGCTTGCTGTTGAAAACAATGCAGTGCTCATTATAGTAAACGTAGGGTGAATACTGCATAGACCAAGGAGAATTGTTGATTGTGATGGGAATGATTCTGTGGTTCTGTCTTGCAGGAAAATCAACTCTGCCTGCGTATCCCACGTTTTCTGTGCAGAGCATACATTTGGGATAGCCTGACTGCGGTGCATTCTTTGCTGCGGCAATAGCCTTGGGGTCTTTTTCGGGCTTTGAAAGGTTAACGGTGATATCGATTGTGCCGTATTCGCCCGTCTGCTGCCATTTGAGGATTTTGGCAATTCTGTCGCGGCGGATATAGTTTGTGTCACCGCTGAGTTTATAGTAATAATCCGTTGCTTTTTCAGGTGATTCAGCATAGAGGGAATTGAACTTTTCAATAACCTGTGACGGTCTGGGGGTGAGTACGCCCATAATTGCGGTGTCAAAAAGATCTCTGTATGTAATGGAGTCGATGATGATTTCTTTTTCTGCGGCAACGTCACAGAGTTTATCAAGAATTTCGTTTATTTCGCCCTCTGCGGCTTCGCAGGTGTCATCGTATGAATCGAGCTTAAGCATTGCGATGATTGAGTTTGTGCAATAAATCTTATCGCTTTCTTCAATCAGACCGTTTTTAACTGCGTATTCAATCAGCGCTTTGATATATGAATCTGTCATAATAAACCTCCGTTAAAATAAGCTTTCTATATTATATACATTTTATTTGATGTTGGCAAGAGAAAATTTACTTTTGCAATGTTTTATCATTACTTCTTGGTGCAGGCGATAATCATTCTGCTTGTTTCATATAAAATTTTTGTTTTTTGGTCTTTACAAGTTGCGTTTCGCGTGTTAAAATATTAAAGTGTAAAAGCGCAAAAACGAAAGGCGGTTCAAAATGAGCGATAAAATTAAAGATAAGAACGTTGATTTCCTCTTTGAAGCAATCCTTAATCTGCAGACAATGGACGAATGCTATGCATTTTTTGAGGATCTTTGCACCGTAACAGAGATCAAGTCCATTTCTCAGAGAATTGTTGTTGCAAAGATGCTGCGCGATAAAAAGGTTTACAGCGATATTGTTAACGAAACAGGCGCAAGCACCGCAACAATCAGCCGCGTTAACCGCTCTCTGCAGTATGGTTGCAACGGCTATGAAGAGATTTTCAAGAGGATGGAAGAATAATGTCTTATGATAATTTCTCCCGATTCTATGACCTTTTAACAGATAACGTTGAATATGAGAAGCGTGCAGATTATTTTTGCAGGCTTCTTTCACTGTGCGGCATTAAGGACGGCATTTTGCTTGACCTTGCCTGCGGCACGGGCAGTATCAGTGTTGAAATGGCTAAAAGGGGATTTGACGTTATCGGCGTTGATTCAAGCATAGGCATGCTCAATGCGGCAAGGCAAAAGGCTTTTGAAAGCGGCGAGCAGATTCTTTTGCTCAATCAGAGTATGGATGACCTTGATCTTTACGGCACGGTTGACTGTGCGGTTTGCGTGCTGGATAGCGTGAATCACCTTGAAGATGCAGAGCAGGTTAAACGCACCTTCAGAATGGTTTCTCTGTTTATGAATCCTGGCGGAGCCTTTGCCTTTGACGTTAATACATTATATAAGCATAAGCATATCCTTGCGGATAATGCTTTTGTTTATGATTTTGATGAGCTTTACTGCGTTTGGCAAAACAGCTTCAATGAAGCTGACGGAAGCGTTGATATTTCGCTTGATTTCTTTGAAGAGGATGACGGCGCATATTACCGCTCGTGTGAGAGTTTTACGGAGAAAGCTTATGAACTTTCCGAAATTTCAGCTTGGCTTGAAGAAGCGGGCTTTGAGGTTATCGGCGTTTATGACGATATGACAACGGATAATGTGCACCCCGAAACGGAGCGTGCGGTATTTTTAGCGAAAAAGAAGTGATATTATGAGTGAACTTGTAAGAATGATTTCGGTTGACGGCACTCTGACTGTTATGGCTGTTGACTCGACCGATATAATTAACAGAATGGAGCAGATTCATCAGACCTCCGCAGTAACCTCTGCGGCTCTTGGCAGACTGCTCACGGCGGCATCGATGATGGGTGCCGTTTTAAAAGGCAAAGATAACAGCATAACTTTGCGTGTCAGCGGCGACGGCCCTGCAGGCTCGGTTATTGCAGTTTCGGATTATGAAGGTAACGTAAGAGGCTACGTTGCAAATCCTGTTGTTGAGATTCCTCTTAACGATAAGGGTAAGCTTGACGTTTCGGGCGCAATCGGTGCAAACGGCACTCTTACCGTTATGAAAGATCTTGGCTTGAAAGAGCCCTATATCGGTCAGGTGCCGCTCGTAACGGGCGAGATTGCCGAAGATATAACAAGTTATTATGCAACCAGCGAGCAGACCCCTACGGTTTGCGCTCTCGGTGTGCTTGTTAATCCCGACCTTTCAATCAAGGCTGCAGGCGGATTTATCATTCAGCTTCTGCCCACGGCAATGGATGATACAATCGATATGGTTGAAGAATGTATCAAAGGTATTCCTTCGGTTACCCAGATGCTCACAGACGGTATGACACCCGAGCAGATTTGTCGCAGAGTGCTTAAAACCTTTGAACTTGATTTTCTTGATACCTCAAACCCCGAATATAAATGCAACTGTTCAAAAGACAGGGTTGCAAAGGCTCTTCTTACTCTCGGTAAGGATGAACTCAAAGAAATGGCAGGCGACCCCGTAACTGAAGTCAGCTGCCACTTCTGCGATAAGAAATACAGATTCACCCCTGCAGAAATCCTTAAAATGGCAGAATAATCAAAGCTTTTCAGCCTGTCAGACGGTTCGTTTGACAGGCTGATTTTTGTTCCGCAAAAGCACAACAATAATGCGAAAAAAGCAAAATAAAAAAATTAAAAAATTTTTGAAATTTTTTTAAAAAAAGGGTTGACAAATGCGAAAAAGTAGTGTATTATACAGTACGTTGCTTGACGAGAGCAACGCCAACGTGGGAGCATAGCTCAGCTGGGAGAGCATCTGCCTTACAAGCAGAGGGTCACAGGTTCGAGCCCTGTTGTTCCCACCATTTGGCCCGGTAGTTCAGCTGGTTAGAACGCTAGCCTGTCACGCTAGAGGT
>JAZQYY010000002.1:0-3301 GCA_045633805.1 Acutalibacteraceae bacterium
TTCGTTGCCGTAAACGATCGGATAACACTGATTTCTGACCGCTGCAAGTCCTTTTACCGCCGCCTCGTAAACTACGTTATAGATCGAAATCGGCGTACATACTTCGAGAGCTGGTTTTCCGCTTTTGTCTTTTGCCGTCTTCAAAACGATTCCCATGCCGACTGCCGCGTTTTTCCAGTCAAAGCCGTCGCGCGGTGTGAAGTCACCGTTTTTGATCTTAGCGTCAATTGACGCGCAGACACGGTCAAGCGTGTCTTTTACAATAAGATCGTGTTTGACCTGCTTTTTTTCAGCCGGAAGTTTCCCTGCTTCTGTTTGCAAATCTGCAATTTTTTGTTCCGGTGTGAGTTCTTTTAGTGCTTTTGTCTCTTTTTCTGTCATTTTAGCCTCCATTAGTTGAATTTTATTTCCGCATCATCGCTGACTTTAGCGACAACCATTTCAGATTTTGTGTCGGTGTTCAATTCGTTGACCGCCTCGGCGTTGTCAACAAGGATCGGGAAAGTGTGATTGCATTGCTCGGCAAGGCGGTCGCATATCGCTATGCCGTTGTTTATTCTTGCCGCCGTGTTTATCGAATTGAAATTGACGCCTTTCGCATCCACAAAAACGCATACCGGGCGGAGATCTCCAGCAAGTGTCGGTTCGTTCAATTTGACGTTGTAGCCGATTGCCGATTTTGCGCGTGTTTCTGCGAGCTGTGAAAATCTGAGCGCGTATTCCTGAGAAAGCTGAAGCTGCGCGAATTTGAATTGATGTTGTTTTTTCAATTCTACAAGTTCCATACAGACTTCCTCAAAGCGTTTAACAAGATTGTTTTTGATTGCGATCAAACCTTTCATTCCTTCTTTAGCCTCAATATCCAGTTTGATTTTGGCAAGTTCTTCGCTATCAGCCTGATTTTCAACGGCTTCGAGTTCTTTTTTCAGTTCTGCAAGTTTGTCGTTAACAACGGGGAATGGTTTCGGCGTATAGCTGACTTCTTCCGGTGCTGCGGGAAATTCCGGCGGTTCCGGTTCTTTCAAAGTGTCAAGTTTTTCAATTTCTTCTTGCAACTTTGCGGCTTCTTCATCCGCAGCCATGCCGCGTGTGCGATATTCTTCCAACATCTTTGCTTTTTCAAAATTAAAATTTTTCCTCTGATTTTCAATCTCTGCGGATTCTGTAAGTCTTTGACAAGTTTCATGCGTTACCGGGCAAAGATCGGCGTCGAAACGGCGACTTTCCAGTTCCCTATACTTGACAGCATACCAGTCAGCGTCATTCTGCTTTCTTTCTTTTTGTGCTTTCAAAGCGTCATATTTCGCTTTTTTGTTGTTGTGATCCACTTTTGCTTGCAAATAATCCGCGTGAATTTCCTCAAATTTCTTTTTCCATGCTAACTGCTTTTGCTGATTTTCGTTTACAGCTTCGATTTTTTTCCTCTGCTCCTCTAAATCCCAGAGCTGTTTTTCCACGTTAAAATCAGCCTCCGCGGCTTTCATGTCGGCAAGGATCTTTGTTTTCTTTGCCTCGCGTCCGTCGGCGGTTATAAGTTCGCGCTCTTTTGCTCTCAGATCTTCGATCTCGGCATTCAGTTTGTCAGCATCCGGCAAATCTGCATAATCATTAAGTTGTGTTTCAATGTCTTTTTTTACCGCCGCTTTTGCCTCGACGTTCTTTTCGGCGGTTTTTACGTCGGCTTTCAGTTTTTCAGCAATTCCAGGAACGTCCCAGCCGTCAAAATCAAGTTCCTTTGCAATTTCAAGTTTGTCGGCGTTCGATATATTGACAAGATCCATAATCACCGCCCTGCGCTTTTTTTCGTCAAGATCCGCCGGAAAATATCCCGGAAGCATCATTGCAAGAAGTGATTCTCTAAGCGTCAAGCCTTTCAGCAGAAAAGCACCGCCACCACTGACAGCCTTTTCAAAATCAGCTTTCTTGACCTTCTCGCCGTTGACCATGTAGGTTGTTTCATTGCCTTGATACTCATACTCAAGCGCCTGCCTGTTTTTTGTCCACTTTTCCGCAAGTGTTCTTGCATAGCTTGTTCCGTCTGTGAGTGTGATCGCAACCGTTGTCGGTTCCGGGCGTTCAATTCCCTGTGGCTTCGGATTATCGATGCCGTAAAGATCAACGCCTGTAAGACACCAGACAATAGCCGAAAGCACTGTCGTTTTTCCGGTTTTGTTCGCGCCCCAGATTGTTGTCATTTTGTCAAAGTCTTGATTCAGGAACGAAATTCCCTTAAAATTCTCGATCGTCAGTCTCATTTTGTCTCTCCTTTAAAAAGTTTTCCCGTTGCTCGCCCCATAAAATCTTTTCTGAATTTGTCAAAAGCCGTTAAAATACGTTTTGCTTTGTCTAAGTCTTTTGGATCTCCGATTTCGCCATTAAAATAGCAAGGCCTGATTGTGACTTCAACTTCGCTTGTTTTATTATAAAGGCGTACGATCGCTTTCAGAGCTGTTTCCGGCACTTTGATCTCGGTGTAATACACGACCGATTCCAGCTCATAATTATAGCAGTTTTCAACTTCCGGTGTTTTCGGTTCGTCAGCCAAAAAAGCTGTTACTGTTGCAACAAAAGCGGCAAAAACAGATTCTGCATTGTCAAATTGTTTTTTCGTTTTATTCTCCGTTAATCTTTGCAAATAAAAATTGTGAATTTTGCTTCTTCGATCTCGCCGCCGATGCACTCGCCTTTTTCAAGAAATTCAAGTGCAGCTTCCCTGTCGATTTTCGGAAGTTTCGGCGGTTCGACTTCGTTCTTTTCCGGCTTCTCAAAAGCCTTCTCGATCAATGCCAAACAGAGTAAAATCGTAATCACCATACATGCAATACCGAAAATAAGCCGCGCCCAGTCTTCGATAGCGTCTCGCATCCTACACCTCCTGCATCAGATCAACGATTTTCATTGCCGTCACAAGATTTTTAACACACCAAATAGGCGTTGCAAACACTCTAATTCTTTTACTTTCAGCATCGTCTTCAAGAATGTATCGCATTTCTACGGTTTCGTCTTCCTCTCCGATTCTCACTGTAAATGCAGTTGCTTCAGGGCTTCCTGCATTATACTTTGCTCTAAGTTCATCGAACCTCTTTTTTGCCTCTTCAGCTGTGTCAAATCTGACGATCATTTTTTTGCCTCCTAAGAAAAAAATTAAAAACTCAAACTCAAAACAACCAATCAACGGAAGCAATCTTATTCAGCGGTTTTTGGTTGTCAAGAAAATTTTTGAAATTTTTGAAATTTTTTAATAACTACATAAAATAATTAAAGAAAAAAACACTCTCCCGCGTGTTGTTGATTGATTGTT
>JAZQYY010000003.1:0-12260 GCA_045633805.1 Acutalibacteraceae bacterium
TTTATGATAGGTATCGCTGGGGGGAGCGGCTCTGGGAAGTCGACCTTTACGCAAAGACTCCAAAACCTTTTTGGGGATAAAGTGGCTTTTTTGAGCTGTGATAATTATTATCGCGCGCACGATGAATTGCCCTTTGAAAGCCGTAGAAAGTTGAATTATGACGAGCCGAATGCGATTGAGTTTGAATTATTGGCACAACAAATTCAAGAATTAAAACAGGGCAAGGATATAAAGTGTCCTGTCTATGATTTCTCTTTCCACACGAGAAGCGATCAAGTCATAGAGATTGCCTCCAAGCCTGTGGTGATACTGGAAGGGATTTTGATTTTTTCGCAAGCGGAGCTTCGGGACTTAATGGATTTAAAAATCTACATAGAAACGGATGCGGACGAAAGAATTTTACGGCGGGCAAGGCGGGATATTGGCGAACGCGGCAGACAGTTGGACGACGTAATTGAGCAATACTTGTCAACTGTAAAGCCTATGCATAATCAATACGTAGAGCCAACAAAGACGTACGCCGACGTTATTCTCAACGGCGGGTTAAATCAAAATGCGTTTGAGATCATTAAAAACAGAATCGAGAAAATTTTATCGGGAGTGGAAAAATAAGTATGTCGCTTTTTACAAATAAAACGTTATTGATTACGGGCGGTACGGGTTCGTTTGGGAATGCCGTGCTCAATAGATTTTTGAAGACGGATATTGGTGAAATCCGCATTTTCTCGCGTGACGAGAAAAAACAGGACGATATGCGCCACGAATTTCAGGCAAAAATGCCCGAGGTTGCCGATAAAATCAAATTCTATATCGGTGACGTGCGCAACATTGATTCCTTGAGAGATGCCATGGTTGGCGTCGACTACGTTTTCCACGCTGCCGCTCTGAAGCAGGTTCCCTCCTGCGAATTCTTCCCGATGGAAGCAGTTAAAACCAACGTTATCGGCACTGATAACGTGCTCACTGCCGCAGTTGACGCAGGTGTCAAGAGCGTTATCTGCCTTTCAACCGATAAGGCTGCTTACCCCATCAACGCAATGGGCATCACCAAGGCTCTTGAAGAAAGAGTTGCAACCGCAAAGGCACGCAACGTTTCGCCCGATAAAACAAAAATCTGCTGCACCCGTTACGGCAACGTGCTCTGCAGCCGCGGCTCCGTTGTACCTCTGTGGATTGATCAGATTAAAAACGGTCAGCCCATCACCATAACAAACCCCGATATGACACGCTTCATTATGTCACTCGAAGAAGCTGTTGACCTTGTTCTTTTTGCTTTCAAGGAATGCGAAAGCGGCGATATCTTTGTGCGCAAGGCTCCCGCCTGCACAATTATGACACAGGCTGAAGCAGTCTGCGAGCTTTTCGGCGGCAAAAAAGAGGATATCAAAATCATCGGCATCCGCCACGGCGAAAAGATGTTTGAAACTCTGCTCACAAACGAAGAATGCGCCAAGGCAGAAGATATGGGCGAATTCTTCCGCGTGCACGCAGATAACAGAAGCCTTAACTACGATAAATATTTCTCCGACGGCAACATTAAAAGAGCCGAGCTGACCGAATTCAACAGCAACAACACAACAATTCTGAACGTTGAACAGGTTAAAGAAAAGCTCCTTGAACTCGATTACATAAAAGAAAGACTCGCTGAATTCAATTCATAAGAGGTAAATTTATGAAATACAACGTTAATTTTAAAGATAACGGCAAGCTCAAGCTTCTGATTGTTGTGGGCACCCGCCCCGAAATCATCCGTCTTTCAGAGGTTATCAAAAAATGCCGCAGATATTTTGACACAATTCTTGCTCACACGGGTCAGAATTACGATTATAACCTCAACGGCATTTTCTTTGAAAACCTTGACCTTGATGCGCCCGAGGTTTTTCTTGACTGTGTTGGTGAAAATCTCGGCAGAACGGTTGGTAACATCATCGCTTCATCCTATGAGCTGATGGAAGAAATCAAGCCCGATGCGCTTCTTATCCTTGGCGACACAAACAGTTGCCTTGCCGCAATCGGCGCAAAAAGACTGCACATCCCCATTTTTCATATGGAAGCAGGCAACCGCTGCAAGGATGAATGCCTGCCCGAAGAAACAAACAGAAGAATCGTTGACATCATCAGCGACGTTAACATCGCTTATTCTGAGCACGCTCGCAGATACCTTGCGGATTGCGGTCTGCCCAAGGAACGCACCTATGTTTCGGGCTCACCGATGGCAGAGGTTCTCAATGCCAATATCGATAAGATTCTCGCAAGCGACATTCTCTCAAAGCTCGGTCTTGAAGAAAAAAAATATATCCTCCTCTCTGCTCACAGAGAAGAGAATATTGATACAGACAAAAACTTTTTCTCGCTTTTCGGCGCGCTTAATGCGCTTGCGGAAAAATACGATATGCCCATCCTTTATTCCTGCCACCCCCGCTCCAAAAAGAAGCTCGAGGCAACAGGCATAAAGCTTGATGAGAGAATCGTTATGCACGAGCCCCTCGGTTTTTCTGATTATAACCGCCTTCAGCTCGGTGCTTTCGCTGTTGTTTCAGACAGCGGAACTCTGCCCGAAGAAAGCAGTTATTATTTAAGCATCGGCAAACCCTTTGCCGCCGTTTGCATCAGAACCTCAACCGAACGCCCCGAAGCGCTTGATAAGGGTTGCTTTGTGCTTGCAGGCATTGACGAAACAAGCCTGCTTCAGGCGGTTGAAACCGCAACCGAAATCACCGCAAACGCTGAATTTGCAACGCCTGTGCCCGATTATGAGGATAAAAACGTTTCAGATAAAATCGTGCGTCTTATCCAGAGCTACACCGGCATTGTCAACAAAATGGTTTGGAGAAAGTTTTAAATGAAAATTCTTGTTACGGGCGCAAAAGGCTTTGCAGGCAAAAACCTTGTTGCAAACCTGCGCAACATAAAAGAGGGCAAAAACAAAACCCGTCCCTCGCTTATCATTGATGAAATTTTTGAATACGATATTGATTCCACATTGCAGGAATTGAACGGATATTGCCAAGAGGCTGACTTTGTTTTTCACCTTGCAGGCATCAACAGACCCAAGGAGCAAAGCGAATTTGCAGGCAACTTCGGCATTCTGGGAACGGTGCTTGATGCTCTGAAATCTTGCGGCAACAAAGCTCCCGTTATGCTCTCATCATCAGTGCAGGCAACGCTTGAGGGCAGATTTGCAGGCTCAGAATACGGCAAAAGCAAGCTTGCGGCTGAGAATATGCTCTTTGACTATGAAAAAGAAACGGGCGCAAAGGCTCTTGTTTACCGTTTGCCCAACCTTTTCGGCAAATGGTGCAGACCCAACTATAACTCCGCCGTTGCAACATTCTGCAACAACGTTGCAAACGATTTGCCCATAACCGTTAACGACCCTGCAGTTGAGCTTGAGCTTCTCTATATTGACGATTTCGTTGACGAAATGCTCAATGCTCTTGAAGGCAAAGAAACAAAAGACGGCGTTTTCTGCTCCTTCGGCATCACTCACAAGGTAACTCTCGGCAAGATTGTTGAGCATCTTGACAGCTTCAAGGCACAGAGTGAAACCCTTGTTATGCCCGAAATTGCAGATAATTCCTTTGCAAAAAAGCTTTATTCAACCTATCTTTCATATCTCCCCGAGAATAAGGTGAGCATCCCCCTTAAAATGAATTGCGATGCAAGGGGCAGCTTCACCGAAATTCTCAAAACCGCTTCCTGCGGTCAGTTTTCAGTCAACGTGAGCAAGCCCGGCATAACAAAGGGTCAGCATTGGCATAACACAAAGTGGGAATTCTTTATTGTTGTTTCGGGCACTGCCTTGATTCAGCAAAGAGAAATCGGCTCGGATAAGGTGCTTGAATTCCGCGTTACGGGTGATAAACCCGAGGCTGTGCATATGCTTCCGGGCTTTACTCATAACATCATCAACCTTTCCGAAACAGAAAATCTTGTAACTCTTATGTGGGCAAACGAACAGTTTGACCCGAATAAACCCGATACGTTTTTTGAAGAAGTGTGATTAAATAATGGGCATCAAAAAGGCTCAGCTCAGAGAGCACGAAAAAATTCTGCTCGATATTCTTGCGAATAATCTTTTCAATGCAGGGCGCACGGTTAACCTCACCGAGGATAACCTGAATGCGGTCTGGTGCGAAGCATACGCACAAGCCGTTACGCTCATGACTTTCAACAAGCTTGAAAACAGAATTCTTGAAAGCGATAAATGCGCTTACATCAGAAAAAAACTCTCCGGCTCTCTTGCTCTGAACGCAAAGATTGATTTTGAGCACGTAAGAATCTGCGAAATTATGAAAAACGCAGGTATCCCCTGCACAATTCTCAAAGGCTTTGCCTCTGCCCTTTATTATCCCGATGCGCTTATGCGCTCAATGGGCGACGTTGACTTTTTGGTTGATACCGATAATTTTGAAAAAGCAAACGAAGCCCTCACTCAAAACGGCTACGCAAAAGCCGAAAAGGACCACGACGTGCACGACATTTATCTTGGCAAAATATGCAGGTGCGAAATGCATTTTCAACCCTCGGGCATTCCGCAGGGCAAAGCAGGCGTTAAGGTGCGCAAATACCTTGCCGATATCACCGAAAAGGCTGAAACGGTGCAGACCGAGCTTGGTGAAATCCGTGTGCCGAGCACCTTCCACCACGGGCTTATCATTCTGCTTCATACCTGCCACCATTTAACGGGCGACGGTCTGGGACTTCGCCACCTTTGCGACTGGGCGGTTTTTGTTAATTCTCTCGGCGAAGAAAAATTTCTTGAAACGTTTGAAAAAGCATTCAAGGATATCGGTCTTTGGGAGTTTGCAAAAACAATAACCTGCATCTGCACCGAGCACCTCGGTCTGCCTGCAACAAAATGGGCGGCAGATACCGACAAAAAGCTTGCCGATTATATTCTGGTTGATATTATCATCGGCGGCAACTTCGGGCAGAAAAATGCAGACAGAAGCCACGAAAGCCTTTTGATTTCAAGCAAAAACGAGAAAAAAGTTTCAATGCTGCACCAGTTTTTCATCTCGGCAAACAGCATTGTTTATCATAACTGGAAAATCGCAAGAAAGCTCAAATTTCTGCTCCCCTTCGGCTGGATTTTCTTTGGCGGCAGATATATCATCCGCTCGCTTTTCGGCAAACGCCCGAAAATCAGACCGAACAAGGTTGCAAAAGAAGCATCGGAAAGAATAGACATCTACTCACAGCTCCGACTGTTTGAGAAAAACAAATAACAGGTGATTATATGAAAACGGTAAAAATAAATTTTGCAGGCTTCTGGGGAAGCTTTAAAAAGGATGATAATCTTTTCACCCGTATTCTCAAAAAGAAATATAACGTTGAGATATCGGATAACCCCGATTTTGTGATTTGCTCAAACAGAGGCTCTGCCTTTGAATATATCAATTATGACTGCACCCGAATTATGTTTATGGGTGAAAATATGTCGCCCGATTTCACGGTTTTTGATTATTGCATCGGCTTTGATTATCTTGATTTCGGCGACAGATATTTCCGCTTGCCGTTTGCTTTCTATTTTGACGACGCTAAACCCTGGATTCCCGAAATTCTTACCCGTGAAAAAGCAAAAGAAATTCTTGAAGCAAAAAAGTATTTCTGCAATTTTATTTACGGTCACCGCTCATCACACGGTATGAGAGAAAAGCTCTTTGAAACACTCAACAGCTATAAGCACGTTGAATCTCCCGGCAGTTTTATGAATAACGTTGGCGGTAAGGGCAGATGCTCCTGGGCAGAAAAAAGCCAGTATCTTGCCTCATCAAAGTTCACAATCGCTTGCGACAGCGTTGCTCATCCGGGCTTTGTTACCGAAAAAATCGTTGACCCGTTTATGCAGCACTCAATACCCGTTTATTTCGGCAACCCTAAAATTGACGATTATTTTAATCCCGATGCCTTTGTTTGGTGCAAGAATGAATCAGATTTGAGCCGCACTCTTGACGAGATCAGATATCTCGACGAAAACGACGGTGCATATATCGAAAAGCTTATGCTTTCACCGCTCAATGATAATAATCTTGTCGCGCAACTGTATGAAAAGCTTGAGGAGTTTTTGTTCAATATTTTTGACCAAGCTCCCGAAGAATCATACCGCAGAGTGAGATATTTCTGCGCCGAAAGGCACGAGAGTTTTCTTAAAGATTACGCAAAAAAATATAAAAACACTCCTGATTTCATCAAGAAAATCAAGGGTATACAATAATAACTTAATTCAGGTTGATTCATATGCTCAAAAAATCAATTTCATTAATACTTGCTCTGGTTTTGGCATTCGGTTGCTTTGGTGCAATCGGCTTTTCGGCTGAAACCGAAGCAGAAATCCTTGCCGTAAGCAACAACGATTTTGCCGTTATCGCGGCTGAAATGGTTAAAGAGGACGGCGCTTCAATGCTTCGCATTATCGGTAAGCTCCGCGAGGGCGCATCAGCTTTTGATTTTGCCGATGCGTGTGATTCCGCGGTTTCTGAAAACGGAATGTTTGTTTTGCAGTTTGCAAATGAGGCAGACCTCAACGCTTGCCTGCGTGAATTGAACGCAAGCCCTGACGTTTTGTTTGCGGAGCGTGATATGCCCGTTTATACCGAAGCTGCCGAAAAATCGTCAGAAACGCTCTCCTGGGGCTCAAAAGCCATTGAAGCCGACGTTTATGCCGAGGCAATCACCCCTGCGGCAGACGGCTTTGTGACCGTTGCAATCATCGACAGCGGCGTTGAGGATATCGATTATCTCAAAGACAGACTCGTTGAAGGCTATGATTTTTTTGAAAACGATTCCGATGCCGACGATGATATCAGCGAAGACAGCCACGGCACTTTTCTTGCAAGCATCATCGCAGACTGCACAGGTACTCTGCCTGTTAAGTTTATGCCCGTAAGAGTGCTTGACACAGACGCAGGCTCGCTCATCAACGTTGTTAACGGCATCATCTATGCCGCCGATAACGGAGCCGACGTTATCAACATCAGTCTGTGCGCTCCCCTTTTAAACTGCAGGTCACTTGAATCGGCAGTTGCCTATGCAGAGAGCAAGAATATCCCCGTTGTTACCTGCGCAGGCAACGTTAAATCAAACACTCTCTATTTCTGCCCTTCACATTGCGAAACGGCAATCACCGTGAGCGCAATCGACGTTAACAATAATTTCTGCATCGATTTTTCAAATTACGGCAAAGAGGTTTATCTCTGCGCTCCGGGCGGTGCAATAACAGGCTATAACGCACAGGGTGAGTTGACGGTACTCAGCGGCACTTCAATGTCAACGGCTTACGTTTCAGCGGCGGTATCAATGTTTTTGCTTGATAACCCCAACTGCAACACCAATCAGGTCAGAGAAGCTCTCAAATCCTGCGCGCTTGACCTCGGCATAGATGGCAAAGACGATTATTACGGCTGGGGAATTCCCAAGCTTTCAAAACTCGCGGAATCAACCACCGTTTACGTTGAATCGGTAGAATTTGCAAACAGAACTTTCACCGCCAAAATCGGTGACAAAATATTTCTCAACCCCACCGTTGCACCTGCAGACGCAACGAACAAGGCTTACTTTCTGACCGCAGACAGCAACGTTGTTTCAGTCAGCGGCGGCGCAATCACCGCCCTTTGCGAGGGCACGGCAAACGTCACGGTAACAACCGCCGACGGACTTTATACCGACACGGTTGAGCTCACCGTGCTTGCACCCAAGATTAAAATTCAAAACAATACGGGCACAAAAACAATCAATTACGGCGAAACGCTTTATCTCACCGCCGTTACTGAAAATCTGCCTGCCGATGCGGAAATCTGCTGGTACGTCAACGGTCAGGCTCAGACCAAGGGCGAAAAATTTGCCTATGACGGCAAAGCAAACGCAGTTATCGAAGCAAAGCTCGTTCTTAACGGCAGCGTAATGAAATACGTCGGCGGCATAGAAATGAGCGACACCGAAACCGTTACCGTCAAGAGCGGATTCTTTCAAAAGCTCATATCGTTTTTCAAAAATCTTTTCGGCATCAGCAGAATAGTTGTTCAGTCAATTAAATATATGTAAATAAAAAACAGCTTGGAGCATATCCAAGCTGTTTGCTTTTTAATTGAGAAGTCCGCTTTCTTCAAGCTGTTTGATAAAATCCTTGAGGTCGGCTTCTGCTTCTTCGCGCGATACTTTATAGTTGCCGAGCATTGCGGCAAGAAGCTCGTCAAAGGTTTTTTCTTCGCGAAGCTCTTCCCAAAGGAATTTGCTCACAGGGTTAAGAATAACAATGCCCGTGCCGCAGGAGGAATCAACAGGCACCGCAATATGTTCGCCTGCAATTTCTCTTGAAACGTAGCCTTGCTTGATGATATATTTCTTTTCCATCTCTTTTCCTCCGAAAATCAAAGATAAAACTCTTTATACCAACGCGCAAATTTGCGCAGACCTTCGCGCAATGAGGTTGAGGGCTTGAAGCCGAAATCACGCTCAAGCGCCGTGGTATCGGCATAGGTCACGGGCACGTCGCCTGCCTGCATAGGCACAAGCTCTTTGTGTGCTTCAAAATCATAATCCTCAGGCAAAACGCCTGCCGCAATAAGCTCCTGCTGAAGAATATCAACAAAATCAAGCAGGTTTTCGGGGCTGTTATTGCCTATGTTATAAACTCTGTAGGGCGGCAGAGGCAAGCCGTCTTCGCCGTTTTCTTTTTCGGGTGCGCACTGCATAACACGCTTGATACCCTCAACGATATCGTCAACAAATGTGAAATCACGCTTGCAGTTGCCAAAGTTGAAAATCTGAATTTTCTCGCCCTTAAGAAGCTTGTTTGTGAAGCCGAAATATGCCATATCGGGTCTGCCTGCAGGGCCGTAAACGGTGAAAAAGCGAAGACCCGTTGACGGAATATTATAGAGCTTTGAATAAGCGTGAGCCATCAGCTCGTTGCTCTTTTTGGTTGCGGCGTAAAGGCTGACGGGGTTATCAACCTTATCGTCTGTGCTGTAAGGAATTTTTTTGTTTGAGCCGTAAACGCTTGATGAACTTGCATAAACAAGATGCTCAACAGGGTTATTGCGGCACGCTTCAAGAATGTTATAAAAGCCGATGAGATTGCTCTCAATATAAACGTCGGGGTTTGTGATTGAATAACGCACACCTGCCTGTGCGGCAAGGTTAACAACAACGTCAAAGCCGTATTCTTCAAACGAGCGGTCAATGAGTGCCCTGTCGGCAATGTTGCCCTTTATGAATATCCATTCTGCGCCGCTTTTGGTTGCGGCAAGGCTCTCTATCTCTTTGAGGCGGTATTCCTTGATGGCAACGTCATAATAATCGTTCATATTGTCGATGCCGATTATTTTAACAGATTCGCAGGTTCTGATAAGCTCTGTAACAAGGTTTGAGCCGATAAAGCCTGCCGCGCCTGTGATGAGCACGGTTTTGCCGTTAAGATTAACGTTCTGGTTAAGCATAATTTTTCCTCTTGTTATCCGTAAATAAATTTGTTCATTCTTCTTGCGGCATCGTCGATGTTAAACGAAACAATCGCCATGCCGTTATAATATTTATACTGGTAAGCATCGCTGTAAGGCACGTGCTGGGTCTGAATGTTAACACCTCTTCTGATTGCCACGGTTGCAACGTCTGTAACGGTATCGGCAAGTTCGGCGAAAGAAATGTTTGTTTTAACAAGACCAAAAGCAAATTCGGTCAGGTCATAGATTTCCGAAAGGCTCTTTTCGGCAACAATCTTTTTGGCAACCGCTTCAATAACCTTGCGCTGTCTTTCCGTTCGCTTGAAGTCGCTGTCAATCTTTCTGATTCGCATATAAACAAGCGCCCTGTCTCCGTTAAGATAGTTCATACCTGCCTGCAGGTTGAGAGTGCCACTTGAATAATTGTTGATATAGTTTGCTTCAGCCTGCGTGAGGTTCATATTAATGCCGCCGATTTTATCAATGAAATCGGTAACACCGTTGAAATCAACAACAACGAAGCGCTGAATATCAAGGTCAAAAAGCTCGTTGACGGTGTTAACGCAAAGACCGACACCGTCCCAGGAATAAGCGTGGTTGATTCTGCTCCAGCCGTGACCTTCAATGGGCACAAGCGAGTCACGCAGGATTGAAATCATTTTAACGTCGCCCGTTTTTTTGTTATAAGAGAGAACAATCAGCGCATCGCTTCTGCCTCTTTCGCGGGTAACGTCGCGCGAGTCTGTGCCGATGATGAGAATGTTTTCAACGTTGGGGTCTTTCTGCGCAACCTTGTAAATAGGTGTTTTGCCGTAAACCGATTTAGCGTTTGTGTTTCTGCCGAAAGAAGCGTTTCTGTCATAGTTATCGCCCTTGTAATCGGAGCCGCCGCCACCGCTCTCTTCGCTGGGGATGGGCTGACCGGGAGCAATGAAATCTCTGCCGATATCGCCTTCATCGGGGCTGACCTCTTCCCATTCGGGAGCCTGCGGGTCTGTTGGGGGCTCAACGTAAGCTTCGTTTCGCTCAACGATGGGCACGTCGATATAAGCGTTTTTGTTATAGCTCACCCAGAGAGCGATAAAAACGCCTGCAACCGTGCCAAAGATGAGCACAAACGGCATAATAAGGCAAAGCAGAACAATTAACCATTTTTTCTTTTTCTTGGGCTTTTTGTTTTTCTGCTGAAGCTCTTCGTCAGAAATATTTTCATTGAGGATTTCTTTTTTCATAAAAACACCTGTTTCGTTTTTGCATATATATTTTAGTTTATCATATATAAAGCAAAAATACAATAAGAAATTGGGTGGCAATATCAGCGCAAAATATCGTAAAAAAACGGGAGAGCACAGAGGCTCTCCCCTACTTATAATCTCACTATTAAATGAATATAAAAACAGGCTCGCAAAGGTCTTTTACCAATGCAAGCCTGTAATTTTATTTATTGTTTCTTTTGTTCTTCGCTCCGTGGGCAGACCCTCAGTTGAGCTCTTTTTCAAGCATTGCTCTGATTACGTCAGGTGAGCCTGTGCCGCGAAGCTCCTTCATAACACTGCCGAAGAGTGCCTGCAGAGCCTTGACCTTGCCGCCCTTGTAGTCGGCAACAATCTTTTCGTTTTCTGCAATAACCTTGCGCACTGTTTCAAGAATAAAGCTTTCGTCAACCTTTGCGTTGAGCTTGTTTTCTTCGCAGTAAGCATCAACCTCAACGTTGCTTTCAAATACGGCTGAAAGAACCTTCTTGCCTGCCGCGCGGGTGATTTCGCCACTTTCAACAAGCTCAATGATTCTTGCGAGCTTTGCTGTGTCAATGTCAAGAGAATCAAGTTCAAGACGCTTCATCTGACCCATGCACTCTGTGAGAATCCAGCTTGCAACAACCTTGGGGCTTCTGCCGCTTGCAACAACCGCATCAAAGGTGTCGGCAAGCTTTCTGTCTGATGAAAGAACAGCGGCTTCCTTGGCGGCAATGCCCATTGATTCATAGTGCACAGCCTTTTCATCTGCAGTTGCAGGCATACTTGCTCTGATTTCTGCAAGCCATTCATCGTCAATAACGATGGGCATAAGGTTGGGGTCGGGGAAATAACGGTAGTCAGCCGCAGTTTCTTTGTTTCTCATGGGGAATGTGCGGCGCTTAACGTCATCCCAACGGCGGGTTTCCTGAACAAGCATCTCTGTGTGACGCTCGATTGCATCGATGTGGCGAACCTTTTCGAACTCGATTGCATCCTTGATTTCGGAAAGCGAGCTCATATTTTTGATTTCTGAACGAACGCCGAGCTCGTTTGAGCCTTCGGGACGAACGGAAATGTTAACGTCGCATCTCATTGCGCCTTCTTCGCACTCTGAAATACCTGCAAACTGAAGGCTTGCCTTGAGGTTTTTGAGGTATGCGATAACTTCGTCTGATGAGCGGAAGTCGGGGCGGCTTACGATTTCGATAAGCGGAACGCTTGTGCGGTTATAGTCAACGAAAGAGGTGTTTGTTGCCTCATCGTGAACAAGCTTACCTGCGTCCTCTTCAACGTGAATCTGCTTGATGCCGATTGTTCTTTCGCCAATCTGCACGCTGCCGTCAACGCAGATGGGGTGGAACCACTGTGTTATCTGGTAAGCGCAGGGAAGGTCGGGATAATAATAGCTCTTCTTATCGAAGGTTGTGTACTGATTGATTTTGCAGTTGAGCATAAAACCTGCCTTAACTGCAAGCTCGATTGCGTGCTTGTTTGTTACGGGGAGCATACCGGGCATACCGCAGCAAGCAGGGCAAACGCAGTCGTTAGGCTCTTTGGGGCTTGAATGACCGCCGCA
>JAZQYY010000004.1:0-60794 GCA_045633805.1 Acutalibacteraceae bacterium
ATTCATCAGCGTGGATTTGCCTGCATTAGTGTAGCCGATGATTGCAATTGTTTCAACGCCGTCTTTTTCTCTTCTGTGGCGAAGCTGTTCACGGCGTTTTGCAATTTCTGCCAGATCCTCTTCAAGGCTCTGGATTCGTCTGCGTATGTGTCGGCGGTCGCTTTCAAGCTTTGTTTCACCGGGACCCCTTGTACCGATGCCGCCGCCAAGGCGGGAAAGCTCCTTGCCCTTGCCGCCAAGACGGGGGAGTGAGTATTTGAGCTGAGCAAGTTCAACCTGAATTTTACCTTCTCCGCTTCTTGCACGGGCGGCAAAAATGTCAAGAATGAGCATTGTGCGGTCAATAACACGGATGTTTGTTTCGTTTTCAATGTTTCTTTGCTGAGAGGGGGAAAGCTCGCAGTCAAAAATCAACAGGTCAACGTCGTTGTTTTCACAAAATTCTTTAACTTCAAGAATTCTTCCGCTACCGATGTAGGTTGCGCTGTCGGGTCGGTCTCTTTTCTGAATAACTCTTGCAGATACAACTGCACCGGCTGTTCTTGCCAGTTCTTCAAGCTCATCAATCGAAACCTCAGCGTCATATGTGCCCATATCAATGCCAACAAGCACGGCAACCTCAGGAGCGTCGTTATAAGTTTCAGTAAGTTCCATATATTCTCACCTTAAAAATATGTTCCGCCGAAATTCAGCGGAACATTAAAATCATTCCTCAAATCCGTTGGGATTGTTCTTCTGCCAGCGCCATGAGTCTTCACACATTTTGTTGAGATCTCTTTCTGCCTTCCAGCCAAGCTCATTGAAAGCCTTTGAGGGGTCGGAGTAACAGGTTGCAAGGTCTCCGGGGCGACGGTCAACAATTTTGTAGTTGATTGTCTGAGCGGATGCCTTTTCAAATGCCTTCACGATGTCAAGCACGCTGTAGCCTGTGCCTGTACCAAGGTTATATGCGTTGATTTCGTTTGAACCAAGTGCTTTTTCAACAGCCTTGATATGACCAAGGGCAAGGTCAACCACGTGAATGTAGTCGCGCACACCGGTGCCGTCGGGAGTGTCATAATCATCACCAAAAACACTGAGCTGAGGCAGTTTGCCGATAGCAACCTGAGTGATGTATGGCATAAGGTTGTTGGGAATTCCGTTGGGGTTTTCGCCGATCATACCGCTTTCGTGAGCGCCGATGGGGTTGAAATAGCGGAGAATAACAATACTCCACTCGTTATCAGATGCATACAAATCCTGAAGAATAAGCTCAATCATATATTTGGTTGTGCCGTATGGGTTTGTTGTGCCGCCGATTGTCATATTCTCAGTGAGGGGAGAAACGTTGCTGCTGCCGTAAACTGTTGCAGATGAGCTGAAAACAATCTTTTTGCAGCCTGCATCGCGCATTGCTTCGCAAAGAGTAACAGTGCCACCGATGTTGTTTTCGTAATATTCAAGAGGCTTCTGACAGCTTTCGCCAACTGCCTTAAGACCTGCAAAGTGAATAACAGCGTCAATTTTGTTTTCGCTGAAAACCTTATCAAGGCCGGCTTTATCTCTGATGTCCACCTCGTAGAATTTAAAATCCTTGCCGGTGATTTTTTTGATTCTGTTAAGGCTTTCGGGCTGGCTGTTGTAAAAATTATCCACAATAACAACCTCAAACCCCGCATTGAGAAGCTCAACGCAGGTATGAGAACCGATAAATCCTGCGCCGCCTGTAACTAATATTGACATAACGTGTCCTCCTAAGTATAATATAACCAATAATATTATATATAAATTACATTTAAATGCAAGAGATTGCGAGGTATTTATGAAAAATTTATCGGATATTTCCGTTATAAAAGATGTTATGACCCGCCACGGCTTCACTTTTTCAAAGGCATTGGGTCAGAATTTTATTGTTAATCCCTCGGTCTGCCCCCGGATTGCCGAGGAGGGCGGTGCCCGTGAGGGATACGGTGCTCTTGAAATCGGTGCAGGTGTTGGTGTTCTCACCGCCGAGCTTGCCAAAAGAGCCGATAAGGTTGTGTGTATTGAGCTTGATACAAGGCTTTTGCCCGTGCTTGATGAAACACTTGCTGATTTTGATAATGTAACCATTATCAACGAGGATGTGCTCAAAGCTGATTTGCACAAAATTATTGCCGAGCATTTTGGCGATATGCCGTTTGTTGTTTGTGCCAATCTGCCTTATTACATCACATCTCCTGTTATTATGAAGCTTCTTGAAAGCGGAATAGGTGCAGAGTCCATCACTGTTATGGTGCAGAAGGAGGCGGCGCAACGCCTTTGCGCCAAGGTTGGCAGCCGTGATGCAGGGGCGGTTACAGTTGCGGTCAACTTTTATGCAGAGAGTAAGAAGGTGTTTGACGTGTCGCGAGGCTCGTTTATGCCGTCGCCTAATGTTGACAGTGCGGTTATCAGGCTTGATTTAAGAGATAATCCTCCTGTTGCAATCAAAGACAGAAAGTTCTTTTTCTCTATGATTAAAGCCGCATTTGCCCAAAGAAGAAAAACAGCATCAAATTCTCTGAGCGCCGGAATGAGTCTGCCAAAAGATGTGGTGAATTCTGCTATTGAAAGTGCAGGCCTTGCTGTTACGGTGAGACCCGAGAGCCTCACTATGGAGCAGCTCGGTACCCTTTGTGACTGTTTGTATGATGCGACAAGGTAAAGGTATTTGACTTTACACAAAATCCTTTATTTAAAGCCGAAAAAGTGAAATGTAAATGCAAAATACTTTACAAAAATCAAGCACCGTTCTTTAGCGAACGGTGCTTGATTTTTCTTACATATTGTCGATATAATTTATAATGTCCTCAACGGTCTGAACCTTTTCAAGCATTTCCTCGGGGAGTTCAAGACCAAACTCATCTTCAACAGTCATAGCCATATCTACAAGGTCAAGGCTGTTTGCTCCGAGGTCGTCAATTATGTTGCTGTCAAGGGTGATTTCATCCTCCTCAACAGAGAGCTGTTCGCTGAGAATTGTTTTGATTTTTTCGAATGTCATAATACATTATCCCTCCGTAAAAATTATTCTCTTTAATGAAATATTAGTCAGTTTTCTGGTGTTTGTCAATAGGTTTTTAATAAAAATAAAAAAATCAAGAATGAATACAATCAGAGTGCATTTAAATGAATAAAAACACAATAGTGTATATTGCGTTGGGACGGTTTTTGGTGTAAAGCGATTTACTTGCAGTGGAAGTGCAAAAACTTGTCAGTTGTGCAAAACTCTGTGTAAAATGTGCAAAATCCACGGATTTTCAAGGGTAAAACAGAGTTTTGAACAGGTTTTATGTAAAGGTAAAAACTTTACAGTGTCATTTCTTGTCGAAAATTAAAATATGAAAAGTTTCAGATTCGAGCGTATATACAGTGAATAATACATTTGATTTTTTTATGAGGCAAGTGATTTTACTTTACAAAGATTTGCAACATTTTTTGATTTTTTGTGCAATATTTTCCAACTGTTCAATATGCTCAAGGCTTCCGATTTCTCTGCGGAATTCTGCGGCTCCGCGCATGCCCTTGATGTACCATGCGGCATGCTTGCGAGCCTCTCTCATACCAACGTATTCACCCTTGTATTCGCAAAGGGTACGTATGTGGCGGAGCATTACCTCCATTTTTTCTTCAATATCAGGTTCGGGCAGAATTTCACCTTTTTCAAGGTATGCATTTATACTCTCAAAAACCCAGGGTGCACCCAATGCACCGCGACCAACCATAAGAAAGTCACAGCCTGTTTCATTGAGCATAATTTCAGCAGATTTTCCGTCAACAATGTCACCGTTGCCGATAACGGGGATGCGCACGGCTTTTTTTACTTCGGCAATGGGCTTCAGGTTAACAGGCGGAGAATACATCTGCACCTTGGTTCTGCCATGCACGGTGATAGCATCGGCACCGTTTGCTTCGCATATTTTTGCAAGCTCAACACAGTTTATGCTGCTTTCATCCCAACCGATGCGCATTTTAACGCTCAGGGGCAAATCAACAACCTCACGCACGGCTCTGACAATTTCACCTGCAAGCTGAGGCTTTTTCATCAGCGCACTGCCTCCGCCGTTGCCGGCGATTTTGGGTGCAGGGCAACCCATATTGATATCGATGAAGTCGGGGGAAAATTCAAGGGCCTTTTTTGCCGCAAGAGCCATGGTTTCGGGCGAGTCACCAAAAATCTGCGCTCCTGCAGGGTGTTCAATGTCAGAAATAAAAAGAAGCTCTTTTGATTTTTTATCCTGCATTGTAAGTCCTTTTGAGCTGACCATCTCGGTTATAACGTAAGCTGCGCCGTAGCTTTTGCACAGCTCTCTGAAGGCTCTGTCTGCAACACCTGCCATAGGCGCCAGGGCTGCATAGCCGTCAATATTAAGATTTTTTATTTTCATATAATCACATCCGAAAAATATTTTAACATAATACAACACAACTTGTCAAAAGTATGATATAATATATGAAGATTATTTTTCGGAGGAATTGTATGCGCTTTTTGGTAATTGACGGAAACAGCATTGCAAACCGTGCTTTTTACGGAATTAAAATTCTCACCACCAAGGACGGCAGATTCACAAACGCTGTTCAGGGCTTTATGAATATTTTTCTCAGCCTCAAAAATGAATATAAGCCTGACAGGGTGGCAATTGCCTTTGACCTCAAAGCACCCACGTTCCGTCACGAAATGTATAAGGACTATAAAGCCGGCAGAAAGGGTATGCCTGAAGAGCTTCGTGAGCAGATGCCTGTAATCAAAGAGCTTCTCACAGCTCTCGGCTACAAAATTGTTGAAACCGAAGGCTGGGAGGCTGACGATATCCTCGGCACAATCAGCACCGCCTGCACTGGTGACGACAAATGCTTTATCGCAACGGGGGACCGTGACAGCCTTCAGCTCATCAGCGACAATTCTGTTGTGCTTCTGGCAACCTCAAAAGGCACGGTCTATTATGACAAGGCAAAGCTTTTTGAAGATTACGGTGTGCAGCCTTATCAGATGATTGAGCTCAAGGCGTTGCAGGGGGATTCATCCGACAACATTCCCGGTGTGCCGGGTGTCGGCCCAAAAACGGCAGGGGATCTCATTAAAAAATACACCACCGTTAACTATATATATGAAAACATCGATTCTCTTGACATCAGGGGAACATTAAAGGACAAGCTTATCAACAACAAAGAGCAGGCTCTTCTGAGCCACACTCTCGGTACGATTCGTACCGACGCTCCCATTGATATGAATTTTGACACCTATATTCCTGCTGAAACTGATGAGCAGAAAGCGGTGAAAATTCTCACAAGCCTTGAAATGTATAAGTTGATCGAAAAAATCGGATTAAACAACAAGGTTATTGAGATTGAAGATTTGAAGTCGGATAAAACTGTTGAAATTAAAGAAATTGAATCCGTTTCTCAGATTCCTGAAAATGAGCGTGTGTTTATTTCTGCGGGATATGACGACGGTGAAATTTCCGTGATTGCTGTTTCCGATGATAATTCGGTTTACACCGTTCATAATTCAAGCTTTGTTTTTGCCTCGGATCTGGCAGGGCTTCTCGAAAACGAAAAAACCGAAAAAATTGTTGATAATATCAAGCTTCTTTATGAGTGGGCGTTCCGCCACGGAATTGAAATCAGGGGTGATGTCAGCGATACCATGCTTGCAGGCTACATCCTCAATCCTATGGGAAGTGACTATTCTCCCGAACGCCTTGCCGCTGAATACGGTGCTGTTACACCTCGTTTTGAAACAGATGTTCCTTGTGCCCGCAATGCTGCAGTTATGCCTGCGTTGTGGAAAAAAATCAAAACACAGATTGACGAAAACAATCAGACCGATTTGCTTAATAACATAGAGGTTCCTTTTGCAAAGGTGCTGGCGTCAATGGAGGTTGCAGGCTTCCTTGTGGACAAAGATGGCATAGTTGCCTATGGTGAACAGCTTCAGACCCAAATTGATACCCTTGTTGATGATATATACACTCTTGCTGGGGAAGAATTCAACATTAACTCTCCCAAGCAGCTTGGAGAAATACTTTTTGTGAAGCTGGGTCTTCCTGCACGCAAAAAAACAAAAAGCGGATTTTCCACAAGTGCCGATGTTCTTGAAGACCTTGCGGATAGCTATCCGATTGTGGAAAAGGTGCTTGAATACAGAATGCTCGCAAAGCTCAAATCCACTTATTGCGAGGGTCTTGTGAAAGAAATTGCTCCTGACGGCAGAATCCGTTCAACCCTCAGCCAGACAGAAACCAGAACAGGCAGAATTTCTTCCGCTGAACCAAACTTGCAGAATATCCCCGTGAGAACTGCTGTAGGCAAAGAAATGCGCAAATTTTTTGTTGCTCCGGAAGGTCATAAGCTTGTGGATGCCGACTATTCCCAGATTGAACTTCGTGTTCTTGCTCACATTGCCGATGATAAGGCGATGATTGATGCTTTCAATAATGAAATGGATATCCACACCGTTACAGCCTCGCAGGTGTTCAATATGCCTGTCGAGTTTGTGACCCCGTCAATGCGAAGCAAGGCAAAGGCTGTTAATTTCGGTATTGTTTACGGCATCGGTGCATTTTCACTTGCCAAGGATATCAAGGTTACTCGCAAAGAGGCTGATTCTTATATAAAAGGCTACCTCAACCATTACAGCGGAATTGATGCTTATATGCAATCCGTTGTAGAAAATGCCAAAGAAAATGGTTACGTTTCCACTCTTTTCGGCAGAAGAAGAGCTTTACCTGAGCTTTCATCATCCAACTTCAACACCAGAGGTTTTGGTGAGCGCGTTGCAAGAAATATGCCCATTCAGGGTACGGCGGCAGACATTATCAAAATTGCAATGGTAAATGTCTATAACCGCCTCAGGGAAGAAAAGCTACGCTCAAGGCTCATTATGCAGGTGCACGACGAAATTATTATTGAAGCCCCCGATGATGAGGCTGCCGTGGTCGAAAAGCTTCTTGCTGAGGAAATGGAAAAAGCCTGCTCAATGAAGGTTAAGCTCATTGCTGACGCACATTCCGGCAGAACTTGGTATGAGGCAAAGGGTGACTGATATGCATATAACTTTTGTCTGTACAGGCAACACCTGCCGCAGTCCTATGGCAGAGGGTCTGTTCAAAAAAATAATTGAAGAAAAAAATCTTGACGGAGTAACCTGTTCAAGCTGCGGAATATATGCTTTTGCAGGAGATACTGCAACTCCCGAAGCTGTTGCGGCTGTGAGTGAAATGGGCGTCGATATTTCATCTCACCGAAGCAGACCGTTTTCAGAATATATTGCCGATGAAACAGATTTGTTTGTGTGTATGACCCCGAGCCACGTTCAGGCTGTGCAAGGTGTTTTGCCTGATAAAAAAATTATCGTTTTAGGCGGAGGAGTAGCTGACCCTTATGGCGGAGATGGTGAAATTTATTCCGCTTGTGCCGCAGAAATTCAACATCACCTTGAAATTCTCGCAGATTTAATTATAATGAAAATAGTTCCCTTTGGTGAAACTCATATTCAAGGAATTGTCAGCATAGAAAACGAATGCTTTTCTGCCCCTTGGAGTGAAGCTTCTGTCAGGGCGGAGCTTGATAACGAAAATGCTCATTTTCTCGTTGCCGCGGCAGGGGAAATGGTAATGGGTTACATCGGTGTGCACGAAATTGTGGGTGAAGCTTACATTGCAAACGTTGCCGTCAGTAGCTGTTACCGCCGTTTGGGCATTGCCTCGGTTTTATTGGCTGAGGCAGAAAAGGGCGCAAAAGAAAGAGGCTGTGAATTCATTTCTCTTGAAGTGAGGCAGAGTAACACTCCTGCAATCAGCCTTTATGAAAAAAGAGGATACACCGTCAGAGGAGTGAGGAAGAATTTTTATTCTGATCCCATCGAAGACGGAATAATAATGACTTTGGATTTAGGATGAAATTATGAAAATTTTAGGAATTGAATCATCTTGTGATGAAACCGCAGCTTCCGTTGTTGAAGACGGCAGAAGGGTGCTTTCCAATGTGATTGCATCTCAGGTTGAAGAACACAAAATTTACGGCGGTGTTGTGCCCGAAATTGCATCCCGCCGTCACGCAGAGGCAATCAGCGGAGTGGTTAAAAACGCTCTTGATGATGCAGGGTGTACCATTGATGACATTGATGCTGTTGCTGTAACTTATGCCCCCGGGCTTATCGGTGCGCTTCTTGTGGGTGTCAACTTTGCAAAGGGTCTTTCTTTTGCTACGGGCAAGCCATTGGTGCCTGTTCATCATCTGCGCTCCCACATTGCCTCCAACTACATAACACATCAGGATTTGAAGCCTCCGTTTTTGTGTCTTGTGGTTTCGGGAGGTCACAGCCATATTATTGAAGTCAGGGATTATAACGACTTTAAAATAATCGGCTATACCCACGATGATGCCGCAGGCGAAGCAATGGACAAGGCTGCCCGTGCAATGGGATTGCCTTATCCCGGTGGTCTGAATATGGACAGAGCTGCCGTCAACGGAGACCCTACGGCTTACAAATTGCCTCACCCCAGAGTTGACGGTGCGCCTTATGATTTCAGCTTTTCCGGTCTTAAAACAGCAGTGCTTAATATAATAAATATTGCAAAGCAGAAGGGTGAAGAAATCAGCGTGCCCGACCTTGGGGCTTCATATATGAATGCTGTTGCGGATTGCCTGGTTGAAAACACCGAAAAAGCCGCCAAGGATTTAGGCTATAACAAAATCGTGCTTGCAGGCGGTGTTTCGGCAAACTCCGTTTTAAGAAAACGTATGGAGCAGCTTTGCTCAAAACACAAATGGGAGCTTTATTACCCCGAGCTTAAATACTGCGGAGATAACGGAGCAATGGTTGCTTCACAGGGATATTTTGAATTTCTGAACGGCAATGTTGCCGACCTTGATCTTAATGCAGTTGCAAGTATGAGTATTGAGGAGTAAGCTATGGCAAAGCGTATTGAGAAGTGGGATGTTTTAAAATTTGTTTTGATTTTTACCGTTGTTCTCGGCCATATTGCGGATTATTATGCTGCTGAGTCACAGGTGATGCAGAGCTTGTATATGTTTATTTATTCCTTCCATATGCCGTTGTTCATTTTTGTTTCAGGTCTTTTTTCAAAAAAGACCGTAAATGAATTCAGAGTTGATAAAATCTTGGGCTATATGGTTGTGTATCTGTTCCTTAAATTGCTTCTTGCTTTATATGATTTGATTGCGAAGGGCGAGTTTAGGCTGACCTTGTTTGTTGATGGTGGTCTGCCGTGGTTTATGCTTGCAATGTTTGCTTTTCCGCTGATTACATTCTGCGTCAGAAAAGTAAAATTCCCTGTTGTTCTCATAGCGGGCATAATCATTTCATTGGCAGTTGGTTATTTCAGAGCAGTGGGCAATGTGTTCTCAATTTCAAGAATTATTGTGTATTTTCCGTTTTTTTATGCCGGATATGCCGCTGACCCGAGGATGCTTAAATATACCTGTGACAAGCTCTGGGTCAAAATTGTTTCTGCTTTTGTGTTGGTTGCACTTGCCGTTATCTGTTTTGGCTTTGTGGATGAAATTGTTTTTCTCAGACCGTTGCTTACAGGTAAGCATTCCTACTACATAATTGAAGAGCATTTTGAATATGCCTTTGCACTCAGACTTCTGTGCTATGTGGTTTCGGCGATAGCCTGCTTCTGTGTTATGGCATTGATACCGAATCACACAAGGCTGCCGGCGCTTAAGGTGCTTGGCGCAAGAACGCTCTCGGTTTATGTGTATCATTATATATTGCTCTATATTCTTTTTGATCATCTTCATTTCAAAGAGGCTCTTGCGCAGCTTCTTCCCTGGGGTGCTTTGATTGTGATGATACCCCTGAGCTTTGCGATAACCGTTCTGCTCTCACTTAATATATTCTATAAACCGCTTGAATTTATGATGAATCTGCCAACAACAATCAAACAAAAAATCAAGGCTCGGAGCTGACTCCGAGCCTTCTGTTATTTTATTGTAATCTTGAAAAGTCTTGCGCCGTGGGGGTTGACCTCTGCCGAAAATGTGCTGTCGGTCACGGTGTATTCCTCATGCTTCCACATATCCCATACGCAGTATTCAACACCACCGATTGAAATATCTGTGATATCAAAGGAAATTTCTCTTTCTGTGTCATCTGTGTTGAAAAGAGCAACATATTTGCAACCCTCACCGTTGGATGTCCAGATGATTTCACCTTTTCCGTCGGTTTCTTCGCGCTTGAACTGTCTTGCACCGCTTGAATTTTTGAGCATATCGATAAGCTCTCTGTTCTGAAGAAGTGAAAGGGTGAATTCGTCATTCTCGCGCATTTCACCGCCCATCATAAGGGGGGAACGGAAAATACCCCAAAGGGTCATCATTGTTATCTGCTCATCGTGGGTGAAGCGGGTGTAACGGTTACGGTATTGGGGCAGCTCCTCTGTTTTCTGAATTCTGCCTAAGGGGAGCATATCGCAGTCGGGCCATGCGCCGGGCTGAACATATTCCTGCCAGGCGTAACAACGCTCAAACATAGCATAGAGCTTGCTCCATTCATCCCAGAAGTCACCTGTCATTCGCCACATATTGGCGTTGGCGGCAAGATGCTCATGCTCCCATACGGGGGCAGGGCCGGGAGAAAGGCTGGGTACCATATCTCTGCCGCATTTGTCAATGGCTTTTCTTATCATCTCGATTTCTTTGCGTGCGGAATACGGGTCGTGAGGGAATATTTCCGTGTTAGCAATGTCGTCACATTTTATGTAGTCAACATCCCAGGAGGCATAAAGCTCAAAAATAGAATCATAGTATTCCTGTGCGCCCTTCTTTTCTGTTTCAAGGCCATACATATCAGGGTTCCACAAGCAGATGGAAGAGGGCTTTGCAATGTCCTTTGCGGTGACACCGTCACATTTGATTTTGGTGTTCTGATGTGCCGCCTGTCTGGGGATACCTCTCATAATATGAATTCCGAATTTAAGACCCAGAGAATGAATGTAATCAGCAATGGGCTTGAAGCCTTTTCCGTTTGCAGAAGAAGGGAATCTTTCAACTGATGGGATAAGGCGAGAATATTCGTCCATGCAAAGGGGAGCGAAGTAGTGGTAATAAAAGCTGTTGGCTGTTGGCTCTGACCACTGAATGTCACAAACAACATATTCCCAACCGTAATCTTTAAGATGCTCTGCCATATAATCTGCGTTGGCAAGAAGCTGTTCTTCGTTTACTGCTGCACCGTAGCAGTCCCAACTGTTCCAACCCATAGGTGGTGTAGGTGCAAAATCTCTGAAGCTCATTTTAATCCTCCTGAATAAGACTGAATTTTGATTTTATGCCCTGTCCGTGATAAAGTCCGCCTTTGCCGGAAAGTGCAAAGCTCAGCGCAATGCCGATGAAAAGAAATTTCATATTGTCAAAGCCGAACAATTCAAAGCCTAACATAAGTGAAGCAAGGGGGCAATTGGTTACGGCGCAGAAAACGCTCACCATCCCCACCGCGGCGCAAAGTGAAGGTGGAAGACCTGCCACTAATCCGAACAGGCAGCCGAAGGTGGCACCTATGCAAAGGGTTGGCACAATTTCGCCACCCTTGAAGCCGACACCCAGAGTGATTGCGGTGAAAATAATTTTCAGCAAAAATGCAATTTTGGGTGCCTCACCGGCAAATGAGGCTTCAATAAGGTTCATTCCGGCGCCGTTGTATGCGGTTGTTTTTAAAACAAAGCTCAGCAGAATGATTACCGCGGAGCCGATAACTATGCGTATATAGGGATTGGGCAAAAGCTTTTTAATCCATTGGTGGCTGAATTTCAGCGATTCTGCAAAAAGTATGCCGACCAATGCACAAAGCACACCGAGGAGCGCTGTCATCAAAGCAGATTTTGTGCCGAAATCAATGCTTTGCGTAATTTCAAAATGCTCTGCGTGACAGCCTGCCAATTTGGCAATTGATGATGCAATCAGCGATGAAACCATGCAGGGCAGAAATGCCGCATATTTAATGCTGCCCACTATTGCAACCTCAAGGGCAAAAACAGCGGCGGCAAGCGGGGCACCGAAAACTGCTGCAAAGCCCGCACTCATACCGCACATAATGATGATCCGTCTGTCGTTTTCATCAAGCCTGAAAAAGCTTCCGAGCAGACTTGCAATACTGCCGCCCAGCTGAAGTGCTGCACCCTCACGACCTGCCGAGCCACCGGTAAGGTGGGTGAGAAGTGTTGACGCGAAAATCAGCGGTGCCATACGGAAAGGAATCTTATCTTCACCCCGTGCTGCAGAAAGAACAAGGTTGGTTCCTTTGTCGTCAAAACGAAGAAGCTTATAAATCAATACAATTATAACTCCGGCAACGGGGAGACCAAGAAGAATTTCAGGGTGCTCATTTCGTGTGCTGTTGACAAACTCAAGCCCTTTTGAAAAAAGAGCTCCGACGCCGCCTGTTACCAAGCCTGTGACTGCTGAAATTAACAGCCATTTCAAAAACGCAAGTGCATTTTCACCTGCAATTGTCAATTTTTCTTTGATAATGCTCATATATGCTCACAAAACCTTTTTATATCTTAATTGACAGATGTTGTCACCACGGGCAATGCATTTCGGAAGCTCCAATGTTGCACCGTAGCATTCACCGATTCCTCTGTCACCGCACATTGCAATGTCGCAAAGGCGTGCAATTTCTTCATCGGAACAGCCCGTTTTCTGCCAGCCCTTAACGAGAGGACAGTAGCCGAAATCTATAACAAGCTCATTGTCAGTGCTTTTTTTGATTTTCATTTCAAAAACAAGCTGAGCAGGGGGATTGAATAAAGTCCGTTTAAGCCCCTTCAGGCTGTCGGTTTTGCCTTTTAAAACCAAATCCCTGCCTTGGTGAAGGCCACATCTTTTAATTGCATCGGGAGCAAAGCTTTCCCATTCAAGGCCTTTCTTGCCGGCTTCATCACACAAAAGATAAAGCCATTGAGCCCTTTGCTCAAGCTGACCTCTGACAGCCTGAAGCAGAGGGTTTTTGATTTTGGGTTCGTTTTTTATATTGTTCACGGTATCCCTCTTTTCGATTCAAAAGGTATTATAACAGACCTTTGTTGTCAAATCAATAATTAAAAAATTTGACCTTTCTTGATTTTTTACAAATTATTCACATTTATCTATTGACAACGGGCAAAATAGAATGTATATTATTAACAGAGTTAGCACTCACAACCAAAGAGTGCTAACAGTGACAAAGGTGGTGATGGAATGGAACTCAGCGAACGTAAGCAGAAGATTCTCGGCGCCGTTGTGGAGCTGTATATCAGAACGGGTGAGCCTGTTGGCTCAAAGTCGTTGCTTGCTGAGCTTGATATGTCTGTTTCATCTGCTACGGTGCGCAATGAGATGGCAGAGCTTGCCGCTCTCGGACTACTTGAGCAGCCCCATACCTCAGCAGGTCGAATTCCCACCAACGAGGGTTATCGCTATTATGTTGATCACCTTATGGTCAACCGGCAGATTGATGAATCCCTGAGGCGGCACATTGAAGCCAGCTTCGGCTCGGCGCTGACCGACCCTGAAAAGCTCCTTGAAAGGGCGGGTGAGGTTCTGGCAGATCTGACAGGCTGTGCCGCAGTGAGCACAACCCCGTCGGGTGAGGGTGCCTACATCAGGCGTGTTGAAGCTGTTCCCGTGGGCACACGAACAGCAATGATTGTGCTTATGACATCAACAGGCGTTATCAAAAGCAAGGTTGCCCGCAGTGACTTTGACTTGAACGCATCTGTTCTCGAAAGCTTCTACAACGTTGTCAAGGCTTCCTTTGTGGGCAAGCTTCTCAGCGAGGTTGATACCCCGATGATGCAAAGCCTTGTGGCTTCGTTGGGCGGAGATGTTTTCACTCTGCTTCCGTTGATGACGGCTGTTTCTGACCTGGCTCAGGAGGCTGTTCACACCGAGGTTATGCTGGGTGGTCAGTCAAACATATTGCACCACAATAATTATTATGGCAACACTGCTTATGAATTGCTTGAATTTCTGCGACGGGGAGAGCCGTTGAGCAAGCTTTTGTCCTCTGCTTCCGAAAGCAAGGATGTCGATGTTAAAATCGGCAGTGAAAATCCATACCGTCAGCTTGTGAAGTCCAGTGTTATTGTTTCAAACTATAATATCGACGGTAACCGCCGCGGCTCAATCGGAATCATAGGACCCACAAGAATTGACTATGCTAATTTAATTCCAAGCGTTAAATATCTCACAGATTTAGTCGGTGAGCTTCTGACGCAGACTTTTAAAGAAGAATGAAAGGATGACCACAATGGCTAAAGAAAAAAAGGCAAAGGCTGCCGAAACTGAAGAAGCCAAGGTTGAAGAAGTAAAGGAGCCCGCCGCTGAAGAAAAGCTTCAGGCAGAGCTCAATGAAACCAAAGACCAGCTTCTGAGAATGGCAGCTGAATATGATAATTTCCGCAAACGCTCACAGCGTGAGAAGGAGTCGCTTTATTCAGAGTGTAAATCTTCGGTTGTCAACGAATTGCTTCCTGTTATTGATAACTTCGAGCGTTGCGTTGCTCCCGGTGATGACACAAGCTATGAGGATTATAAAAAGGGTGTTGAGCTCACCTACAAGCAGTTCGGTGATGCGCTCAAAAAGCTTGGCATTGAAGCATTTGGTGAAGTCGGTGATGCATTTGACCCCAATCTCCACAATGCTGTGATGCACACAGAGGATGAAAATCTTCCCGAAAACTCAATTTCAAATGTCCTTATGAAGGGCTATAAATTAGGTGACAAAATTATTCGTGCCGCTATGGTAGCGGTAGCAAACTAATTTGACATATATACTTTAGGAGGAAATAATTATGGCAAAAGTAATTGGTATTGACTTAGGTACAACAAACTCATGCGTAGCAGTTATCGAAGGTGGTGAGCCTGTTGTTATCGCAAACGCAGAGGGTGCAAGAACAACTCCCTCGGTTGTAGCTTTCGGCAAATCAGGTGAAAGAATGGTTGGCCAGGTTGCAAAGCGTCAGGCTATCACAAACCCCGACAGAACAATCGCATCAATCAAGCGTCAGATGGGTACAGACTATAAGGTAGCTATCGACGACAAAAAGTTCACTCCCCAGGAAATTTCAGCAATGGTTCTTCAGAAGCTTAAGGCTGATGCAGAAGCATATCTCGGTGACACAGTAACAGAGGCTGTTATCACCGTTCCCGCTTACTTCACAGACTCACAGCGTCAGGCAACAAAGGATGCCGGCAGAATTGCAGGTCTTGAAGTTAAGAGAATCATCAACGAGCCCACAGCAGCAGCTCTTGCTTACGGCATCGACAAAGAAAACGACCAGAAGGTTATGGTTTATGACCTTGGCGGCGGTACCTTCGACGTTTCAATCATCGAAATGGGTGACGGCGTTCAGGAAGTTCTTGCAACAGCAGGTAACAACCATCTCGGCGGTGACGATTTTGACCAGAGAATCATCGACTGGCTTGCAGACGGCTTCAAGAAAGAGCAGGGCATCGACCTTCGCGGTGACAAGATGGCTATGCAGCGTCTTAAGGAAGCTGCTGAAAAGGCAAAGATTGAGCTTTCAGGCGTAACAACCTCAAGCATCAGCCTTCCCTTCATCACAGCTGATGCAACAGGCCCCAAGCACCTTGAAATGACTCTCACAAGAGCAATGTTCAACGAACTCACAGCAGACCTCGTTGAAGCAACAATGGGTCCCGTTCGTCAGGCAATGGGCGATTCAGGTCTTAAGACAAGCGAAATCAACAAGGTTCTTATGGTAGGCGGTTCTTCAAGAATTCCTGCCGTTCAGGAAGCAATCAAAAAGTATCTCGGTGCTGAACCCTTCAAGGGCATCAACCCCGATGAATGCGTTGCTATCGGTGCTGCAATTCAGGGCGGTGTTCTCGGCGGCGAAGTTAAGGGTCTTCTTCTTCTCGACGTTACACCTCTTTCACTCGGTATCGAAACAATGGGCGGTATCAACACAAAGATTATCGACAGAAACACAACTATCCCCGTTAAGAAGAGCCAGATTTTCTCAACCGCAGCTGATAATCAGCCTTCAGTTGAAGTTCACGTTCTTCAGGGTGAAAGAGAATTTGCAAGAGATAATAAAACTCTCGGCGTATTCCACCTTGACGGCATTATGCCCGCTCGCAGAGGTGTTCCCCAGATCGAAGTAACCTTTGATATTGACGCAAACGGCATCGTTCACGTTTCAGCAAAGGATCTCGGCACACAGAAAGAGCAGTCAATCTCCATCACAGCTTCAACAAATATGTCCAAGGAAGATATTGAAAAGGCTGTTCAGGAAGCAGAAAGATTCGCTCAGGAAGATAAGCAGCGCCGTGAAGAAGTTGATACACGCAACAACGCTGACCAGATGGTTTACCAGTGCGAAAAGCTTCTCAGCGAAGAAGGCGATAAGTTCAGCGAAGACGAAAAGGCTGCTCTCAACGAAAAGATTGATGCTCTTAAGGAAGCTCTAAAGGGCGAAGATATCAACCTTATCAAGAGCCGTCAGGAAGAACTCACACAGAAGTTCTATGAGGTTTCAGAGAAGCTCTATAAGGCTGCTCAGGAAGCTGCACAGGCTCAGGGCGGTGCTCCCGGTGCAGACGCAGGCTACACCGAAGCTAACTACACCGATTATACAGACGACAATCAGTAATAAACGGCACAGGGCGGATAACCTCCGCCCGTCTGCCATTTTATAAAAGGAGCATAATCCCTTGGAAGACAAAAGAGATTATTACGAAGTCCTCGGTGTGCAGAAGGGCGCAAGCGAGGATGAGATAAAAAAAGCATACAGAAAAAAAGCCAAAGAGTTTCACCCTGACCTTAATCCCGGTGATGCACAGGCGGAAGCAAAGTTCAAAGAAGCCAACGAAGCGTATGAGGTTCTCTCCGATAATCAGAAGAGAGCGCGCTATGACCAATACGGTCACGCAGGTGTTGACCCCAACTACGGTGCAGGCGGCGCAGGCGGTTTCGGCGGCGGCTTCGGCGGTGGCGGATTTGATTTTGACCTTGGCGATATCTTCGGCTCATTCTTTGGCGGTGGCTTCGGCGGTGGCGGCAGACAGGCTAACCCCAATGCCCCCAGAAAGGGCGAAGACGTTCAGACAAGAGTGACCGTTTCTTTTGAAGATGCCGCAAAGGGCTGCAAGAGAACGGTTGATATCAACCGCATTGACACTTGCCCCGACTGTAACGGTTCAGGTGCAAAAGCGGGCACAAGCGCAAAATCCTGTCCCGATTGCGGCGGCAGAGGATACATTGTTGTTGATCAGCGAACACCTTTCGGCGTTATGCAGACCCAGAAAACCTGTCCCAAGTGTTCGGGTAAGGGCAAGGTTATCACCGATCCCTGCGAAAAATGCCACGGTGCAGGCAGAGTTTCAAGCAAAGCCTCCGTTGAGGTCAACATACCCGCAGGTATCGATGACAGACAGGTGTTCAACGTGAGAGGCGCAGGCAACGCAGGCACAAACGGCGGCCCCAAGGGTGACCTCAAAGTGGCTGTTTTTGTCAGACCTCACACAGAGTTTGAGCGTGACGGTTATAACGTATGGCTCGAGCAGAGAGTCAGCTATCCGCAGGCGGTTCTCGGTGACAGCCTGAGAATCAAAACTCTTGACGGCGACGTTAAGTTTGATTTGCCTGCAGGTACACAGTCGGGCACCGTTTTCAGCCTTAAGGGCAAGGGCATCCAGATCCTTGGAGGCAGAGGCAGAGGCGATCAGCTTGTGAGAGTCATTGTTGACGTGCCCAAAAACCTCACCCAGCGCCAGAAAGAGCTTATGCTTGAGCTCGAAAAAGAACTCGGCGTAAAAAGAGGCGCACCCTTAAGCGGTAAAAAGAGCGGATTCTTTGACAAATTCAAAAATTAAAATCTGCCGTGTCATAAACTGTGGCACGGCTTTTTGAGGATAATAATATGAAATACGAAGCAATAGTTTTTGACCTTGACGGCACACTCATCGACACTCTCGATGACCTTATGGACAGCGTTAATTTTGCGCTGGATAAGTTTGGTTTCCCTTCAAGAAATCTTGATGAAATCCGTTCCTTTGTGGGCAACGGCGTTAAAAGACTTGTTTATTTAAGCGTGCCCGAAGGTACAGATGAAGCAACAAGCGAAAAGTGCCTTGAAATTTTCAAGGAGCATTATAAAGGCAATTCGCAGAATAAAACCGCTCCCTATGCAGGCATTCAGGAGATGCTCTCAAAGGTTAAGGTGGCAGGATTTAAAACTGCGGTTGTAACAAACAAAATTCAGGATGCCGCGATTGAAATTATCCGCAATTTCTTCGGCGATAAGATTGACGTTATTATCGGTCAGATTGACGGCGTTGCACAGAAGCCCGAGCCCGACGGCGTTTGGCTTGCGCTCGAAAAGCTTGGCGCAGACAGAGCAAACGCGGTTTATATCGGCGACTCCGAGGTTGACTGTATGACAGCGCACAATGCAGGTCTGCCCTGCATCGGTGTAACCTGGGGCTTCAGAAGCAGAGAAGTGCTTGAGGAAAATAATGCCGAATTTATCGTTGATTTGCCCGAAAAAATCCTTGATTGCGTTGAATAATTCTACATTTGTCCACCCGGAGCGGTGTTGACAAAGTCCGCGTATCAAGCTATAATTATTAAGTCAATAAAATATGTCCTTATTAAGAGAGGCAGAGGGACAGGCCCTTTGAAGCCCGGCAACCTGTGTTAAGCAAGGTGCTAATTCCTGCGGAGAATATCTCCGAAAAATAAGGTGTTTTCAACCGCTGAAGACATCCTTCGGCGGTTTTTTTAGGACTATGATTGATAGTTAAAAAGAGAAAGGTAAAACGTTATGGCAAATTATTTCTTTACATCCGAATCAGTAACAGGCGGTCATCCCGATAAAATCTGTGACCAGATTTCAGATGCCGTTCTTGATGCTATTCTTGCACAGGATCCTATGGGCAGAGTTGCCTGTGAAACCTGCTGCACAACAGGTATGGTTCTTGTTATGGGCGAAATCACAACAACTGCTGATATCGATATTCCCAAAATCGTCAGAGAAACCGTTAACGAAATCGGTTATAACAATGCCGAATACGGCTTTGACTGCAACACCTGCGCTGTTATGACAGCTCTTGATAAGCAGTCAGGCGATATCGCAATGGGTGTTGACAGACTCGGTGCTGGCGACCAGGGTATGATGTTCGGCTTCGCCTGTGACGAAACTCCTGAACTTATGCCCCTTCCCATTTCACTTGCACATAAGCTCTGCGCAAAGCTTACAGAGGTTCGCAGAAACGGCACACTCGGCTATCTCCGTCCCGACGGCAAGAGCCAGGTTACAATCGAATATGATGAAAACAACAACCCCGTCAGAGTTGATACAGTTGTTATTTCTTCACAGCATTCTGCAGACGTTACTCTTGAACAGATCAGAGCAGACATCACAGAAAAAGTTATCAAGGCAACAATCCCTGCCGATATGATGGATGAAAACACCGTTTTCCACATCAACCCCACAGGCAGATTTGTTACAGGCGGTCCTATGGGCGACAGCGGTCTTACAGGCAGAAAGATTATTGTTGATACATACGGCGGTTATGCACGTCACGGCGGCGGCGCATTCAGCGGTAAGGACCCCACAAAGGTTGACCGTTCCGCAGCTTATGCAGCCCGTTACGTTGCAAAGAACATCGTTGCAGCAGGTCTTGCAAAGAAGTGCGAGGTTGAACTTGCATACGCAATCGGTGTTGAACAGCCCGTTTCTGTTTTTGTTGATACCTTCGGCACAGGCAAGCTTGCCGATACCGATATTTCAGATATCGTTAACAAGCTCTTTGATCTCAGCCCTGCAGGCATTATCAAGGCTCTTGACCTGAGAAAGCCCATCTATAAGCAGATTGCTGCTCTCGGTCATATCGGCAGAACAGACGTTGACCTTCCCTGGGAAAAGACAGACAGAGTTGACGACATCAAAGCTGCCGCAAACATCTGAATATAAAAAGCAAACCGCTGACTTTTCGGTCAGCGGTTTTTTGTTATTTGTTTTTTCTTTCAAGAAATTCCTGATAAAGCTTTTCTTTGTATTCGTCAGTGTATTCATAGCACCAGAGCTGAAAAATTCCGTTGAAATCCTCAAAAGTTTCGTCGGGCAGAATTTTTGTCTGACCGAATTTATAGGGCAGGGGAATTTCAGCCGCACCGTTTGATGCAATGTGATATTCCTTTGCAATTTCAATCGCAACGCGGTTTGCTTCCTGTCTGGGTAACTCCTCATCAAACTTGATTTCGGTTATCGGGAAAAGCAGACATTCCGCCGCAGACCTGCGATAAAATTCGGGTGAAGTGCCTGTGTGACCGTGGTGCGACATCTGCATAACGTCGCATTTGAGGGTGTCAGCCGAATATCTTCTCACAAGAACTCGGTCGCTTTCGCCCATACTGTCACCCGGGAACGAAACTTTGCAGTTGCCGACTCTCATCATCACCGAGATTGTTGTGTTGTTGAAGTTTTCAAGCGTTCGGGGAAAAACGTCCTCGTGGGTACAGAGAACGGTGAATTCGAGGTTGTCGATATAAAAGCGCTGACCTGCGTGCATCTTATGCTTTTTGATTTCGGGTCTTGCGTTGAGCTCGTCAATAAAGCTCTGCATAATGTTGTTGCCCGATTCGCCCCAGCCCTTGCTTTCGGGAAGTTCAAGTGAGGGCAGATTATAATAAAAAGCCTTGATTTCAAGCTCATCTTTGTGATATTTAAGAATATCTTTAATCTTGCCAACGTGGTCTTCGTGACCGTGAGAAATAAACCAGCCTTCAACAACGGGCTTTTTGCCGCCCGACTGTTTTCTGAGAAATTCGCAGATTCTGAAATCATCTCTCACCGAATAGGGATGAGCACTGTCAATAACAAAAAAGTTGCCGTTTGCGGCTTTGACAACGTAACACATTCCGCAGTCAATCAGTGAATGGTCAACCTCAAACTGCCAGAGGGTTGCGTTTTCGGCGTTGCTTGCGGGTTTGGTTGGGTATTTCTCAAACTTTTCGCAGGCAACAACGCGCATTGAATTATCGCTTGCACAATAATAAACGTGCGCCATCATACCTGAAATATAAGTTTTATGTGTACTGCCTTCAATCACCGAAGAGTCGTAAAGTTCAAAACCTTTACACTCAAGTGCATTGCAGAGGTTATCAAAAACGTCTTTTTCAACGTCGCTGTAAAGAAGCATAAACGTGTTATCGCCGCAGACGTATTCTCTGCAGGGAATTGACGGCAGGGGAAGACGGTTGAAAACAGGATTCATACTAATCAACACCTCGGTTTACGTAGTGTAAAAATTATATCATACCAACCGCAAAACGGCAATATTCAAAATAAAAATAGTTGAATATCCCGAATCAATATGTTAAAATCATATCATCAAAAGCGAAAGGAAAATTATTATGTATTACAAGATAGAAAACGAATTTCTCACCTGCGAAATTGACGATATGGGTGCTCAGCTTCACTCGCTTAAATCCAAAGAAAACGGCAAGGAATATATCTGGTACGGCAATCCTGATATCTGGTACGGTCAGGCGCCCGTGCTTTTTCCCGTAATCGGTCAGCTTATCAACGAAACTTATTTCTATAACGGCAAAGCATATTCAATGCCTAAGCACGGTCTTGCAAGAAGATATCCCTTCACAGTCAAGGAATGCGAAGGCGCAAAGGCTGTTTTTGCTCTTGAAAGCAATGCTGAAATGCTTGAAAAATATCCCTTTGAGTTTGAACTTGTTATGACTTTTGAACTTATCGGCAAAACTTTGAAAAACACAATGACCGTTGTAAATAAGAATAACGGCGAAATGTATTTCTCCCTCGGTGCACATCCCGGCTTCAACTGTGCAGTGGGTGATATCATTGAGTTTGAAAAGGCAGAAACAATTCCCACCGAGAGAATTGACAGCGACAGCCTTATCATCGATAAAAAATTCCCCCTGCTTGAAAACGGCAGAGAGATTGAAATCACAGAAGAAATCTTCAAGGCTGATGCTCTTATTCTTTCGGGTATGCAGAGCGAAAAGCTTCGCATCAAGGGCGAAAACGAAATCGAGTTTACCTTTGGCAAATGCCCCTTCCTCGGCATCTGGGCAAAGCCCGGTGCACCCTACGTTTGCATTGAGCCCTGGTACGGTGTGAACGACGGCAGAGAGGTTAAGAACGATATCTCCGAAAAGAGAGGTATCCAGAAGCTTGGTGAAGGCGAAACCTTTGAATATGCATGGAGCGCAGAAATCATCAAATAAAAGGGGCTAAAAAAATGAAAATGCCTAAAAGAATAGCGGCTCTTTTAATTTCGCTTGTGATGGTTTTTTCTCTTTTTGCCTGTGAAAATAAAAAGGCTGATAACGGCACGGTAACAACCCAACCTGCCGCAACCGAAAACAAAGCGGCTTCAAGCATTCAGGCGGAAACGGTCAGAAACCGCTTGAAAGCCGTAACCGAAACAGATGCCGAAGCTTACGTTGCCACAATGGCGGCATCGGAAAAGCAATATTATTCCTTTGACCCAAGCACCACGCTTGAGTTCAAAATTGAACATATGCTTACAGAGCATCTCGGCAAACTCGAAGAGGCATACGGAAAAAACATAAAAGTTGAAATGAGTGACGTTCAGTTATCTGAAATGCCCGACATCAACGTGACGGCAATCAAAGATATTTACGGCTTTGATGAAAGTCTGAGTGGCTTTGAAATTGAAGAATTTTCAAATGTCAGTTTCAGCATAACGGTTAAAGGCGATAAGGCTGAAGACTGCGGTGCAGGCGAAGCTTATCTTATCAAAGAAAACGGTAACTGGAAGATAACGGGTATAATATTCAAAGAGCTTGACGTTATTGCATAAACTTTTAATCGTTTAAAAAACAGACTCTCGCTTAATAAAAACGGCTTGCATATCAAAATGCAAGCCGTTAATTTTTTATTGTGTTATTTTTCTCACCGTTGTTCTGCCGCCGAATGACACGATGTAGCTGTCTGCCGTGTTGTCTGTTCTCGGCGGATAGTCGGTTGAGATGATGTGTGCAGGTGTTGCCATAGTCTGCTCAAATCTTTCCTGCGGAGCGTTGCCGAAAGAATCGCAGCGCGTGCGAAGAATAACTTTGCTTTCGGTCAGCTTGTCTTTTTGCTTGAGCAGTTTATCGGGCTCATTTGCAATGATGAACGATGCACAGTCGCGCTCAATATCGCCCTGACGGAGCATCGGAAACATTGCCTGAGATTTGAGTGAGGGGTCAAGCTTGATATAGTCCTCAGTTGCACCGCAGTCGTGCAGAAGAATGAGCACCTTGCCCTGCATATCGCTGACCTTGCACCAGTCATCGGCTTTTCTCATTTCGCCGAATGAGTCATAATCGCGGAGCATATCCGCAGGTGTAAAAAGCTTTTCACCGAGTGTTTCGCGCAATGCCTTATCTATTTCGTCGGCATAATCAATGCTGAATTTTTTCATATCTTCAAAGGGCAGAAAAAATTCTTTGGGCTCAAGAATAATCGTTACAGGCAGGTGGTCGGGGTTGTTGTTTGACCACATTGCAATCTCTTTCATCGCAAGCTCAAAGTCATAGCAGGTGGTTGTCATTTCAATGCCCGGGCTGTGCATACAAGTGAATGAAACGTCGCCGTCGCGATCAAAAACTTCGATATCGATTTCAAGGCTTCTTATGCCGCTGTTAAGCTGGTCGGTGAGCGTTTCGCTCTTGAATTCACCCTTGTTTTCGGGCAGAAGACCGAAGGTCAGCCCCGAAAGATTTTGATAGAGCTTTTTGACCTCATCGGTTGATTCGGACTGATAGCTGTTGTGTGTTCCGAGAAAGCTGATTTCGTTGAATTTTATACCTGCTTCAAGCTCTGCGTTTAGGTCGCCTGCAAAAAACGAAGCTTCATCAACGGGTGCAATTTCACTCTTTGCATAGGCTTCTTCAAGCGCTTCTATGCGCTGAATCTGACCTGCGATTTCTTCTTCAAGCCTTGCGTTGCTTGCGGGAAAAACCGAAACGAAGGTGATAACCGTTGAAATTAAAGCGGGCAAAAACTTGACCAGATAAGTGAAAAACCGAACCATTTTTATTCTCCCTGTTTAATGTTCTGTGACAGAATAATTTTCCACGCTTCAACAAGCTTTTCAATGCTCCAGGCGGCATTTGCAGGGCTTGTTGAGGGCAGACAGATTGCTTTTATGCCTGTTTTGGGGTAGGTATATTTATTATAGAATTTCTCTGCCGTTTTGCCGTTGACAATGATTCGCTCAACCTTGCTGTTTTCAAGAATAACAGAAAGGTCGTTTGCAGTAACGTTTTTTATCGTGCTGTCAGCGCTTCCCTCAATTTCGCAGGAAGCAATAACGTCCCACATTGCGAGATGATTTTCAAGAATCATCTTCTTTTTTTCTTCAATTGTTTCGGGCTTCGGGCAACCGATTACCGCTGCCGCAACCGTCCAGAATCGGTTTTGGGGATGACCGTAGAAAAATGCGGCTTCCCTTGATTTTACAGACGGAAACGAGCCGAGAATAAGTGTTTTTGATTCGCCGTCAAACAGAGGCGGAATGGGATGTATAATCATATCTTTGTGTATTTTTCAAGAACTTTTGAAATGGGCGTGAAAACTGCAAACGTGACTGCGGCATTGATTGAAGCTTTGGCAAGGTTGAAGGGGATGATTGCAGGGATAAGAAGCGATGCAACCGCCTTAACGCCCGTGCCCATAAAGATGCCTGTGAAAACAAGGTTAAGGGGAATCATAACCGCTGTCATACCGATAACGCCGAGAATAAGACCGATAACAAGGCTGAGTACGGTCTTTTTGCGTCTGTAAATGATTGAGGGGATAAGGATGAGCACGCTTGAAGCGATGAAATGCATAAAGAAGCCGATTATGCCGCTTGATGCGCTGACTGTTACCGCCTGAATAAGGCAGACTGCAAGCAGGATAACAATACCCGAAACAGGGCCGAGCATCATTGCACCGATAAGCACAGGGATATCGGCAGGGTCATATTCGAGAAATGCGAAGCCGGGAATCAGCGGCAGGTGAATAAAATAGACCAGCACGATTGAAACTGCGGTGAGCATTGCCATAATGGCGGTTTTGATAACTGTCTGATTTTTCTTCATAATAAAAACTCCGTTCCCTCGGAGAGCCGAAAAACAAAAATCACCCTGTAAAAAATTACAGGGCGAAAAGTCGAAATATCGGCAATCTCTTTCATCCGGACTTTAACCGTCGGTTGCGGAATTTCGCCGCATCAGTCATCTTGCGATGAGTCGTGGACTTTACCACCGGTGGGGAATCGCACCCCGCCCCGAGAATTGTTAATTTCATTATATGCCGAATGTGCCGAATGTCAATAGTTTTGCCTCAAATTTTGTTGCATAATAATTAATTTTATATTTGTAATTTATGTATATATATGTTACAATAATTTTAACTGTAAATTACTGCTCTTAACGGAGGTAAATATATGAATTTCACAGCTATTGGCGCAGGGCAATCGCACGAGGGATTTTGCCTTATCAAATCGGTTGATAAAAAAATGACGGCAAAGGGCGTGCCTTATCTTGACCTGATTCTTGCTGATAACGACGGCGAAATCAGCGCAAAGCTCTGGGACTATAAAGAGTCACCCTCAACAACTTTCCAGAAGTTTGATTTTGTTAAAGTCAGAGGCAGCTACGTGCCTTTTAACGATACAATTCAGTTCAGAGTTGAACGCATCCGTTGCGTTTTGCCCGAGGATAACGTCAAGATTGAGGATTACGTGCCTTCAGCCTGTCTTTCGGGCGACGTTATGCTTGCAGAAATTGAAGCGATTATCGCTTCTTTTATCGATGACGAGTTGAAGCTTCTTGTTACAAAGGTAATCGAAGCTTACAGAGAAAAGCTCCTCTATTGGCCTGCGGCAAAAAATCTGCACCACGCAGTCAGAAGCGGTCTGCTTATGCACACGCTTTCAATTCTCCGCCTTGCAAAGAGCGTTTGCTCAATCTATCGCTACGTTAACTATGATTTGCTCTGTGCAGGAGCAATCCTTCACGATATTGCAAAAATCGAAGAGCTTGACGTTGCTTCAACAGGCATCGCAGGCGAATACACCGTCAGAGGCAATCTTCTCGGTCACCTTGTTATGGGTGCAGTCAATATTGACCGCATCGGCAGAGAAAACGGCATTTCCGATGATACGCTCACTCTCGTTGAGCATATGCTCATTTCGCACCACGGCACACCCGAATTCGGTGCGGCAAAGATGCCGATGTTTATTGAAGCTGAGCTTCTTTCACAGCTTGACCTTCTTGATGCAAGGCTCTATGAAATGAATCACGCAGTCAACGAGGTTGAGGTCGGCGCATTCACACCCCGTCAGTGGGCTCTTGAAAACCGCAATCTTTATAACCACGGCAGAGCCGCAGGTGAAGGAATAAATCTTATTGAAGAATAACATACAGGAGGAACGCATTATGAGAAACCATGAAGTAACAAAGGTTCAGCCCTTGCTTAAAGAAGACGGCAGCCTCAGAGAGCCCGGTTGGTCAAAAAAGCTTTATCAGGTTTATGACCGCAACGCAATCAAGGCTCCCAAATTCAGAATCAAGGAATGGGATTATTATCTTGTTCTTTCAGAGAAAAATAATTTCGGTGTGGCTTTCACAATTTCAGATGACGGCTATATCGGTCTGCAGTCTGTGAGCCTCCTTGATTTTTCAAAGCCCTGGGAGCATACGGAAACAGTTCTCAACGCTCTGCCCATGGGCAAATTCAAGCTCCCCTCAACAAGCGAAAAAGGCGATACCGTTTATCACGATAAGCGTCTTGATATGGAATTCAGAGTTTCAGAGGGTCAGAGAAGAATTGTTTGCAACTTCAAGAATTTCTTTGAGGGCAAAACATTCTCTTGCGATATCACCCTTGCACAGCCCGAAATGGACACAATGGTTATCGCAACTCCCTGGAAAGAAAAGAAAACCGCTTTCTACTATAATCAGAAAATCAACTGTATGAGAGCAAGCGGCAAGGTTAATTTTGACGGCAAGGAATATGTTTTTGACCCCTCAACGGATTTCGGCACACTTGACTGGGGCAGAGGCGTATGGACATATGATAACACCTGGTATTGGGGTTCGGGCAATATGGATATTGACGGCCATTCATTCGGCTTCAATATCGGCTACGGCTTCGGTGATACCACCGCCGCAAGCGAAAACATTCTTTTCTATGACGGCGTTGCTCATAAGCTTGACGAGGTTAAATTCCATATCCCCGAATCAGGCTACACAGACCCCTGGAAGTTCACTTCAAACAACGGCAGATTTGAGATGGATTTTGTGCCGATTATTGACAGAGCGGCAAAAATCGATATCAAGGTTATCATAACCGACCAGCATCAGGTTTTCGGCAGACTCAGCGGTAAGGCTGTGCTTGATGACGGCACGGTGATTGAGGTTAAAGATATGCTTTGCTTTGCAGAGGACGTTCACAATAAATATTAATTGGAGATTACGATGGACTGGACAGAAATCAAAATAACCGTTAACGCCGATGACGTTGACAGGGCAGGGGATATCGCTCATATGGCGGTTCCTTACGGAATTTATATTGAAGACTACAGAACTCTTGAAGAAGAGGCATGGCAGATTGCAAGAATTGATTTGATTGATGAAGATCTGCTTGCAAAGGACAGATCAAAGGGTATTGTTCATATCTATATTTCACCCGAAGAAAATCCTGCCGAAGCGGTGTCATTCCTTTCAGAAAGACTCACCGCCGAGGGAATTGCTCACGAGCTTGATGAGGCCGTGTGCAAGAATGCGGATTGGGAAAACAACTGGAAAAAATATTTCAAGCCTATGCCTGTCGGCAACCGCTTGCTTATCCGTCCTATCTGGGAGCAGGAGTTTGATGCAGGCAACAGAGCGGTGCTTCATCTTGAACCCGGTCTTGCCTTCGGCTCAGGCACACACGATACAACAAGGCTCTGCCTTGAAAGCATTGAAAACTATGCACAGACAGGCAAAACAATGCTCGATATCGGCTGCGGCAGCGGCATTCTTTCCGTTGCAGGTCTGCTTCTGGGTGCAGATTCGGCAGTAGGTGTTGATATTGATGCACTTGCCGTTAAAACCGCAAAAGAAAACGGAGCAACAAACGGCTTCGGCGAACCGCAGTTCACTGTTCTGCAGGGTTCAATGACCGATAAGGTCAGCGGCAAGTTTGATATCATTGCCGCAAATATCGTTGCCGACATTATCGTCATGCTCTGCGATAACATCAAAGACTATATGAATCCGGGCGCAGTATTCATCACTTCCGGTATCATTGTTCCCCGTGAAGACGACGTTCTTGCCGCTTTTGCAAAGAACGGTCTTGAGATTATTGCCCGCCACGAAAGCGGCGGCTGGCTCTGCTTTGAAACGAAGGTGAAAGCCTGATGAGTATTCAGACCGAACTTCGCGAATTTTTGCTTGAAAAAGGTGTTTCGGACGTTGGCTTTTTTGCGGCTGATGACGGACCTCTGCCTTTTGGAGTGAGCATTGCGGTAAGGCTTTCCGAAGAAATCATCGATGAGATTGAGGATGAGCCTACTCACACGTATTTCAACCATTACCGCAACGTTAATGCGTTTATCGATTCAATGCTTCTGCAGGCAGGCCTTTTTCTGCAAAGAAAGGGCTACCGCTACATAACCGTTGCCGCTTCGCAGAGCATCAACAAAGACGGTTGGAATTACAGCGGCAGATATTCCCATAAAAAAGCCGCCTGCCTTGCAGGTCTTGGCTCAATCGGCAGAAACTCGCTGTTTCTGCATTATGAATACGGCAGTTACGTCAGGCTCGGAACAATTTTTACAGATTGTCCGTTTGACGTATCAGACGTTGAAATCAAAGACGTTTGCAACGGATGTGACCTTTGCGTCAAGGCTTGTCCTGCAAAGGCAATCAAGGGTGTTGACTGGTATCCGGGAATTCCGAGAGAAGAAATCTTTGACCCCGAAGCCTGCAGCACCTTTATGAAAACCAAATTCCAGAAAATCGGCAGAGGCTCCGTGTGCGGTATATGTATGAGCGTCTGCCCGATGAATAAAAAATAATCCATTCCCCGAAAGAGAAGAATACCATGCTTACAGAAAGACAAGTTGAGCGAATGCAAGATAAGCTCAAAAGATTTGAAGATACACTTAACCCGATGCTTTTCAAAAAGGTTGCAAGAATCGATGAGGTTCTTGCTTATGAAACCCTTGACAGACTTTATGATGTTCCCGATGACAGCCTGATGGCTCCCGTTAAAACAGGTCATATCTGGGGTGCTGAAGAATCGTTCTTCTGGATTAAAACTTCGTTTGTTGTGCCCGAAGAACTTGACGGCAAGGATTTGTTTGTTATGCCCCATACAGAGGGCTATGAAACCCTTCTCTGGGTAAACGGCAAACCTTTCGGCACTTTCTGCACAAAGATTGTTTTCACGGGTCACGGCAATCATTATTGCGATTTGCTTAAGCTCAACGCAAAGGCGGGCGAAAAAATCGAAATTGCCCTTGAAGTTTATGCCGGTCACACACATCTCGGCACACAGCCTTTTGAATCAAACAGACTTATCAAAGAATACAGATATAAATTCGGCGGAATTGATATCTGCCTTAAGGACGAGCTTATCAATGATTTTTATTTTGACCTTAAGGTTATCAACGAGCTTTATGAATCTCTGCCGCAGAGCTCATTCAGAAAGGGCGATCTCACAAACGCTCTTTATGAAGTGCATAAGAGAGTTTATTATGCTCCCGAAGACGTTGAAGAAGAAACTTTCAGAGAGGCTCTTAAAGCGGCACAGCCTTACCTTAAAGAGATGCTTGCGGTCAAAAACGGTCCCGAAGCCGCTGAAGCAGGCATAGTCGGTCATTCTCATCTTGACACCGCATGGCTCTGGAAGGCAACCGAAACCATCAAAAAATGTGCAAGAACATATTCAAACGCAGTTTCAATGATGCGCCAGTATCCCGAGTTTATCTTCACCCAGAGCTCCGCTTGCCATTCCGATATGGTTCGCAAGCACTATCCTGCTTTGTTTGAGGATATCAAAGAAATGGTTGCCCAGGGCAGATATGAGCCCAACGGCGGCGTATGGGTTGAATGCGATTGCAATATCACTTCGGGCGAATCGATGGTCAGACAGTTCCTTTGGGGTCAGCGTTTCACAAGAGAGCATTTCAATTTCACCTCAAACTGCTTCTGGCTGCCCGATACCTTCGGTTACAGCGCTGCAATTCCGCAGATTATGAAGGGCTGCAAGGTTGATTATTTCCTCACAACAAAAATCGACTGGAACGATACAAACCGTTTCCCCTATGATACCTTCTATTGGCAGGGCATTGACGGCACGAGCGTTTTCACTCATTTCAACAGAATTCCTGCATGGCCCTCACCCCGTGATATGCATTACGCAGTAACGGGTGACTGGAACAAGGGTGAACACACAATCAGTGAAAGAAGCGTTTCAAGAAAGCGCATCTGTGCCTTCGGTCACGGTGACGGCGGCGGCGGACCGCAGTTTGAAATGGTTGAAACCGCACGCAGAATCAAAGACCTTAACGGCTGTGCAAAAGCAGAGTTCACAACCGTTGGCGATTATATGAAAAAAATTGAAGCTGATTCAAAGAACGCAGGCACTTATGCAGGCGAGCTTTATCTTGAGCTTCACAGAGGCACACTCACAAACCAGCATAATATCAAGCATAACAACAGAAAAGCAGAATTCAGACTGCGTGACCTTGAATATTTCACCGTCAGCAACGCCGTTAAATCGGGTGAGGTTGCAAGTGACGAAAAAATCCGTCCGCTTTATGAAAAACTGCTTCTCAATCAGTTCCATGATATTCTGCCCGGCACCTGCATTCCCTCTGCCCATAAGCTTGCTCTTTCAGAAACAGGCGAAGTGCTTGAGAAATCGGCGGCTTATATCACCGAAGCAATCGGCACACAGGGCAATTGCGTGAGCGTAACAAACACTCTTTCTTTTGAAAGAAACGACGCAATCTTCCTTGAATGCGAAGAAGGTCTTGTTGCAGATATTCCCTGCAAACAGCAGGTATATAAAAACCTTGACGGCAAGAATATTCTTATCATCAGCGGTGTTAAGATTCCCGCTTTCTCAACAATCAGAATCAATCTCGTTAAGGGCACAGCCGATGTCGCGAGCGAAATTGAGCTTAAGGATAACGGCGTTTCAACTCCCTTTGTAGAGATTGCATTTAACGAAAAGGGTTATATTGAATCCTTTATTGATAAGCGTGCAAACAGAGAAGTCAGAGGCAAGGGCTATGCGCTCGGCACACTCCTTGTTGCCGAAGATTTGCCTGCAGCCTGGGATAACTGGGATATCGATGCTGACCTTGAGGTTAAGTTTGAAGATAAATCAGAGCTTATCAGCAGTGAGGTTGTTTCTCACGGTGCGGCGGCTCTTATTATCAGAAACGTTTATAAAATCACAAGCAAATCAACCGTAACACAGGACGTTATTTATTTTGCCGAGTCACCCGAAATCAGATTTGATACCGTTATGGATTGGCAGGATAACCACCGCTTCCTCAAAGCGGCATTCGACACAACCGTGCAGAGCAATTTTGCACGCTTCGAAATCCAGTACGGCAACGTCACAAGACCCACAACACGCAACGATTCGGTTGAAAAGGCAAAGTTTGAGGTTGTCAACCACAAATATACCGACCTTTCCGAAACACGCTTCGGTGTTGCGATTCTTAACGACAGCAAATACGGCATTTCAGTTAACGGCGGTCAGATGCGTCTTTCGCTCCATAAGGGCGGCACAAGACCCGACTTTGAGGGCGACAAGGGCAGACACACAACTGTTTATTCTTTCCTGCCTCATAACTGCGGTTTTGGTGCAAACGAGGTTATCAAGCCCGCATATGAGCTGAATATCCCCGTTGTTGCAGGTAAGGCTGATTTTGAAGCGGTTGCACTTGTTGTGCCCGAAGCGGAAAACGTTATCGTTGAAGCAATCAAGCCCTGCGAAGATAATGAAAAGGCATTCATTGCACGTCTTTATGAAGCAGAAGGTACCTTCACAAACTGCCCCGTTAAATTCTTTGACGGCGCAAAGAAGGTTGAAATCACAAATATGCTCGAAGAAGTTGAATATAGCCTTGAGGGCAATGTGCTTTCGTTCAGACCCTTTGAAATCAAAACACTTAAAATTTCTTATTGATAAGGTGAAATTATGAGAGTTTTTACAAAAAATCTTACCGATGATGGTGTAACACTCACAGCGTATCTGCCCGATTATTCAAATGAAATGAAGCATATGGCAAAGCGCCCGACTATGCTTGTTCTGCCCGGCGGTGCATATATGTTTTGCTCAGACAGAGAAGCGGAGCCCGTTGCTTTTGCTTATAATGCACAGGGTTATAACACCTTTATTCTCCGCTATTCAGTCGGCAAAGAAAAAGGTGTTTTCCCCAGACCTCTTGAAGATGCAGACCTTGCAATGCAGATGATTGTTGATAACGCAGAGGAATGGGGTGTTGATACCTCAAAGATTGCGGCAATCGGCTTTTCTGCAGGCGGTCATCTTTGTGCCGCACTTGCAACAATGGGCAAAATCAAACCTGCCGCCATCGTTCTCGGCTATCCCTGCATTCTTGAATCAATCAGCCCTATTCTTGCAGGTCCCGTGCCGTCGCTTGATGAAAAGGTTGATGCAAACACTCCGCCTGCATTCATCTTCCATGCTGCGCAGGATGACTGCGTGCCTGTTGAGCATTCACTCGCTTTTGCAACAGCACTTGCAAAAGCAGGTATACCCTTTGAACTTCACGTTTTTGAAAAGGGCTATCACGGTTTCTCAACCTCAAATAACTGGGTTTATGATAAGCAGGAGCACGTTGATTACCTTGCTCACACAAAGTGCTGGGTTGAAATGAGCGTGCGCTGGCTGGATAAGAGATTTAACTCATAATAAAAATTTTTCAAGACGCATCAAATCGATGCGTCTTTTTTTATGTGAATTTTTGCTTGCAAATCTGTTCATAATAATAACAATTCGATTTTCACGGAGGTAATTATATGAAAAAAAGAATTGTTGCGGTGCTGACAGTTGTTTGCTTGCTTGCAGGTGTTTTTGCAGGCTGCACCCGAACAAAACCTGCCGCTCCCGAAACAAAGGTAACAGAAATCCGCTATCTTAATTTCAAACCTGAGATTGCAGAAGCTTATGACGAAATCTCAAGGGCTTATGAAAAAGAAACAGGAATAAAGCTGATTGTTGAAACCGCCGCCTCGGGCACTTATGAATCAACTCTCACTGCCCGAATGGCAACCGATGAAGCGCCAACAATTTTTCAGATTAACGGTCCCATCGGCTATGCTTCGTGGTCTGATTATTGCGCCGACCTTAAAGATACGGAGCTTTATAAGCATCTGACAGATAAATCGCTTGCCATAACAAGCGGCAACAGTGTTTACGGCATTCCTTATGTTGTTGAGGGCTACGGAATTATTTATAACAAAGCGGTTTTTGCAAAATATTTCTCCTTACCAAACAGAGCTACAACCTACAACTCGGTTGAAGAAATCAAAAGTTATGCCGCTCTTAAAGCGGTTGTTGAAGATATGCAGGCTCGCAAAGCAGAACTCGGCATTGAAGGTGTTTTTGCCTCAACCTCTCTCAAAACAGGTGAAGACTGGCGCTGGCAGACGCATCTTATGAATATTCCCGTTACGCTTGAATTCCTTGATAAAAACATCGATCTGACAGGCGATAAATATAAGAGCATCGATTTTGCCTATTCCGATAATTTCAAAAATATTTTTGATTTGTATATCAATAACTCAACAACCGATAAGGCTCGTCTCGGCACGATTGACGTTACAACCTCAATGGCGGAATTTGCCCTCGGCAAATGTGCAATGGTTCAAAACGGCAACTGGGGCGCATCGCAGATTCTCGGCGTTTCGGGCAACAAGGTGAAGGCTGAAGATATCGGATTTTTGCCGATTTATATGGGCACGAATAACGAAGAAAATATCGGTATCTGCATCGGTACAGAGAATTTCATCTGTATTAATTCAAAGGCGAGCGAAGCTCAGCGAAAGGCGGCGGCAGATTTTCTCTGGTGGCTTTTCAGTTCTGAAACAGGCAAAAAATTTGTGACAGATAAGCTTGGCTTTATTGCACCGTTTGACACTTTCACCGCCGAAGAAACACCTGATGACCCTCTTGCAAAAGAGGTTGTGCGCTGGCTTAATAACGAAGAGGTTATCAATATTCCGTGGAATTTCACCGTTTTTCCCGGTCAGACCTATAAAGAGCGTTTCGGATCAGCGTTGCTGAAATATGCACAGGGTACAATGAGCTGGGAGCAGGTCAAAAAGCAGGCGGTTGACGAATGGAAAAAAGAATTCGGAGCATAATATATCTGAAAACGGGGTCGCTTTTGCGGCCCCCTCGGAGATGATTGAATGCAAAAATCGCTAAAAAAATATTTTCCTGTTTTTGTTTTGCCCGTGCTTGCGGCATTTGCAGTTTCTTTTCTTTTGCCGTTTGCAATGGGCGTTTATCTTTCGTTCACCCGTTTCAAGACAGTTGATTCAAGCGAATGGGTTGGCTTTGAAAACTACATCAGCATTTTCACAAAAGACGAAACGTTTCTGAATTCACTTTTGCTCACGGTCAGGTTCACCGCTGTTTCAATAATAACGGTGAACGTTTTTGCCTTTGCGGTTGCCTTGCTTCTCACGCGCAGGCTAAAAGGCACAAATTTTTTCAGAACGGTTTTCTTTATGCCGAATCTTATCGGCGGCATTGTGCTCGGTCATATCTGGAGCCTTATTATCAATGGTGTTCTCGGTTTTTTCGGTGTTGATATAACCTATGACCCGAGCTACGGTTTCTGGGGTCTTGTTGTGCAGATGAATTGGCAGATGATAGGTTATATGATGATTATTTATATCGCAGGTTTGCAGAACGTTCCCGAGCAAATCAATGAGGCGGCAGAGATTGACGGCGCATCGCCTTTGCGCAAGCTTTTCGGCATAACGATACCAATGGTTATGCCGTCTGTTACCATCTGCACCTTTCTCACGCTGACAAATTCCTTCAAGCTTTTCGACCAGAATCTTGCTCTTAACGGCAAAAGCAACGAAACCTCGCTTCTTGCGCTGGATATCTATAAAACCTTCTATGACCACACGGGCTTGCGACTTGCCGAATGGCACGGAATCGGTCAGGCAAAGGCGGTTATCTTCTTTTTGCTTGTGGCAACAATTGCGTTCGTTCAGCTTCGTGCAACAGGCAGAGGGGAGGTTGAGCACTGATGAAAACAAGGCGAAAAATGTTTAACGTCGTTATTTATGCTGTTTTGATTTTGCTCGCGGCGGCGTTTCTTGCGCCTGTTGCGATTGTTATAATGAACTCCTTTAAGGGGAATTTCTATATTTCAGATGAGCCGTTCACCGTGCCGAAAGGCGAAAAATACGTTGGGCTTGAGAATTTTATCAAGGGCTTCACGCAGTCTGATTTTTTGCAGGCTTTTGTTAATTCTGCCGTGATAACCGTTCTCTCCGTTGCAGGCATAGTTGTTCTCACCGCAATGGCGGCGTGGTATATTGTCAGAATAAAAAACCGCTTCACCAAAACGCTATATTATCTTTTCACTTTCAGTATGATAGTGCCGTTTCAGATGGTTATGTATACGATGACGTGGCTCGCCTTTGAGCTTGATTTGAACAGCATTCCCGGCATAGTTTTCATCTATCTCGGATTTGGATCGGGGCTTTCTGTTTTTATGTTCAGCGGCTTCATCAAAAGCATACCTGCAGAGATTGAAGAAGCGGCGGTTATTGACGGTTGCGACCCGATACGCACGTTTTTTATGATTGTTTTTCCCGTTCTCAAGCCAACGGCAATAACCGTTGCGATTCTCAATGCAATGTGGGTCTGGAACGATTATCTTTTGCCTTATCTTGTGCTCGGCTCGGGCGAAAAACGAACTTTGCCCGTTGCAATCCAGATGGCTTTGACGGGCGGCTACGGCAACAAGGATATGGGTGCGCTGATGGCAATGCTTGTGCTGGCGATTTTGCCGATAATCGTTTTTTATCTTTTCTGTCAGAAATATATAATCAAAGGCGTTGTTGCAGGCGCGGTTAAAGGGTAGGTGAGCAGATGGCTGCAATTGAATTCAGAAACGTTACCAAAAGCTTTGATAACGGCAAAGTAACGGTTATTCCCGATTTATCGTTTGAGATAAAAGATAAAGAATTTGTGGTGCTTGTCGGGCCTTCGGGTTGCGGCAAATCAACAACTCTGCGGATGATAGCAGGTCTTGAGGACGTTTCGCAGGGCGAGCTTCTGATTGATAACAGGCTTGTCAATAACGTTGCACCAAAAGACAGAGATATTGCAATGGTTTTTCAGAGCTATGCGCTTTATCCGCATATGAGTGTTTATAAGAATATGGCTTTTGCGCTGAAGCTTCGCAAAATGCCCAAAAAAGAGATTGACGAAAAGGTAAGATGGGCGGCATCGATTCTTGATATCGAGCCTTATCTTGACCGCAAACCGCGAGCGCTTTCGGGCGGCCAGCGTCAGAGAGTTGCTCTGGGCAGAGCAATGGTGCGAAACCCCAAGGTGTTTTTGCTTGATGAGCCGTTATCCAATCTCGATGCAAAGCTCCGTACCGAAATGCGGAGCCAGATAACAATGCTCCATAAGCGCTTGCAAACAACCTTTGTTTACGTTACTCACGATCAGACCGAAGCTATGACAATGGCAGACAGAATTGCCGTTATGGATAAAGGAGTTATAAGACAGTTTGATACGCCGCAGAAGCTTTATGCCGAGCCGGCGGATATGTTTGTGGCAGGCTTTATCGGCTCGCCGAGAATGAATTTCATTGAGTGCGAAATCAAAAAGAAAAACGGTGTGCTGACGGCTGAATTTGAGGGCAATAATCTTCGCATACCCTCTGCCAAAGCAAAGGCTCTTGAACAATATGAAAACCGCACCGTTATTATGGGTATCCGCCCCGAGCATATCTCTGCCTATTCGGGCGGAATGAATTTGCAGGAGAGCTGTGTTATAACCGCACAGGCGGATATTGCAGAGATGACGGGCGGAGAGGTGAACGTTTATTTTAACCTCGCCCAAAGCCGTTGCATCGCACGAATCCGCACAGAGAGAAAAATCAATTCGGGTGATGCCGTCAAGCTTTTGCTTGATTGCAACACCGCCCACTTTTTTGATAAAGAAACTTCAAAGGCGATCGGCAGAATATGAGGGGGAGCGGCATTCTTTTGCATATAACCTCTTTGCCGTCGCCTTACGGTATAGGAACTCTCGGCAAAGCGGCTTATGATTTTGCGGATTTTCTTGAAAAATCGGGTCAGAAATATTGGCAGATTCTGCCCTTGGGTCACACGGGCTTCGGCGATTCACCTTATCAGTCTTTCTCTGCTTTTGCAGGCAATCCTTATTTGATTGATCTGGATTTTCTTTGCGAAAAGGGTTTACTCAAAGGTGAAGAATATCGGCATCTCTTCTGGGGTGCGGATATTCGGAAAATTGATTACGGCATTCTTTCTCAAAAACGGATAAAGGTGCTGAAAAACGTAATTCCCCGTTTTGTCAAAACCGAAGAATACGAGATTTTTTGTGCTGAGAATGCTTTTTGGCTTGAGGATTATTCCGTTTTTATGGCACTCAAAGAGCATTTCTCGGGCAAGCCGTTTTTTGAATGGAAAAGTCCTTTGCCGCAGGCGGATAAAAAGACCTGCGAATTCTGGAAAATATTGCAGTTTCTTTTCTTTGAACAATGGAAAAGTCTGAAAAAATACGTCAATTCAAAGGGCATAAAAATAATCGGCGATTTGCCGATTTACGTTGCATATGACAGCTCCGACGTTATGGGCAGTCCCGAGCTTTTTGAACTTGATTTTCAAGGCAGACCCATAAACGTTGCAGGCGTACCGCCCGACGGTTTCAGCCCCGAGGGTCAGCTTTGGGGCAATCCTGTTTTTGATTGGGAGTATATGCGCAGAAACGGCTACCGCTGGTGGATAAAACGCATCAGCCATTCTCTGAAGCTTTTTGACGTGGTGCGCATCGACCATTTCAGAGGCTTTTCAAGCTTTTATTCAGTGCCTTTCGGCAGTGCAAATGCGGTCAACGGCTCGTGGCGGGCGGGTCCTGGGGCAGAGCTTTTTGAAGCGGTTGAAAAAGCAATCGGTAAGCCCGCGATAATAGCCGAGGATCTGGGTTTTATCGATAACGGTGTGCGTGAGCTGATGAAAAAAACAGGTTTTCCGGGTATGAAAATTCTGCAGTTTGCCTTCGATGACCGTGAGGGAAGCGATTATCTGCCGCATAACTATGATAAAAACTGCGTTGCTTATATCGGCACGCACGATAACGATACCCTTGCCGGTTGGCTTGCAAACGCACCTCAAAAAGACGTTGCCTATGCCGCTGAATACCTTCGTCTTAATAAAGCGGAGGGCTATGCCGAAGGAATCATAAAGTCTGCAATGGCAAGCGTTGCCGACACGGTTATTCTCACAATGCAGGATTTGCTCGGGCTCGGGAGCGGTGCAAGAATGAACACTCCATCAACCGCCTGCGGCAACTGGCAATGGCGTGCGGTTGCAAGCGATTTTTCGCCGTTTTCAGCCGAAAAACTGAAAAGCCTGACTGCACTTTATGCAAGATAAAAGGGTTGGCTCGTTTTTTGAGCCAACCCTTTTTTTACGTATTCTTATCAGTAAGATTTTTAATCCATTTTTTGCTCTTGAAGCGGTAAATGCTCAGCACTGATTTGAGCAAATCTTCGCCCAGATACATAGCAATCAGCAGATAATGGAACTCAACCTTAACAACCATTCCCAGAATAATAACCAGCGGCACACCGATGAGATACATTGAAACGCAGTCGTAAACGATGCCAACCTTTGTGTCGCCGCCTGCTCTGAACGTGCCGACGATGAGCGTATAAGGAATATTTCTCACGGGCAACCACAGGCAATAAATGAGAATCAGCTTTGATGCAAGGTCGAATGCACCCTGTGTTTCGATGTTCAGAAGTGAAAGCAGAGGTTCTCTGAACGTTGCAAGAACGGAGCCTGTTAAAATGCCGATAATCGGAGTCATAATAACAAACTTCTTTGCAAGCTTATAAGCTTCGCTTTCTCTGCCCTCGCCGATGGTTTTGCCCGTCATAATTGAGCAAGCGTGGCAGATACCCACAAAGAAAACGAACGCAACCTGCTCAACGGAGCTGAAAATCGTGTAGCCTGCGTAGTTTTCGTAGCCTTGTCTTGCAAAAACCATTGCATAGATGTTTGTGCCGATAGCCCATACGCCCTCGTTGAGAACAACGGGCAGGCATACCGTGCAGAATTTTTTAACAAAGCCGCGGCTGAGTGAAAGAAATTCTTTGAGCGGAGCTTTGAAAACTTCTTTTGAGGAACGCATAACAAACATCAGAATAACCGCTTGCACCGCCGCCGAAATCAGCGAAGCAATTGCCGCGCCTCTTATGCCGAGTTCGGGCATACCGAGCTTGCCGTAAATCAGAACGTAGTTGAGCGTTGTGTTAACAGCAACCGCAATGATTGATGAAAACAGGGGAGGGTTAACCTTTTCCGTTGCTCGCAGAACCGTGCAGGCAATCTGGTTGAATGCGGCGAAGATTCCCATAAATGAAACGATGCGCATATATTTTGCCGCTTCTTTGATAACCGCTTGCTCGTTTGAAAAAACTCTTGCAAGCTGCTCGGGAAACGTTGCCATCAGAAAGCAGAAGATAAAAGCCACGCAAAGGCTGAAAACCATTGCCGCACCGCAGGTTTTGCGGATATTTGTTTTTTCTTTTGCGCCCCAATATTGCGAAATCAGCGCCGCCGAGCCCGATGAAATTCCGAAATAAAAAAGGTTCATCAGGAATATCCATCTGGAAGAAACGCCTACTGCTGAAACCGTAACGTTGCCAAGGCTTGTGACCATAGCTGTGTCAACAAGCTGTGCACACGAAACAAGAAGCTGCTGCATTGCAATCGGCAGAGCAAGCCTTGCCATATTCTTAAAAAAGTTTTTGCCGTGAATATTTTCCATTTTTATTCTCCGATTTTTGTGTTTTCCGCCAATATTCTATTGTAAAAAGCAAATAAAGTCAATAGAATACAAAAATTAAGAAAATTTAGATTAATATTAATAATATAGTTATTGATTTTTACAAAACAGGGGTATATAATGCAAGATGAAATATAATAAAATATTTTAACGGAAGGTGTTTAACTATGGCAAATTACAATGAATACTCAGGCGTATATTCTCTGCTTCTCACACCCTTTAAGTGGGATAAGAGCGTTGACTATAAGGCTTATGAAGAATACGTTGCTTGGCAGGCTGCTTTCAAGCCCCAGCATCTTTTCGCAGTTTGCGGCTCATCAGAAATGATGGAACTTACTCCTGACGAAAGAGTTAAGTGCGCAGGTCTTGCAGTTAAGAATTCAAACGGTGTTCCCGTTTATGCAACCGCTAACCTTCAGGTTGGCTTCAACGATCAGGTTGAAGAACTCAAGCGCCTTGAGCAGCAGGGTGTAAGCGGTCTTGTTTTTGTAACAAAGGGTATGTGTGACACACCTGCCGCACAGTATGATTACCTCACAGACCTTGCTTCTTACACAGAGCTTCCCATCATTCTCTATGAGTTCCCCGGTCTTCGTCCTCACCTTATGGATTCCGTAACATACGGCAAGCTTGTTGAAACAGGCAAGTTCAAGGGTATCAAGGATACAACCTGCAAAATGCCCGAAATTCAGGCAAAGATTGCCGTTCAGGGCGATTCAAACGTTCTTCAGGCAAACATTCCTTTCCTTTATGATGCATATGTTGCAGGTGCAAGAGGCGTTATCGCAACTCCCACTTCATGCGGTGCAGGTCTTTTTGTTAAGATGTGGGATGAATTCGTTAAGGGCGATCTTGAAGCCGCAAAGAAAACTCATCAGCACATCATTCTGCTTGATAACGCTATCGATTCAGGCTTTATGGCAAGTGCAAAATATCTCTGCAAGCTTCAGGGTGTAAATATGGAATGGCACACAAGAGGTACTCATAACCTCGGTTCAGCCAGACTCCGCTCAATCGAAGTGTTCTATGATTGGGCAAAGTCGGAGGGTATCCTCGACTAATCACGACTCTTGGGGGACAATATGAAGAAAATCAAAGCCAATGTGTGCGCCATAACTCATTCGGGGCGCATCAGGCGAGAAAATGAAGATAACTACAGCCTCAACGGCAGATTGACTTCAACCGGCGATCTCAAAAAAGGCTCTGCTTTTGTTCAAAGTATGAAAGAGCCTTTCCACCTTGCCGCTTGTGACGGTATGGGCGGCGAGAGCTACGGTGATATCGCATCGGGCATTGCAACAGAGGTTATCGCATCGCAGGCGGTCAACGTTTATGACAGCGGCGAGGATTTCAGCTTTGCAATTTCAAACAGCCTTGTTGAAGCCAACAGTCGCATCTGCGAAGAGATTGAATCAAGAGGCAAGCGTATGGGAACAACTCTTGCGGCGGTCTATGCCGTTAAGGGCAAGTTCTATTGCGTTAATATCGGTGACACAAGAATTTATCATTATTCCAAGGGTATCCTTGAGCAGATAAGCTTTGACCATACCCACGCGCAGACAATTGTTGACGCGGGCGAAGCGATGATGGATGAAATCGGAAGCATTCCCGATGCAAAAAAGCTTACCCGTCATCTCGGCATTTTTCCCGAGGAAGCAAATCTTTCACCCAACATAAGCGTTATTGATGACGTTGATAACGGAGATATCCTTCTGCTTTGCAGTGACGGTCTGACCGATATGCTTTCAGACGATGAAATCACTGCAGTTCTTTCAACGGCAGAAAGCTCGCAGGATTGCGCAAGCAAACTCGTTCGCCTTGCTCTTGAAAGAGGCGGCAAGGATAACATCACAACAATCGCTGCTTTTGTTACTGTTGAAGAAACTGCAATTTTTGCTCCCATTGCGGCGGCTATGGTTGGCAATGAAGATACAAGCTACGAAGAAGAATACCGCAACAGTTACGGCAGCAATCAGCTTGTTGATGAAGAAAACGTGCCTTCACCCTATGCAAATGCAGATGCGAGAGCGCATATCAAGCCTGTTGATAAGAAACAGATTATTAAAATTGTCGGCATAGTTTTGCTGATTGCCCTTGTTATCACGGCGGCGGCTCTTATCATCAAAGCTGTTCTTGACAGCGGCAATAATAAGGATGAAGAAGAGGGCAAATCAACCTCATCTGTTGAAACAACCTATGATTTCAATGCTCACGTGACTGATTATATCACAGAGCCTTCGGCAACTCTGCCCGAAGAAACAACGGAAGAAGCAACAACAGAGGAGCCCACAACCAAGAAGCCCAGACCTTCAGCAACCAAGCCCAAGCCCACAGAAGAGGCAACAAAGGCTGAAGAAGAAACAACAACCGAAGCTTCAACAGAAGAAAACACAACCGATTCCAATGAAGAGCCCGTAACCGAGCCTTCAACTGAGGCAACAGAGCCTGCAACCGACCCCGTAACAGAGGCAACCGAAGCGGCAACTGAAGCGCAGGCAACAGAATCGGCAGAAACACCTGCTGAATAATAATCAAAATCAAACACCGTTCCAACCATATCGGAAGGAACGGTGTTTTTGTTTTATAATCAATTATTTAATTTTGCCCAGCATCCATATTGCCATATCTTCATAAACGGTTTTATTCTTTCTCTCGTTAAGAATTTCGTGGCGCATACCGGGATAAAGCTTGAGAGTAACGTCCTTTACACCTGCAAGCTTGAGGTCGTTATAAACCTGCTTGATGCCCTTGCCGTAGTTACCAACGGGGTCATCTTCACCTGAAATAACAAGCAAAGGCAGAGCTTTGGGCATATTCTTGAACCATTCCTTGCCTGAAACCAGGGTGAGAATGGTAAACAGGTCTTTATAACCTGCGGCTGTGAAAAGATAGCCGCAATATTTATCGTCTATGTATTTTTCAACCTGTGCCTTGTCGCTTGTGAGCCAGTCAAATGCGGTTGCACCTTCAAATTTCTTGTTGTAAGCACCGAAAGCCATTTTGTTGATGAATTCACTTCTGTGGCGGCTTCCTTTTGCTTTTGCGATTCCGTCTGCAAGCTTGATTGCGATTGCGGATGCAGGATTTTTGCCGCTTGTGCCGCAGATAACACCGCCTTTGATTGCATCATCGTCACCGTAACGGCGCAGATATTCTCTTGCAATGAATGAACCCATACTGTGACCGAAGAAGATAACGGGAGTGTCGGGGTATTCTTTTTTGATAAGCTCTGTTATTGCACGCTCATCTTCAACAAAAGCATCCCAGCCGCCGTTTTCGCCAAAATAGCCGAGGTCGTTATCGGTTTTAACCGATTTGCCGTGACCGACGTGGTCGTCAGCAAAAACCGCAAAGCCTTTTGAGCAAAGATATGCTGCAAAATCAGCGTAGCGCTCGCCGTGTTCAGCCATGCCGTGAGCAATCTGAACGATGCCGAGGGGCTTGCTTTCGGGTGCCCAGCATCTTACAAAAACGTCTGCAAGACCTGTTTTTGAAGGAACCTTATATTCTGTTCTGAGAACTGCCATTTAAATCACCTTTCTCATAAAATTATTCTTCTTTTATATTAGCATATGCTTTCGGCATATTCAATATTTGTTTAGTATTTTTGATAGCCTCGGGCGCAGAGAGATGCTGATAATGCTTGCGGCGGCAATTTTGATTATATCGCCCAAAATGAACGGTGCAATGCAGGTGAGGAATGCCATTGCAACGGAGCATTTTGCCTGTATCATATACCAAGCTGCACCGAAAAGGTAGCATATAAGCGTGCCAAGAAGCATTGAGAGCGGAAAAACGGCTTTTTTGTTGCCGTGTTTTTCGCAAAGAAGGCTGATAACCGCCGCGCAGGGGATATAGCCGATTATGTAGCCGCCCGTTAATCCTGTTATAACCTGCAGTCCGCCGCAAAAACCTGAAAAAACAGGTAATCCGAAACAGCCTAACAGAATATAGATAGATATTGCGGGTATGCTGAATTGTGCCTTGGTGCAGGCGGAAACAATAAAAACGATAAACGATGCGAGCGTTATCGGAATTGCGCCTGCAGGCAAAGCAAACGGAGCAATAACGCAGATAACTGCGGCAAGAATTGCCCGGAGTGTAAGATTTTTGATGTGTTTCATAGGCAAGAATTCAAAATGTGTTTACAAACAGGTAACGGATTTTTATTATCGGGTCAATAAATCTCGTTTATGATATGAGTGTAAAAAGAAATACTTCTTCAATTAAAATAAATATCCCGATGAAAGGACTGACTTTAATGAGCAAAAACGGTAAGCAACCTTGCGTTGTTGCGTGTGTAACGCCACAGGATTCCTGCACAAGGCTTATTGAAACGGGTGCAAGAATTGCCGCTGAAGAAAACCTGCCCCTTGTTGTTATGAGCGTTTTCAGAGAAAGCAGCGGATTGAATGCCAATGCAGGCGGAGCACTTGAAAAGCTTTTTGAATGTGCCAAAAAATACGATGCACAAATGAATATCTATTTCAATAACAGCCCTGCCTTGGTGGTGGCGGTTGCGTCAAAAAAGCTTGGTGCGGTTAACCTTGTAACGGGTTTCCCCGAAGAGGGCAGCAGCGGATTTATCGCAAGCGTTCACGAAATTCTGCCCGAGTTTCCCATAACAATGGTTGATAAAAACTCAAATGAATACAGAATGATGCCTTCGCTTCTTCAATCAGTTCATTGAGCCGCCCGCAAACAGGCGGTTGACCGCTTTGCGAAGCATTTCAAAATCCTCGCCCGCAAGGGCGGGGTTATTTTTTAACAGTTTTTCAGCGGCATCGCGGGTTTCTTTTATAACCTCACCGTCAGTCATCATATTTGCGATTTTCATTTCGGGCAGACCGTGTTGCCTTGAACCGAAGAAATCACCGGGACCTCGCAGTTTGAGGTCTTCATCTGCAATTTTAAAGCCGTCTGTTGTTGAGGCAAGAACGTTTAGTCTTTCGGTTTCGTCGGCTTCAGAAATAAGAATGCAGGTTGATTTTTCACTGCCTCTGCCGATTCTGCCGCGGAGCTGATGAAGCTGTGAAAGACCGAATCTTTCGGCATTTTCAATAACCATAATAACGGCATTCGGCACGTCGATGCCAACCTCGATAACCGTTGTTGCCACAAGAAGCTGTGTTTCGCCGCTTGCAAAGGAATCCATAACGGCTTTCTTTTCAGCGGCTTTCATTTTGCCGTGAAGCAGACCGAGCTTGAAGCCCTTGAAGAAGCCGTCTGAAAGCTCCTTGAAAAGCTCGTTTGCGGCGGTCAGCTCTGAAGTTTCGCCTTCTTCAACAAGCGAACAAACGATATATCCCTGCCTGCCTTGGCAAAGATGTTTTTTGATATAAGCATAGGAACGCTCTCTGATATCGGGGGTAACAAGATACGTTTCGGTTTTTTGTCTGCCCTTCGGCATTTCATCAAGAATGCTTAAATCAAGGTCACCGTAAATGATAAGTGCAAGCGTTCTGGGAATCGGCGTTGCGGACATAACAAGGGTGTGCGGATTATTACCCTTGGAATGAAGCGAATTTCGCTGATTAACGCCGAAACGGTGCTGTTCATCGGTAACCGCAAGCGCAAGTTCGGCAAATTCAACGTCTTTCTGAATCAATGCGTGCGTGCCGATAACAAGGTCGATTCTGCCGTCTTTGAGGGCGGCTTTTATTTTTTTCTTTTCCGCCGCAGGCGTTGAGCCTGTGAGCAGACCGATGGTTATATCCGTGCTTTCATAGAATTTTGCAAGCGTTTTATAATGCTGCATTGCAAGCACCTCTGTGGGGGCCATAAGCGCGCTCTGATAACCGTTTCTGATGCAGTTATAAATCAGCGCGGCGCACACCGCAGTTTTGCCGGAACCAACGTCACCCTGAACAAGCCTGTTCATCGGCACGCCCTGAAGCATATCGTTTGCCGCTTCGGCAATTGCTCTTTTTTGTGCGCCTGTAAGTTCAAACGGTAAAAGCGAAAAGAATTCGCCCGTATAATCTTTTTGCATTGAAAGGGCGGTGGATTGCCTTGCCTTTGTTTTCATTCTCAGAAGACCGAGTTCAAGCAGAAAAAGCTCTTCAAAAATCAGTCTTCTGCGAGCTTCGCTGAGCATATCTTCGTTTTTGGGGAAATGTATGTTTCGCAGAGCATCGTAAAGCCCCATCAGGCAATAACCGTTGCGAATGCTTTCAGGGATGGGGTCAGCGGGTTTTGCCGTATATTCAAAAGCGGTTTTAATCAGCTTTTCAATGGCTCTTGAGTTCATGCCTGCCGTTTGCGGATAAATCGGTCTGATGCCGCCTGTGCCCTCGGTTTCAACAAAATCGGGGGAGTTCATTGAGCGGAAATATCCCTTGCCCGTAATTTTGCCAAAGAAAAGATATTCTTTGCCCTCTTCAAGCTTTTTGGCTGAATAGGGATTATTGAAAAACGTTATATCAAGAAGCATTTCGCCGTCTGTGACTTCGGTTTTGTAAAGGGTCATACCTTTACGGATTCTGTGCTCCTTGCAAGGCATACCGACGATTGCTTTAATGCAGACCGTTTCGTTCATCGGAGCATCTTTTATTGAGGTGATTTTGCTCCAATCCTCATATGTACGGGGATAAAAGGTCAGCAAGTCCCAAAGGGTAAAAATGCCGAGCTTTGCCAGCATAGCGGCTCGTTTTTCACCCACACCTTTAAGATATTTGATACTTGCGTTAAGTTCCATTTTATCTCCTTATTGTTTATTTACCCGATGCAGCTGCCTGCAATCGCATATTATCGATTTTAATTTTGCTCAGTTCACCGTATTCAAGACCTTTTTGCAGGGCAAGGTGCGGCGAATTGGTATGCACGTGGATTTTGATAATCCCCGAATGCTCTGCCGCGGCAGGGCAATCACCGATTTCACCAAGAAAGCTGCGGATAACCTCAAGGCTCTGTGCGTTGTTTCTTGTTATGATGAATTCCGTGCAGTAGGTATAATCCGAAGCAAAATCGTTTATTTCCGTTTCGTTTGCAACAGCGTCGCTTTCGGTAGATGAAAAACCTGCCATACCCTCCATAATATAAACAAGTCCCTGTGCCCCTGCATCAACAATGCCGCGCTTTTTAAGTACGGGCAACAGGTTTCTGGTTGATTTGAGTGCGGCTTTTGCGCCTTCAAGTGCCGCTTCAAAAGTCTGCGCGGTTGATGCACCTTTTTCTGCCGCACAGGTTGCCTTTGATGCCGCAAGGCGGATAACCGTGAGCATAGTGCCCTCTGTTGGCTTATCAATTGCCGCATAGGCCTCTTCACAGCCTTTTTCAAGCCCTTTTGCAAGTGAAACGGCATCTATCTCTTCAAGACCCTCAATGCTCTTTGCAAAGCCTCCGAAGATAAGAGAAAAGATAACTCCCGAATTGCCTCTTGCACATTTGAGAAGCTCGCCTGCAACAAAATCCGCTGTTTCGCACGCGCTTGGATTCTTATAGTTTTTAAGTGCCTTGGCACAACCGCCGAGAGTCAGGCTCAGGTTTGTGCCCGTGTCACCGTCAGGTACGGGGAAAACGTTGATTGCGTCAACGCTTTCGTAATGATTTTCAATTTGTGCCGCGCCGCTGATTATTGCTTTTCTGAGCATTAATCCGTCTGTCATTTTGCCACCGTCTTTCATTTGAAATACGGATTTATTATGGCAAAAAAACGCAGTTTAATTCGTTTTATTTAAAACTCCAGGTGTGAATATCGGCAAAAACGTCGCCGTCGCAGCAGGCGAAAGAGCCCTGCATTGAGTTTGTGTAAGAAACTGCGGCATTTCTGTAGCAAAGCGGAATGACAGGCAAATCTTCGTTAAATGTGTTTACGAAGTCCATAATTTCGCAGTTGCCCGAGAGAAGCTGTGAATATCTTTTTGAAGTTTCGCTGATGTTGCTGATGCCGAAAGATGCGTTGCCACCAAGGAAAAGTGCAGAGAGATTCATATTCGGTGTCAGCTTTGTTTCACCGATATAAATATCATAATTACCCTCGGTGAGAGCATCAACAATTTCTGCGGCTTTGAGCTTTTTGAGAGTTACGTCAAAGCCGATAACCTCAAGCTGTTCTTTGATGAATTCGCCTGTTTCAAGTTTGAACTGATTTTCGGAATTAACAATCAGAACAATTTCTTTTGCGGCAACGTCAATGCCGCTTTCTTCAATCAACTGTGTTGCCGCGGCAACGTCTTTTGAAACAATGAGGTCTTTTGAAACAAGCTCATACCAATCAGGATTGAAGGGTGTGTAAGCAACCCTTGCGTGCCCCTGGAAAGCGGTTGAAACGATTTTATTTCTGTCAATTGCAAGGTTAACCGCCTGACGGATATTTTTATCCGTAAAAGCTTCGCTTGCACTGTTGAAGGCAAGATAAACAAAATTATTGATGCCCATTTCAACTGTTTTTGCATTGATTCTTGAATAAACACCGTCGCTTAAATCGTTATAATTAAAGCAGGTGTTGCCTACTTCAAGGCTTGAGATGATTGCGCTTTCATCTCTGATGGGTAAAAGCTTAACCGTTTTGATGGCAGGCACAAAGCCTGTTTTGGCGGTGTTGACGGTGAGATAGATTTCATCGCCCGAAACTCGGGGAATATATCTGCCGAAGCCTGTTGCAAGGTCGGTTGCATCGTCACCGTTTTTGATTATCGGAAAATCAAGGCAGGCAAGGGCATAGGGGTCGTTTTTTGTCATAGTGAAAATAACGATGTTGCCTTCATACGCGCCTGCGGATTCAAAGTTTGCAAGCCTTGCGGCATAGGCAGGCGAAGTCTTTGCTTTTTCAAACGAAGTTTTAACGTCAGTAACGGTAACAGGTGTGCCGTCGCTGAAACTGAAGTTGCCGAGCTTAACCGTAACTCTTTTATCCTCAACGGTGCCGCTTACCGCAAGGGTCGGCACAGGGTTATAGTTTTTATCAAGGCTGAAAAGTCCGTCATAAATAAGGCGCAGAATCTGCAGATTTGCGCTTGTTGTGCAGGTGAAGGGGTTAAGGGTATCAATGGTTGAATATGCAAGGTTAAGAATGCCTTCATTCTGCGTTGCGGTGTTTGTTACCGCTTCGGACGGTTTTTCGTTTTCTTTGTTTGCGGAGCAAGCGGAGGCTGAAATAATCAGCGCCGTGCAGAGCATAAGAGCAATAAATCTTTTCATAGCATTATTCCTTGTTTGCAATATCTTTTATAATTTTACCTGCCATAATCAAGCCTGCAACACCGGGCACAAACGGCAGGGAGCCGGGAGTTTGTCTTTTGCCGCTGTTTTCACCGTCAAACAAAGGTTTTGCAGGCTCTTCGGGTGACCACACAACGGTCAGCTTTTTGATTCCTCTGTTTTTCAGCTCGCGGCGCATAACTCTGCAAAGCGGACAGCCGGAGGTTTTTGAAATATCGTCAATTCTGAAAAGAGTGGGGTCAAACTTGTTACCTGTGCCCATACAGGCTATAATCGGGATTTCAAGCTCCTGTGCTTTCTTCGCAAGGTCGATTTTTGCGCTTACGGTGTCTATCGCATCTGCGATGTAATCGTATTTCTCAAGCTCAAATTCATTTGCGTTTTCGGGCAGATAAAATTTTTGCAAAACGGTAACGTTGCATTCGGGGTTGATATCAAGAATTCTTTCTCTGATAATTTCAACTTTCGGCTTGCCAACGGTTGAATTGAGAGCGCAAAGCTGGCGGTTGATATTTGATTGTGAAACGCAGTCGCTGTCAACAACCGTCAGGTTGCCGATGCCTGCTCTTGCAAGAGCTTCAGCTGTGTATGAGCCAACACCGCCGAGCCCGAAAAGAATAACCTTGCTCTCTGCGAATTTTTTGGTTGACTGCTCACCCAGAAGCATTTCGCTTCGCAGAAATCTGCTGTTATCCATCTCAACCGCTCCCTTTCTTATAACAATAATATATCATTCTATATAATACACCATAATCTACTCCGATGCAAACCTTAATTTTAAAAAATTGATATTGTTTTTTTTGCAACAATATTATATAATAGACCGGTTGAATAATAACCGAAAGGATTTTTGATAATATGAAACTTGGTATTGTCGGCTTGCCTAACGTTGGCAAGAGCACACTTTTCAATGCAATCACAAATGCAGGCGCGCAGTCTGCAAACTATGCTTTCTGCACAATCGAGCCTAACGTTGGCGTTGTTTCCGTGCCTGACGAAAGACTTGATAAGCTTGCAGAGCTTTATAATCCTGTTAAAATCACTCCTGCATTCATCGAATTCGTTGATATCGCAGGTCTTGTAAGAGGTGCATCAAAGGGCGAAGGTCTCGGCAACAAATTCCTCTCACACATCCGTGAGGTTGATGCAGTTATTCACGTTGTTCGTTGCTTTGAGGATGACGATATCGTTCACGTTGATGCAACAATCGACCCCGAAAGAGATATTGAAACAATCAATCTCGAGCTCATTCTTTCCGATATGGAAATGGTTGAACGCAGAATTGACAGAGTAACAAAAGCTTTCAAGGGTGATAAGACTCTTGCCGGCGAGCTTGAATTCCTCAAGCGTCTGCTTGCTGAGCTTGAAAATAACGTTCCTGCAAGAAACGTTGAGTGCGACGATAACGAAAAGGCTTGGCTTTCAGAGGTTGCGCTTCTCACCGCAAAGCCCGTTATCTATGCTTGCAATATGAGCGAGAGCGATTTTGCAGGCGGACTTGACAATAACGCTCACTACAAGAAAGTTTGTGAAATTGCTTCTGCAGAGGGCAGTGAAGTGCTTCCCATCTGTGCAGAGCTTGAAGCTGAAATTGCTTCGCTTGATAAGGAAGAAAAAGAAATCTTCCTTGCAGAGCTTGGCGTTGAAACAGGCGGTCTTGACCTTCTTGTTAAAAAGAGTTATGCGCTTCTCGGTCTTATCTCTTATCTTACCGCAGGTCAGCCCGAGGTAAGAGCTTGGACTATCACCAAGGGCACAAAGGCTCCGCAGGCTGCAGGCAAAATTCACAGTGATTTCGAGAGAGGATTCATCAGAGCGGAAGTTATCGCTTATGAAGACCTTATTGAGCTCGGCTCTGTTGCCGCCGCAAAAGAAAAGGGTCTTATGCGCAGTGAAGGCAAAGAATACGTTATGAAAGACGGCGACGTTGTTCTTTTCAGATTCAACGTTTAATTGCAAATAATTCTCACTCCCCGAGGAAAGATATCCTTGGGGAGTGATTTTTTTTGAAAAAAAGAGCAATAACGGTTTTCTTTTTGCTTGCGGTGATGTTTGCAGGGATTGGTGCAAGGGTGCTTAATTTAACAAACAATGCGCAGGCGGTTGCGTTGTCAGGGGCAGGGATGAAATTTGACGTTGCATATCTTCGCGGCACGGTTTATGACTGCAATTTAAAACCGCTTACAAACGGTGAAACGGCTTATAAGGCAATCGCCAAACCAACTCAAAAAGCTCTTGCTGCACTTGAAAAAGAGCTTGACGCAGAAGCGTTTTTGCTCGTCAAAGAAAAAATGCTTGCAGGCGAAGCAGTATGCGTTGACGTTAAAAACGATGCCTGCAACGGACAGGATATAACCGTTGTTGCTTATCCGAAGCGATATTCACCCTATGCCTGCCACATAATCGGCTATTGCGGATATGACGGCTCGGGTGTCAGCGGAGCGGAAAAAGCTTTTGATCCTTTGCTATCGTCAGGAGGCAAAACAATTACCGCGCGAATCGGCACCGATGCAAACGGAAGAGTACTTCTCGGTGAAAATATTCAGGTGCAGACCGAGGGTGAAAGCGAAAGCGGAATTGTGCTCACGATAGATTCCGATATCCAGAAAATCGTTGAAGATGCGCTTGATTCTTCGGGCGTTGTGTGCGGAGCGGCAACTGTTATTGACGTTGAAACAGGCGCGATCAGAGCCTGTGTTTCAATACCGTTGTATAATCAGAACGATATTGCTTCAGCCCTTGAAAGAGCAGATTCTCCGCTGATTAACAGGGCTTTTTCAGCGTTCAGCGTGGGCTCTGTTTTTAAGCCCGTTGTTGCGGCTTCTGCACTCGAAAACGGTGTGGCTCAAAGCTTTTCTTACGTTTGCACAGGCAGTGTAACGCATAACGGCGTGACCTTTAATTGCCACAAAAAAGACGGTCACGGCAAGCTCAATATGCAGGGCGCACTTGCCGTTTCGTGCAACACTTATTTCATTGCTCTTGCACTTGAAACAGGGGCGGAAAACATTCTCAGAACGGCGGCGGATTTCGGCTTCGGCAGAGAAACGGTCCTGGCTTCTTCAATCAAATCCAAAGGTGCAAACCTGCCGCAAAAGATTGATTCCGATGCGGCAACGGCGAATCTTTCTTTCGGGCAGGGGGAACTGACTGCGACTCCTTTGCAGATTTGCACGATGATGGCGGTGATTGCAAACGGAGGATATTACGTTGAACCTTACCTTGTTGAGGGCGAAGTGAACGCAGACGGAGATTTTGTTAAAACGCAGAATTATTCCGAGCGCAGGCGGATTATTGCCCCTGAAACGGCAGAACTTCTTCAAGGTTTTCTTGAGGGTGTTGTCGAAGAGGGGAGCGGCAAAAGAGCAAAGAGCGAATTTGTTGCCTGCGCAGGGAAAACCGCAACGGCGCAAACGGGCAGAAGCGAAAACGGCGAAGAAATCTATAACGCGTGGTTTGCAGGTTATTTTCCTGCAGATAACCCACGGTATGCGGTTGTGATATTAAAAGAAAACGGTGGTGAAGGTGCAATCAGTTGCGCGCCTGTTTTCAGAGAAATAGCAGAAAAAATAACGGGATTGAATCGGTTTTGATACAAGCCTTTGCGGTGTCGGCGGCAACCGTTTTCGGTTGCTCTGAACATAAGTTTCAAGACGTGTGATAATGCTGTTTTGGAACAATAATAAATAATTAAAAAAATTTGAAAAAACTTTAAAAAAACACTTGACAACGGCGGATTGGTTTGCTATAATAGGCAACGTTCCAAGCGAACAAGATGATATGCGAGAGTGGCGGAATCGGCAGACGCGCACGTTTGAGGGGCGTGTGTTTACGACGTACGGGTTCAAGTCCCGTCTCTCGCACCAGGAGAGGATTCCTTCAACGGAATCCTCTTTTCTCATCACGGAGAAAATGCTCAGGCACTCCCTCGGATACCCGTGCCGTGTAAAATTTAACGGGCAACAGAATATGCGGATATGGCGGAATTGGCAGACGCGTTAGATTCAGGTTCTAATGGGCGCAAGTTCGTGCAGGTTCAAGTCCTGTTATCCGCACCATACAGTATAAATCCGAACCTTATGCCAATCGGCGAAGGGTTCGGATTTGTTCTTTTTCTGAACGGTTTATAAAATGAAAAATGAGGGTAGTTTTATCGACTACCCTCATTTTTATTGGTTTATTTTAAATGCATGATTCATCGGACCTGAATTTTTTCCCAAATCAAGCATAGCAGAAAGTGCGCCCGAGATATAATCTTTTGCATTCCGAATTGACTCATCAAGGGATAACCCTTTAGCAAGGTTTGATGCAATAGCTGACGAAAGAGTACAGCCTGTTCCGTGGGTATTGGGGTTGTTTATTCTTTTAGCCTCAAACCATTTGAATTTGCCGTTTGAATAAAGAAGGTCGTTTGCATCGTTAACACTGTGTCCACCTTTAAGTAAAACTGCGCAACCGTATTTATCTCCGATTGATTTTGCAACATTCAGCATTTCTTCCTTACTCTGTATTTTTTCACCCGATAAAACTTCTGCTTCGGGAATGTTGGGTGTTACAACCGTTGCAATCGGCAAAAGTTCCTCGATAAGAGTTTGCACCGCATCGGTTTTTATTAGTTCAGAACCGCTTGTTGCAACCATAACGGGGTCAACCACGATGTTTTTGGCGTTATAAAATTTCAGCCTTTCAGCAATAACGGAAATAAGTTCCGATGATGAAACCATACCGATTTTAACCGCATCAGGATATATATCGTCAAAGACCGCATCGATTTGTTCTTTTAAAAACTCGGGTGTTGATTCGGATATTGCAAAAACTCCCGTTGTGTTTTGTGCGGTCAGGGCGGTAATTGCACTCATAGCATAAACACCGTTCATAGTCATTGTTTTAATGTCCGCTTGAATTCCTGCACCGCCGCTGCAATCGCTCCCTGCTATTGAAAGTGCGGTTTTCATCGGTGCGGCAAATTTCCAGAAGCCTTGCATATCCGTATAATCTGTTATGTAATAATCGCAAAGAGATTTTACTTCAGCCTGATTTTCTTCTGATTTATCGTAAATTGCAACAACCTTGAAGCCGTCTTTTTTCGCCGTTCTTATTGCGTAAATTGCATCCTCGAAAACAAGTGTATCATCTTTCGGAGAGCCGAGATGCTTCAATGCCTCACGGTAAATATCGGGTTCATCCTTGCTGTGACCGACGGAGGTGCAAGTAAAGATTTCCGAAAAACATTCTTTTATTCCGAATCTTTCAAGTGCCGCTTCAACAAGATATTTGTCAGTTGCAGTCGCTATGCACATTTTCACACCGATATTGTGAAGATGCTTTATAAAATCATAAACACCCGTTTTCAGCTGAACCTCATTTATGTAATATTTTTCGACCATACGGTTTACACCGTCCATTATTTCATCAACCGAAAGAGTGACACCGTATTCGCTTTTATAATAACAAGCGGCATTGTAAAGGCTCATCGTTTTGAAGGTTTCATTCAGGTTTTCTTCCGGCTCGTATCCGATTGAACGAAGATAAATTTCACCGATTGTGTCCCATACAAACATTGAGTCAAATAGCGTACCGTCTAGGTCAAATATTGCACCTTTAATCATTTTTTATCAAATCCTTTGCAAGTGAAAGTAATGTTTCAGCTTCGGTTTTCGAGTCATCAGATTTCATAATTGCCGAAACAACACAGATTCCCGAAATACCGATGCCTTTAAGAATATCAAGGTTATCTTTATTAAGACCGCCGATTGCATTGACGGGAATAGGCACAGCTTTTGTTATTGCATCAAGAGTTTCGGTTGAAGTGAGAACTGTTACAACCTTGGTAGTTGTAGGATAAATTGCACCCACTCCGAGATAATCTGCACCTTGTTCATAGGCTTCTTTTGCCCAAGGAACTGTTTTTGCAGTAGCACCGACAATTTTATCATTGCCCATCAACTTTCTTGCAACAGCAACGGGCATATCACTTGCTCCGACGTGAACACCTTCCGCATCAATTGCAAGAGCAACGTCAACTCTGTCATCAATAATCAAAGGCACATTGTAACGCTTCGCAATTTCGTGTACCTTTTCCGCAAGCTCGATATATTCACGGGTGGATTTTTCCTTTTCACGAAGCTGAAGAAGAGTTGCTCCGCCCTTGAGTGCCTGTTCCACACGGAAAAGGAATTCTTCCTCTGCGTAATTGGTGCTGTCTGTTATAAAATATAAAGTCGGGTCAAAATATTTCATATTCATTACCTCACACATACAGATAGTCATTCAGAACGGGTTGCAGACCTTCATCGGCAATGTCCTGATACATCTTATCAAGACTGCGGTTATCATCGATTTCAAACTGTTCATCGCCCTGAACACCGTCGGTTTCTTTGCCCGAATATTTGCTTTCGTGGTCGCCGATACCCGTAGAAACACCGGCAGAAACCTTTGTTGCCGCAATTTTTACAATACCGTTTCTGAACTCGGCACTCTCACGGGATGATACCGTAATTCCCACATACGGCAAAAAGATACGGTATGCACAAAGCACCTGACACAACTGTTTTTCGTGCACATCCAAAGGATTGATTTTATCGTTATTGATAATTGGTCGGAGTCTCGGGCAGGAAAGTGACATCTCTGCGTGAGGATATATTCTCTGCAAATAATAGACGTGCAAAGCACTTGCAAGAGCGTCTTTACGGAAATCGGAAAGTCCGAGCAGAGCCGAGAATGCAACGCCTCTCATACCGCCACGGAGCGCTCTTTCCTGCGCATCAAAACGGTAAGGCCACACACGTTTGTGACCGAGCAGATGCAGTTTTTCATATTTATCTGCATCATAGGTTTCTTGGAATACCGTCACATAGTCCGCACCGCATTCGTGAAGAAACCTGTATTCATCGGTATTTACGGGATAAATTTCAAGACCGACCATACGGAAATATTTTCTTGCCAGTTTACACGCTTCACCGATATATTCAACGTTACTATGACCTCTGCTTTCACCCGTGAGAATCAGAATTTCCTCCATACCGCTGTCGGCAATAACCTTCATCTCTTTTTCAATCTGCTCCACAGAAAGCTTCATACGTTTAATGTGGTTGTAGCAGTTAAAACCGCAATAAACACAGTAATTTTCACAGTAGTTTGCTATGTAAAGAGGTGTAAACAGATAGACGGTGTTTCCGAAGTGTTTGCTTGTTTCGAGTCTTGCACGTTCAGCCATTTGCTCAAGAAACGGTTCTGCCGCAGGTGAAAGAAGTGCTTTGAAATCGTCAATAGTACAAGTGTTATGTTCCAATGCCGCTTTAACATCCTCGGAAGTATATTCTGAATAATCATAGGAGTTCATCTGTGCCATAACGTTTTTACAAACATCCGACTCGATTATCTCCATACCGATCATATATTCCATATGATTTTTGCGGAATGACGGCTCATTTTCGAGTCTGTGCTTTTTCTCAAGTGCTTCGGGCGACAGATGCTCCGAATCTACAAAAAATTGATTTTCCATATTTTCTCCTTAATCTCTGAGGAAGCCTGTCAGAGGGTCAGAAGCTGATGCTCCGCGTGTCAATACTCTGCCAAGTCCTGCAAGGTATGCCTTTCGTCCTGCTTCAATTGCATTCTTAAATGCAGAAGCCATCATAGGAAGATCGCCTGCGGTGGCAAGCGCAGTGTTTGCCATAATTGCTGCCGCACCCATTTCCATCGCTTCACAAGCCTGAGACGGTCTGCCGATACCTGCGTCTACAATGATTGGCAAATCGATTTCATCAATAAGAATCTGAATAAATTCTTTTGTTGCAAGACCTTTATTTGAACCGATAGGTGAGGCGAGAGGCATTACGGAAGCGGCACCGGCATTCACAAGATCACGGGCAACATTAAGATCGGGATACATATAGGGCATAACAACGAAGCCTTCATTGGCAAGAATATCGGTTGCTTTGATTGTTTCCTGATTGTCGGGAAGCAGATATTTGGAATCACGCATAATCTCAATTTTCACAAAATCACCGCAACCGAGTTCTCTTGCAAGACGGGCGATACGCACCGCTTCTTCTGCATTTCTTGCACCGCTTGTGTTGGGGAGCAGAGTAATACCTTCGGGAATGTAATCAAGAATGCTTTCCTGTTCTTTTGTATTCGCACGGCGGACTGCAAGAGTAATAATTTCTGCACCTGCATCCTTTACAGCCGCTTCAATGAGTTTCATTGAGTATTTTCCTGAACCAAGAATAAAACGTGAGTTGAATTCGTGTCCGCCGATTATGAGTTTATCGTTGTTCATTGAGTTTTCCTTCTTTCTTTAAGTTTCAAATTGTTCTGTCAGAATTCGGAGCACGGTATGTGCCTGATGTGCGGCACAGAGCATCACACGGGAAGCAACAAGACTGCCTTCTGATTGCACATCGCTCGCTCCGTCACCGCAGAGATATAATCGCTTTGATATTCTTCGTGTCTGAATGGTGTTGGCACTGCCGAATCCAGCCATACCCGATGCGGCGACTAAATACTTTTCAGGCATTCTTTCAAGCACAAGATTAGCAAGCATTGCTTTGCACGCTGCATCATCGAATGCTTCGCAGATAATATCTGCTTCTTCAAGAAGCTCTTCAGCATTGTTTTCAGAAATACGAACCTTATGAGTTTCGATTGCTGCATACGGAGCAATTTCCAAAAGATTATCTCGCAAGGCATCCGTTTTGTTTGTTCCGATTTGACTTGCTTTATATTGCTGACGGTGCAGATTTGTTATATCAACACTATCGAAATCAATAAGAATCAGTTTCCCGATACCTGCACGGGCAAGAGCAAAAGCTATGTTAGAGCCAAGACCGCCGAGACCGCATATTGCAACAGTTGCGGATTCAAAAATATTCTGTATTTTTTCGCCGTGTCTTTCCGACAGAGCTGAATACCATTCTTCTTTTGTCGGAATCAGCTTAACCACCTCCCACAAAGCTTACAACTTCAACGTTGTCGCCGTCTTGCAGTAAGGTTTCACCGTATTGAGATTTAAATACAATGTCACCGTTACGCTCAACTGCGATTCTTTTCGGGTCATAATTTGTGGTTGCAAGATATTCAGCAATTGTTTTTCCTGCAACGTTCAGTTCTTCACCGTTGATTTTTACCATAAAAACACCTCCTGAAAAAACAAAAAACGGCAAGCCACCGATTTGGTAACTCACCGTTGAGAAGATGTGTTCTAAAAAATAAAAAGTGACGAAAAATCTGAAACAGTTTCAGATTGATTCCGCCACGCAAAAGCACTTTTATACCCAGGCATCCCTACGTTGGCATTATCCAAATCAGGTTCTCGGTCGAAGGTCGCACCTTCCTCTCAGCCTGTTATACAAGCTCCCGTTTATTTAATTGTCACATTTATTTTAAAGCATCATACATTTAAATGCAATAGTTTTTTGAAGCTCAGATTTAATAACGTCTTGTTTTTCTACAGTAAAACCGGAAAATAAATGATATCTCTTTCTTGCAAAAATTCGCAAAAACGGAAACATATCTACTCTCGTCTTATTAATATGCAATGTCAAAATCCCGTCATCCTCCGGAACTCTTTCGATTGCATAAAAAGGTATCGTTCTTATGTGGTATTTAGTGAAATGTAAAATCCCGAACGCTTACGCATTCGGGATTTCTGGGACCGACACGCAAAATGGAACCGGTCTAAAAACCTGATTTTCTTTTTTTAGTTGTTATTACAAAATTTTTTCAATAATTCTTCTCTATTATCATCATAAATCAAAAATTTGTTCTCGCTTTTTGCAAACTCTACATTCTCGATACAGTTAGCGTCAATCAAAACAATCGCTTTATCACAAATATTATATCCCGCAAGTTCATTAGCTTCTTGAACTTCTATTTCAATATATTCCTCAAGTGACATTATAATTCTTTTTTCGGTATCATCCTCTTCAACAACTTCACAACAATAATTCCACTTTTTCGTTTCGGTATTATATTCAAATGAAAAAACGTTTGGAATGATAAGTGTATTATTGTAAACAAACCAACCACGTTCCAATGAATCATCGTCTGGGTTACAAATGAACTTTATCGGCAAATCGTTCTTTACAATTTCATTGTAAATCTCAAAATTAACGCCAGATGCTGCATAGAGTTTATATTTTTTATGCTCAGTTTTATAATAAAGTGACCTCTTGTACTTTATGTAATCAAATGGCAGCAAAAAAACAACACAAACGCAAAAAATCAAAGCAACTATCATAGCAAACAGTGTTTCAAAAAATTCGCCGATTTTGCTTAAAATCTTTTTCATTACTTCACCGCCTTGGGTGTATTATAGTATAAAATTGCACGAAGTGCAACAACGTTGGGCGTCAGCCCACATCATTTACGGCGTAGCCGTAACATCGTTTGTGCGAAGCACAACACTGTTTGCCACAAGGCAACCTCGTTTTGTGTCCGCTAAGGCGGAATTATGTTGACCTAAATGTCAAATGCTGTTTGCGGTTTCACCGCAAAACGATGTTGTGTCCTTGCGGACACAAACACAAAAAAAAAGCACTTCCGAAGAAGTGCTTTTTTTGGGACCGACACTCAAAATGGAACCGGCCGAAAACCAGATTTCTTTAACAAAATATTCTATTAAGTCTATCGTATGTATCTTTCATCATATCAATATACCCTTTGCCAAACATACACAAAACAACAACTGATATTATAACTCCGATTACTTTTCCAAAAAAAGAAAGAAATATAAAAGCAAATATCAAAAATAAAATTTCAACAATTCGAGGATAGATATAAACATCAAAAAATAAATTGTTTTCTTCTTCTACAAATTTACCATAAAAACAAACACGAATAGGTGAACCTCTATGAGACTCGTTTTCAGACTCTACGAGATAAAAACCCTTTATCTTCTCATCACATTCTTCAAAATGAATACCAGTTTTATATAAATCGCCGCCAAATATAGATTTTCCACAAGGCGAATCGTTTGCAATTATTTGATTTATAGAAAATAATATATTATCTTTATTTGAACAAGCAAATCTATATTTGAACATATCATCACCGACCTTTAATGTATTATAGCATAAAAACGAAAATAACTCAATGCGGAGCATTGTATATCATCAATTCCTGGGGGAATTGCATATCATCAAAACGAAGTTTGGTATATCATCAAGCCGACACACACCTTCGGTGTGATGATATACGCCGCACTCGGGCGGCAATGATATACAGCCCATTCGGGCTGATGATATACCAAGCCTGTCGGCTTGGATAAAAAAACTCTCGTTCCGAAGAACGAGAGTTTTTTGGGATCGACACTCAAAATGGAACCGGTCTGAAACTGATTTTCTTTACTTTTAAAGCACGTACCTTAAGTTAGGAGTTTTTTCGATTCTATTTTATCAATAAATTTCAATCGTAAAATCCATTGTACTATAACTCATAGACGGATATTGACTAACTTTGAGTTCATATCCCACCCCGTCTTTTTTGTTGTTCCATGTCATAGTCGCC
>JAZQYY010000005.1:0-10443 GCA_045633805.1 Acutalibacteraceae bacterium
TGTGGGGTAATCTGAGTGGTCGGGGTCATATGTGTTATCGTATGTAAGACCGTCAAAGCCGTTTGTTACGTCGAAGAATGATCTTTCAAATACGAAGTAGGGGTTACCTGCACCCATCCACATGTTTGTTTTGTAGTAGAATTCTGCTTTGAGTGTGTCGCCGGGCTGAACGTAATGGTCAGTGATTGCCCACTCACCGTCAGCATCCTGCTCATAGAACTCAAGACCAAGATAGATGAAATAATTGCCGCTGCCGTCTGCATAGCCGTTAGCTTTGATTTCGTCCATCGTCTTGATAACAGACTCAGCGCCTGCGTGTGAGGTTGCTGTTGTTGCTTCTTCTGCCAGAGCTGTGGGGATTGCAAAAACAGCGATACCCATAAGCATTGAAAGGCAAAGAACTAAGCTTACAACCTTTTTGAATGTAGACATTCGTTTTTTCCTCCTTCTTGTTTCTGATGACTACTTGTTTGCGGTAGTCTGAAAATTGTTACAGGCCGAAGCAACGCGCTTCAACCCAATATACCCAATCATTATGACACAAGTTTTTAAATAAAGCAATAGCATTATAAAAAAAACTTTGTTAAATATTTGTTAGCGTTGTGCATACTGCACATAGCTTTGCACTCAGATTCGTGCAACTTTACAGTCTCTTGCCGCTTTTGCAACTGCCGCCGCAACCGCAGGACCAACTCTTTCGTCAAACGCTTCAGGCAGAATATATTCGGGGCAAAGCTTTTCCTCCGAAACAAGGTCTGCAATCGCATAAGCTGCGGCAAGTTTCATTTCTTCAGTGATATCGGAAGCTCTGACGTCAAGCGCACCTCTGAAAATACCGGGGAATGCAAGAACGTTGTTTATCTGGTTGGGATAATCGCTTCTGCCTGTGCCGATAACTGCCGCACCTGCTTTTTTTGAAAGCTCTGGCATAATTTCGGGAGTGGGGTTTGCCATTGCCATAACAACGGCATCCTTTGCCATCGACGCAACCATTTCTTCGCTGACGATGCCTGCGGCAGAAACTCCCACAAAAACATCTGCGCCCTTCATTGCATCAGCAAGAGAACCTCTGATAAAGTTCTTGTTTGTGAATTCGGCAAGTTCCGCAAAAGCAGGCGATAAATCGTCACCCTTGCAGATAATTCCCTGCTTATCACTCATAATTATATTGCCTGCGCCGCAAGCGTTAAGAAGTCTTGCAATTGCCGAGCCTGCCGAGCCCGCACCGCTCATTGCAATTGTGCAATCTTCGATTTTTTTGCCGACGCATCTGAGTGCGTTGAGCACAGCCGCAAGCACAACAACAGCCGTGCCGTGCTGGTCATCGTGGAAAACGGGAATATCACAACGCTCTTTGAGCTTTCTTTCAATCTCAAAGCATCTGGGCGCGGCAACATCTTCAAGATTAACTCCGCCGAAGCTGCCTGCAAGCAGAGCAACCGTGTTAACAATTTCTTCTGTATCTTTTGAGCGGATGCAAAGCGGAATTGCATCAATATCGGCAAACTCTTTGAAAAGAAGGCACTTGCCCTCCATAACAGGCATACCTGCTTCGGGGCCGATATCACCGAGACCGAGCACTGCTGTGCCGTCCGTTATAACCGCAACCGTATTCCAACGGCGTGTAAGCTCAAAGCTTTTGTTTATATCTTTCTGAATTTCAAGGCAAGGTGCCGCAACACCGGGGGTATAAGCAAGCGAAAGCTCCTGCTTGTTTGAAGCTTTTGTTCTTGACTTTGTTTCAAGCTTGCCCTTCCATTCATAATGGAGCTTCAAAGACTCCTCCAAATAGTTCATTTTAACATCTCCGAGATTTTTATTTTGCCCAACCCATCGAGCATTTAACGGCTTTCTTCCAGCCTGCATAGAGTTCGTTTCTGCGTTCAATATCCATTTCAGGAACAAACACTCTTTCAACAGAGCGATTGTTCTGAATTTCTTCCGTGCTTTCCCAAACGCCTACCGCAAGACCTGCAAGATAAGCCGCACCAAGGGCGGTTGTTTCAACGTTTTTGGGTCTGTTGACGTTGCATCTTATCATATCAGCCTGAATCTGCATCATAATATCGCTCACGCTTGCACCGCCGTCAACACGAAGCTCTGTGAAATCAATATCCGAATCGGACTTCATCGATTCAAGAAGGTCTGTTACCTGATATGCAATTGCTTCAAGCACGGAACGCGCAACGTGAGCCCGGTTAACACCTCTTGTTAAGCCGATAACACATCCTCTTGCATACATATCCCAATAGGGCGCACCAAGACCCGTAAATGCAGGAACAAAATAAATTCCGTTTGCATCAGGAACACTCTCTGCAAGTTCATCGCAACGCTTTGCGGTGTCAATCATATGAAGCTCATCGCGGAGCCATTTGATAACAGAACCCGCATTGAAAGCCGAACCCTCAATTGCATATTCAACCTCATTGCCGATACCCCAGGCAACACCTGTTACAAGATTATTCTTTGATTTTACTCTTGTTTTGCCTGTGTTCATCAGCAGGAAACAGCCTGTGCCGTATGTATTTTTTGCCTGCCCCGCTTCAAAGCAGCCCTGACCGAAAAGGGCGGCAGGCTGGTCACCGATAGCACCGCAAATCGGAATACCTTCAAGCGATTCCAGACCGAGAATACCCTTCGAAACTCTGCCGTAAACCTTGCTCGAAGGAACGGGTTCGGGTAAAATTGACATCGGAATACCGAGCTTATCGCAGAGATATTTGTCCCAGCAAAGCTTATCAACGTCAAAAAGCATTGTTCTTGATGCGTTGGAATAGTCCGTTACGTGAACGCTTCCGCCTGTAAGGTTCCAGATAATCCAGGTTTCAACCGTACCAAAAAGAAGTCTGCCTTCATCTGCAAGCGTTCTTGCTTCGGGAACGTTATCGAGAATCCACTTGATTTTTGTTCCCGAGAAATAGGCATCAATCAGCAAGCCTGTGTGTTCCTTAACGTAATCCTCAAGGCCCTGCGCTTTAAGCTCTTCGCAAAGCTCTGCGGTTCTGCGGCACTGCCACACGATTGCGTTATAAACGGGTTTGCCTGTCTGCCTGTCCCAGAGAATGGTTGTTTCTCTCTGGTTTGTTATGCCGATACCTGCAATTTCGCTTGGGCTGATTCCGCCCGAAATGATACAGTTTGCAACCGCCTGAAACTGACTGTAAAGGATAGCAAGGGGGTCGTGCTCAACCCAGCCTGCTTTAGGATAAATCTGCTCGAATTCATTCTGAGCCTTGCTGACAATGTTGCCTTTTTTATCAAAAATAATTGCTCTTGAGCTCGTCGTGCCCTGGTCAAGAGCGAGAACGTATTTTGCCATTGATTTCATCCTTTCTGTTTGAACGGATTTGTTCAGCTTAAATTATGCCGAAATATTTTGCGGCATTGTTATATGAGATGTCTTCTGCAATTTTGCAGATTGCCTTTTCGTCAAAAGGATACAGACCGTTTTCAACCATATCACCAAGCAGACCGCACATAATTCTGCGGAAATATTCGTGTCTGGGATATGAGAGGAATGAACGGGAGTCGGTTACCATACCAACGAATTTGCCAAGGGCACCGAGGTTACCCAAAGCCTTCATCTGCTCACGCATACCGTCGATATTATCGTTGAACCACCAAGCAGAGCCGAACTGAATTTTGCTCTCCGCATCGGAATTCTGGAAGTTGCCGAGCATTGTGCCGAGAACATAGTTATCCTTGGGATTGAGTGTGAAAAGAACGGTCTTGGGCAGTTTTTCGTTAACCGCAAGACTGTCAAGGAATCTTGAAAGCTTGCCTGCAATTTCACGGTCATCAATTGAGTCGAAGCCCGCATCAGGACCGATTCTGTTGAACATAAGGGTGTTGTTGTTTCTCATCGGACCGATGTGAAGCTCCATACCCCATCCCTTGTCTGCATATTTTTCAGCAAGGAAACCAAGCAGAGCGGTTTTGAATTTATCCGCTTCAAGAACGCTTGCTTCTCCGCCGTTTTTAACCTTTGTGAAAATCGAGTTAAGCTCCTGTGCGGTTGCGGTTTCATACGGAACGTATGCAAAAGCGTGGTCGCTTGCACAGCAGCCGAGAGTTGCAAAAAATTCAATTCTTTCATTGAGCGCATCGCAAAGAGCCTCAAAGCCGTCAATGCTTCTGTCAACGCATTTTTCCATTGCTTCAAGCCAGCCTCTCCATGAAGGAAGGTCTATGCCGAGAGCTTTATCGGGTCTGAATGCAGGCAAAACCTTGCACTTGAAACTGCTTTCTTTCGCAAGAAGAACGTGATATTCAAGGCTGTCTGCAGGGTCATCGGTTGTGCAAAGATGCGAAACGTTTGACTTTTCAATCAGCTCTCTGGGGGTGAATCCACCTGCTTTGATTGCCGCATTTGCTCTGTTCCAGATATCGTCAGCGGTATCCTCACAAAGAATGTCGTTTATACCGAAGTATCTGCGAAGCTCAAGGTGACACCAATGATACATCGGGTTGCCGATCAGGTTAGGCATAATTTTTGCAAACGCCTTGAACTTTTCGTAACCGCTGGCATCACCTGTTATATATTTTTCGTCAACACCGCAGGAACGCATTGCGCGCCACTTATAGTGGTCGCCTGCAAGCCAGAGCCACGCAATATCCTCGGGTTGAGCATTTTCATAAATCTCTTTGGGTGAAAGATGGCAGTGCCAATCAAAAATCGGCATCTTATCCGCCGCCTCAAACATTTTGATTGCCGGTTCATTATCGAGCAAAAAATCCTTGCCCATAAATTCTTTTGCCATAGGAATTACCTCCCGAATACAATTTTACATTTTAATTCTAACATATATCATAATATTTGCAAGTGAATAAAATAAAAATCCTCGGCTGACACCGAGGATTTTTTAATCAAATAACAAATATAACCGTAATTCCTGCCGCCCAGATTAAAACGGGAACCGAAAATCTTTCAAGCACCGCACCGATATAGGTGAAAAGAGCAGGCAAAAACATAACAACTCCGACGATAACGGATTTTGCATTTTTCGAGCGAAGCTTATCGAGTGTGATATCCCATAAATTCTGTGCAACCTCAAACTGAGGATGAAGGCAACACATAATCGATGCACCAATATAAATAAGCGCAATGTAGAGAACGAATAACACCGTGGAATCCGCAAACGTTACGCCCATAAATTTCAGGTTAAGAATGCCCAACGCAACAAGCGGCAAGCCTGTTATTAGCCCAACGAATCCGGGAGCTGTTGCCGAAAAATAAGCTCTGAAAGACTTCTTGGGTAAAAAATGTTCGATATGGCCGCACATCTCATCAGCCCTGAGATAGCCCGTGTTTTCAACAGGAATAATAAGCAAAAGACAGGTCATATGCTCCCAGAAAGCTCTGAGATAAGCACCGGGGAACGTAAGATATTTGCCGATAACATATAAAATTCTCATGCTAAATCATAATCCCCCTGTGTAAGAATTTCTTTTACGGTTTTTTCACCGTTACAAATGGCAGCAACCTCTGCTCCCGGCTCATAATCCTCACCAAACATTTCGTTGATCTGTCCGACCAGCGCTTTTTCTTTATCTGTAAGTGCAACGTTTTTTTCAAGAAGCTTCGCACTCACATAGAGAGTTTCGTAAAGCTTTTCTTCCGAAATGCCTGCGCCGTAATAATTAAGATTATAAGCGTTTGTGCAACCGATATCGATATATTCAAACGCGCTTCGGTAATCACCTTCTGCAAGATAAACCAATGCAAGCTGTCGGTAAGCCTCGGGCGATGCCGAGCGGTCTTCAAGCAACACCTTACCCGTAAGCTTCGCCTGCTCATAGTCACCCTTGCAACGGTTGACCTTAAGCTGCATTTCGATGGTTTCGGTATAATTGCCGTAATCTGCGTTAAGACTTGCAACAAATTTTTCTGCTTCTGCTACTCTTCCGTTTGCAAGCATAATATCGTTTTTCTGAATATATGCATTAAAGTTATTCTGATTTTCAGATATAAGCAGATCAATCAGCGCAATAGCTTCATCGGGGCTGCCCTGCTCATTAAGCACGTCGGCATAATCGTAATAATAGAGCCATTTATAATCCCTGCCGGATTCCTTCGCAAGCCTGTCGCATTCAGCGAGCCATTTGATACGCACCTCAACAGGCTGATTATACGTTGCGGCAACCGAGTATTTCTGATAAGCAGAATAAACCTTATCAACGCCTTCCTGCTTTTCAATTTTTTCAATAAACGCTATGCCCGCCTCATAGGTTGATTCTTCGGGCTGTTCTTCGGAATAATAAATAACTCCCTCCGTGAAGCTTATGCCGTCATAAATATCCCAATAGGGCTTGACCAATTTGTGTTCAAGCAGCTTTGCTTCGCCGATAACCATCGATTCATAATCTTCATAATCCTTAACAAGCAATTCCTGCACCGCAGTCATCGGACCGTACATTTCTGCATAAGCCGCAAACATCTTTGCTCTTGTATTTGTACCCATAACAAAGAATTTGCGAAGAAACGGCTCGTTCTTGCCCTGTTTCCATTCAAACGTTGCACGAAGCTCATTTATGGTGTTATCCATCTGCTCATAATAGTGGCAGGCATCCATCCATCGGTTTTCTTCAACGGCTTTATCAGCTCTTATCTGAAGCACCGCACAAGGAAAATGCATAACGACAAGCGCAAGAGCAACAACGCTTATCATAAGCGAAACAGCGCCTGCAATCCAGCCCACAAGAGATATGCGTGTGTTAATCATTTCGCTCATGCAATCCTCGCAGTAATTCTCGCCATGAATGCAATTTTGCTCACCGCATCTTGTGCAGGGGTCAACCAATTCTTCTTCCTGAAGCTTTTTCTTTTTATCTTTCTGAGGGTTATATTTTTCGCTCAAACGAACTCCTCCTTATTTGCATCTTAAATTTTATTTTATCATTTTTTTATTATGATTTCAACTGCGAATTTCTTTTTTGCAAACTGCATATGATTAAATCATAATATATTATTTTGTAAGCATCTTCCATTAACTGAAAATCTGTGGTATAATTATACAATAATCCGCTTGTCGGTTTTTGCGCTTTAAATTCAAAAATTCATTTACATTTTATTATTAGTCGGAGGTTTTTATGAAAGAGATAAACATCAGAGATATCAAAAAAAGTGCCGTTGAACTTATCTCAGATAACTGGGCTCTCGTTACTGCTGGCAACGAAGAAAAATTCAACACAATGACCGTCAGCTGGGGCGGCATCGGCGAAATCTGGGGTAAGGACGCAGTTTTTATCTTCATCCGTCCGCAGAGATACACCTTTGAATTCATTGAAAAAGAAGAGCTTTTTACCCTTACCTTTTACGGCGACGAATACAAAAACGCACTTAAACTCTGCGGTTCAAAAAGCGGCAGAGATATTGATAAAGTTGCCGAAACGGGTCTGACACCCCTTTTCACAGACGGCAGCGTTACTTTTGAACAGGCTGAATATACCCTTGTTTGCCGAAAAATGGCTTCGCAGTTTATCGACCCCAAGGGCTTTGAAGACGAAAATATTGAGAAAAACTATGCCGCAAAAGACTATCACAAGGTTTATATCGGCGAAATTATCAAAGTTTATGCAAAATAACATCAAAAAGGCGGGATATTTTCCCGCCTTTATTTTTTACATAAAAATTTAAACCTGCTTAAAAGGGGTGAAGCCTCACCCTGTGGAAAGGTGAGGCCTCGTGAGGAGTTGTATATAAGAGGGTAAGTAGTGATCGATTATTCTTCGATGCCAAGAAGCTCATTTACGCTGATGCTGAGAACTTCTGAAAGAGCCTTGAGCTCAAAATCAGTAACGTATCTGAGCTGACCTTCCATTTTTGAAAGACCTGAAGCGTTGAGGTCAACACCCTTAATCTGAAGCTGGGTGAGAAGGTCCTTCTGCTTCATATTGATTTCTTTGCGTCTTGCTTCAACCTTTGCGCCAACGATGTTTCTCTCACCGAGAGCCTGTTTTCTGATTCTCATTTCTTTTGCCTCCGTTAATTATTGTAAAACCGTTTTATACAGTTTGTATAATGCTTATTGAGAACTTGCTAAAAATCACAGTTTTTTTGCTTATCTTCGCAAAGCATTTTATCATATGCGGTGTAAAAAAGCAAGAGATTTTTTATCTTTTTCAGGTATATTTATTCAATTTTTGTTGTTATTTTTGTTTTAATCGCCCTTAAACTAAACCAATAAACAAACTGTTTAATTTTTTTCGTTTTAGGTATTGTTTTATTTTTTGTTTTGCGGCATAATGTTTTTATATTATTATTTAAAGAAGGGATTTAAATGGAGCTTAACCGCAACCTTACTATGCTGACCGACTTTTATGAAATAACAATGGCAAACGGTTATTTCAAAAATAACTTTAAGGATACCGTTGCCTATTTTGATATGTTCTTCAGAAAAGTTCCCGATGGCGGCGGTTTTGTTATTATGGCAGGTGTTGAACAGCTTGTTGAATATCTGCAAAACCTTACTTTTACGGATGAGGATATCGCTTATCTTCGCACAAAAGGCTTTGACGAAGATTTTCTTGATTATCTGCATAACTTTAAATTCTGCTGTGACGTCTGGGCAATCCCTGAGGGCACACCGATTTTTCCCGGCGAGCCTATCATAAAAGTTAAGGGTCCCGTTATTCAGGCGCAGTTTATTGAAACTATGGTTCTGCTTTGCATCAACCATCAGAGCCTTATCGCAACCAAGGCAAACCGAATCTGCCGCGCCGCTAAAGGCAGAGCAGTTCTCGAATTTGGCTCGCGCAGAGCTCAGGGTTTTGACGGTGCAATTTACGGCGCAAGAGCCGCTTATATCGGCGGCTGCGCAGGCACAGCTTGCACCATTTCAGACGAAAAGTTCGGTGTACCTGCTCTGGGCACAATGGCTCACAGCTGGGTCCAGCTTTTTGATAGTGAATACGAAGCTTTTAAGGCTTATGCACAGGAATATCCCGACAGCTGCACTCTGCTTGTTGATACTTATAACGTTCTCAAATCGGGCGTTCCAAACGCAATCAAGGTTTTTGACGAGGTGCTCAAGCCCCTTGGAAAACGCCCCAAGGGTATCCGCATTGACAGCGGTGATATTGCTTATCTTTCTCGCAAGGCACGCAAGCTTCTTGATGAAGCAGGCTATGAAGACTGCGGTATCGTTGCCTCCAACTCACTCGATGAATACATCATCAAGGATATGATGGCACAAGGCGCACAGGTCACCTCTTTCGGTGTTGGCGAAAGACTTATCACATCATCTTCAAGCCCTGTTCTCGGCGGTGTTTATAAGCTGGTTGCCGTTAAAAACGGCGACGTTGATATCCCCAAAATCAAGCTCAGCGAAAACGTTGCCAAAATCACAACTCCTTGCAACAAAAGAGTTTATCGCCTTTATGATAACGAAACAGGCAAAGCTGCGGCTGACCTTATCACTCTTGCCGATGAAGTTGTTGACGCTTCACAGCCCTACGACCTCTTTGACCCCGACTTCACCTGGAAGCGCAAAACCATAACAAACTTCACCGTCAGAGAATTGCTTGAGCCGATTTTTGTTAAGGGCGAATGTGTATATCAGCCTAAAACAATTCAGGAAATCAAAAATTACTGTACCGCACAGGTTGACACTCTCTGGGATGAGGTCAAGCGATTTGAAAATCCGCATAATTATTACGTTGACCTTTCGCAGGCTCTTTGGGACGAAAAGCACCGCCTGCTTAATCTTAACGGAAAATAAGACAAAAAGAGCCGGTTCCTCGGCTCTTTTTTATTTGTATAATAGCAAAACAAAAACGCATTACCAAGGGTTACCTGGCAATGCGTTTATCGTTTAAAAAGCTATCTTATAATCAAACAAGCTCGATGATGCACATCTCTGCTGCGTCACCTCTACGGGGACCTGTTTTGATTATGCGGCAATAACCGCCGTTAACTTCCTTATATTTGGGGGCAATCTCATCAAAAAGTTTCTTAACTACGTCTTCTTTAGTAACGTAAGCAAGAACCTTACGCTTTGAGTGGAGAGAATCGTCCTTAGCAATGGTAATCATCTTTTCTGCCATTGCACGAACTTCCTGAGCCCTTGTAACGGTGGTCTCAATTCTGCCGTTTTCCAAAAGATAGGTAACGAGGCCTCTGAGCATCGACTTGCGATGGTCACTTGTGCGGCCAAGCTTTCTGGTACCGGGCATTAAGTTCACACTCCTTTACCGATGATTAATAAGTTGTTATTCCTCTTCTCTGCGAAGGTCAAAGCCAAGTGAATTGAGCTTTGCAACAACTTCATCAAGAGATTTTCTGCCGAGGTTACGGACCTTCATCATGTCCTCCTCGGTTCTGTTGGTCAAATCTTCAACCGTATTAATCTGCGCTCTCTTCAAGCAGTTAAAGGAACGAACAGAAAGGTCAAGTTCCTCAATGGTCATCTCAAGGACCTTTTCTTTTCCGCTGTCGCTCTTAAC
>JAZQYY010000006.1:0-1190 GCA_045633805.1 Acutalibacteraceae bacterium
CAGATGCGCATTGTTCAGGAAATTGCATCACTTCTCGGCGAAACTGCCGCAGAAACAAAAATCGCTCTTGCGAAGCTGAAGGAGTCGATTACCGATGAATGATTTGTGTGCAGATATCGGCTATAAAAGCGTCAATCACTACGGCGAAGAGCTTTGCGGAGACCATGTTGACGTTGTTGAGCAAGACGAAAACTCAACAGTTATCGTTCTTGCTGACGGTCTCGGAAGCGGAGTTAAAGCAAGCATTCTTTCAACCTTGACATCAAAGATAATTTCAACTATGATGGCAGAGGGGCTTCCGATTGAGGAATGCGTTTCCACCATTGCGGCAACTCTTCCCGTATGCTCCGTCAGAGGCGTTGCTTATTCAACCTTTACGATTATTCATCTGAAAAACAACGATATTGCAGAGGTTATTCAGTATGATAATCCGCAGGTGATCGTTATCCGTGACGAGCAGAACTACGATTACCCCAAAACCGAAATGAATATCGGCGGCAAAAAGATTTTCAAGAGCGTAATAAAGCTTCGTGAGAACGATATTTTTGTTGCGATGAGTGACGGCTGTCCCCACGCAGGCATAGGAATGTCATATAATTTCGGATGGAAGCGAGAAGATATAATTTCGTTTGTCGAAACTCTTGCTCCTGTCGGTTATACCGCCAAAACCCTTTCAACAATTATTGTTGATGAATGCTTCAAGCTCTATGGCGGCAAACCCGGTGACGATGCAACCGCTTGTGTTGTGCGTGTCAGAAAGCGTGAGCCGATGAATATTCTTTTCGGTCCTCCGTCAAACAGAGACGATGCAAACAGAATGATGTCGCTCTTCTTCTCAAAAGAGGGCAAACACATCATCTGCGGCGGCACAACATCTTCCATTGCCGCAAAATATCTTAACAAACCGATTAAGGCAAGCCTTAATTTTGAGAAAGCCGATGTTCCTCCCATTGCGGAAATCGAGGGTGTTGACCTTGTAACAGAGGGTGTTATTACTGTCAATAAGGTTCTGGAGTACGCCAAGGATTATCTGGATGAAAATAAGTATTACGAGCATTGGAGCTTTAAAAAGGACGGCGCTTCTCTCATAAGCAGATTGCTCTTTGAGGAGGCAACCGACATAAACTTCTATGTTGGAAAGGCTATAAATCCGGCGCATCAGAATCCTGAATTGCCGATAAATTTCAACA
>JAZQYY010000007.1:0-32255 GCA_045633805.1 Acutalibacteraceae bacterium
GATTTTGCAGTTGAGCATAAAACCTGCCTTAACTGCAAGCTCGATTGCGTGCTTGTTTGTTACGGGGAGCATACCGGGCATACCGCAGCAAGCAGGGCAAACGCAGTCGTTAGGCTCTTTGGGGCTTGAATGACCGCCGCAGGAGCAGAAAAGCTTTGAATCGGTGGAAAGTTCAACGTGAGTTTCAAGACCGATGACAAGTTCGTATTTCATCTTTTACACCTCCACGCTTTTTGCAATGCTCAGAAGCACGCTCTCTTTGAATGAATCAGCCATAAGCTGAACGCCGCCCGTTACCATTGCAGGCATACCTGTGATTGAGGGAACGGCGGTGAAAAGGCTCTCTGCATAAACCTTTTCGAATGCGTCTGCAACGTCATAGGGCTTGAACTCTGCCTTTGAAGCGGCAGGTGCAAGCACTGCATCGAATGAAGCAAAAATTGCCTTCATCTTATCGCAAACGATTCTGCGGATGCGAAGTGACTTATCGTAGCACTTCTCATATTTTGCCTTTGCAAGCACGTCTGAGCCGTAGATGATTGTTGCCTTTGTGAGGAAGCCCATTGCTTCGCTGCGGCTCTTGACGTAAAGCTCGTCAATGTTTTTATAGTCTGCGGCTCTGTAGCCGTATTTAACACCGTCAAATCTTGAAAGGTTGTTTGTTGTTTCAGCCGCCATAAGAATCTGCCAAGCGGTCTGTGCCTGTGCGGCAATCTCAAGAGAAACAAACTCAACCTTTGCGCCCTTTGCCTTGAGAGCGTCTGCGTATGCATCGATTTTTGCCTTAACGGCATCGTCGGCGGCATCATAAAGCTCCTTGGCAATCGCAATTTTCATTGCGCTGACGTCTTCTGCAGTTGAGTAATCGTATTTCTCGGCAGGAAGGCTTGTGCCGTCTTTTGAATCGTGACCTGCGATAACTGCAAGAATTTCTTTTGCATCGTCTGCATTTGCGGCTGTAACGCCGATCTGCTCACCCGAGCAAGCGCAAGCGATAATGCCGTAACGTGAAACTGTGCCGTATGTGGGCTTGATGAAATCAACGCCTGCAACGGCGGCAGCTCTTCTGGGAGCACCGTTAAGGTCAACTGCGAGAGCAGCCTTGACCTTGCCTTCTGCAACAAGGGCTACACCTGCGCCTGCGAGAGCACCGTTTGCGGTTACTGCGCCTGAAGCGGAGGTTTCACCGAGAAGGTCAAGACCGAATTCGCCAACGTTTGCTTTGCCTGCGATTGCGTAGCCTGCGTTTTCAAGTCTTTCAACTGCCTCTGCGCTGAAAATAGGCTTGAAGTTTGCAAGCATCTTTGAACCTGCGGTTGCAGGTGTTCCTTTGATAAGGATGGTATCGTCAACGGCAATTTTGCCTGCCGCGTTTATCTCGTTAATATAAAACACTTATCTGCACCTCACTTTACAAGTCTGGGAACCTGCCAGCTGTCGTCTGTGCTCTGGGGAGCGCCCTCAAGCAGGTCTTTGCGTGCAAAAGGCTGGTTTCTGCCGTCGGCTCTCAACACGTTTGTCATGGGCATAACGTAAACCATAGCCTCAACGTTTTCTGTATCGGTATTCTCAAGAAGTGCTTCGTTCTTTGCCATATTGTCAAGAATTGCCTGCATCTTCTTCTTTTCGTCTGCATCAAAAGCAAGCTCGTTAACGCTTTCGAGTTCCTTGAGCCACTTTTCTTTGGTCATAACACCGCCCTTTGCGGAGTTAACGGTTGCGGTGAAAGCGGAATCATCGCCCTCTGTGCCGCTGACCTCAACTGCGCCGCCCTTACCGCGGATTGCAACGTTTGCTTCAAAGAGCTGAAGCTCTGTAACAACGCCGGGTGCACCGAGCATCTGATCCTGTGCGGTGCCGTCAAGCGGGAATGCGATAACGTCACGGATTGTTTCTGTATCAGCAAGAAGCATAACGATTCTGTCAACACCGGGTGCCATACCTGCGTGAGGAGGTGCACCGAACTGGAATGCGTTATAAAGAGCGCTGAATCTCTTTTCAACTTCTTCTTCGCTGTAGCCTGCAATTTCAAAGGCTTTTCTCATAATCTCGGGGCTGTGGTTACGAACCGCACCCGAAGCGAGCTCAATGCCGTTGCAAACAAGGTCATACTGATAAGCAAGAATTTCGCAGGGATCCATTGTTTCAAGCGCTTCAAGACCGCCCTGAGGCATTGAGAAGGGGTTATGGGTGAAGATAATCTTATCTGTTGTTTCGTCACGCTCATACATCGGGAAATCAACAACAAAGCAGAATTCAAACGAATCCTTGTTGATAAGACCGAGCTCTTCGCCGAGCCACGTGCGAACAACGCCTGCGTTCTTATCGGCAACGTCTGAAACGCCGTCGCAGATGAAGAAGATTGTTTCGCCTTCCTTAACGCCTGTGAGTTCAACGATTTCGCGTTTTTCGTCCTCTGTCATAACCTTGCTGATGGGGTCATCCTTGAAGCCGTAATTTGCGGCATCAAGCAGAGTGATATGAGCAAGACCTGCCATCTTTGCCTGCTTTGTTGCGAAAGCGAGGGACTTATCAAAGAACCATCTTTCGTTTTTGCAGGGAGCAACGATTGCTCTTACGTATTTGTTCATAAAGGGCTTGAACTGAACTCTCTTGAACATATCTGTCAGGTCACAGATGATAAGAGGGTTGCGAAGGTCGGGCTTATCGGAGCCGTATTTCGCCATTGATTCCGCATAGGGAATGCGTCTGAAGGGTGAAGCGGTAACTTTCTTGTCGCTGAAGGTCTTGAAAATATCGCTCACAACGCTTTCGCAAACCTCAAGAACTTCGTCCTGAGTGGAGAAAGCCATTTCAAAGTCAAGCTGATAGAATTCACCGGGTGAACGGTCAGCACGTGCATCCTCATCTCTGAAGCAGGGAGCAATCTGATAATATCTGTCAAAGCCCGAAACCATAAGCAGCTGCTTGAACTGCTGGGGAGCCTGAGGCAGAGCATAGAATTTGCCGGGATGCTTACGGCTGGGAACAAGAAAGTCACGGGCACCCTCGGGTGAAGAAGCGGTGAGAATGGGGGTCTGGATATCAAGGAAGCCCCTTGCTTCCATAAGCTTTCTCATATGGCCGATAACCTTTGAGCGCAGAAGAATGTTATTATGAAGCGCAGGGTTACGCAGGTCAAGGAATCTGTGCTTAAGGCGCAGATTTTCGTTAGTATCGTTTGAACCGATTTCAAAGGGAAGCTCCCTTGTGCAGGTGCCGAGAACGTTGAGTGTGTCACACACAAGCTCAACAAGACCTGTTTCGATTTTGGGGTTAACCGTGTTTTCGTCACGCTTTGTTACCGTGCCGTGAACGGAGATAACGGTTTCTTTGCCCACGCCCTTAAGAAGGCTCTCATCGTGAACAACAACCTGTGTTACGCCCGTTTCGTCACGCAAATCAACAAAGAGAACGCCGCCGTGGTCACGGATAACGTCAACCCAGCCTGCAAGCTCAACGGTCTGACCGATATGAGCTTCTCTGATTTCATTGCAACGGTGAGTTCTGTACATATTTATTCCTCCAATACAATACATTGGTTTGCTTATAAAATGGTTGTTAAACAAAAAATCCCGGGAACTGCAAAAACGCAATTCCCGGGACGAGTAATCATAAAAATAACCCGCGGTGCCACCCGTTATTGATGCAAAAAAGCATCCTCTTTTTTATTTGGATTTAAGGCATACCGAGCGAAGTGTTGCCGTGCTTAATACTCATCTCAAGCGCACTTTCAGCCCATGATGCGCTCTCTCTGGCAGACTTTCCACAAAAGACGGGTCTTCACTTGGGAAGAATTATATCAAATTATGCCGCGGTTGTCAACTGCGTATTTATAATAATATTGTATGATAATTTTTCTGTTTTTTTCTCTCCGTTTATTAAAAATCCATTATTTTCGGCTGTCGGCGGTGTGATAAGCATATTCCGCCGCACTTGTGAAATAAATTGAGCGCACATTGAAATGCACAAAAAATAAAAATGCACATATTCAATTTCATCATCCGCCACAATGATAGATGATTTATTCTTGATATATTATTCTAAATATATTCATTATAAATATCTTCGGGTTTTGAACATTCGTGACTTTCTGTTTTGCAAACTCGTGACTTTCCATTTTGAACATTCGTGACTTCCGATTTTAAAATGTCGTAAAACGCATCGGTTATACAAAAATGCGATAAGGGGTGAGGGATTTTTGCTTTTCGGGCGAATAATTAATATAAACACATAATTAATATATTTTTAATTGTTTTTTTTATTTATGCGTGCTATAATGTAAGTTGAATTATTACGGTGTAAATTCAAGATTTTTTTACCACTCTCTCAAGGAGGATTTTTATATGAAAAAATGCATCATCATCGGCGGCGGCCCTGCAGGTCTGACCGCAGGCTATGAACTGCTTAAAAAATCAAATGACTGCGAGGTTATCATTCTTGAAGCAAGCGATACCCTCGGCGGCATTTCGCGAACAGTCAGATATAACGGCAACCGTATGGATATCGGCGGCCACAGATTTTTCTCAAAGGATAAAAACGTTACCGCTTTCTGGGAGAATATGATGCCCACTCAGGGTGCGCCCTCGATTGACGATAAAATCCTCGGCAGAGAAAAAGACCTTGTTGCAGGCGGTCCCGACCCCGAAACAGAAGATAAGGTTATGCTTATCCGACGCAGAATTTCAAGAATTTATTATCTCAACAAATTCTTTGATTATCCCATTTCGGCAAAACCGCAGACCTTTATCAATATGGGTCTTGTCAAAACGGTCAAGGCAGGCTGCAGCTACCTTAAATCCACCGTTTCCAAAAAAGAAGAAACTTCTCTTGAGAATTTCTATATCAACCGCTTCGGCAAGGTTCTCTATTCAATGTTTTTTGAGGGCTACACAGAAAAGCTCTGGGGCAGACACCCGAGCGAAATTTCTGCCGACTGGGGTGCACAGAGAGTCAAGGGACTTTCGATTCTTGCCGTTCTCAAGGATATGGCAAGCAAAATCGTGCCCAACAAAGACCGCAAGGTTGAAACCTCTCTGATTGAAGAATTCGTTTATCCCAAGCTCGGTCCCGGTCAGCTCTGGGAGCTTGTGGGCGAAGAATTTGAAAAGATGGGCGGCAAGATTCTCTATAACCACAAGGTTAACAAAATCAACACAGCAAACGGCGAAATCACAGGCGTTATCTGCGATTGCGGCGGCGAAGAAAAGCTCTTTGAGGGTGATATCTTCTTTTCGTCAATGCCCGTTAAAGACCTTGTTGCAGGTATGGGCGAGGTTGTGCCTGCCGCACCTGCAGAAATCGCAAAGGGTCTGCCCTACCGCGATTTCGTAACAATCGGTCTGCTTCTCAACAAACTCAATCTCAAAAACGAAACCGATATCAAAACGCTCGGCAACATCGTGCCCGACTGCTGGATTTACGTTCAGGATACAGGCGTTAAGCTCGGCAGAATTCAGATTTTCAATAACTGGTCACCCTATCTTGTCAAAGATCCGCAGAATACCGTTTGGGTCGGTCTTGAATATTTCTGCAACGAGGGCGACGATTTCTGGAATATGAGCGAAGAGGACTGCGTTGCAAAGGCGGTTGCAGAGCTCAAATCGATGGGCGTTATCGATAACGATGCCGCAATTCTGGACAGCCACCGCGAAAAGGTGCAGAAGGCTTACCCTGCATATTTTGACACCTATGACCGTATCGACGAGCTCATCAGTTATCTTGATACCTTTGAAAATCTCTATTGCATCGGCAGAAACGGTCAGCACAGATATAACAATATGGACCACTCTATGGCAACCTCATTTGAAGCAGTTGCCAACGTTATCAGCGGCAAAAAGACAAAAGAAAACATCTGGAGCGTAAACACAGAGGCTGAATACCACGAGGAGAGCAACGATGAAAAGAAAGCTTGAATCGCTGATTCCGTTTGCAATTCTTGCAATTGCGGTGATAATTGAGCTTATTCTCGGCAACTTTGTTTATTTTTCGTTTGTTGCAGGCAAAAATCAGGTCAGGGATTACCGTCCCGACCTGAAAACCTTTGTTGCTTCGGGCGATGATTCGCAGATGAATTTCGGCATACCTGCTTTTCAGCTCAATTCCGTTTCGTTCACCGTTAAAGCGGCTGAAGAAACCGACCGCTCATTTGACGTAACGGTCAGCGTTTATGCCGATGACGAGAGCATAACGGATTCCTATAACCTTATGGCTTCAAAGAAAGTGCCCGTTTCGGCAAACGAAAGCTCAACCGAATTTTATTTCAATTCGGCAGGTGCGGCAAGCGCAATTCTGATTGAGGTTGACGGTGCCGAAAAAAGCGTTGAGATAACCGACGTTACGCTTAACCCGCAATATAAAATCGGCTTCAACAGCGTGCGTTTCTGCGCAATTCTGATAGTCGGTCTGCTCATTTTTCTGCTTAAAATCAGAAGCGAAGAAAACAAACTCGTGCCCTATAAAAACAGGCACAGACGCTCAATCGCGCTTTCTGTTGCATTGAGCGTTGCAGGCTCGGTTTTTGTTGCACTGATGAGCGCAACGGGCGAAGGCATCAGACCGATTGCCTATCCGCTTGCAGAGCCACTCACCTCTTATGACCCTTATATTCAGCAGTTTGACGCATTTATGAAGGGTCAGCTTCACCTTGACATAAAGCCCGATGAAGCTCTGCTTAAGCTCTCAAATCCCTATGACCCCTCTGCAAGAGACGGTATATATTATCTTTGGGACAGAGCGTTTTTCGAGGGCAAATATTATTCATATTTCGGTATTGCACCAATTCTGCTCGTTTATTTTCCGTTTTATTTCATCACGGGTATGCTCCCCCATTACGGCTTTGTGATGGCGGCTTTTCTGATGATTACGGCAGTATTCTTTGCCCTTGCGGTTGAGGAATATGCTAAAATATCGGGCAAAAAGCATTTTTCTTATTTCACTTCATTCTGTGCCGTAAGCGCCTTCCTTGCAAGCTTTGCCTTTCTTATCGCAAGAGGTCAGCAAAGATTTTATTACGTTGCAGGTATGGCAGGTATGGCATTCTCGGCGGCTTTCATTTTCTTTATGCTCAAAGCCGTTGGCGCAAAATGCAAGGCAAAAAGACTTGTTTTCTTTGCCCTTGCAGGTTTAAGCTTCGGTCTTGGCTTCCATTCAAGAGTCAATTCCGTTTTGCCCCTTGCGATTATCTCCGCCGTTTTTGTTATTCTTTGGGCAATCAAACGCATCAAAGAAAATCAGCTCGGCACTCTGCTTTGCGATTTTGCGGCACTCGGCACACCCGTTGCAATTGCCCTTGCCGCATCAATGGCTTATAACAAGATGCGTTTCGGCGGCTTCTTTGATTTCGGCACGGCTTACCAGCTCACCGTTGCGGATACCTCTTATTATTCCGTCGGTGCGCACGGACTTATGCCGTCAATTTTCCATTATTTTCTGCAGGGCTTCAAGTTTACAGGCGAATTCCCGTTTGTCGGCTTCGATTATATTGCGCCCTCGGATTACGGCAGATACGTTTATATCGACAGCGGTCTGGGCATTTTTGCAATGCCGTTTATGCTCACGCTTCTGCTCAGCCCCGTTGTTTTCAAGAAAAAATCAATCGGCAAAAACAAAAAAATCCTTTTTGCAACCGCCCTTGTTTCTTTGCCTGTAACGGCATTTCTCAATTTCTGTCTCGGCGGCGTTATATTCCGCTACACATCGGATATCTCTCTGCTTGCGGCATTCCTTGCGGCTGTTATCGCCCTTGAAACGGCTGAAAGCACGCTCGCAAAATTCGGCAAAGAGGGCTACGGCATATGCAAAAAAGCGTTTTACGCTCTCGGTGCGGCAAACGCCGCAACAGCTCTGGGCACGGTGTTTATTCGAAACGGCAACCTTGTTTCCGCAAGCCCCGTTGTTTTTGAAAGAATTAAGGATATTTTTGTTTTCTGGAATTAAACGAGGTAAAAAATGTTTATCGACTGTCTGAAATTAAAAAAGAATATTGCTCTGACGGCGGCGGCATTTTTTGCCTTTGCCGCTATCGGAACGGTTATCTATTATATCCTCTGCCCCTCGGCGGCATTTTTCCATTCCGACTGCTCCGACACAATCTATTGGGCGCAGGCAAGCGTTGAGGCAAAATCGCTTTTCAACCGCGATTTCGGCTATGCGGCAATTCTGCCATTCGGCGGTGCAATGATAATGATGCCGTTTATTCCCATCACGGGCGTTTCGCTCACAACCCACCACATCGGTATGGTTATCTTCACGGTGATTATGTTTGCAGGCATTTATTATCTCTGCCGCTGTGCAAAATTCAGTATGCCCCTCTCATTCACCGCAACGGGTCTGACGGCTCTGATTCTTGCATCAAGCGAAAAAATGCGCGAGATATTTTATGAACACTGCATCTATTACAGCATAGGCGTTGTTATTCTCTGCATTCTGCTTGCGTTTTATATCCGTTTCACAGAGAATATCGGCTCTTATTCTCACCTCAAACGCATAGCATTTTGCCTGCTGATTTTTGTTTTCAGCTTTATGAGTGCGCTTGACGGCACACAGGTTGTTGCCTGTGCGGTGTTACCCGTTATTTTTGCGGCAGGCTGTGAAGTTCTTTTCTCAAAGGAAAACATTGTTTCAAAAAAGAATATTCCCGCACTTGCATTCTGCGTTCTCGTTCTTTTCTCAACTCTCGTCGGTCTCGGAGCTCTCGGCGCAGAAGCAAAAGACCTTGGAGTCGGCTATGCAAACGCATATTCAAACTATTCAGACAGAACGGAATGGCTCAACAACTTCCTTAAGCTCCCCGTTCAGTGGATTGAGCTTTTCGGGGTTGACGCGGCTTACGGTATGTCGCTTTTCTCACCCGAATCAATCGTTAATATTCTGCGCATTGCAACTGCCCTTTTGCTTGGCATTGTTCCCGTTGCGGCGCTGATATTCATAAACAGATTTGACAGAGGCTCAAAGCTTCTCATCTTTGCCCATTTCGGTATGACAGGCGTTATAATGTTTGGCTATATCTTCGGTATGCTCTCGGCGGCAAACTGGCGCTTGAGCCCGATGATTGCAACCTCCGTTCTCATCTGCGTTGCGGCTTACAAGGCAATGAAGCCCCATATCACACTCAGACGTATCGGTGCAATCGGCATATGTCTGCTGATTGCAATGAGCGCATTCAACGCAAAAGCAATCACCGAAATGCCTGAAAACGGCAGAGAAAACAACAAATATTACCGTCTTGCTCAATTCCTTGAAGAGCAGAATCTTGAATACGGCTTTTCAACCTTCTGGCACGCTCACACGGTGACAATCATTTCGGATTCAAAGGTCAGAATTATCAACACTGATATCAACGATAACGGCGTTACCCCCTGTCCGTTCCAGACCGATAAAAAATGGTTTGAGGAGCCCGAGGGAATTGACCGTTTCTTCCTGCTTTGCGCTGATTACGAGTTGCCCACGCTGATGGCAACCGATGACTGGAAGTATTTTGAAAACGGCCCGATTGAGCGGCTCGAATTTGAAGGCTACCACGTCTTTGTTTTTGACAACACGGATTTCTTATATTAAACAAAAAACGGCAGGAACAATCCTGCCGTTTCTTTATTTTCTGATAAGCTCAATTAAAATCAATATGTAATGGTATGCCACGGGCAAAAAAATTGCGGGCACCATATTGAGCGTTTTGAATTTTTTTGTGAGCAAAAAGTTAAGACCGATTGCAACGATGATTGCATAGCCGACCATACATACCTGCTCCAGAAGCTCGCCCTGAAGCAGACTGCTGAGCGTGCCCGCAAGCAGAGTTATGCCACCCTGATAAATCAGAATCGTTATCGCGCTGAAGATAACGCCGAAGCCCAGCGTTGCACCGATGATGATTGAGGTTGTGAAGTCCAGCGCGCTTTTGACAAAAAGCACCGAACTATCGTTTTTGAGGCCGTCGTTGATTGAACCGATAATCGCCATCGCACCGATATTGAAAAGCAAAGTGCCGCTGATAAAGCCCGATGCAAAGCCACCGTTTTTGAATTTGCTTTCAAAGCGGTTGCTGAATTTCGTGAAGCGGTCATCAAGCCGCAAAAGCTCACCGATGAGCGTTCCGAGAACAAGAAAAACAACCAGCAAAAGCTCGCCGCTGCTTTTGAGCGAGCCGCCCTCGGTGCTGAACATATTGGATATAACACCGTTAAGACCGATAATCAATATTGCAAGTCCGAGCGATTTGTTGATGCTATCCGTGTAGCTCTCTTTTATTCCTTTTTTGAGCAGAAGCCCGATTGAGCCGCCTGCAATAACCGCCGCGCAGTTAACAAGGGTACCCGTCATAATTTAACCTCTTATGCCTTTTTCTCAACGTAAACGGGGTTATCCGTTATGCCGTGAGCAACAATTTCCATCAGCTCGTTGTTTGTTGCTTCAAGGTCGTCAGAAACCGTAACGGGCGGAAAGAATTCGATTTTGATGCTTTTTCTGAAAAACTTATATTTGCCCGTGATTGAAAACGGAACGATTTTTGTGCCTGTTTCGTGAGCCATTTTAACCGCACCGAATTTGAACGGAGTTATGGTATACTGCGCCTCCGACTTAAGCTTAACCTTGCCCTCGGGGAAGATGCCGATAACCTTATCGTCCTCAAGCACCTCAATGGCTGACGAAAGGGCGGCCTTATCCTTTGAACCTCTGTGCACGGGGATGATGCCGAAGGGCTCAAAATAACGCTTATAAGGCGGCTCAAGAAGCTCGCTTTTGGCAAGAAAATGCACAACTCTTGTTGTTGAAGCGGCAACGGTTATGCAGTCCATAAAATGGGTGTGGTTGCCTGCAAGAATAATTCTGCCCTCCGAGGGGATATTCTCTGCGCCGATAATGGTGGGCTTGAATAAAATTCTGAATGCTTTATCAAGTTTGCTTCTGTGTTTAACGTAAGCTTTGGGTTCGTTCATAGCTGGCCTCCGATAAATAATAAATACATTATTACAATACACCTTTTTTAAAAAATGTCAACGCTTTTTACAAGGAAAAATGCAACAAAAAAAGCACCGCTTCCGCGATGCTTTTTCATTGGTGGACGTTAACGGACTTGAACCGCTGACCCTTCGCACGTCAAGCGAATGCTCTACCAGCTGAGCTAAACGTCCGCACCTGCACACTCAAGTGCAGGTGCTATTATATATAACAACCGCCCTTTTGTCAAGGGGGTATTTTAAAAATATCGCCTTGCCGCTTGTTATTTGCTCCTCTTGAGCGCAGCAAGGATTGCGTCTGCCGCCTGTGCCGCTTCGGTGAAAGAATTATTCTTCCAATATGCCGCCGCTGACGATACCGCAAGCACCGCCACCGCCGCAACGTCCTTTGCAAGCTCCTCGTTTTCCGCCGAGAATTCACCGCCGAAAAGTCTGACCGCAACCCCGATAACCGAAGTCAGCAACAGCACAAGCCTTATCCACGATGAGGGCGTAACGTTTCGCAGGCTGATGAGAGCCGTTTTGATTTTATCCATGATTGCACACCTCGCATTTGATTTTTTCTTCAATATTTTTGATTTTCATTTCGCTGACCGTCATTCTCTCAACAAGGTGATTATGCTTGTTCACCTTCTGTTCAAGCTGCTGAATGCGGTAATTTGTGAGCCTCTGTGAGGCAAGAATGCCCGCAATGCAGCCCGTTGCCGAGCCGAGAAATGAAAAAAGCGCATCCAAATCCATTTGTTTCTCCTTATATTTTTCTTGTGTATTTCGGGTTAAGCGAAATCCAGCCCTTACCGTTTGCAAGTCTGCCCCAGACCCCTGCGGCATCGGTTGCGGAAATTGCATAGGTTTCGCCAAGCTTGACAATACCCGTTGACTTAAAGCCCGTGCCCGCACCCGAGCGGATATACAGGCTTTTAGCTGTTATCTCAACGGTGAATTCCTCTGCCGTTCGCTGAACACCGAGCGCCTTTTCAAGACCTTTGCCGATTGCTCTGCCGCAACGCTTTTTACCCTCATCGGTTTTAAGCGCAGTCAGCTCGGCATCGTTATCGATAAACAGGGTTTCAACAAGAATTGCCGTGGGCTTGGTATCTCGGATAATCGCAAAATAATCCTTGCCGTTTTTGCCAAGGCGCACTTTTGCACCTCTGTCAGGCACGGTGAATTCCTTTGCGATTTCAGCCGTTATCGCTTCCGCTGCTTTGCGACCCGTGGGTGAACCGTTATAATAAAAAACTTCCGTGCCCTTGCCGCCTCCTGCGTTGAGATGGATTTCGGCAACAAAATCATAATCCGCCCTGTTAACGGCTTTGATTCTGTCTGTCAGATAAAGATTACCCTCATAATTCATCAGGCTGCAGCCGAGATAATCAGCCGCATATTTTGCAATTTCCTTTGCTATTCTGAACTCCTCATATTTGCCGTCACGGCTGACTGCGCCGCTGTCATAGCCGCCGCTTTTTGATTTGCCGTGACCGACTATAATGCAGATTTTTTTGTTCAAATCAGATTCCCTCCGCAATGAGTTTTCTCAATTCAGCGCCGAAATACTTTGCAACAGTTATTGCACCGTTTTCTTTTGTGATAACGTAAACGTTGTTTGGCTCAACGTTAAGCGTTACCGTTTCAAAATTCTCGTTCAGATACTCAACCTCGCCTTTTTGGAAACAGGCAAAAGCAAAGCCGCGGATATCTTCAGTTATAACGTTCATCGAACAACCGTAAACAACTGATGCGGCTGATTGCATGTCCTCGCAAGAATAGGTTTCAAATTCTCCCGGCACGTTAAGAATTGCAAGCACCAAAAGCACTGCAAGGGTGTGGCTATTAAGAGAAGAATAACGCATATTCATAACACCGTTTTCGTCTGTAAAAAACAATCCGTCATTACCAAACCTGATACCGCCGAGTGTTTTGTTGCTTGCAACGGGAATTTCAAGAAGAGCCTCGGGCTTTTCTTCAAGCGCTTCAATCCGTTCATCAAAAGAAGCAAAGTTTTCGGGTATATCATAGCCCTCAAGTGTGCTTACTCTGCTCTGCACCTGCTTTGCGGCTTCTTCGGCATCATCCGCCTTTTCTTCAAGAGCATCAACCCTTTTGACGACGGCGGCGGTTTCAGCCCTGGCGGCGCTGATTTTGCCGCCGTAATTTTCAGCATCAATTCCGTCAAGCCTGTCTTCAGCCTTTTCAAGCCTGTCATAAACAGAGTTGCCCGCTTCCATCATATCGTCTGCACCCATAACCGACGGCTTGAACGCAAGCTCGGCAACAGATGATTTTCTGATAACCTCGCCGTTTTCGGTGTTTTTATGCGCTTCAAGCTGAAGTCTGAGCCTGCCGGAAGCTGTAAGCTGAGAAGTGAGGGGGCAAAAAATCACCCCGTTATCAATATATGACGGCTCATCATCAGCCGTTCGGATTATGTTTGAAATCAGCTTGCCCTTTGAGCCGAAAACCTCAAAATTCAGAATATAATATTCATATCCTTCTTCTGCAAACGGACCGATATCAATTTCAATTATCTCTGCATTATGTTCGCCTGCAAATCCCTCCGACGGGCTGATAACAAGCTCTCTGTTTTCGTTGATAACCGCATTCAGAATTTCGCTCATACCGCAACACCTCCAAACGCAAGTTTGTTATTCGTATAGTAATTTTTAAGGTAATCAGCCATTGCCTTTGTTTCTCTCAATTCATCATAAAGCGTGAGAATCTCACTTTTGAGAACGTATGCCTCACGCGAGCAGACGCTGTCTTTAAGCGAACGGAGCTGATTTCTTTTTTTATCAAGACGTTCTTTGACTTTTGCCGCCGCTGACTCATATTCAAGACCGAGCATATAAAGAGTTTTATTGTTTTCCATATTTTTCTCCTTTCAATAAATAATCGGCTGTCACGTCAAAGGCTTCGCTCAGAGCAAGAAGCTCCTGCAGGCAGGGTTCGGATTTTTGGCTTTCAAACGCAGTGAGCCTGCGTGAGGGAACACCCGTTGCCTTTGCCAGCGAATCAAGCGAAATATTATCGCGAAGGCGAAGATTACGCAGTCTTTCACCCAAGGATGAGCCGACGGAATTTCTTGCCGCGGCAACAACCCTTGCATTCGCAAGCACAAGCGAAACCGTGCTTTCTTTTGCGCTCTGAAGCCTGTAGCTGGCTGCATAACGCAGGGCTCGGTGCAATTTATCCTGTGCTCGCTTAAGAGTTACGCTCACCGCCGCCGAGCTTATGCCCTGGCTCTCGGCAATCTCTTTGACACTCATTGAATCATACCAATGCGCTCTCACGGCTTTGCGCTCGTTATCGCTCAGCTCCCTTTCAATCGCCTTTTCAAGCAGAATCGCCATATCAACTTCTCTTTTGCGCCACGCATATTCAGCAGGTGTTTCGCAGGCATCGCAGCATCTGCCGCAGCAGGCAAGCTGCGCTGCTTTGATTTCTTCTTTGCTCGGATATCTGAAAATAATATCCTCCTCTCTGACATTGCTTTTCATATGAAGCCTCCTTGTTTTAATAGTGACGCTATTGATTATAGAGAACATTTGTTTGGTTGTCAAGAGTATTTTTAATATTTTTCGTTTTACTCTTGACATTTTCAATAGAATAGCTCATAATAACAAGCGTGAAATGTTTAATAATATGCGGTTTTGCCGCAGGCACCGTTGGATTTTGCTCCATCGGATTTCGCGGTTCGGGGTAAACTCTGAACCCGTCTGCGGTCAGCGGAGGGATAAAAATGAATATAATAAGGGAATTAAGAAAACAGAAAGGTATGTCCCAGAATGAGCTTGCACAGCGCTGCAACGTTCACCAGACGGCGGTCAGCCAATGGGAAAACGGCAGAACCTCGCCCGATAACGAAAGCCTCAAAATCCTTGCAGGCGTTCTCGGCGTTTCGGTAGGCACTCTCATCGGCGGCGAGGATATCGGCAGCACGGTGCTTGTGCCGGTGCTTGGCTACGTTAAGGCAGGCATACCTATGGAGGCAGTTGAAGATATCTTGGATTATGAAGAAATCAGCGCAGAAATGGCTTCAAGGGGCGAATATTTCGGTCTTAAAATAAAGGGCGATAGTATGTTTCCCCTTTTTCAGGCAGGCGACACGGTTATTGTGCGCCGCCAACCCGATGCCGAAAGCGGCGAAATTGCGGTTGTTCTTGTTAACGGCAACGAAGCAACGGTTAAAAAGATAATAAAAAAAGACACAAGCATTTTGCTCGTGTCTGAAAACTCGGCTTATGAACCGATGGTATTCTCAAAAAGTGAAATTGAATCCCTGCCCGTAACGATTATCGGCAAGGTTGTTGAATTGCGAAGAAAGTTCGGGTTTTAAAAAAAGATGAGGCGGCGCAACCGCCTCTTTTTTATCGGGCATAAAAAAACGGGGTCTTTTATAGACCCCAACAGTTTAATGATATCACAAGATTAATTCAATGTCAATGAATTTTAAATAATATTTTCGTCATAATAGACAAAATCTGCATTTTCAACAATTAATTAATGACAACTTTATACAATATTCCGTCTTGAAAAGCGCAAAAATCTATGCTATATTATAGTCAAGGAAAGGGTGATACCGATGAGAAGGTAAAAGCCAAGACCTCCAAGTTTCAAATCCAAAAACAAAAAAACTGAAACAAAAGGTCGCACGCCACAATCTTAAAAGAAGCGAAAATCAATAATCGAATAATTTAAGATTGGACAATATCAAGAAAGAGAGGTTATCCAAAGATGTTAGATATCAAGAATTCAATGAAATAGCCCTTGATTGAATGTGTAAAGAAACATCAGTCAAGGGCTATTTCCTTTTTATATCAGTTGCGTTGAAGCTTATGGCTTCGGCGTTTTTTTGTTTTTATATGAAAACATAATATATAACACCGTAAATCACCGCCGCAAGCGTGCCGTAAACAATAACGGGACCTGCGATTTTAAACATATTTGCGCCCGTGCCGAGAATTCTGCCTTCGCTCTTGAACTCAAGTGCAGGCGAAACAACGGAATTTGCAAAGCCCGTTATGGGCACAATCGTGCCTGCGCCCGCATAAACGGCAATATCGTCAAAAATGCCGAGTGCCGTGAGTATTGCCGAAAGCACAATCAGCGAAACAGGCACAATCAGGCGCACGTCATCCTCCGCCATACCGTAACGCTCGCAGATAATGGATATCCCTTCGCCCAGAGTGCAGATAAGACCGCCGATAACAAAGGCAAAAATGCCGTTTCGCACCTTTCTGCTCGGGGGCGAAGCTTTTTTTGCCATCTCACCGTATTCTTTGTTTGATATTGGCATAGTTTTTCTCTCCGTTCATCATTCACTATTCACTAAAAATAATTCCCCAAGAGCAAAACTATATACATTTTATCTTTTATGTGCATTGACTTTGACAAAAAAAAGATATAGAATATAGTGTGTAAAATTATGAATTGGAGTGATACCAATGGCAGTTAAAAAGTTACAGTATTTTGCAGGCGGCAAATGGCTTGATTCCGCTTGCGAAAAATATATGGATGTTTTCAATCCCAGCACGGGCGAAGTTATTGCTCAGACTCCCTGCTGCACAAAGGACGAGGTAAACTATGCCGTTGCCTGTGCAAAAGAAGCTTTCAAGAGCTGGTCAGATACTCCCGTTATGAAGAGAGTTCAGGTTATTTTCAAATTCCGTGAGCTTCTTGAAGCTCATATGGATGAGCTCACCGAAATCTGCGCAAGAGAGCACGGCAAGGTATGGAGCGAAGCAAAGGGCGATATTCTCAAGGTTAAAGAACCCGTTGAGCTTGCTCTTTCAGCACCCTCACTTCTTATGGGCGAAGCTCTTCGCGACACTTCAATGGGCTATGACACAACTCTTTACAGAGAGCCCGTTGGTGTTTTTGCCGGCATCGTTCCCTTCAATTTCCCCGGTATGATTCCCATGGGCTGGATGTCACCTCTGTGCATCGCCTGCGGTAACACAATCGTTCTCAAGGCTGCTTCAATGACTCCTATGACCTGCATGCGTCTTGCAGAGCTCTGGCAGGAAGCAGGTCTGCCCGACGGTGTTATCAACATCGTTACCTGCTCCAGAAACGAAGCTGAAATCTTTATGGATCACCCCGACGTTAAGGGCATCACATTCGTTGGCTCAACAAGCGTTGGTCTTCACATTTATTCAAGAGCAGCCGCAAACGGCAAAAGAGTTCAGGCTCTTTGCGAAGCAAAGAACCACGCACTCGTTCTTGAAGATGCCGCTCTCGAAAGAAGCGCAAGAGGCATCATCAACTCATCATTCGGTTGCGCAGGCGAACGCTGCATGGCTCTGCCCGTAATCGTTGCACAGGAAAGCATCGCAGACGAGCTTGTAGGCTATCTTGTTAAATTTGCAAAAGAGCTCAAGCTCGGTCCCGCATACGATAAAGAATCCACCCTCGGCCCCGTTGTTACAGAAGCTCACAGACAGTCCATTTATAAGTGGATTGAAAAGGGCGTTGAAGAAGGCGCAGAGCTTATTCTCGACGGCAGAAATCCCGTTGTGCCCGGCTATGAAAACGGCTTCTACGTTGGCCCCACAATCTTTGACCACGTTACAGAAGATATGACAGTTGGTCAGAGAGAAATCTTTGGTCCCGTTCTCTGCGTTAAGAGAGTCAAGGATTTTGAAGAAGGTCTTGCTGTTATGAACGCAAACCCCTTTGCAAACGGCTCCGTTATCTTCACACAGAGCGGTTACTATGCAAGAGAATTCGCAAAGAGAACAGACGGCGGTATGGTTGGCGTTAACGTTGGTATCCCCGTACCCGTTGGCGTGTTCCCCTTCACAGGTCACAAGCAGTCATTCTTCGGCGATCTTCACTGCCTCGGCAAGGACGGCTTCCGCTTCTACACAGAAACAAAGGCTGTTACAACCCGTTGGTTTGACGAAGAAGAAATGAAAGCAACCAGCGTTGATACCTGGGACGGTTCCGTTGGCGGCGACCTTAAATAAAAACAATAAAGCCTGCAATGATTTAGCGTCATTGCAGGTTTTTCTTTTTGCCTCAAACTCACCTCTTGCCACGGGATTTTTTTTGTGATAAGATATATACAGAATAATTCTGAGGAAGTGACAATATGATTTTTGTTTATATTCTGCTTGGTTTTGTTGCTTTTGCGTTCATCACTCTGATGATTTTCGGCGCAATCGGATTCAGAATTGCCTGCGTTTCAAAGCGCACCAAAAAGCCCGAAACCGACCCCAAGCGCATTCTCAGAGCTGAAATCCGCAAAAAGAACAATGCCTATATGCTCTCTCACCCTCACGAAGACCTCGAAATGAAAACACCCGACGGCATCAGGCTCACCGCACGCTATATTCCCGCGGAAAAAGAAACAAAGAAATTCGTTATCTGCATTCACGGTCATAACTGCAACGGTCCCGACGAAATGAGCCATCTTTTTCCGTTTTATCATAACGAAATGGGATATAACTACTTTTTGCCCGACCTGAGAGGTCACGGCAGAAGCAGCGGCAACATCATTGGTTTCAGCGGTCTTGACTATAAGGATATCAACCTCTGGATTGATTATCTTATTAAACGTTTCGGCAACGATATTGAGATTATTCTTCACGGCATTTCAATGGGTGCTTCAACCTCAATGCAGGTCAACAATCATAATCCCGTGCCGCAGGTGAAGCTGGTTATTGAAGATTGCGGCTTTACAAGTGCGTTTGAAGAGGTCAGCGCCACAACAAGGCAGATGGTCAAATTCCTCAAAACAGACCTTGTTATTCATTTCATCAATTTTCATTGCAGGCTCATCGCAGGCTATGACCTCAAAAAGGACGCCAATCCCCTTGCCACAATGAAAGATGCAAAGAATCCCGTTCTTTTCATTCACGGCGAAGCAGACACAAAGGTACCTTTCCCGATGTGTCAGAGGCTCTATGATGCCTGCCCCACAGAAAAAGAAATCTTCACCGTGCCCGATGCGGTGCACGCATATTGCTATTATGACGCAAAGGAAGAATACGATAACAGGATGCGCGCCTTCATCGCAAAGCATTTCGACCCAACGGTTGCGGTTAAATAATTGGATATAAAAATAAAAAAGCTTGCAGAGGTAAAAACCAATGCAAGCTTTGATTTTTGTTTATTTTGTTCTTCGCTTCGTGAACAGAATCGGATAATAGCTGATTCACGGAGATGAAGAAGTCGTTTTCTTCCGATGCAAGGCGTATAACGATACGCCAAATCGGAAAAAAACGGCTAAAAATAAACATATCAACTTTCTGAAAATATAATCAATAAAAAATAAACCTGCAGTGAATAAATCATTGCAGGTTTTTTTGTTTATTTTGTTCTTCGCTTCGTGAGCAGATATTATTCTGCGAAGCCTGATTCAACAAGCTTAACAAGCTCGTCAACAGCTGTTTCTTCATCGGGACCGCCGGCGATGATGCGGATTGCTGTGCCGCCCATAATGCCGAGTGAAAGAACACCGAGAAGGCTCTTTGCGTTAACTCTGCGTTCCTCTTTTTCAACCCAGATTGATGATTTGAATTCGTTTGCCTTCTGAATGAAGAAGGTTGCAGGACGGGCATGAAGGCCAACCTGATTCTGAACTGTTACATCTTTAACATACATAATATATATCTCCCACGCAAAAATTTTATTTTAACATATTAATTATTATATCAAAAAAAACGTCTTCGTCAACATTTTTGAGCTCTGTTTTAATATTTCGGAGTGTAGCCCAAACAGCAGAGTTTAAAAAATTTTTGTTTTGTTAAATTTGACTATAGAAATTTAACTTTTTTGTAGCACATAAACAGAAATTTATGAGCGTGAGAAAAACACGTGCCGTTTTTTGTGCAAAAGCCACTAAAAAAAATAGACACCCTAAAGGTGTCTGCAGGGTAATTGCGAAGAAGGCGGATTTTAAAAACTCGGGAAGCTAATCAGCACAAAAACTTCTCGTTGCACCGCGCTTCTTCATTCCCTGTCATACAAGATACTTCAGCACAAAGTTTCTCTCATTGCTATACATTTTACTATTAATTTGTTTAAAAATCAATGTACAAAGTTGATATGAATTTGTTGCTTTTCGCGATTTTTTAGTGTATTATATATCAAATCCACCAATCATTCTTCTGCTTAATGTTGAAAAAGAAAATACAGTATGATATTATAAAATCATAGAGGAGGTCATATTATGTTGGCTTATATCAAAGGCTTCATCGCCTTTATGCAGGTTATCTTTTGCATAACGGGTCTTATCCCATTAAGCAGCAACATCGATTATGGCGGAGGCGATTACATTGCGCCGCAGATTGAAACACCGATGTATATTGTGCAAAACGGTGAGAGCGATTTTGTTATCGTTACGGCAGAGGATGCCGACGAATGCATTCTGACCGCCGCAACCGAGTTGCAGACTTATATTGAAAAAATCAGCGGTGCAAAGCTTGAGGTTGTTGCCGACACCGCCTTTGACGGTGAAAAAGCCGTTGTGCTCGGTGAAACGTTGCTCACGGATTCGCTGACCGATAATGACCGCACTCAAATTGCTCAAGACGGTTTTCTGCTTGAGTCAGATGGCGATTATCTCCTCATTGCAGGTTCCGACAGCCGCGGCACACTTTTCGGGGTTTATACCTTTCTCGAAGAATATCTCGGTGTGCGCTGGTTTACCCCGACTCTCGAGGTTGTTCCCGAGAGCAAAAACGTTGTTATCGATGCGGCAATCAACCGCATTGTTGAGCCCTCGTTTGCCGTTCGCCGCAACGATGCCGCAGGCACAAACAATGCTTACAGGGCAAGAACAAAAATGAACGTTTCTTTTCATTATGACGTGCCCGAATACGGTGGCGCAATGACCTGGGTTTTGTGGGACGTTACTTTGGACAGGCTTGTGCCCGATGCCCTTTTTTCCGAGCATCCCGAATATTTTGCAATGAACCCCGACGGCACGCGCACAACCGACCACGTTTGCCTTTCGCATCCCGAGGTGCTTGAACTTGCAATCAAAAACGGCAGGCAGGCAATTCTTGACTGCGAAAAGGATGCAAAATATATCCACATCGGTCAGAAAGACAATATGAACTATTGCCATTGCGAAAACTGTGAAGAAATCAACGCAAGATACGGCACGGTCTGCTCAACAACAATTCTTTTCACAAATGCGTTTGCAGATGCACTTGACGATGAATTCCCCGAAATGACCTTCACTTTCTATGCTTATAACGAAACCGATAAGCCGCCCACAGACCTTTCTCTGCGTTGCAACCCCAACGTTGTGCCCGTTCTTTGCGGACTTCACAAGGCTTGCAGAAGCCACCCCATCACAGAATGCGGTGCAATTGACGGCAACGAAACCTTTGAAAACCTCTTTATGGAGCAGAATGCGCAGATTGCACAGGACCACGTTAACTGGACAAAGGTTGCGGACAGAACTTTTATTTATGATTACACCATAAATTTTCTCAACACGGCGCAGTTTTTCTCAAACTTTGAAACGATGCAGTCCACGATGAAATATATGCACGATATCGGCATCACGGGCTACGTTTATAACTGCGGTGACGGACATTATGCCGCCTTCAACGAGCTTCGCAACTATCTTCTCTGCAAGCTTCAATGGGACGTCAATGCCGACGTTGAATATCATATGACGGATTTCCTCAAGGCTTATTACGGTGAAGAAGCCGCACCCTATATCAAAGAGATTATCGATATCCAGACCGCACAGGTCAAGGCAACGGCTCACGCCTTTGACTTTGACTGGCATTATCAGTCGGGCTTTTATCCGTTTTATACCGTTATGAAGCTTGATTCACTCTGGAGGAAGGCAATGAATGCCGATATCACGGAGGAACAGCTTTTCAGGGTTGAGGTTGCAAACTTAAGCTGGGAATATTTCAAAGCCAACCAGTATATCGGCAAATATTCCTTCCTTAATCCGATGCGTCAGCAGGCAAACGAAGAGCTCTATGACGCGTTTATCGCCCACAATATGAACAGGGTTTCGTCTTTCGGTTTTATTCCGTCAGATAAAAGCTCAGTTGATTTTTCTCTTCGCCCGTTTAACTGGAGATAACAAAAAGGCTTGCACTCATGTGCAAGCCTTGATTTTTTATTGTGCAAGCATATTGATTGCCGTTGTGAGCTGGTTATCCTGCTCGGGAGTGAGCAGAGCAATGTTTGCATCGTCACCCGAAATGAGCGTTACGTTAACGGAGGGCTCAACACCCTTGCCGTCATAAACCGCATCAGCTCCGCTTTTGGGCTCAACAAGCGCAACCGTGAGCAGAATTGCGCCGCCGCTTTCAAGAGCAAAAAGCTCCTGCATTGTGCCAACGCCTGCCGTTTTTGTGCCAACGAGCGTTGCCTGGCTGATATCTCTCAAATCGCAGGCAAAAAGCTCTGCAGGGCCTGCCGTTGCACCGTTGATGAGAACGGCAATAGGCTTGTTGACGCTGCTGCTTTCAGCCGTGTAATGCTTATCTTTATAAACCTCGCCGTTTTTATCCTTTGCAACGGCTATATTGCCCGAAATTGCAGGCACGATAACGTCAATAACCTTTGCGGCATAATCGATTGTGCCGTCGCTTGTGTTTCGCACGTCAAAAACAAAACTCTCTGCGCCAAGCTCGGTGAGCTTTTTGATTTCTTCTTTGAATTCGCTTGCGGTGTTTTTATAGAAACCGCTGATTCTGATATATCCCACGTCGCCCTCAAGCCTGCCGATAACGCTCGGCATTGAAAAACCGAGAAGCGGCTCAACTGTTTTGGTTGTGCCGTCACGCTCATATTCAACCGCAACAGACGAAAGAATGTTGCCGTAAAAGCTCTCTGAAAGCGTGCGATAGTTGTTTCTGTTGACCGTAACGTTGCCAACGGCGGTTATTACGTCGCCCTTTTTAAGACCTGCGGTTTCAGCAGGCGAGCCCTCATAAACGTGAGTGACAACGAATTTGTTATTCTGATAATCATAAGCCGTTTCAATGCCGATACCCGTAACACCGCCCTCAAGGCGAAGGGTATATTCGCTGTATTCCTCCGAGGTCATATAGCGGCTTGCAGAATCGCCCAGACCGTTGATATAGCCCTCTGAAAGCGATGCGCTGAGCAGGTTGCTATCCTGCACGGTGCCGTAAAAGTTGTTTGAAATAATCTGGTTGATTTCGTCAACGGAAGCATACATCTGCGAGCGTTGCGAAATATTGCCGATGATTTTGTTATATATATTTTTGGACACAACCATTGTTATCGAAAAGGTTGCGGCAATTGACATAACAATCAGAGATATGCAGATTCCGAGTGAGATTTTTTTATTCAAGAAAACACCTCCGATGGAATGAAGAGTGATTTTGTAGAATGCAGTGACCCTCCGCCTTTTGCCGAAAAAACTTCGTTCAGCGCTTTTATCACAAACAAAAAAGGAGTCGGGATTCCGACTCCTTTTATTATATCACGGTTTTTTAACATAATCAAGAGGATTAACTCTGCTTACGCTGTCACCCTTCTTGACTCTTACCTCAAAGTGGAGGTGGGGACCTGTTACGTTGCCGGTGTCACCGATAGCACCGAGGTTTTCGCCCTTCTGAACAACGTCACCCTTCTTGACGTAAAGGGTTTTTGCGTGTGCATAAAGGGTCTGTGTGCCGTCGCCGTGGTCAACAACGCAATAATTACCGAAGCCGTAGTTCCAACCGCCGTCGTTCATAGCGATGATAACCTCACCGCCCTGTGCCGCACGGAAGGGTGAACCCTTGGTTGTTACGTCTGTTCGAACGATATCAATGCCCATATGGCGACTGCCGTCGCTGTAAGCGGGGTAGGTTGCGGTGAGCCTTGTTTCGCCGGGAACAGGCCAGAGCATCTTGCCGTCGTTGTTATATTCCTCGTCGGGAGTATCGCCGACCTGCGAGCCGTGTTCCTTGATATAAGCATCAATCTGAGCTTCAAGAATTTTCATCTCTTCTTCCTGAAGTCGGATAGCTTCTTTATATTCTTCGCTGTCCTTATCAAGCTCATTGATGATGCCTTCAACCTCTTCGTATTTTTCGGCAACCTCCTGCCTCTTTTCTTCCTGCTTTTCCTTGCTTATTTCAAGGTCAGCCTGTCGGTCTGTGAGGGTTATGATATTTTCTTTGAGCTGTTCTTTTTTTGTTTCAAGCTCAGTTTTCTGAGTTTTGAGCTTTTCTTCGTTTGAGTTAAGCTCAACGATATTTGTTTCAAGCTCTTTCATAAGCTCCGAATCTTTTTCTGAAATTCGGTCAACAAGCTCTTTTCTTGCAAGGAATGAAGAAAGATCGTTTGATGTGAAAAGAAGCTCAACGTTTGAACCGCCGCCTGCCATATAACTCTCTCTGAGCCTTGCAAGAAGCTGTTCTTTTGTGTCTGCCATCAGATTTTCGCTCTCGGCAATCTGAACTTCAATCTCTGCAACAAGCGCGTTGATGCTTGTGATTTCAGCCGTGATTGTTTCGATATCCGTGCTCAAAGAGGAGATATCGTCAGTGAGCACGTCGATTCTGTTATCAAGAATGTCAACCTGCTGTTGAATATCCGAGATTTCGGAATCCAGCTTATCGAGCTTTGACTGGTTATCCTTGATTTCGCCCTCAACTTCGCTGAGGTTATCTTTGTTTGCCTGAATTTCTTCTTCAAGCTTTTCATATTCATCGCGCAAATCTTCAAGGCTCTTTTCTGCAAAAACGCTGATGGGAGCAACCGAGCCGATTACGCACAAAAGTGCAAGCACCAGGCAAAGGATTGACTTGAGCTTGCTTTTTTTGGAATTATTCTTCATCAAGCTCAACAAACTTCCTTTCCTTGAGATATTTTCTCATTGATGTTGCCGAGCCGAAAACGCCTGTGAAAACACCGATGAAAACAAAAACAAGTGCAAGCCAGGGCAGATAATGATAGAAATTAACGCTTGTGCCCGTGCCGATAACCGCAAAGGACTGCAGAAGCTTTTTAAGCGCAAGCTCATTAATCAGCCAAACGGCACCCGTTGCAAGCACGCCTGCAATAACGCCGATAACCATACCTTCAATCATAAAGGGCCAGCGGATGAACGAATTTGTTGCACCAACGCTTTTCATAATGCTGATTTCAAGGCGGCGGCTGAACATTGTTACCTTAATCGTGTTTGCAATGATAAAGAGAGAAACAAGCAGAAGCAACAGAATAACGCCTACGCTGATATATGTTACGCTGTCACGCAGACCTGAAAGCTGTCTTGCAAGCTCGCTGTTTTCTCTGACTCTGAAAATATTGGTTACACCGTTGACTTCCTTAACAACCTGGTCGAAACCGTTCATATCGGCAACGGTGATTTTATAGGATTCGGGCAACGGATTTTCATCAAGATTTTCAAGATAAACCTTCAGGTTTTCGTAGTTACCGTCAAGCTCCTTGAGAATATCCTGATATGCTTTATCTTTGCCGATTCTTTCAACGCTTGCAACGTTGTTGATTTTTTCAAGGTCTTTGCCGACCTTCTGAACCTGCTCTTCAATTGCGGCATCGTCAACGAATGCCATAATAACGTTTTCCGCTTCGATGCTTGAAATAATGCCGTTGATATTAACAAGCAACATAAACGCAATGCCCACAAGCATAAGGCAACTGAAAAGAACCGTTACCGATGCAAAAGACATCAGCTTGTTGACCCTCAGGTTGCGAAAACCTTCTTTGGTCAGATAATTAAGCTTACCCATCAGTTTTCGCCTCCTTCAACAGCAATTTCTTCCGCCTGAGCTTCAACGTTATCGGTTTCTGCAATATAGGCGGTATAATCCTCGTCGGGAGGAACAACATATTCATTGGAAATTTCACTTGCGGCATTGATGTGCGAGGTTGCCGCTTCTCTGATAAGAGTGCCGCCGTCCGAAACAACGTTACCTTTATCAAGAATGATAACACGCTTATCAAAGCAACGCACAAGGCTGTGCTCGTGAGTTACCATAATAACGGTTGTGCCCGCTTCGTTAAGACGCATAAGCATATCAACGATTTCGTAGCTCATCTGGGGGTCAACGTTACCCGTGGGCTCATCGGCAATAATGATATCGGCATTGTTTGCAAGTGCTCTTGCAAGAGCAACTCTCTGCTGCTCACCGCCCGAAAGCTCTTTGGGAAACTTTCTTGCCTTTTCGTTAAGACCCATAAGGCTGAGAACGTAAGGCACTCTGCGGCGGATCTTTTTTTCGTTTGTACCGATAACGCGCATTGCGAACGCAACGTTATCGAAAACCGTCATATTGGGAATGAGTCTGAAATCCTGAAAAACAATTCCCAGTCTGCGGCGGAATTTGGGTATATCCCTTTTTTTAATGGTATTTAAATTGGTATCATCAACGGTGATGCAGCCCGAGGAGGCAACCTCTTCGCGCATCATCAGTTTAAGAAAAGTGCTCTTACCTGCGCCCGATGAGCCCACAACAAAAACGAACTCACCTTTTTCGATTTTAATATTAATATCTTTCAGGGCATAGGAATCGGCACTGTCATATTTTTTGCTGACATTGTTAAACTCTATCACAGTATCATCCTTAAATATTATTGTACTCCTGCTTTTCCCCTACGGTTGACTGCTTCAACCGATAACCCGAATTTTTTAAAAAAATTAATACTTAACGGGTTTTGCGTCAAGATACTTCTTAACCATAAGAGCAACTTTAAAAACAATGGCATCGTCAAATTCACGCAGGTCAAGACCTGTGAGCTTTTTGATTTTTTCAAGTCTGTAAACGAGTGTGTTTCTGTGAACAAACAGCTTTCTTGAGGTTTCGGAAACGTTGAGGTTATTCTCAAAGAAACGCTGAATTGTGAACAGAGTTTCGTGGTCAAGGCTTTCAATCGAACCTCTCTTGAACACTTCTCTGAGGAACATATCGCAAAGAGTTGTGGGAAGCTGATAGATAAGTCTTGCAATACCGAGATTATCATAGCTGACGATGGTCTTTTCGGTATCGAACACTTTGCCGACTTCAAGAGCAATCTGAGCTTCTTTGAATGAGCGGGCAAGATCCTTGACGCCTTCGATTGTTGTGCCGATGCCCACAAGAACGTGAGTATAAAGCTCGGTGCTCAATGAATCGGAGATTGAGCGTGCAAGCTTTTCAAGGTCTTTGGGCTCGATATTGCTGCGAACTTCTTTAACGATAGCGATATCGTGCTCATTGATATTGATAACAAAATCCTTATTCTTATCGGGGAAGAGATTCTGAACAGCATCAAAAACAGCCGCATCGTTATGGTCTGTGATTCTGATAAGCAGAACAACTCTTGTTGCTTCGCTGTTGAAACGGAGCTCTCTTGACTTAAGATAGATGTCGCCGGGCAGAATATTATCAAGAATAACGTTCTTGATGAAATTGCCTCTGTCAAATTTTTCTTCATAATACTGCTTGAGGTTCTCAAGAGAAACGCAGCAAACGGAAGCAAATCTGCCTGCAAGCTCATCTGTACCTTCAACAAATACCGCATACTCGGTCTGAATATGAGAACCGAAATTGCAGAAGGTATAGTTATTGATATAGTGCAGCTCAGCATCGCCGAAAACGTCGGATGCGGATGAAATAACCTCACCGATTTTGCTCAGCTCGCTGCAAGCGATTATTGTGCCTGTTTCGTCAATTACGCCCAGAGTTCTGCCTACAGCATCTCTCATCTGGTGCACAAGACCCTGGAAAATTCTGTTTGACATAAAAATTACCCCTCATCTGATTTGTTTTTGAACTTCTGTTAATTTAGACAAAATGACCATCGGGACAATATACATTTTACACAATAACGATGCTTTTTGCAAGAGAAAAGTGAGTGTTTTTTAAAAAATTTTTTGAATTTATTGTGAATTCTTGTCTTATTTTATTGATTTTTACCAAATTTTTCTTGATTTTGCTTGTCAAACGGGCTTTGCCAAAAGTCTGCTGTGAGCCGAATTTTGTTGTAATAATCAACAATTCGGACGGTTGGTTTTTGTAAAAAATGCAGTTGTTTTCGGTTTGCGCAAAAATCACGTCGCCGCAATCGGCAAAAATGACGATTGATTTTTTGCGTTTTTTGTTGTTGTTTTTAACTAAAAACAGGCACTTTGATTTGTCTATAACGATGAAGCGATTGTTAACAAAAACCTGATTTATTGCGCCGCAAAAAAGCCATACTATTGCGGGATGCATAATCGGTATGAAAACAACAGTTATAAAAATCTGAAAAAATTTGATTTTTTTATTAAATAGGTCTTTTCAAATGAAGAAAAAGGTGTTATAATTCCTTGGAATGGAATTTTGAGTATAATTTTGAATAAATCTTAGTTTGGAATATATAAAAATTCGAGTGAAAGAGGGAGAGCTTTGGAGAAGTTTATTATCAACGGCGGAGCACAGCTTCGCGGCGAAGTTGAAATCAGCGGCGCAAAGAATGCAGCGCTCGCCATTATCCCTGCCGCCATCCTCTCGCAGGATGTCTGCGTTATCGAAAATCTTCCCCTGTCAATCAGCGACGTCGGCATTATGATGAAAATTCTTCATCACCTCGGCGCAAAAGTCAGGGTTATCAATAAACACACAATCGAAATCGATTCACGCTGCGTGAATTCCTACGTTATTTCTCACGATATGACAAAACACCTGCGTGCATCTTATTATTTTATCGGTGCTCTTCTGGGCAGATACGGCAGAGCAAAGGTTGCCCTTCCCGGCGGCTGTTATCTCGGTCCCCGTCCCATCGACCAGCACATCAAGGGCTTTGAAGCCCTCGGCACAACCGTGACAATCGAAGAAAACGCAATCGTCAACGCAAAGGCTGAAGAAATGACAGGCGCACCCGTTTACCTTGATATGGTTTCGGTTGGCGCAACAGTCAACGTTCTGCTTGCCGCCGTTAAGGCGTCGGGTCTTACTATCATTGAAAATGCGGCCAAAGAGCCCCACATCGTTGACCTTGCAAACTTCCTTAACTCAATGGGCGCCGACGTCAGAGGCGCAGGCACAGACGTTATCAAAGTCAGAGGCGTTGAAAAGCTTCACGGCTGCACATATTCAATCATCCCCGACCAGATTGAGGCAGGCACCTTTATGGTTGCCGCCGCCGCAACAATGGGCGACGTTCTTATCAAAAACGTTATCCCCAAGCACCTTGAATCAATTTCAACAAAGCTTATTGAATGCGGTGCAGAGGTTGAGGAATTTGACGATGCGGTGAGAGTTTCTCTCAGCGAGCGTCCCGGCAAATGCAACATCAAAACAATGCCCCACCCCGGCTTCCCCACGGATATGCAGCCCCAGATGGCGGTTCTGCTTGCTCTTGCAGACGGGACAAGCATCATCTCTGAAAGCATCTGGTCAAACCGCTTCCGTTATGCCGAACAGCTCAACAGAATGGGCGCAGACATCAAGGTTGACGGTCAGCTTGCCGTTGTTCAGGGTGTTGAACAGCTCAAGGGTGCTCCCGTTAAAGCAGATGACCTTCGCGCAGGCGCGGCAATGATTATTGCAGGTCTTGCAGCTTCGGGCACAACCGAGATTGAAGATATCCACCATATAGACAGAGGCTACGAATACGTTGTTGAAAAATTCGGAGCTCTCGGTGCAAACATCAAACGCGTTGACCTGCCCGACCCCGACGCACTTTCAAACGCAGGTTGAGGCAAATAATTTAATTGTTTATATAATAATATCAACGGGTTGTTTCTCAAAGAAGCAGCCCGTTTTTACAAGGTGAAATATGGCTAAATTCTGTTCCCTTTATTCTTCAAGCAGCGGCAACTGCACTTATATCGGCACGTCACAAGGCGGCATTCTCGTTGATATCGGCGTGAGCGCAAAACGCACCTGCGAAGCGCTCTGCGGCATCGGCGTTGACCCGTCATCGATTGCCGCGATTTTCATAACTCACGAACACAACGACCACGTTAACGGCGTTAAGGTTTTTGCCAAAAAATACGGCATAAAAGTCTACGCCACCGAGGGTACGCTTCTGGGTATGGAAGAACAGGGAGCACTTGACCCGCGCATCAGAACCGAGGTTATTCCCTGGTCGGGAGCAGAAGCGGCAGGCATTTTTGTGCGCCCCTTTGCCACTCCGCACGACAGCCGCGAAAGCTCGGGTTATTCCGTTGTTATGCCCGACGGCAAGCGTATTTCGGTTGCCACGGATATCGGCAAGGTAACAGATACCGTGATGAACGCAATCCACGGCAGCGACCTTGTTTTGCTTGAATCAAACCACGACGTGGGTATGCTCCAGAACGGCCCGTATCCGTTCTTTCTCAAGCAAAGAATTCTCTCTGACCACGGCCATCTTTCAAACGAAAACTGCGCAAAAACCGCAGTCAAGCTTGTTGAATCAGGCACAACGCGTCTTGTTCTCGGTCACTTGAGCAAAGAAAACAACATACCTTCTCTCGCTTATGAAACAACCCGTGCGGCAATGACGCTCTCGGGCGCAAAAGAGGGGCTCGATTACCTGCTCACCGTTGCAGGCAATCTCAACGCACCGATTACTTTTTAAGAGGAATTATTATGCTTAACATAAACATAATCTGTGTAGGCAAGCTCAAAGAGGATTATCTGCGTGCCGCCTGCGCTGAATATCAGAAAAGGCTCGGCGCATTCTGCCGCCTTAATATAATTGAATTAACGCCTGCCCGTTTGCCCGAAAACCCGAACGATTCGCAGATTGCCGCGGCACTTGCAGACGAGGGCGACAGAATCCTTGTCAAAATTTCAAACAGCGATGCCGTTTTTGCAATGTGCATTGAGGGCAAAATGTTTTCTTCCGAAGCCCTTTCTGCTGAAATCGATAAGCTCGCAGTGGGCGGTTTCGGCAGCGTGAGCTTTATCATCGGCGGCTCTCACGGTCTTGACCCGAGGGTAAAAAGCAGGGCAAAAATCCGCCTTTCAATGAGCCCGATGACCTTTCCGCATCAGCTCGCAAGGGTGATGCTTCTTGAACAGATTTACCGTTCGTTTATGATTTCAAGCGGCGGCAAATATCATAAATGATATAGTAACAGTTATTGATTGATATAGGTAAGGCGAAAATCTTCGGCAGAATTGCACCCTTTTAAGCACGAATGCGCCAAATTTTGTTCAGATTACCAAAACTTGAAAATTAATCAAAAAACTGTTGCATATTTGTATGAAAATGTTTAAAATAAGTATTGGCAAAAATTAAAAATTATTTTTTTGGAGGTAATTCCCAATGGCAGTTAAAGTTGCAATTAACGGTTTCGGTCGTATCGGCCGTCTCGCATTCCGTCAGATGTTCGGCGCAGAAGGCTACGAAGTTGTTGCTATCAACGACCTCACAAAGCCCTCAATGCTCGCTAACCTTCTCAAGTACGACACCGCTCAGGGCGGTTACTGCGGCTACATCGGCGAAAACGCTCACACAGTTTCAGCTGATGACGAAGCAGGCACAATCACAGTAGACGGCAAGACTCTTAAGATCTATGCAATGGCTAACGCTGCAGAACTCCCCTGGGGTGAAATCGGCGTTGACGTTGTTCTTGAATGCACAGGCTTCTATTGCTCAAAGGCAAAGGCACAGGCTCACATCGATGCAGGTGCAAAGAAGGTTGTTATTTCTGCTCCCGCAGGCAACGATCTTCCCACAATCGTTTACAGCGTAAACGAAAACACACTCACAGCTGATGACACAATCATCTCAGCTGCTTCCTGCACAACAAACTGCCTTGCTCCCATGGCAAAGGCTCTCAACGATTATGCTCCCATCCAGAGCGGTATCATGACAACTGTTCACGCTTACACAGGTGACCAGATGATCCTTGACGGTCCTCACAGAAAGGGCGACCTTCGCCGTGCACGTGCTGGCGCTGCAAACATCGTTCCCAACTCAACAGGTGCTGCAAAGGCTATCGGCCTTGTTATCCCCGAACTCAACGGCAAGCTCATCGGCTCAGCTCAGAGAGTTCCCACACCCACAGGCTCAACAACTCTTCTTGTTGCTGTTGTTAAGGGCAAGGATATCACAAAGGACGGCATCAACGCTGCTATGAAGGCTGCTGCTAACGATTCATTCGGCTACAACGAAGAAGAAATCGTTTCATCAGACGTTATCGGTATGCGTTACGGCTCACTCTTCGATGCAACTCAGACAATGGTTGCTAAGATTGATGACGACACATATCAGGTTCAGGTTGTTTCATGGTATGACAATGAAAACAGCTACACAAGCCAGATGGTTCGTACAATCAAGTACTTCGCAGAGCTTGCATAATTTAAGCTGAATTATTTTAAGGGTCGGCGTAAAAACCGACCCTTTTATTCATTATTCAATAAATAGGTGTCACTATGGGAT
>JAZQYY010000008.1:0-77650 GCA_045633805.1 Acutalibacteraceae bacterium
TTCGCCTGTTGCGATGATTGCATAAGCTTCTTTTGCTCTGTCATAGAAAGCAAAACGCTCAACAAGCTCAAAGTTTTTGTCGCCTTCTTCAGCTGTAACTGTCTTTTTGTAGTCAGCCCAGATGGGAGGGGGATTTGAAGCGTCGCCGTTATCCATAAGAGCAACGGGAGCTTCAACGTATGTATCAAGAGGCATCAGCTTAAGGATAGCCTCAAGAACTTCGTTAACGCCGTGGCCGTCAAGACGAACAAGTCTTTTTGCGTTTGAAGCTGCGGGGAAATTGCCGTCACCGATAACGATTTCGTCGCCGTGACCCATTTCCATAAGAATTTTAAGAAGTTCGGGGGAAATGATGGGGGAGATGTTTTTAAGCATAGTTATATATCCTTTCTTGCGAAAATTATTTATATGATTGCGTACATATTATACATATTTGCGTAGATACCGTTTTTCTGCATCAGCTCTTTATGTGAGCCCTGCTCCGCAATACCTTCTTCTGTGAGAACAACAATCTTGTCTGCGTTGCGGATTGTTGTGAGACGGTGAGCAATTGTGAGGGTTGTTCTGCCTTTTGCAAGGCGTTCAAGGGATTCCTGAACAAGCTTTTCACTTTCGTTATCAAGAGCGGACGTTGCTTCGTCAAGCAGAAGAATGGGGGGATTCTTGAGGAAAACTCTGGCGATTGAAATTCTTTGCTTCTGACCGCCCGAGAGCTTAACGCCTCTTTCACCGATATATGTATCATAACCGTCAGGCAGTGCACTGATAAAATCGTGCGCGCCCGCTTTTTTTGTTGCTTCGATGAGCTCTTCGTCGGTGGCATCTGCCTTGCCGTAGATGAGGTTATCGCGGATTGTTCCGCTGAAAAGATAAACGTCCTGTGCAACAACGCCGATATTTGAACGGAGTGAATGCAGAGTGATATCCTTAATATTTTTACCGTCAACCAGAATATCGCCGCTTTCGGGCTCGTAAAAACGGGGGATAAGGTTGCAAAGCGTTGTTTTGCCGCCGCCGCTGGGACCGACTATTGCAAGGTTTTCGCCTTTTTCAAGGTGAAGATTGAGGTTATGAAGAATCTCTTTTTCGCCCTTGACGTAACTGAAGCAAACGTCTTTGAACTCGATTTCGCCCTGAACGTTTGCGATTTCGCTTGCGTTTTCGCTGTCTGTGATGTCGGGAGTTTCGTCCATAATTTCTGCGAAACGTTCAACACCGGTGATACCTCTGCTGAACTGTTCGCTGAAATCAACGATTGTACGGATTGAACCGAGAAGAGTTGAGATAAGAAGAAGGCTTGCGGCAAAGTCACCGGGAGAAGTTATGCCCTCTTTCATAAGCAATGCACCCATTGCAATAACGCAGATATACGTTATACCGTCAAGGAATTTGACCGTTGCGTGGAACTGCGACATATATTTGTGGCTCTTGTTGCGGATTTCAACGTATCTTTCGTTGCCCTTTGAAAACTTTTCTTTTTCGGTTTTTTCGTTAGTGAAAGAGCGAACGACTCTTACGCCGAGAAGGCTGTCTTCAATGCGTGCATTGATTTCGCCAACCTGATGTCTGCCTTCTTTGAAAGTGTCGCGCATTTTTGTTCTTGAACGCTTTGTGAAGACAATCATAAACGGCATCAAAATAAAAATGGCGATTGCAAACCGGAAATCCATTTGCGCAAAGATGAAGAAGCTTGCGATGAATTTAACAATTGTCATCAGCAGCATTTCGGGAAAATGGTGAGCCCATTCGGCAATATCAAAAAGGTCAGAGGTCATTCGGCTCATAATCTGACCGACCTTGGTGTTATCAAAAAATGTAAATGAGAGAGTCTGCAGATGGTCAAAAATATCTTCGCGCATCGAATTCTCGATTTTTGTGCCCATTTTGTGACCCCAGTAAGACTGGCAGAAGCCTGCAAGGCTGTCGAGGGCTCTGAGTGCTATGTAAGCAACAGTGATGGCAAGAATAAGTTTAACGGTAAGACCTTCGGGTGATGCAACACCCTGGTCTGTTATTTTGCGCACGATAAGCGGCAGAATAATTTCGCACGCAGCTGAAGTTGCGGCGCAGGCAAGAACGATAAGCTCTGTGCCGAGATGCTTTTTCAGATATGGGAAAAAGCGTTTCATCAACGCGATATTTTTTTCAGCCGAAGACTTTTTTTCTTTTTCTTTTTTCATTTTCTTTTTCCTCGTTGAATGACAATATATCACCCTATATTATGTAACAAATTTTCGGTTTTGTAAAGTATTTATTTTAATAATTTAATTGTAAACTTATTTATAATATTATTGACCTTATAAAATAAAACTGATATAATATTACAGATTATAATGCCGTTATTTTTGCCTTCAGACGGCTGAAAGGTTGGTTTTATTATGATAAAGATTTCTCCCTCCGTGCTTGCAAGTGATTTTTCGGCTCTCGGTGCAGAAGCAATCAGAGTTGAGAAGGGCGGTGCGGACTATCTTCACCTTGACGTTATGGATGGTTGCTTTGTGCCCAACATTTCTTTCGGTGCGCCCGTTATCAAAAGCGTGAGAGATAAAACAAACCTTGTTTTTGACGTGCATCTGATGATTCAGAATCCGCTGAAATATATTGATGATTTCAAAAAAGCAGGAGCGGATATAATCACTTTCCATTATGAGAGCTCATCACCCGTTGAAGAAACGGTTGATAAAATTCTTGATTGCGGCTGCAAAGCGGGTATCAGCATAAAGCCTGCAACTGCGGCAGAAGAAGTTTTTCCTTATCTTGATAAGCTTTCAATGGTGCTCGTTATGACGGTTGAGCCGGGATTCGGCGGACAGTCGTTTATGCACGAAACAATGGCAAAAGTAAAGACCCTGCGCCAGGAAATTCAGCGCAGAGGTCTTGATGTTGATATACAGGTTGACGGCGGAATCAACGCCGAAACGGTTGAGATTGCCGCGGCGGCAGGCGCAAACGTTTTTGTTGCGGGCAGTGCCGTTTTCGGAGCTGAAAATCCTGCCGAAGTTATCGGAATGCTTAAAGAAAAAGCCGAAAAGGCTTATGCCTGATTTATTTTCGGGCAAGTGAATTGAGAGCGTTGGTTTCTGCGATTGTGTTCCAATGCTCACGGGTGAATTCCGCTTCAAGAGTTTCGCATTTTTTGCATTTTGCAAATTCGCAAAAATGCCTCTCAAGCAGGTTTAAGTCAAAGGGCGAGCTGATAATAAGGCGGTATTTGCCGTGATTTTCATAAAGACTGCTTTGGGTTAAACTGCTGTTTATTCTGCAACCTTCAGCGGCATTGAAAAGACCGTCAAGGTTATCAAAATCGCAAATCAGGCTGCCCGATTGTTTTATCAGTTTTGAGCGACCTGTTTTGACTGACGTGTCAAGAATGGTAAAAAACAGAGTGCATCCGCCGCTTTCAAGCGGCAGGGCTTCAATAATCATTCTGCGGGTCGGATCAAGCTCTTTGCCCAGATATTTGCCTGCGGCATCAAGAACAGTCCAGATAACGCGTCGGGTTTCTATGGCGGAATAATCCATATCGTCATATGTAATATCCAAATCCTGCATATCCTGAGCAGAAAGCTCAACAATAATCCTGTTTTCCGAAGGGGAATTGATTTGCATAGGTCTGTCCTCCTGAAATATTGAAACAGTAATATCATAATATGATTTTTCGTTGCGGTGTGCAATGAATAAATAATGGAAGTCAGAGGTGAAAGCCGTGGCAAACGGTGTTGTTAAACTGAATAATGACAGCGCAAAAAGCATTTTCGGCGGATACCTGCTGATGCTCACCGTGCCGTGTTTTGCAGCATACTGGTTTTACGGTGTGCGTGCGTTGCTTGTTATTGCATCGAGCGTTGCGGCGGCAGTTATAACGGATTTGCTTGCAGGTCTTGTTATAAATAAAAAAGCCGATATCAGCGATCTGAGCAGTATTTTTACGGGTGCGACAATAGCGCTTATGATGCCTGCAAACGTACCTTATTACGTTGCGGTTTTTGCTTCGGTTTTTGCAATTGCGGTTGTTAAAACTCCGTTTGGAGGAAGCGCGAAAGCACCGTTTGTGCCTGCGGCGGCAGGTTTTGCCTTTGCAAGCGTTTGCTTTAAGGAACAGGTTTTTGCTTTTGCTGAAGGAAGTGAGGGCAAGCTTTTCGGCGCAACTTCTCTCGGATCAATGCTTATGAGCGGCAGAGCGGTTTACGTTGGTTCGGCAAGCATATTTGATATCATCGGCGGTAACGTTGCAGGTCCGATGGGCACGGGCTGTGCTTTGCTGATGCTTGCGAGTGCATTTTATCTGCTTATTAAACGTCCGAAAGCACTTATTTCATCTGCAAGCTTTATAGTGGCTTGCGTGATTATGGTGTGGCTTTTTCCGCGAGCAGTAGCTTCATTTAAAACAAATCTTATTCCCGAACTTTGCTCAGGCTCATTGCTTTTTGCGGCGGTATTTCTTATAACAGATCCGTCGACCCAACCCCGAAAAACAACAAACAAAATAGTTTACGGTGCGGTTTGCGGCGTAATCTGTATGGCGATGCGCCGTATGGGAGCATATGAAGAAACGGTTTGCTTTGCCGTTCTTCTGGCAAATGCTCTGCGCCCGATATTTGACTCCGTAATCAATAATATGCCTGCGCTTTCCAAAAAAGCATTCCGAAAGAAGGAGGTGCTTGCAGATGAGTAACGGCATTTCTTTCAAAGAAATTCTTAAAAAGGGTGCGGTTTTATATAATCCCGTGCTCGTTCAGCTTGTTGGTCTTTGCCCCGTAATAGCGGCATCAACCACATTTTTGCAGGCGGCAATGCTCTCTGTTGCAATGTGCGTGGAGCTTATTGCCATCAGCGTTCTTGCAAGCACGTTTTTCAAGAATCTGCCCCGATGGATAAGAATGCCGCTTTATCTTATGGTCGGTCTTGCCATCGTTTGTCCTGCGCTTTATTATCTTGAAACTTACTCTCTTACAGAAATAAGTCTTGGTATGAAAATTTATCTGCCCCTCACGGCAATCAACTCGGTTGTTGCGGTGCATTGTGAGCAGGTTGCGGTTAAAAGCGATATGAAGCTTGCTTTTTATGATGCGCTTGCAAGCGGCATAGGCATTTCTGTGATTTTTCTTATCACGGGAGCCGTCAGAGAAATTCTCGGACGCGCAACCTTTGCGGGTATAGCAGTTGATATTCCCATAACGCTTAAGGGTATGACGTTGCCTTTCGGTTGTCTTATTCTTCTCGGATTTCTTGCGGCAGGGCTGAATTTTGTTTCGGCAAAGTTTCGTCCCTTAAACAGTGAGGAAGAGGAGGATGGCAAACAATGAAAATGATTTCTGATTTGCTGATAACCGCTCTTTTCACGGTGTTTGTTCAGAACCTTGTTTTAAGCTCGGGTCTCGGTATGAGCGAGGCTATCAGAGTTTCAACAAAACCCGGAATGTTCGGCAAGTTTGCGGCGATGATTTCAGGCTTTTCGGTTGTAACAAGCGTTATCTGCAGTTCGCTCAACACTGTTATCGGATTTGGCAAAATGCCGTTTGCAGGTAAGGCGGCGGTTTACGGCGGAATTCTTGCGGCAGTTTATATTCTGCTTTGCGTTCTGCTCAAGCTGATTTTCAGAGTAACGGATAAATTTCTCGGCACTCTCGGCATTGCGGCGCTTAACACGTTGGTTTTTGCCGTTCCGTTCATCAATGAATCCGCGGCTTATTCTTTCGCCGATGCAATCGGTTCGGGTCTTGGTGCGGGCATAGCTTTTGTGCTTGCAGCGGCACTCATCAGCAAGGGCTCTGCTGCTCTTGAAAAAAACGAAAATATTCCCGAAGCCTTCAAGGGCACACCCGCGATGCTGATTTACGTTGGTTTGCTTTCACTTGCGTTTGCGGGCTTTGCTGATTCCTCACTCTTTGCATAATTCTTTAAGATATCAGGTGAATTTATGGCAAAAAACAAAAACAAAGGCGTTATCGAAAAAGCGCTTAAGCCTTCTCAGCGAGAAAGCATAACCGAGTTTTCGGCGCATTTCGGCTCGGAACCGAGCTATGAAGAAAAGGTTAAAAAAAGGCGGATAATCAATATTATCCTGCTTGTTCTGGGCATAATGGCGTTGATTGCCGTCGGCTATTTTGTGACCGACGTGCTTGTTCGCATAACAGAAATGCCCTATGAGGCGCCGCCCGTAACAAACGGTGCATTTCAATAATTTTCAAAGGAAGCAACAAAATGGATTTTATTCCTTACAATTCAAGGCAGACATATCATAAATCACCGTTCGGTGCGGTTTGCGAGGGTGAAGAGATTACTCTGCGTATAGTTATGCCCAAAAGCTTCGGTTGCACGGGCGCAAGCCTTACTCTTGAATCGGATGCAGGTGAGATGACGGTTTATCCGATGGTATGGGAATGCCCCGAGGGTGACGATGAAGAATGGTGGAGCGTCAGCTTTGCCGTTGAGGAGCAGGGGCTTTATTGGTACAGATTTACCGTAACAAACGAAGAGGGCGACAGCCTGATAACAAAATCATATAATTCAACGGGTAGAATTTCACCTTACGGTGACAGTTTTCAGCTTACCGTTTACTCAAAGAATTTCACAACACCCGATTGGATCAAGGGCTCGGTTATTTATCAGATTTTTCCCGACAGATTCAATTTTTCGGGTAAAGAGAAAAACAACGTGCCTGCAGAAAGAGTTATGCGCTCCGATTGGGGAGGCAAGCCTTTGTGGGAGCCTGATTGCGACGGCAAAATAACAAGATACGATTATTTCGGCGGCGACCTCGAGGGTATTGAGCAAAAGCTCAGCTATCTTGAATCTCTCGGTGTTGGTTGTATTTATCTCAACCCGATTTTTGAAGCGCATTCAAATCACCGCTATGATACTGCGGACTATGAAAAAATCGATATGCTTCTTGGTGATGAAGACGATTTTGTGTCGCTTTGCAAAACCGCAGAAAGTCACGGCATAAAGATTGTTCTTGACGGCGTTTTCAGCCACACGGGTGCTGACAGCCGTTACTTTAACAGAGAAAAAAGATACGGTGACGGCGGAGCTTATAACTCGCCCGATTCGCCGTATTATGAGTGGTATAAATTTAAAAACTATCCCGATGAATATGAAAGCTGGTGGGGTGTTGATATTCTGCCCGAAATCAGCGAAGAAAACGACGGATATATCGAATATATCGCAGGCGAAAACGGTATTCTGCGCAAATGGCTTCGCCTTGGTGCGAGCGGTTGGCGCCTTGACGTTGCCGATGAATTGCCCGATAAATTTCTTGATGCGTTGCGTTTTGCCGTCAAGGCAGAAAAGAATGATGCATATATATTAGGCGAGGTCTGGGAAGATGCTTCAAACAAGGTCAGCTACGGCGTGCGCCGCCGCTACCTTCAGGGGGCACAGCTTGATTCGGTTATGAATTATCCTTTTGCGGATTTGCTGATTGATTTTGCAATCAGAGGCGTTGCGGAAGGATTCAATGACAGAATTGCCGAAATCTGCGAAAACTATCCGAAGCCTGCGGTGGATTGCCTGATGAACCATATCGGTACCCACGACACCTGCCGTGTGCTTAACCGCCTTGCAACGAGTGGCGGATATTATTCCGACCATCTTAACCGCTACAGCGGCGGTCTTTCTCAGAGAGAAAAAGAAAACGGCAAGAAACTGTTAAAACTTATTTCTGCAATGCAGTTTACGCTTCCGGGTGTGCCTTGTATTTACTATGGCGATGAGGCCGGCGCCGATGGCGGCGAAGACCCGTTTAACAGAGGTTGCTACCCCTGGGGCAAAGAAGATGAGGAGCTCACAAAGCATTTCAAAACCCTTGGCAGAATCCGGAAAGAGCACGCCGTATTCAAAGACGGCGAGTTTGTGCCCGTTTCGGCGGCAATGGGCTGTGTTGCGTTTGAAAGAAAAGGCAGGGGCGAAAAGATAATGACCGTTGCAAACCGCAACAGCCATTCAATCGTTTATTATCTTCCCGAGGACGGATATGAAGCTCTCACGGGCGGCTCTGTTTGCGGCAGAGAATTATATCTTGACGAAAATACTGCGGCAATAATTATTAAGAAGGCGGAATAAATCTGATTCCGCCGTTTGAGCGGTGATAGATATGGCAAGGAAAAACAACCTTGTTTTTGAAACAAAAAAACGAAGCGGCTCAGGCAGCATGCGCAGATTCTGGTTTATTCTGGTTGCTTGCGTTCTGGCTGTGCTGACGGTTTCGCTGGCGGCAATACTCAAAAGCAGTGATTACGACGTGGATACGGCATTCGGATTTGAAAAGGAATCAACAACCGAAGAAGCCGTAAGCGAAACAAAACCCATAACGTTCAAAGCAGACAGAACGTTTCTGCTTCTTTGTGCGGAATCCGACAGGCAGACTGTTCATTTTATGAATCTTGTTAGGGTTGAGATGCCGCAATGCAAAGTGACCGTTCTTTCAATTGATCCTGATGATGTTATTCAGACAACTGAAAACGGCAGTGAAAGCCCGGAAGCAATCTATGCAAAATCGGGAGAGAGAGCTCTTGTTTCAGCTTTGGAAACGGCATACGATATTGATATTGACCGTTATGCGGCGGCAACTCCCACTGATTTCAAAACCTTTGTAAATTATTTCGGCGGTCTTAAAATAACCGTGCCCGAGCAGATTGAATACAAAACAGACAAGATAAATCTTGTTCTGATAAAGGGCAATCAGATAATCAAGGGGGATTCGCTTTATAAATATATGCTTTATCTCGGCACTCTCGGTGCTGAAGGCAGAGAAAAGCAGTCGGCGGCAATGCTTGAAATTCTGGGCGGCATATTCAATGCGGCCAATACCGAAAAACGGAGCAGAATTTTCTCGCAGATAACAAATAATTTCACAACCGATATGACCATTGTTGATTTCTCGGCAGAAGAAGACGGTGTTATTCAGCTTATGCAAAACGGCATAAGAGAGAGTGAGCTTGCTTTTTATCCCGAAGAAATCAGGTAACGTATGCGACTATGAAAAAGATAATTTTTTATATTTTAGGCACGCTTTCGGCGGCGGCATTGACCGTTTCTGTTTTGCTTTTCGTTTTCAGCGTTAAAAACGTTTCGGAAGAGCCTGCCGTTGATATAAGTGTTAAGGCGTCGGAGATTACCGATTGCGGCGGTGAATACAAGTTCTGGTTTTCGCAGTTGAGTAATGAGGGCAAGTATGCCTATAACCTTATTTTGGAAAGCATTTATTCGATGCCTGAAAAAATTGCAATCAACCGCATTGATTCGCAGGAGCTTGACGCGGTTTTCTATGCGCTGATGAGCGATAACCCCGATTTGTTTTTTGTTGGCAGAAAATGCGTTTTGCGTTCAGTTGGCAACGATACCTGGTTTTCTGTTGACTATATCGTTGAAAAAGAAGATTATAAGCGGATGAAAAACGAGCTCGATGCCGTTTGCCAAGAGGTTATTGCTTCATTAAGCAACCCCTCAAACCATTGGCAGACCGAGCTTGAAATTCACGATTATATAATTGATAACTGCGTTTACGTGCTTGACGAAAATCTGGGCTCAAACGCTTACGGTGTGCTGGTTAACGGCACGGGCGCTTGTGAGGGTTATTCAAAGGCGGCAAAACTGCTTCTTGATAAAGCGGGCATCGAAAATGCGATTGTCAGCGGATATTCGGAAAGCGGATTAAGCGGCAGAGGTCCGCATATGTGGAACGTTGTTACGATTGACGGTGAGAAATATCATCTGGATTGCACCTGGGATGACCCCGTTGATAACAGCGGAGAACAAACAAAAACATATATCTATTTTAATCTTGATAATGAAACGCTTCTGAGAACGCATTCCGATTTTTCGTTTGATTTTATCTGCAATTCAATGCAGGCAAATTATTTTGTTAAAACGGGAGCTTATTTTGAGAGCTATGACCGCTCCTGTGAGCAGGATGTTGCAGACGTTATTGCGAGCGAGCTGAAAAAGGGAAATGAAACGGTTTGCTTGCGTTTTGCAAATCAGGAAGCTTATGACGAAGCGGTTGAGGATTTATTGGATAACGAAAGAATTTATACTGTTCTTAAGCTTGCAAAAAGTGGCTTGGAATTTGATATTTCAACAAAAACAACAGGCTATATAACGGATGACGAGCAACTCATTTTTGCCGTTGTTCCAAAGGTAAACGATTGAGAGGAAGGTATTTTTTATGGATAAACCGAGAATAGAAGCGGCAGTCAGAGAAATTCTTATTGCCATCGGTGAAGACCCCGACAGAGAGGGTCTGCTCGAAACACCTGCGAGAGTTGCAAGAATGTATGAAGAAATTTTTGCAGGTCTTGAAGATGATCCCACCCGTCACCTCAAGCTTTTCAATGAAAAAGGCAACGAAGAGATGGTAATTGTAAGAGATATTCCTCTTTATTCAATGTGTGAGCATCATCTGATTCCCTTTATGGGTAAGGCTCACATTGCATATATCCCTTCAGACGGAAAGGTTATCGGTCTTTCAAAGCTTGCAAGAATAACAGAGAGCTTTGCTAAAAGACCTCAGCTTCAGGAGCGTCTTACTTCGCAGATTGCGGATTTTCTTTTTGACCATCTTGAACCCAAGGGTGTTGCGGTTGTTGTTGAAGCGGAACATCTTTGTATGACAATGAGAGGCGCAAGAGCTTCGGGCGCAGAAACAAGAACATCCGCTCTCAGAGGAATTATGCGCTCCGATGCAAGAACAAGAGCAGAGGCAATATCATTGCTCACCGGAGGAAGACCCTGATGTTTAAGGCACGCAATTTTTCTTTGCCTCTCGGCAAAAAAACATACGTTATGGGTGTTCTCAATTATACCCCCGATTCATTTTCGGACGGCGGAAAATTCAACACTCCCGAACAGGCTCTTGCTCACGCGCTTAATATGCAGGAGCAGGGTGCAGATATAATTGACCTTGGCGCAAATTCAACCAGACCCGGAGCGGAAACTCTGACCGCAACTCAGGAGCTTGAGAGAATTTCACCTGCTCTTGAGGCTCTCAAAGGCAAACTCAGTGTGCCGCTTTCGGTTGATACATTTTATCCGCTCGTTGCAAAAGCCGCTCTTAAAGCAGGTGCAAGCATTATCAACGATGTCAGCGGTGAATTCAATGCCGAGATGGCGGCACTTGCAAAAGAATACGGAGCAGGCTACGTTGTTATGCATAATCCCTGCGGTGCAGATGCTGTTCAGGAATATAAAGACGGAGTTGTGAGCGATATCAGAAAGCTCTTTCTTGATGCACTCAGCCTTGCGGCTCAGGCGGGTATTCCCAAAGAACAGCTTTGCTTTGACGTGGGTCTCGGATTCAGCAAGAGCTATGAGGATAATCTGGAGATTCTCCGCAACCTTGAGTGGCTCAAATTCAAGGGTGTTCCGCTTCTTGTTGCAGCATCAAGAAAAAGATTTATCGGCATTGCAACCGGTGAAGAAAACAGCGCGTTGCGTGACCCCGGCACAGTTGCCGCTCACACAGCGGCTATTGCGGCAGGTGCAGATATAATCAGAGTTCACGACGTTGCGGGAGCCGTTCAGGCGGCAAGGGTTGCAGACGCACTTTTCAGAAAACAGGGTGAATGATATGGATAAAATTTTAATCAGAAACCTTAAGATATTCGCTTACCACGGTGTGCTTGAAGAAGAAAAGGCAAACGGACAGTATTTTATTTTTGATATTGACGCGTTTGTTGATATTTCAAAGCCGTGCGAAAGTGATGATGTTGCGGATACGGTGAACTATGCTCTTATGGTTGAGCATATAACCAAAGCTTTTACCGCACGGAAAGATGACCTTATTGAGCGTGCGGCGCAAAGGGTTGCAAAAGAGCTTTTTGATTCGTTTGATAAAATCAGCGAGCTTCGGATTCTGCTCAAAAAACCTGATGCTCCCATCGATGCCGATTTTGATTGGGTCGGCGTTGAAATCAACAGAAAACGGGAGGATTTTTGCAATGAGTGAGGCGGTTATTGCGCTGGGCTCAAATCTCGGCAACAAAATTGAAAACATAAATGCCGCCGTCAGAGCTCTTGCCCGTTTATCGGAGGTTAAAATTCTCAAAGCATCTTTCGTTTATGAAACGGAGCCGATTGGCTGTGACGAGAGTGATAAATATTATAACGCGGCAATTCTTGTTGAAACAAACGCTTCGCCTGCGCTTCTGCTTGGCGAATGCCTTGGCATTGAAGCAGCTATGGGCAGACACCGCACAAAAAGAAACGAGCCCAGAATTATTGACCTTGATTTGATTCTTTATGAGGGATTCAGGAGCGAGAGCTATGAATTAACGGTTCCGCATCCGAGAATTCTTGAGCGGGCATTTGTTATGGCGCCGCTTCTTGACCTTTATCCCACAGGCAGAGCACCGGGTTTGTTTTTCGGTCCGCACCTGAGAGATCTGGGTATGAACGGCGTTAAGAAAACAGAAAAAGAAATTATTATCCCTATTTATTGAGAGGTTACGTTTATGTCATCAACCATCTGCGATAACTGCGCATACTATGATTATAACGAAGAATATGAGTGCTATGAGTGCGGCGTTAACCTTGATGAGGACGAGCTCTACAGATTTATGCAGGGTGGCTCATTTGAGTGTCCGTATTTCACACCTTACGATGAATATAAAGTAGTCAGAAAACAAAACTGATTTCCGGGAGGAAAGACAATGAATAATAATAAAAATAAAAAGAAGAATGTGCCTGCATATGCACGCAAAAACACTAAAAGCAACAAAAACTTAATCGTAATCGGTGCCATTGCGGCGGTTATTCTGGTTATCATTGCCGTTGTTTTTGCCGTTAAATTTTCAGGCAAAAACGGCGGAGGAATACTTGGCGGCACAACTGCGCCCGTTACCGAAGCAACCGCAAAGGAAGCCGTTACCCATAATTTTCAGAAGGTTGATTCGCCTGAAGACAGTGATTATGAATACGTTGATTACAGAGGGCTCAAAATGCCTGCAGAGGTTGCGGTTATTCTTAACCAGGCAGAGATTGATAATGCAGAAGCCTGCAAAAAATACGGTGTTGCAATGAGCATCGGAGATTATCAGGTTTCGCGCCCGAGATTTGAGATGTATTATAACTACGCTTGTGCAGACAAAACGAGCGAAAGCCTTATTCTTGACAGCCAGAAACAGATGAACACAACAGGCTTTGACTATAACAAGGCACCCTCTGAACAAAAATATCCCGGCAGCCAGGATAATAACTATACTTGGGCTGATAAATTCACAGACGAAGCTATCGAGAATATGCAGTTTTATTTTGCCGCTTTTGAATATGCGGTCGAAAATAAGATTGAGCTTCCCGAAGGTCAGTTCCAGAGAATGATTTATGAATATGAAATTGTAAAAGAAAGTGCCGAAAACAACGGTATGACTCTTGAAGAATATCTCAATGCAAAGGTTGGTGAGCACATTACCTATGAAATGTATGCTGCTCACGGTATAATGTCTTATTATGCTGCGGCATTCCAGGAAGCGGAGTTGGAAAAGTACAGAGCAGCTGTAACAGAAACAGAGCTTAACCAATATTTCAAAGAAAACAGATCCATTCTTCAGGTTGCAAGCATCAGACTCTATCCCATTGAAGCTGAATACACGGAAGAACAGCTCAACAAAGTAAAAGACGAAGCAACTTTCCTTGAATTTGCACAGAGCACAAGCCCTTATAACTATTATAATGCAGAAAGTGCAACCGAATATCTTTGGATTGACTATAACACCATCGGTGGCACGTTTGGTGAGGATATTTCAAAATGGATTTTTGAGGGTAACAGAAAAGCGGGCGAAATTGGTCTGGTGAAGGGTTCTTTATATGAGTGCCTTATCTATATCATAACTGCGCCTTATGAAATCACAACCCATCAGGCGTTGGTTTGTGAATACCCCAACACCTATGATGCAACTGATGAAATGAAAAACGAAAATAAGCTTTCAGCTGATACTGCACAGGAAGCTTATCTTGAATACGGTGCAAATAAGGCTGCTGCTCTTAAAATGGAAGAAGAGCTCTTCGGTTTCAATCAGGCAGTTTCCGTTGCCGATTACGGCATCGAAATTGATAAATGGGTGTTTGACCCTGCAAGAAAAGAGGGTGACTGCGTAAGAATTGATAACAACGACGGTTCATATTTCATCGTTTATCTTAACGCAAACCCCGACGACTATGACTGGGTTGACGTTGCAAGAGGCTCAATTGGCGGCGAGAGATATGATATCGAATTTGAAAAGAGAATTAATTCGGAATTTGTTGCGAAAGACAAGTATCCGCAGTATATAAACGATGCGTGGAAGCATTCTTATAATATCCTGAAGCCGTTTATTGATGAACGCAAGAGTATGTACGGCCTTTCATAACGGAGATGAAACAATGAAAATTTTCAACAGCGTTGCAGACCTCGTTGGCGGTACTCCGCTTGTGAGTTTTGCAAGATTTTCACAAGATTTGCAGGCTGAAATAGTTGCAAAGCTTGAATATATGAATCCTGCAGGCAGTGCAAAAGACAGAGTCGGAAAGGAAATGCTTGAGGCGGCACTTGCCGACGGCAGAATAACAACCGAATCTGTTATCATTGAGCCCACAAGCGGCAACACAGGCATCGGCATTGCGTCTTTTGCGGCTCAAAAAGGAATGAAGGTTATCATAACCATGCCCGAAACAATGAGCGTTGAGCGCAGAAAACTGCTTGCAGCTTACGGCGCAGAGCTTATTCTCACAGAGGGTTCAAAGGGTATGACAGGCGCAATTGAAAAAGCAAAAGAAATCGCCGCCGAAACTCCCGGCAGCTTTATACCTGCACAGTTTGATAATCCCGATAACGTTGCCGCTCATTATAAAACAACAGGCCCTGAAATCTGGGCGGATACCGACGGCAAAATTGATTTTTTTGTTGCAGGCGTCGGTACAGGCGGAACAATAACTGGCACGGGCAGATATCTTAAAGAAAAGAACCCCGATATAAAAATTATTGCCGTTGAGCCCATAGATTCGCCGTTTCTTTCGCAGGGCAGGGCAGGTGCCCACGGTTTGATGGGTATCGGTGCGGGCTTTGCTCCGTCAATTCTCGATAAAGATATTTATGACGAAATCATAACCGTTTCAACACAGGAAGCTTATGCAGCTTCAAAGAAAACCGTTGGCACAGAGGGTATTCTTGTCGGCATAAGCTCGGGTGCGGCGCTTCACGCGGCATCGGTTATTGCATCAAGACCCGAAAACGCAGGCAAAAGAATCGTTGTTCTTCTGCCTGACGGTGGCGAAAGATATCTTTCAACCCCGATATTTGACTAACAAAAAATCTCCCGGTAATTCTGAAAAAGAGGTGCATTATGTCACAGACCTCAAATTTAAAAACAAATCCCGATGCTTGCCCGCTTGCCAAAAAATGCGGCGGTTGCCAGCTTCAGAATATGACCTATGACCGCCAGCTTAAATGGAAGCAGGCGCGATGCGAAATCCTGCTGAAAAAATTCGGCAAGGTTTCAAAAATCATCGGTATGGAAGAGCCCTATCATTACCGCAACAAGGTACAGGCGGCTTTTGGCAGAACAAAAAGCGGCAAAATCATTTCGGGTGTTTATCAATCGGGCAGTCACAGAATTGTTTCGGTTGATTCCTGTATGACAGAAGATGAAATTGCCGATAAAATCATCGTTGATATCAGAGCGATGGTTCCCAAATTCAAAATCTGGACCTATGACGAGGACAAAGGTACGGGCTTCCTTCGCCACGTTCTTGTGAAAAGAGGATTCACAAGCGGCGAGGTTATGGTTGTTATTGTTGGCGCAAGCGGATATTTCCCGATGAAGAAAAAGTTCACCGCCGCTTTGCTCGAAAAACACCCCGAGATAACAACTGTTGTACTTAATATCAATCCCAAAAACACAAATCTTGTTTTGGGCGACAAAGAGGAAGTTCTCTACGGTGACGGATATATTGAAGACACGCTTTGTGGCTGTGTTTTCAGAATTTCGCCCAAGTCTTTTTATCAGATAAATCCCGTGCAGACCGAAAAGCTTTATAATAAAGCGATGGAATTTGCAGCACTTGATGCAAAATCAAGAGTTATTGATGCGTATTGCGGCATCGGCACAATCGGTCTGGTTGCCGCTAAAACGGCAGGGGAGGTTATCGGCGTTGAGCTTAACCCCGATGCCGTTAAGGATGCAATCTCAAACTGCAAGCGCAATTCAATGAAAAACGCAAGATTTTATTGCGCCGATGCAGGCGATTTTATGGAAATGCTTTCAGAAGAGGGCGAGAGCGCAGACGTTGTGTTTATGGACCCTCCAAGAGCAGGCAGCAGCAAAAAATTCATTGAATCTCTTGCAAAAATGGCTCCCGAAAGAGTTGTTTACATTTCCTGCAACCCTGAAACGCTCGCAAGAGATTTACAGCTTCTGACCAAAAAGGGATATGCAGTTAAAAAGATTCAGCCTGTTGATATGTTCCCGCACACAAACCACATAGAATGTGTTTGTCTTTTAGATAAAAAACAGAAATAACAGAAAAGTCAGGGGTTTGCTTTGAAAAAATTATTTTGCTTTGTTTTATCAATCGTTGTCACCGTGAGTTGTTTTTGCTTTGCTGATTCAGGCAAAACGGTAATTGCTTATGCTGAAACCGAAAACCGGGTGGCGGAACAGATCTTGTTGTGAGTGATTTCAGATACGTTGAGGTTTATAACGAAAACGGCAAGTCGGTATCTGACCATGCCGCCGCTGAATGCGATTTCACGTTTATCAAAACCCCTGATTTTGTTGAAAATACGCAAACGATGCAAATTGTTAAAGCTGAAGAAAACACGTTTCTTCATCGCGTGGAATGGATTTTTAAAGCGTTGTTTATGATTCTTTCAGACCTGATAAACCTTCCCGAATTGATAAAAGAGTTTGTTTAAACAGAAAAGACCTTGTCGTACGACAAGGTCTTTTGTTATATCCTCAAACCCTTGGCAGGATTATAAAAGATATTTAAATTATGCAGTTTCTGTTTTTGAGCGGTCTGCATTGTAGCGCTTTGCTCTTTCAAATTCTTCGGGTGTGCCGTAGCCTTCGGCAAGATTCTCGTTTATCAGTTTCACTATCTCGCTGTGAAGTCGGCTGTTTGCCTGTTCAACGGTCATACCTTCTGTTGAAAAAGGTTTACCGATTCTTGAGCAAAGGGTTTTGCTTCTGAATTTATATTCGCCCGTAACCGCAACGGGAACCATCATTGCGCCGTTTTTGCAGGCAATTGATGCAGCTCCGTATTTGAATTCACCGAGCAAATCATTTGTTTTGTTTCGTGTGCCTTCAGGGAAAATTCCCAGAGCTCCGCCGTTTGAAAGAACAGCATTTGCAAGAGCCTTTGCCTCTTCATCGTGACCGTTTCTGTTAACGCAGATGCAACCTGCAAGTTTGAAAAACCAAGCAAACTTGCCCTTAAAATATTCGGATTTTGCCATATAGTTTATCGGGCGGTGTGTTGCAGGGGCAACAAGACACTGGTCAAAAACGTGCTTATGATTGCTGCAGATAACAACGGCTCCCTTTTTCGGAATGTTTCCTTTGCCTAAAATACGGGGGCTGTAATAAAAGCGAAAAACGGGAATAAGAAGCGGAGCGAGCATTCTGTAACCCCAGGTTATGGGTTTTTTCATCAGCTAACAACCTCCTTGGCGCTTTCTTTCTGAAGTGACATAAAGTCAATTTTGTTATAGGCTGTTTTGGGCAGAATATCAACGAACTCATATTTATAAGGTACGCTGTAGTGCATAAGTTTCTTTTTGCAGAATTCGCGGATTTCGTTTACGGTTGCGTCATTCTTTTCTTTGCCGTTTTTGAGAACGATATATGCCTTTGCAACCTCTTTTTTATATTGATGAGGAATTGAAACAACGACGCATTTATCAACAAAATCAAGCTCTTCAATAACGCTTTCAATCTGTGTGGGATAAACGTTGAAGCCCGATGTTATCATCATTCTCTTGAGTCTGAGTTTATAATGAACAAAACCGTCAGAATCAATCGCCGCCATATCACCTGTGTGAAGCCATATCTTGCCGTCATCGTGAATGCGCAGGGTGTTTGCTGTTTCTTCGGGATTGTTTCTGTAGCCTATCATAACGGTGGGGCCGCTTACGCAAAGCTCACCGTCTTCACCTGCAGGCAGAAGCTTGGTTGTTCCGGGCTCAACGATGCACATTTCCGTGCCGATGAGCGGTTTACCGATTGTTCTTGATTTGTAGTTTTCGCCAACCGAAAGACAAAGTGCGGCAAGGCCCTCGGTCATACCGTAGCCTTCGCATATTTTGATATCCGAATTGTGCTCAGCAAGGAATTTATTCACGCTTTTTTCAAGCTTTTCGGGCAGAGTATCGCCGCCGCTTACGGCATACTTAAGGAACGAGAAATCAATTTTATCTGTGCCTTTAGCCTTGAGCAATGCATCGTAAAGCGTGGGAACACCGAAAATCATTGTGGGTTTGTGCTTGTTGAGAATGCCTGCAAATTTCTTTGCATCAAACTGCGGAATCAGAACGGAGCAAGCACCGAAGCAGAAAGAAACGTGAACGCAAACGCCGAGACCGAAGCCGTGAAAAATCGGCAGAATTGCAAGGATTTTATCGCCCGATTTAACGTCTCTCAAAGTAAGCACAGCCTGAATGCCGAAAGCGTTGAAGTTATAGTTTGAGAGCATAATATCCTTGGGAGTGCCTGTTGTGCCGCCGCTGTGAAGGATAACGGCAACTTCTTTGTTCAGATTGCCTGTAGGCAGATATTCTTTTACGCTGCCTTTTTTGGAATAAAATTCATCCCATGAAATATAGCGTTTATCGTTTTTATCATATTTGAAATTCTTTATGCACTTAAGAGCATAAAGCACTTTCATAATTTTGGGCATTGAATTGCCGGGTGATGCAACAATAACGCACTTAAGCGAAGTTTCGTCGATTATATTCGCGATTTTTTCGGAGCAGATATTAACACAAAGAAGCACTGTGCTGTTAACTCTGTTGATATGGTCTCTTATTTCTTCCTGTGCAGAAAGAGGATGAAGAATGTTTGCAACCGCACCGATTCTGTTAAGGGCATAAATGCTGATAACTGCTTCGGGAGTGTTGGGCATAACGATTGTCACGATATCCCCTTTGCGTACGCCGAGGTTATAATAAGCACCTGAAACATCTTCAATCTTTTTAACAAGTTCTCTGTAAGTGCTTTTTGTTCCGAAATACTCGTAGGCAAGCGAATCCGGCTGATTTTCTGCCGTGATTTTAAGCATTCCGAATAACGAAACGTCAGGAACCTCAAATCCGAGGGGAAGACTTCCGTTTTCAAAACTGAAAAACGGGTTTGCTGATAAATTTTTCATTTTCTCTTTTACCTCACATTATATTTATATCCTGTCTTTTACCGCGTGCAATCAGCAAAGAGCTGATAACGAGTACGGCTGCAGCAGATGCCGCTGCGACATATTTAACTGATGAAGTTTTGTTTTCTGCATTGTTTTTGATAAGATATTCCGTTAAGCACTCTCTTTTTTGCTGTGAAAGAGCAATTGAGCTGATCACTCTCACAAAATCATTTATTTCACGGTCAATCATCAGAATTCTCCTTTGTGATTTCTTTTTTAAGAATCTCTCTTCCTTTTTGAAGACGCTTTCTGACAGCCTCTTCGCTGATACCGATAATCTCTGCAATTTCGTTGCTTTTATAGCCTTCAATGTAATAAAGAGTCATAACAATTCTGTGCTTTGCAGGCATACTCATTATCAGCTCAAAAGTTTCATAATCATTTTCACTTACACCGATGCTTTCAACGTCATCAATGCTGACGGCTTCTCTTTTGCGGCGGAACATAAGCATATTTTTGCTGATATTTGTTGAAACCTTTATCAGCCAGGCTTTGCGGTGTTCTTCGCTGTTAAAATCGGGTGCCTTTGTCAGATATTTGAGAAAGGTTTCCTGAACGGCATCCTCAGCATCATCGATATTGCAAAGAATGCAGTAAGAAACTCTGAAAATCATTGAACTGTAATTATCAACAAGCGTTTTTATTTCTTCGTCGGTTATGTTTTGCTTCTTGCTCAACCAAAAGGCACCTCCTTTTCCGATAATACCCAATATATAAAACAATATAAAAGCATAAACTGTGAATTTTTTATGTAAACAAATTGTGAATTTTATTAATTTAACCGATATAGGCGTGAATATTATCGGAAACACGGCTTTCTCTTGTTTTTTTGGAAGCTTTATGGTAAATTTACAGATATAAAGTTTTGAATCAACTTCATTTGCTCAACGGCGGAGGAAACATAAATGCTTAAAATAACAGAACCTGCAATGCTTGCTTCTCTTGAAGACGGCAACTGTTTTATCGGTGAAATGCCTGAGATGATTAATTCTTCCATAACCTTTACAGGCAAAAACAACGTTCTTTTTTGTGAGAAAAGAGTCAGACTCAATAACACCGTTATAAACTTCAATGCCGATAACGCAATAGTTTATCTTTGTGAAAATAACAACGAATATAAGCTGAACCTCAACGTTTATAACGATAACGTTTTTTATTCGGGCAAAAACAACTATTATAACGGTGTGATGAACGTTATTCTTTCAGAACAGAAGCATCTTTTCATCGGTAACGATTGTCTGCTTTCGTTTGGCATATGGATAAGAAATGCTGATCCGCACCTGATTTATGATGCCGAAAGCCACAAGCGAATCAATCCCACTAAGAGCATTTATATCGGCGACCACGTCTGGATTGGGCAGTCGGCAATGATTCTTAAAGGAACACAGGTTGAATCGGGCAGTATCATCGGCGCAATGAGCGTTGTTTCAAACAAAAAAATCGGTGCAAATTCTTCCTGGGCAGGTAACCCTGCAAAGAAAATAAAAGAGGGTCTTTTCTGGAACAGACCTTGCGTTCATAAGTGGACAGAGGAGCAAACAAAGGATTCGCGCCACTTTATAAGAAACACGTTTATCTTTAAGCATAAGAAAAGCGAATATATTTCTTTCAGCGAGATTGAAGAAAAGCTTGATGCCAAAAAATCTGTTGACAGCAAACTTGAATATCTTGGCAAAATCTCTGCCGATGAGAGCAAAAACCGCTTTTGCTCAGGCGGAGAAAAAGAAGAAGGCGGCTTTTTTGCAAGATTTAAAAAATAATTGATAAAAGAAAAACGGTCTGCCCAAAGCAGACCGTTTTGTTTATTTACCGAAGATTGCAGAAACGTTATAGAAAATCAACGTATAAAGCATTGAGAAAAGTTCATAGAAACCGAGGCTTTTAAGGATGTTTGCAAGACCGTCGCCGATGAGTTTATCAAACGGTGTTTTTGCCGCGGCAGAAACCGTTCCGCCCTCATAGTCAACAGCGTCGCCATTATTGACGTTGAAGTTCTGCGTTCTGTATCCGAGAGGTGTGAGCGAGCCGTTGTTATAATAAATCGTAATGCTGAATACCTTTTTGCTGACCTCTGGAACGGTGCCTGTGAACGGAACCTCAACGCTTTCGCCGGGAGCAAGAGTTACCTTTTCAAGGTCAAACTTAATGTCAAGACCGTCAACGTGGATTGCGGTAAGCTTAACGTCGTTGATAAGGCTGCAGTTTTTGATGATGAGGCTTGTTGCGTTGCCGTCAAGAATACCGGGCTGTGAGGTGTTGAACTCTGCATAAACCGCGTGTGAGGGGTTTGATGTATCTCTGAACTGCGGATAGGCAGGGTCGCTGTAAACGTCGGTGATTTCGTCGGTGAGAAGAGTTGTGAGAAGAAGAGAGCTTGTGTAGCTGTCTTTGAAAGTCATTCCGTGGAAAAGACCGTCAACAAACCATGTGTTATCGGGCAGATAAGCGGTTGAAGCGTCAATATCCATATCGGGGCTGATCTTGTTTTTACCATCGCAGGGATTCTTCTGAACGTAGCCATCAGCAAATCTTTCGCCAAGGGGTGCGCAGAGAGCACCTGTTGAAGCGTTGGTTGTGATAATGCCGTCGGAATTTTCCATCAGACCGGTGACGATTCTGTTGCCTGTGCCCGATATGATTGTAATGTTCATACCGTAATCATCAATGCAAGCCTGCAACTTTTCGCCCATTGTAGGCAGAATCTCGTAGTGGAAGCGGTCACTCTTTTCAATCAGAGCGGCGCTTTCGTCAGCGTCAAGAAGTCTTGCTTTGAGATCTTCGTATTTATCTGCAGGGCAGAAATCCCAAAGGCTTCCCCAATAACCGAGAATGGGGAAAATATGAGGAATTGTTTCTTCGAGAACCTTGTCAACAAAGCCGAGCTGCTGAGCCTTTACGAGCCAGTTATAGTCGTCTTCACTCATTGTTCCGTGCTCAATAAAACGGAGAAGGCATTCTTCGTCAAAATCAATTTCGCAGTTGAAGGCATCATAAAGAATACCTGCGCCGCCGATTGCAGGCACGGTAAGAACGGCATTGTCAACGTCACCGAGGTGACCGTAGAGATTGAGATAGGTTGCGGTTACCTGACCGCCGTGGCTGAGGCAGAAAATATTAACCTTATCCTTGCCCGTTTCTTTTTTAACGTCCTGAATGAAATCATGAAGCATGTTTGCGCAGATTTCGGGACCCATTCTGAAATCGCTTGTGAAGTTATAGATGTTTTCAACACCAACGTATTCTGCGATAGCTGCCGCAATATCTTGCTCGTGGCGGTCATCGGTATCTGTCATATGTTCCAGCATATAGGCGCTGTTGCTTTCTTCTGCGGTAACGTATTTTCTCTTAACGTCATATACGCTTGAGCCGTCAGGATAGCAACGCATTTTTTCAAAAATGAGTGCAATTTCTTCGCCAAGAGTTTTTCCGATTATTTTGGCATTGCCGACTGTGAGAACGCTGCCGAGACCGATGCCAAGGTCAACGATTCTTGCAAGAACTCTTTCAAGAACGAGGTCCATATTAAGACCCCAGATTTTTTCGCCCGTTTCGAAAGAGTCGCCAACATAGAGGGTGGCTCCGCTGTAGCCGGGAACAATGATAACGGGGTAATCTGAGATTTCGCTCTCTTTCGTGACGGCGGCTGTTACACCGACAGCGCAAGAGGCAAAAATCATCGCTGCGCAAAGAAGAACAGAAATAAGTTTTTTCATTATGCTTCCTTCTTTCTTGTTAGGAATAACTTTATAATAGCACATATTTCCGATAAATGCACCATAAAAATAAAAAAATCCTGCAAAGCAAAACTTTGCAGGATTTTGGTTTGTTATACTTTTGCGGGTGCTGTTCTGTTCTTTCTGTGGTGATGCGGTTCCTTGGGAGTGATTTCGCCTGCTTTTGTGAGAGCGATTTTTGTGAGCATCGGGCCGACAAGTTCATAAATAAGAACAGAGAAGAGAACGATGTTTCTGATAAGGTGACCAACTTCGCCAAGCTCCATTGCAGTAACGCTCATTCCGAGAGCAACACCTGCCTGGGGAAGAAGAGTTATGCCGAGATATTTTGTTGTGCTCTTCTCGCAGTGTGAGAGCTTTGCGCTTGCGTATGCGCCGTAATATTTGCCGAGTGAACGTGAAGCAATGTAAGCAACACCGATGCCGATGATTGCAAAATCTGCAAAAACGTCAAACTCAAGTTCTGCACCGCTGAGAACAAAGAAAAGGGTGAAAAGGGGATTGGTCCACTTATCGGTTTTATCCATAATTTCTGCAGAGAAATCGCAGAGATTGCAGAACATTGTGCCGAGCATCATACAAACAAGAAGAGTTGAAAAACCGATGTGAATACCGCCGATATTGAACTTCATCATTGAAATTGCAACGGTCAGAATAACAAAGGTTATTGAAAGGCTCAGACGCTTGCTGTTTGAACTGAAAAACTTTTCGCAGAATGTGAAAAGCACACCCATAATTGCGCCCAGAGCAATTGAGCAAACGATTTCAAGAATAGGCTCAAGAACGATAGCCATAATGCTGAATTCGCCGTGGATGAGAGCTTTTGAAATGCCGAATGAAACGGCAAAGATGATAAGACCGACAGCGTCGTCAATAGCAACGATGGGCAGAAGAAGATCTGTGAGTTTACCCTTTGCTTTGTACTGACGAACAACCATAAGTGTTGCCGCGGGAGCGGTTGCCGCCGCAACTGCACCAAGTGTTATTGCCATCGGCAGGGGAAGCTTGTCGCCGAGAATGAAGTGCAGACCGATAAGCGCCGCATCAACGCAGAGGGTTGCAACAAAAGCCTGAAAAATACCGATGAAAGTTGCTTTTTTGCCAACCTGCTTGAGCTGGGAAAGTCTGAATTCGTTGCCGATTGCAAAAGCAATGAAGCCGAGAGCAACGTTTGAAATAATTTCAAATTCTTTAACGTTGTCGCCTGAAACAAAACCCAGACCTTCAATACCGAGTCTGCCGAGGCAGTAAGGGCCAACGATGATGCCTGCAACAAGATAAGCGGTAACTGAGGGCAGATTAAGAACTTTGGAAAGACGGCTCATAAAAAGACCTGCCGCAAGTGCGATTGAAAGACATAATAAAGTGTTCATATAATTCGCCTGATTTCTTTAATATTTATTTTAAACCTATTAAGGTATAGCACAACCGAAGAGCAAAGTCAAGCAAATGAAAATTTTTTGTAAGATATTATAATTTTTGTTTTGAAATGAACAATTCAATCAATTATTTTTGCTCAAATAAATATGTCATTTTTAAACGAAAAACAGTTTACAAAGGCGAATCTGCGTGATAGAATATTAACAGCAAATCCTCAACAATTCAATACGGAGGTCAGAAAATGAAACTTGTTTACAACATCAAGGACAAGCCCAAATTCGGTCAGCTCATTATTTTTGCTTTCCAGCAGCTCCTTGCAATCATGGCGGCAACGGTTGCTGTGCCTATGATTATCGGCAACGGAATGCAACCCTCCGCCGCTCTTTTCGGCGCAGGCATCGGTACTCTTATCTACGTTCTTTTCACTAAAGGCAGAAGCCCCGTTTTCCTTGGCTCATCTTTTGCTTTTCTCGGTTCAATGCCCGTTGCTTTTGCAGGCGGCGTTGCAATGAGCAAAGGCTATGCGGGTCTTATTATAGGCGCAATATTTGCAGGTCTTGTTTATATTGTTATTTCTGCAATCGTTAAAATTGCAGGTGTTAAATGGGTTGATAAGCTTATGCCCAAGCAGGTTATCGGTCCCACAGTTGCAATCATCGGTCTTTCACTTGCAGGCAACGCAGTCGGCGACCTCCAGAAGGGCAGCTATATGGTTGAATCTGTTTCTCAGGCAATTGAAAACGGCGCAATCGTTGACGTTGTCGGTTCAGCTCCCGCGGCTAACCCCTTTGTTGCAATTATCTGCGGTCTTGTAACTCTTGGTGTTACCGTTCTTTGCTCCGTTTACGGCAAGAAGGGTATCAAGCTCATTCCCTTTATCATCGGTATTGTTTCGGGTTATGCACTTGCCGCTGTTTTCACCGTAATCGGTATCAAAACAGGTAACGATGCTCTCAGAGTTATCAATTTTGGTTTGTTTGAAAATATGGGTGCTTTTGCTGTTCCCGAATTCACATTCCTTAAAGCTATAGACGGCTTCAAAGAAATTGACGGCGCATTTATTGCATCTCTCGCTGCTGCATATGTTCCCGTTGCATTCGTTGTTTTTGCAGAGCATATTGCAGACCACAAAAACATTTCTTCAATCATCAACAAAGACCTTCTTGAAGATCCCGGTCTGCACAGAACTCTTCTCGGTGACGGCGTAGGCTCAATAGTTGGTGCTGTGTTCGGCGGTTGCCCCAACACAACTTACGGCGAAAGCGTTGCTTGCGTAGCTATCACACGCAATGCATCCGTTGCAACAATCATCACAACCGCAATTCTCGCGATGATAATTTCGTTTATCTCTCCCTTCGTTACCTTCCTTAACTCCATTCCCTCTTGCGTAATGGGCGGCGTCTGCATGGCTCTTTACGGCTTTATCGCAGTCAGCGGTCTTAAGATGGTTCAGAAGGTTGACCTTGAAGATAACAGAAACCTCTTTGTTGTTTCAGTTATTCTTATTGCAGGTATCGGCGGTCTTGTGCTTGATTTTGGTGCAATCAAAATCACATCAATCGCAACCGCTCTTATCCTCGGCATTCTTATGAACATTATGCTTTCAAAGAAAGCAAAGGCATAAATCAAAGCATAAAATTAAGGACATCGGCTTAAAACCGATGTCCTTTTCTTATTTCTCATTGAATATTACGCTTGCACCTATAAGTGCGTTTTCGCCAATCCAGATTGTTTTCCAGGCGGCTTCGCTTCCGTCATAATAAACCTTTTTGACTGATTCTGCAAAAGCACCGTTTCCGATAGCGGTAACTGATTTGGGGACAGTTATTTCTTCAAGACCCGTGCAACCTGCAAAAGCATTATCGGCTATAGTCTGAAGGAATTCGGGGAATTCGATTTTGCTTATTGAACTGCAGTTTTCAAAAGATGAAGCACCGATGAGAGTGAGCTGAGGTGGCAGGCTGACGTTTCTCAGATTATCGCAATCTGCAAAAGCCCTGGCACCGATTTCTTTAAGGGAATCGGGAAGCTCAACGGTAACGATTCTTTCGTTGCCGAGGAAGGCATAATCGCTGATTTTTTCAACGGTTTTCGGCACGGTATAAGAATTCATTTTGAATCCGTCCGAAAACATTACCAGTTCGGTTTTTTCTTTGTTGAAGATAACTCCGTAGCGGTCGGTTGAATAATATGGGTTATCGCGGCTGATTTTGATATCGGTGATTTCACAGCCGTCAAAAGCATCGGGCACAAGAAGATTAACGTTTCTGCCAACGGACAGCGAGGTTATTCCGCAGTCGGCAAAAGCCCGTGTTTCAATAACCAGCAAGCTTTCTGGGAGAACGATTTCTTTGAGGTTTTCACATCCTGCAAAAGAAGCTTCGCCGATTGTGTTAAGACCCTCTGCAAAGATAACCTTTGTTATTTTTTCTGCATACGCAAGCACCTCAGGATTCGCGCTCCAGATACCTGCGCCTGTTATTTCAAGCGCACCGTCGTTATAGAGCACCCAGCTTGCCGTTTCGGTTATGCCTTGTGCGGCAATTCCGCTCTCGTTGGGTTTTTGTTCAACTGTAACCGTTTCTCTTTCGGCATGAAGAACAACCGAGGGGGCTGTGGTTTCTTCGATTTCTTTGCCGCCGCACGAAGCAAACGATGCTGCAACGGCAAACAGAATTAAAATTGAAATTGCTTTTTTCATCGGAAACAAACCTTTGCTTTAAGTTTAGGTTAAAAAGTGGTTAGCCCAGCAAAGCTTACCTCTTTCGTCGGGGTCGGCGGCAACGCCGATACCGATTTCGGTAAAATCAGGGTTCATCAGATTTTCATAATGTGTTTTTGAATCCTTCCATGCCTGACAAACTTTTTTGGGACTGTCATAAACGTAGCCCAGATTTTCACCTGCTGTGCCCTCTTCAAAGCCTGCATCTTTGAAAATTGTGAAGCAGGATGAGCCGTCGGGTCTTCTGTGCGAATGCTTGCCCGACCAGGCAATTTCTTCTGCTCTTGCACAAGCCATAATTGTGAGCTTTTCGTTAAGACGCAGAGGAGCAATGCCCTTTTCTGCTCTGTAAGAATTGATTATTCTTAAATTTTCGTTTATATATTCTCTGTAAGTTTCTCTGTTTTGTCTTGCGGCAGGCAACAGATCGGAATATTCTGCGCTGAAATTGCGCCTGTTGATGTGACCGCCTGTATATTCGTAACCAACGTCAACTCTTTCACCGTTAATCATCTGAAAATAAACCGTTTTATATCTGTGCTCAACAACGCCGTATTTAAGCGGAACTTTTTCAACAACAGAATCGCTGTATATCAGCCCTGCAGCGGTTGTCTGGGGTTTGGACACCGCGGTTGTTTGCGGCACCCTTGTAACGGCAATTGTTGTTGGCACAGCGGTGGTTTTCGGGGCGGAGGTGGTTGGTTGTGTTGCTGTTTCGGTAACAAGCAGAGTTGTTTGCGTTGTTACAAAAGTTGCCTGATACGTTGTTGTTTCGGTAACCGTTTGAGAAGCTGATTCCGAGGTTGTTAATGCAGGCGGAATATTTTCTTTTTCTGTGCACGCCGCAAAGAAAGATAGCGTAAGAATTGCAATTGCGGCGGCAATTATTCTGATTTTCACTTATTTTCCTCCGCCTGGTGTTTTTTCTTCTTTTTTGTTTCGTGTTTTTCTTGCGGAATATCAAAAACAATTGTTGCGGTGAAGCGGTTATCTTCAGCCTCAATTTCAAGCCCTGCACCCTGAAGCTCGGCAAGAGTTTTTGAAATTGAAAGACCGAGACCGCTGCCCTCTGTGTGACGTGATCTGTCACCTCTCACGAAGCGTTCCGTGAGCTCGTTTGCATCAATGTTAAGCTCATTTTTTGCAGTGTTGGCAATGCTGAGCCTTGCCTTGTTGTCAACGCTCACAAGGCTGATTTCAACGTCCGTATCGGGAGCCGCATACTTACAGGCGTTGTTTAAAAGGTTGGCAAGAATGCGCCAGAGCCATCTGCCGTCGCCCCAAACGTAAATATCGTTTTCGGGTATTGAAATTCTGGGCAGCAAACAGCCTTTATCAAGCTTATCGGCAAACTCCTCAACAGTCTGACCGATGATAATATTAAGACTGATTTTTGAAAGCTCTATGTCAATATTGCCCGAGCTGATCTGAGAAGCCTCAATCAGGTCATCAAGAAGAAGATTGAGGTTTTCGGTATGGTGAGAAAGAATATCGAGATATTTTGTTCTTTCTTCAGGCGAAGTTTCATCTCTTTTAAGCAAATCAACGTAGCTGACGATTGACGTGAGCGGAGTTTTGATATCGTGCGAAACGTTTGTGATGAGTTCGCTCTTAAGCCTTTCGCTTTTGATTTCCTGCTCCATAGCTTTGTTGATTTCTTTTTTGATCTGGTCAAGATTTTTACCGTGAGCTCTGAGGCTTGCAATGGTGAGCTTGCTTGCAATTTCATCGCCGAGAACGCCTTCGGCAAGGCGCTGACCTTCTTCGCGGATATAGTTAAGGTTGATGGCGATCATTGTAATGATGGGAATCATAACAAGTCTTGAAAGAGCCCAGACAACGATAAACGTTCCCAGAACGCTCATAGGCTCAAAGGCTTTGCTTATAATGCCTAAGTATGCTGTTGAAAGAAGAATGGCAGCTTCGGCGATAATATATAAAGAAATGCCGATGCAGATTTTTTTGAAAAGGCTGAGTTCTTTAAACAAACGGCGTCTGAGCTTGCGCGGAGTTCTTCTCTTAAAACTTCTGATGATTCTGTAAATAACGGTGTTTTTATGAATCTTGCCCATTTTAACTCTTACCGAAAGCGTTGTGAGGAAGGTCATAAGAACAAGAACAACCGCAACGAAAACGATGATAATAACAACATTGTTGAGAACCATACCAACATTTGCCGCGGTGGTCAGACCAATAACAACCCACGAAACGGCAAGAACAATCATCACAAACAGCAGGCAAACATCGAGCGGTATGCGATCAATGAAGCCGGGTTCAACTTCGCTTGATTCGTTTTCTTTAAGACCGGCGTTAATCGTTATCAGTGAAAGCATAATGATAATAACGATTGCCGCTATACCGAGAGCCAGAAACAAAACGTATTTGAGAGTATCGGCAATTTCAATCCACTGAAAAGAGTTTGCATATTTATCTTTGACAGAAGAGGCGTTCATCCCGTGAAGGTAATAGTTTATTCTCAATGGGATGGTATCTCCGTTTTCATCATAGATAAAATAGCTCGAACTGCCGTTATATTCTGATTTTTTAAAATCATCTTCTACGCTGTCAACGCCTTCGTCTGAGTTTGTGTAATAAATTTCGCCGCTGTTATCGGTAACGTAAAAGATAAAGTTTGTTCTGCTCTGCGAAAATCTGTCTTTATAATAATTGATTCGGTAGGTATCTCTGCCTTCATAAACACTGCTGTAGTAATCCTGTGCCTGCTCAAGGTCATCGAGCGAATAAAGCTGAAAAGCGATTGTTTTGGCGGTTTTGCCCTCGTCGCCTTTTTCGTAGAAATTATATTCAACAAGATATGAAATACCGAGAACACAACCAACCGCAACAAACGCCATACAGATAAGAACAATTATCGCAGACGTGCGGTCAGTTTCGGAGCGCATATTGCTGCTCAAAAAATCTCCCCCTCGATAAGTTTAATCCGATACAGTTTCTTCGGAATTCTCTTTGCCGCCGGGTGCGGGCTTTTTTTCCATCTTATATCCGTGACCCCAGACAACCTTAAGGTAATCGGGGCTTGCAGGATTAATTTCAATTTTTTCCCTCAGATGGCGGATGTGAACGGTAACCGTGTTTTCGGCACCCAAAGGGTCATCCTTCCACACGCTGCGGTAAATATCTTTCGGTGAAAAAACTCTGCCCGGATTTTCCATAAAGAATTTCAGAAGAAGAAATTCAGTGGGAGTCAGGCTGATAGGATCGCCGTCAATGATAACCGCCTTGGTTTTTATGTCAAGTTCAATGCCGCCGTTATAGAGAACGGTTTCGGGTGCGCCTGCAGAGGATTGACCGCCAAGGCGGGTGTATCTGCGAAGCTGCGATTTAACCCTTGCGGTAACCTCAATGGGGTTGAACGGCTTGGTTATGTAGTCGTCGGCACCTGCGTTAAGGCCGATGATTTTATCGGTATCCTGTGTTTTTGCCGTGAGAAGAATAACAGGAATGTTTGAAAAATCCCTGAGCTTTGAAAGTGTGGCAAGACCGTCCATAACGGGCATCATGATATCAATCAGCAGAAGATGGATTTCGTTTTTTTCAATTATTTCAAGAGCCTGTCTGCCGTTGCCCGCTTCGTGAATAACGTAACCTTCATTCTGAAGATAAATACGGAGTGCGGAACGGATATCGGCCTCGTCATCACAAATTAAAATGTTATACATAAAAACACCACCCTTTATATCCAAGGTTGTTTTGAAAAGTTTTTGTTTCATTATAACAGGCGAGATAAAATAAATAAATAGTTTTTAAAATATTTCATAATTATTTAAGAATTGAAAAGCAAAAGGCACCGGTTACCCGATGCCTTTTGCTTTTATAGAAGGATGTATGTTTTGCCGGAATCAAAACGAAGTTGCGGAGGCTCCGTTCTTTCTTCCGGCAGAAGAAAGCTGATTAGTCTTCGTTTGCTTCTTTCACTTCTTTAACAATCTCTGCGGGAACGGCTTCACCGTGCTTAACAAAGAAAATGAGAAGAAGGCTGAGGGCAAACATAACGGGGCTGTAAACAAACAGCGACATATATGTACCTGTTACCATACGAACCGCACCGTAAACGATGGGGGAAGCAATCTGAGCGGAGAAGGTTGCGGTATAATAATAGCCTGTGAAAGTACCAACCTTATCGATGCCGCCGATATCAAGAACAAGGGGAAGAGTGTTAACGGTGATAAGCATATTTGCAAAACCGCCGAGAACAAGAGCAACCCAGATAAGAGCCATATCCTGAACAACAACGTAGATTGCGAAAACAGCCATAAATACTGCAAGACCGATAAGAATTGTTTTCTTTCTGCCAAGCTTTTTGCCGAGATAGCCTGCGGGGATAGCAGCTGCTGCTGAGCAAACGGCAAAGAGCGTGGTCATAATGGTTGCCTGAGCTGTTGTTTTGCCGAGAACTTCAGCTGCAAAGAGAGCAAAGAACGTTGTGATTGCGTTTGTGCCGCAGAAGAGGAAGAACAGACCGCCAAGCATAAATATGAGGCTCTTTCTTTCGCTTTTTGAGAGCTTTTCAGCTTTTCTTGCAGCTTTTTCTGCTTTCTTAGCTTCTTTTTCTGCCTGAAGTCTTGCAGCTTCATCGGCAGCCTGGTTGTTTGCTGCGATTGTTTCAAGCTTGCTTGAGGGTTCTTTTACGAAGAAAAGAATAACAAGCATACCGATAATCATAACAACTGCGCCTGTGATGAAAACATAGGGGAATGTAAGATTTTCGTTTTCTTTTGTGATTTCTGTTTTGGTGATTAAAGTGTAAATTGCACCAACGATTGTGCCTGCAAACATACCAACGGCACTGCCGACACCGCCCATGAGGTTGATGATAGCGTTACCTTCGCTGCGAAGTGCGGGAGGAGTGAGCGCGGGCATGAGGGCAACAACGGGAGCTCTCCAGAGTGACATTGAGAATACGAAAAGGATGATGAAGAGCATAGTGAGAGGAAGAGAACCGTTAAGAGCCACAAAAGGAATAACGGCAAAAAGGAATGCCGAAACGGGAGCACCGAAAACAATGAAGGGACGGCGCTTACCGAGCTTTGAATGGCAACGGTCTGAAAGCTTGCCGAAGGTGGGCTGGAAGATAACACCGAAGATGTTATCAAACGTCATAATAATACCGATGAAAAGAGGCACAAGTGTAATGCCGCCTGCGGCGGTTGTAACGTTTTCACCCTGTGATTCTGCAAATTTTGCAAGAACGGGGAACATTTCGTTAAGTTTTGTGCTCCACTGTGTGATTGTTGAGGAAGCGTTGAGCAGTCTTTCAAGAATCTTGGTGATGTACGGGTCATAGATTGCCCATGCGATTGAGGATGCCATAAAGCCGAAGCCCGTGAGAATTGTTCTCGGGCGATGAAGCTTACCGTTTTCTCTTTCGCAGAATAAGGTGTTCTTCATAAAAATTCTCCTTGTTGTGAGATTGAAAGAGTTACCTTGGTTAAGGTAACACACACAAGCATTATATCATCTTTGATATAGATTTTAAAGCCAACATTTTACACCAAAAAAGCAATGTTTTTTTGGTGGAGTTGCCGAAAAAATTTCAACTAAAAGGAAGAAAAAGCCTTGACAAACTTTTTTTGCAGCAGTATACTCTAAAAAAGAAATTTATTAAAGGAGGCGGACTCAATGACAAACAGAATGAACATCTTTTCAACTTGCGCCTCAGGCGAAGTGTTGCGTCCGCTTGCTGTTTGATAACTTTGCGGATTTTTTGAATGAACGCATCGCTTTCTGAGGACAGGAAGCGGTGTTTTTTGTTTTGCTCTCAGTCATTTTTATATATTATCACACACGAAAGAGGTGAAAAAATGGGAAAGAAAGAGAAAAGAGCCAGAAAGCCATTTGGCGAAAAAAATAAGCATAAGTTTTCCGAACCGCTCTTGAAAAAGCTTGAGGAAGCCGGTCTGGATACAAAAAACCTTATTTTTTGCTGTTCGGGCGATATGGATAACGATGCTTGCTATCGCAATGCCTGGCTCAGCTTTGATGAAAAAGGCTTTTACGTTGCTTACGGAACGGAGGAACTCGTTAAATCAAAACGCAAAAAGCGCGTCGAACCCGAGTTTACTGTTGAAGAAATTATTGCAACACCCATTGATGACATTGATTCTCTTGAAACGGAGCGTTACGTTTCAACGGGAAGACTTGTTGCCGTTAAAAACGGTGAGCAAAAAAGCGTTGTACGTTTTTCTGTTGGTAAGCTCGGTCAGTTTGACAATCTGACAAAGGCATTCAATTCTTTCAAAGAAAAAGGCGAGGCGGAAATTCCTTCTTCAGCAGAGCCCGAAGAGAAAAAGTGCAAAAAATGCGGCAAGCCCTGCCCCAACGGCAAGGATTTCTGCAAAAAGTGCGGCAAAAACTCTGCGGTTGCGGTGCGTCTTTTCAAGTTTTTCGGCGGTTACATTCCGCAGATAGTTTCCATCATCGCAATTATGCTTCTCGGCTCCGCGGTAACGGTGTTTATTCCGCAGGTGAGCACCCGCGCACTGTTTGACGATATCCTCGCAAACCCCAACGGTCTGCCTGCCGCAGAGCTTCTCAAGGCTCTGGGTGTGCTTGTGCTTTCAATTTTCGGAATCAAGCTGCTCAATACTTTGCTGACCGTGATTCAGCAGTATCTTACAGGCGGAATTATGCCCAGGGTTATCTATGACATAAGAGTTAAAATTTTCAAGGCGATGCAACGTCTTTCGGTGGGCTTCTATTCATCAAAACAAACGGGCTCGCTGATGGAAAGAGTTGTAAGCGACTCAAACAATATTTATTGGTTCTTTGTTGACGGTGTGCCGAGTGTTATCATTGACACTGCAACCATCATAGGCGTTCTGGTTCTGATGTTTGTTATGAGCTGGAAGCTTTCGCTGATTGTTATTCTTGCTTTGCCGCTTATCCTCACGTCGCTTATTCTCGGCGATAAGTTTTTCAGACGTTTGCACCACAGAAACTGGCTTTTTGGCGCAAGAGTTTCGGCAATGGTCAGCGATAACATCAACGGTCAACGCGTTATCAAGGCTTTTGCAAAAGAAAACGATGAATATGACCGCTTCAACAAGGTGAGCGAGGACCTGATGAATTCCGAAATGAAACTTACTGTTTCGGAAGCAACGGTCTTCCCTATTCTTGAGGTGTTTATTCTTCTTCTCACAACGGTTGTTCTCGGTGCAGGCGGTGTGCTTGTTGCAAAGGGTGAAATGACCGCAGGTACTCTGCTTACATACATTGTTTATCTTGAAATGCTCCGCGGACCTTTTGATTTTCTTTCATGGGTATCAAATTGGTGGTCAAGATGCGCGGATTCGGCACAGAGAGTTTTTGAAATCTGCGATGCTGAGCCCGACATTGTTGAAAAAGAAAATGCCGTGAGTTTTGATGACCTTCGCGGCGACATTGAAATCAACGAACTTGAGTTTGAATATGAGCCTGCAAGACCTGTTATCAGAAAACTCAGCCTTAACGTTAAGGCGGGCGATATGCTCGGTATAGTCGGCAAAACGGGCGCAGGCAAAACAACAATCGCCAACCTGATTGCAAGGCTTTATGATGCAAAGGAAGGCAACGTTAAAATCGACGGCATTGACGTGCGTGACCTTAAGCTTGCAGAGCTTCGCCGCAACATTGGTCTTGTTTCGCAGGATATCTATCTTTTCATCGGCTCGATTGCCGATAACATCCGCTATGCGAAGCCCGATGCAACGATGAGCGAGGTTATTGCCGCGGCAAAGGCGGCTTCGGCACACGATTTTATTATGAAGCTGCCCGATGCTTATGAAACAAGAGTAGGTGCAGGCGGACAGAAGCTTTCGGGCGGTGAAAGACAGCGTATATCCATTGCCCGAACAATAATTCAGAACCCCAAAATTCTTATTCTTGACGAAGCAACCGCCGCGATGGATACCGAAACCGAGCGTAACATTCAGAATTCGCTCACAAAGCTCAAGGCAGGCAGAACAACTCTTGCCATTGCCCATAGACTTTCGACCCTGCGCGATTCAGATTATCTTGCAGTTATCGATGACGGTAAAATCATTGAATACGGTACTTATCAGGAGCTTCTCAAGCAAAAAGGTGAATTTTATAAGCAGTATAAGATTCAGGCCGAAGCCCTCAAAACAATCGGTATCGGCACAGGTGAAACTGAAGAGGAGGAGGAATAATTATGAGTTCAAACACGATATCTCCCGAAACCCTTAAAACAGAATATGTTTTGCCCGAAAAATGCATTTTTTCGCTCAATCCAAACGGTTTTCTTGCCGCTGAAATTGATGGCAAGGAATATAAAAGAGTTATTCTGACCCGTTCTTTGCCGCTGACTCTGCCTGATGAATACATCTGCATTTCCGATATTGAGAAAAACGAGCTCGGTATAATTGAAAAAATTGCCGATTTTTCGCAGGAGCAGCAAAAGCTTATCAACAGCGAGCTTTCACAGCGTTATTATTGCCCCGTAATCGGCAAAATCGAATCCATCAAAGAAAAAATGGGTCATTTCTATTTTGACGTTATAATAGGCGGAACCAAAAAATCGTTTGCGGTTAAGGATATCACAAAAAGCATCCGTCAGCACGGCGATGCGATTGATGTTACGGATATCGACGGCAACCGTTACAGAATAACGGATTTCGAGTCAATCGAAGCAAAGAGCCGCCGCAAACTGGAGCCGTATCTTTATTAATTCTTCATTTCACATACCGAAAAGGGGTGAATTTTATGCAAAACAAAGTGCGGTTTGACCTGACCGCAGACGGCAATTTATGTGACGGCGAGCTGATATTCGAAAATGGCTCTCTTTATGCTGTTTGCAACGGTGAAACCGTTTTCAGCCATAACCTTGACGGAATCGAAGAGCTTCTGCAACGCTCATACGTTGGTTGCGGTTGCCTTGAGCTTGTGCAGAAGGGCGCAGGTGCGGAAATGGAAAATTCCGTGTCCGTTTGCCGCTTCTCTCTTTCGCAGGCAAACGAAATCGGCGAATTCTGCAAGGTTGTTAACCACTATATAAAAACAGGCGAAGAAACTGAGCTTTCGCGCGAGGATTTCAGAGTATGCCCCAAATGCGGCAAGCATTACCCCAAGGGAATTGACGTTTGTCTTTTCTGCGTTGAAAAGAGCTATATCGTCAAGCGTGCATACGCTTTGGCAAAGCCTTATCTTCCGGGCCTTGCAGTTTCGGGAATTCTGCTTTCAATTTCAACGGCACTCGGCGCAATGTTGCCGATGCTTAACGCAAAACTGCTTGATGATTATCTTGCAAACACTTCGCTTTCATTGAACGAAAAAATAAGAGGCATTGTTTTGCTTGTGCTTCTTATGGCGTTCACTCAGATAGCGGGCAGGGTTTTTTCTATTCTGTCATTGAGAAGAACAAACAGAATAAGCTCTCGTTTCTCAAATGATTTGCGTGTTCTTGTTTATGATAAGGTGCAAAGACTTTCACTTACATCGATGTCCAAGAAAACTTCGGGCGACCTGATGAAAAGAATTACCAAGGATACGGAAGTTGTGCGCCGCTTTGTTACGGAGCACGGCATGTATGCCATTGAAAAACTGATAATGTTTATCGTTATTCTGGTTATTCTTCTTAATATAAGCCCGTTGCTGACTCTGCTTGTGTTTATCCCCGTGCCTCTTGTTGTTCTCGCTATCAGAGGATTCTGGAAGTTTATTCACATCCGCTATGAAAAACAGTGGAGATGTAACTCGAGGTCAAACTCTGTTCTTCACGATATCGTCAGAGGTATCCGAGTTGTCAAAACCTTTGGCAGCGAAGAAAGAGAAATCAAAAAATTTGACCGCATCTGCCTTCGTCTTGCACAGATTTCGGCAAGCAACGAACAGCTCTGGGCAAGAGTTTTTCCGTTTTTATCGTTCTTTATGGGAATAGGTGAATTCCTTGTGCTCTATTTTGGCGGCAGAATGGCAATCAGCGGCAAAATTACCGTTGGTGAGCTTCTTGAATTCACGCTTTTCCTTGCTTATATCTATCAGCCGTTGCGCTGGATTTCAACTCTTCCCCGAAGACTTGGTGAGGTTGCAACAAGCCTTATCAAGATTTTTGAGGTTGTTGATGAAAAACAGAGCGTTGAGGATACCGAAGCTCCCGTTGAAGCAACGCTTTCGGGCGATATGGTGTTCAGCGACGTGCGCTTCGGCTACAAAGCGTATGAGCCCGTGCTCAAGGATATCAATCTAACTGTCAAGCAGGGAGAAATGATTGGTCTTGTTGGTCATTCGGGTGCAGGCAAATCAACCCTCATCAACCTTATAATGCGTCTTTATGATACCGATGCAGGCAGCATTACTGTTGGCGGCAACGATATAAAGCAGATGCGACAGTGTGATTACAGAGAAAAGGTTGGCGTTGTTTTTCAGGAAACCTTCCTTTTTGCAGGCACGATTTATGATAACATTGCCTATGCTCGCCGCACAGCGGAAGCAAGTGAGGTTATTGCGGCGGCAAAAGCGGCAAATGCCCACGAATTTATTATGAAATTGCCTGACGGCTACAACACTATAGTCGGCGAAAACGGACATAACCTTTCAGGTGGTGAAAGGCAGCGAATCTCCATAGCCAGAGCCGTGCTTCGAAACCCCGAAATTCTTATTCTTGACGAAGCAACGTCGGCGCTTGACCCCGAAACAGAGAGTCTGATTCAGGATGCGCTTTCAAAGCTTGTTAAGGGCAGAACGACCTTTGCCATTGCCCACAGACTTTCAACCCTGCGCAATGCAGACCGTCTTGTGGTTATTGAAAAAGGCAGGATTGCCGAGGTTGGCACGCACAGAGAATTGCTTATGCAAAACGGCATTTATGCAAAGCTTGTTATGGCACAGCGCCAGACGGCAAAGCTCTCAAACTGAATATAAAAAAGAGGCTTGCACCGATTGGTACAAGCCTTTTTGTTTTTCTGTTAAAGAGGAAGAATTCTCCACTGACCGTTTTCGTAAAGGGCAGAGAAGCTTACGTTTTCGTTTGACTGCGTTCCGTCAGCATAGTAAACGGTAATTGTGGCTGTAAGCTCATAGCCGGCAGTGATAACGGGAGGATTGGCGATATAAAGACCGAGATCCTGTTCGAAAACCACGGGAAGCTCATCAAGTTCTTCCTGTGTTACGGGAGTGCCGACAACAACGTTATTGACTGCGATGTTTGAAACGTTTTCAAATCCGCCGAATTCTTCAAGAATGCCGATAGCATAAACGGAATAAATGAAATCGGGGGAGTTGGCGTCGATGCCGTATACTTCACACTCTGCAATAATAGCAGGGTCACTGCGCAAAGAATCAATGGTTGCCTGATCAAAGTTCTGTGCAAAAGCGGCATCGAGATAAGCGGACATTGTGCTCTTGAGCACGGTGCCGTTGAGGTTTGTTAAAGCAGAATAATATTTTCTGACAACACCTGCGATTGCTTCTTTATCGTTGGATTCATAAGAAGGAATATCGGGAACGGTGTAAAGAGGAGTTTCAGTTACGTAAACATCATCTTCGTAACCGACAGTATCGTTTTCAACCGTATCGGTGACAGAATCCTTCGGTTTTTTATTCTTCTTGTCATCATCGTCATCTTTTTTATCGCCGCCAAGAACACCTGTGCCCAAAAGAACTGCAACAACAATTGCGATAACTGCAATGATTGAAGTGATGACAATACCGATAACGGGGCCCTTGCTCTTTTTAGGCGGCTGAGGAGCCACAGGCATAACAGGGGGCATGGGAGCTGCAGGTGCCGCAGAAGCAAAATAAGCTTCGGGATTTACGGGTGTTTCGGGAGCGGCAGGCATTGCATTACCGCAAAACTGACAGAATTTTGCACCGTCGGGTAACTGTGCACCGCATTCAGGACAAAACATAAGGGATAACCTCCTTTTATTTGCGAAAATCATAAAATTATGATAGCACACCAAGGAAGCGAATTCAAGGGTTATAAACGAAATGTTGATTTTTGGTTGAAACCCGGAAGAATTTGTGGTATTATACTTAAATATGTTACAACAGGTGTTTTGCGTTATATGGTATGAGGTTATAAAGAATGAATCATAAAATCAAGAAACCGCATAAACTTCTCGGCACAGACGGCTCATTGCTTGAGGCGGGCTGGGCAACGAAGCTGATAATGGAATATAACCCCCTTGATATCAAGGCTGATAAAATCAGAATCAAGGAATGGGATTATTACGGCATTGTTGACAGCAACGGCTATGCCTTTTCGCTTACGGTTGCCGATAACCGCTATATGGGTCTGTGCAATGCAAATTTTTATAATCTCAACGAAGGCAAAAAGCATTCTTATATAACCCCGATGATTGCACCGATGGGTAAAATGAATATGCCCACAGACAGTTCCGTTGGCGATATAACGGTCAACAAAAGGTTTTGCTCCGTTTCAATCACGCACGAAAACGGCGGCAGACATCTTGTTGGTCATTATAAAAAATGTCCCATTCACGGCGAGTTGGATTTTGATATTTTTCTGCACAACTACAGCGGCGATACAATGGTTATTGCCACCCCGTGGGAAGACGATAAACAAGCGTTTTATTATAACCAGAAAATCAACTGTCTGCCTGCTGACGGTTACGTTAATTTCGACGGTAACATTCACGTTTTTAATCCCGACAAGGATTTTGCAACGCTTGACTGGGGTAGGGGCGTTTGGACATATGATAACACGTGGTATTGGAGCTCGGGTAACGGAATAATCGACGGCAAACATTTTGGATTTAACATCGGTTACGGCTTTGGCAACACCACCGCCGCAAGCGAAAATATGATATTTTATGACGGCAAGTGCCACAAGCTTGACCGCATACTGTTTGACATACCTAAAAACATTATGCAGCCGTGGCATATTCTCAGCTCTGACGGCAGATTTGACATGCGTTTCCAGCCTGTTTATGATAACAGAAACCTTTATAACGCAGGCATAATCGGGCAGGACAGCCATCAGGTATTCGGCAAATTCTATGGCGATGCGGTGCTTGATGACGGCAAAAGATTACATCTTGACGGTCTGACCGCATTTGCAGAGAGAGTCAGAAACAGATATTAAAAAAATAAAAGCAGGAACGGGTTTTCCGTTCCTGCTTAATTTTTTTGTTTCTTAGAAACCGAACCAATTTTCAAGGAAAACGTTAACTGCAGCCCAGATGGGGTTCCAGATATCGCTGTACTTTGTGAGAAGCTCTGCGAGCCAGTCAAAGTCAAGTGCCTTGAGATCAAGGTTTGCAAGTGCATTTACTGCTGCAAGGATAAGATCCTGAATGCCCTGTGTGTTGATTTCCATTGTGAAATATCCCCCTTTTTACTTTATTTTACTCCGAAAAACGGAAGTTTACGGCATCATTATAACCTAACGGTCGCCGTTTGTCAACAAGCATAATTTTAACAATCTGAAAACTTATACGCAGTAATCTTTGTATCTGTCAATCAGATTAACGTCTGCAATCAGCTCAAGATAAAGTCCGTCAGCGCGGTATTCTTCAAACTGAATAACACCGTCTTTGCGCATCACGGCACCTGCCGCACCGTCAGAATAGGGGATAAGCATTTTAACCTTTGCTCTTGTGGGCGGTAACGCTTTTGAGATTGCATCGAGCAATTCGTCAAGGCCTGTTTTTTCAAGCGCTGAAATACGCACGGCGTTGGGCTCGTTGAAAAGATAGAGGTTAGCATCTGCAAGGTCGCATTTGTTGAAAACGGGAATGGTCGGCTTACCGCCGCAACCAAGCTCATCAAGAAGCTCGTTTGTAACGTCAAGATGTTCTGCACACTCGGGGTCGGAAGCGTCGCACACGTTGAGAATAACCTTTGCGCAAACAGCTTCTTCAAGAGTTGATTTGAACGCTTCAACAAGGTTATGGGGCAAACGGCGGATAAATCCAACCGTATCAATGAGCATAACCTTTCTGCCGTCGGGCAGGGTGAGAGCTCTTGAAGTGGGGTCAAGGGTTGCAAAAAGCTTATCCTGCGCAAGCACACCGGCTTCGGTGAGAGTGTTCATCAGCGTTGATTTGCCTGCGTTTGTGTAGCCAACGATAACAACGGTTTCAACACCGTCTTTCTCGCGCCTTGCCCTTGCAAGACCTCTGCGCTTTTCAAGAGATTCAAGCTCTTCTTCAAGAGATTTGACTCTGCGTCTGATATGGCGTCTGTCGGTTTCAAGCTTTGTTTCGCCGGGACCTCTTGTGCCGATACCGCCGCCTAGTCTGGAGAGCTGAATGCCTTTACCTGTAAGACGCGGCAGAGAATATTTGAGCTGGGCAAGCTCAACCTGAAGCTTACCTTCGTTGCTTCTTGCTCTGTCAGCAAAAATATCAAGGATAAGCGTTGTTCTGTCAACAACTCTTGTGTCAACTTCTTTTTCAATGTTGCGGAGCTGTGCGGGCGAAAGCTCGCTGTCCGCAATAACCAGGTCAACCTCGTTGTTTTCGCAGAATTCGGCAAGCTCTTCTATTCTGCCGCTGCCCAGAAACGTTGCGGAATCGGGCTTATCCCTTTTCTGCCACATTCTGCCTATGACTTGCGCGCCTGCCGTTGCGGCAAGCTCTTCAAGCTCATCAAGAGAGGTTTCGCAGTTATAATCGCCCGTGTCAACGGCAATGAGCACCGCCTTTTCGGGCTCCTGTTTGTTTTCGTAAAATTCCATATAGTTCCTTCCAAAAAAGCCGCTCCGGTTAAGAAGCGGCTTTGGTTTTTATTCTGCAGTCTTGATTGATGCTGCTGCGATAATAGCTTCTGCGCCCTTACCGTTATAGGTGATTGTTACGTTGTCGCCATTATTGAGAATAACAACGCTTTCGTTATCCTTTGCGGCAAATGAGAAATATGCAGCGTTTGAATCAAGCTTGATATAGTAGTAGCTTTCGCCGCCCTTAACAGCTGTTCTGATGTCTGTGATAACACCTGAAAGCTCTGTTACGGCAGGCTTATCGTTTGTTTCGGGAGTTTCGGTCTGTTCAAGACCTTCGGCATCAAAGTCAACGTCTGCGTTGTCGAGCTCTTTGAGATATGCTTCAAGGCATTTTGCAAGGTCCTTATCGTTAGCTCTGACGTTGTTATACTGACGAACGTTAACAAGAGCGCACTGCTGAACGATGTTGTTATCATCCTTGAGTGACATAAAGTAAGTGGGCTCGCCGCCGATGTTGAGAAGAATGGGGAAGGTTGCGGTATACTGAAGGTCTCTTACAAGACCCTGTGCGGAATACTGAGCTGAGCTTTCTGTACCGCCTGCAACTTCATAGAATTTTGTTTCTTTTGTTCTCTGGTTGATAAGAACAAAGCCTACGAGAGAGTTATCGCCTGTAACGGAGGTAACACCTGTGTAAAGCCAAACGTCGCCGTCCTGAGCGATGTAGTTATAACCGTCTGTGGAAGCAACAACGTTTTTCTGACCAAGAAGTGAGTTGAAGAAACCGTCGCGGAACTTACCGTAGTAGTTATACTGTTCAACAACAAGGTCTGAATCGTAAACGCGGTCAATCCAGAAAAGCTTGGCGTTGTTTTTGATATCTTCAAGAGAATATTCGGTGCATTCGCCTGTTATAGCATCAACAAGAACGATACCCTTAACGTCTGTGCCGCCGAAAAGACCGATGGTTTTGTCAAGAATGGGGCTTACCCAGTAGGGGTAACCGCTTTCGTTGATTTCAAAGGAAGCATCGCCGAACATATAAGTGGGATATTCAAAGCGAAGATGACGCTTGAGATTATAATTGAAATGTTCGGATGTGGAATATCTGATAAAGTGGCCGTCCTCAAGCTTAACAAACTGCTGTTCCATGCTGGACATATCAATCTGAATATAACCGGGGATACCGTTTCTTGTGTTATAAACCCATTTGATAATGTTATCATATTCAAGAGGAACAACTCTTGTGGGCTTACCCTGATAGTTAATCTGAATGTTGTTTTCTTCAGAAACCTTATACTGTGATTCAAGACCGTATTTTGCAAGGTCACCGAGACCTCTGGTTGCAATCTGGTTTGCGGAATCACCGTCAAGTCTGGGAACTTCGGCGAAAGACTCAACAGTCTGGGCATCAATGCTCTGTGCAAAAGCGGCTTCTTCTACAGCGATGATCTTGCTGTAATCCTTTGCTCTGAAGAACTGGCAGGAGAAAAGGTAACCGATTGCAACAACAACAATGAGTGCCGCAACAATAACGCCGGGAACTCTCGCCTGCTTTTTGACGTAGGGCATATATTCAGGCTTTGCAAGTGCGTTTGAGAAAACAGCGCTGAAAATGATGTAAGAAGCTGCAACGGCTGCAAGATAAATATAAAAATCAAGAGCCTTGAAGTTAATGGCAGGCAGCATAAAATAGAATAATGCGCCGGCAAAAACAACTGAGCAGAGAATGCTCAATATAACTTTAAGAGCGGCTCTTTCGGGAGGAACGACAATATCGTTCTTCATGCTGCCGTCTTTTCTTGAAAAATCAACCTTTATAGGATCCATAGGTTCATCTCCTTATATATATTCCCATACAGTATAACCTATTTAAATTAAGAATACAAGTGTTTTTTGTTAATAATACAGTTTGACAAACGTTTCTGTTTCGTGGTATTATAATTTTATAATAGATAAATATGGCTTTCAGGAGGATATAAAATGTTTGCAGATTACCTTGACACCATCAGCTTTGTTTCAAAGTATGACAAAGAAATAGGCGATGCTATGGCTGCAGAGCTTGGCAGACAGAGAAGAAACATCGAGCTTATCGCATCAGAAAACATCGTTTCACCTGCAGTTATGGCTGCAATGGGAAGTGTTCTCACCAATAAATATGCCGAGGGCTATCCCGGCAAAAGATATTATGGCGGTTGCGAATGCGTTGACGTTGTTGAGCAGCTTGCAATCGACAGAGCAAAAGAGCTTTTCGGTGCAGAGGCAGCAAACGTTCAGCCTCATTCGGGCGCACAGGCTAATATGGCAGCCTATTCCGCAATCCTTCAGCCCGGCGACGTTGTTATGGGTATGAACCTTGCACACGGCGGTCACCTTACTCACGGTTCACCCGTTAACGCAAGCGGCAAGCTTTATAAGTTTGTTCCTTACGGTGTTGGTGATGACGGTTACATCAACTATGATGAGCTTGAAAAGACTGCAAACGAAGTTCAGCCCAAGCTTATTGTTGCAGGTGCTTCGGCATATGCAAGAACAATTGATTTTGAACGTATTTCAAAAATCGCAAAGGCAGTCGGCGCATATTTCATGGTTGATATGGCTCACATTGCAGGTCTTGTTGCTGCAGGTCTTCATCCCTCACCCGTGCCTTATGCAGATATCGTAACAACAACAACTCACAAAACTCTCAGAGGCCCCAGAGGCGGTCTGATTCTTTGCAAAGCAGAGCTTGAAGCTGCTATCAACAAGGCGATCTTCCCCGGCAACCAGGGCGGTCCTCTTATGCACGTTATCGCCGCAAAGGCAGTTTGCTTCGGCGAAGCTCTCAAGCCCGAGTTCAAGGCATATCAGAAGCAGATTATTGCTAACTGTGCGGCTCTTGCAAAGGGTCTTACATCAAGAGGTGTTAACCTTGTTTCAGGCGGCACAGATAACCACCTTATCCTTGTTGACCTTCGCTCGCTCGGCATCACAGGCAAAGAGCTTGAGCGCAGAATGGACGAGGTTTATATCACAGCAAACAAGAACGCAATCCCCAACGACCCCGAGAAGCCCTTTGTTACAAGCGGTGTAAGACTCGGCACAGCCGCCGCAACATCCAGAGGTCTTGTTGAAGAGGATATGGATAAGATTGCAGAATATATCTTCCTTTGCGCAACAGACTTTGAAAACAGCGCCGATAAAATCAGAGAAGGCGTTAACGAAATCTGCCGCAAATATCCCTTATACGAATAATACCGACAGTTGAAGATGAATAAATGAATCATCTTTCACAACTCGTGGAATAAAAAACAAACGGAGCTGTTCATTCGGACAGCTCCGTTTTTAATCGTTGACAACACAGAAATAAAGGAATATAATCACAATATAATAAGGGCCCGTAGCTCAGTTGGGAGAGCGTTCGGTTCGCATCCGAAAGGTCATGGGTTCGACTCCCACCGGGTCCACCAAACGGGCATTGGATGAACACTTATTTTTTCAAAGGCGGTTTCGCCGTAAGGGTTCCGATCTGATGCAAAACAGAAAAGAGAGTCAAGGTTTAAAGCCTTGGCTCTCTTTTATTTATGCGTTGCTATGTCACCATAGACTTACTGTCTTACCCATTTTCTTGCTGCCATTTTTCAAACGCTTTTTTGCCTTCTTCGGATTCATAATACTTTCGTATCTCCGGCACAAGAAACCTTGCGAATGAGTCGATTACCGACTGCGGCAGCTCGACGTTGCATTTGGAATTCAACGGCGAAGCTTTGTTGGCTGTTGCTAAAATCTCCTTTCCCGCCGTATTGAACCCCTCGACCATTCGACTGAGAGAAAGTCTTTGTTCTCGCTGAGATAATTTCTTATCTAATTATATTATAATCAATTTTTGAAACCTTGTCAAATTTTTGCGAATTTGCAATTATCCCGATTCTTACAACTAAAAAATTGGCATTGGAACAATAGAACCGCAAAATCGGGGTTACAGGTCAAACTATACGTACCCCTCGATTACCGCACTTTGAAACCGTTGATATATAAGGGATTTCAGACTCTAATTTTTCCACTTTTTTTAAACAAATAAAAGGAGTATTTTAATTTATGATTAATAATATCATTTCTTGTAAATTCAACATCGACACCGCCTGCGTTGAAGTTAAACTCACCGACGGTTCAATGGTGTCAATCGACTGCATCGCCGTCGAAAACGAATATGCAAACAATATGTACGAAACATCAGAACTTGATTATCTCATCTATAACGAACCTATGAGTTATGTCAGATTACTGTTAAGTGGTAAAATGGAAGAATATCTGCGAAACAACACAGATTACACTCCATTGTCAGATATGAGATAAAAGGGCAGCGGACAAAATCCATAAAGGAAATTGTCCGCTGATTTTCTTAGTTGTTTTTGAGCTCTGCCGATTTCATTTCAAAATACAATCTCAGAACTTCTGGTCCAGTTGTATTATGTCTGTCAGCAATTTCCCACAAAAGATTTTGTAAAACGGGAAGACCTTTATCAAAAGGCATATCAATTTCAACTAATTTTTTATCAAGTAATTTTATTTCTTCTGCAAGTGTAATTTTTTCACCTCCTTATTTAATGTTATTAATTATAGTTTGGATCACCGGAAAACCATTACACATCATTTTTAGCCTTGCTCATCATCTTCGTTGTTATCAGACATATAATCTGTTGAATAAACAGCCTCACTTGAAATTGATTGTCTGTAATCTTCCGCAGCCATTGTTTTTGTAAACTCGGCTGTAGGATCAATCTGATGAACGAGTGCTTCAAGTTCATCAACATTTGAATAGAAAAACTCTTTTCTCAGGTTTACTTTATTTACTCTCTTGTCATTCAATTGAGTGTGAATTTGGCTTTCAAGTTCAACAGCATTGTTTGAGAAAATAAAGCAGTGAACGTCAAATTCAAAAGGAACGCTGGCACTGCCAAGTTCATCAACTCGTTCTTGAGGATTGAGACGTCTTGTCATACCGATCTTAAACATGTTTTCGCCAAACGAACCAAGGTTGCTGATAACATAAATGTTTCCTGCTTTACCGTTCTGTAACTTAACAATTTCGTCTTTTTTGATTATCATGTCAGACATCTGCGCCTGAAGTTCAGCGATTTTGGCTTCTAATACAGAAATCTCATCAGCAGAGGCATTCTTCATTTGTGCTTCAACACTACTGATTTCATTACGGTATTTTTCTTCTTCAGCTTCAAATTTTGCTTTCTGAAGTTCAAGTTCTTTGCGCTCTTTTGCCTCCTGTCTCATCTGTTCACGGATTGCAATTTGTTCTTGTCTTGCCTGTTCTTTTTTAACAAAATAGTTGTATTCGATTTTTACGGCGTTGATATAAAGGTACTCCATAGTACCGATAAAGGCAGAAAGCGTGCCAACCATATTCTGATTTGCCTTGCTTACCATTTCGAGATATTTTGAAGTCATGCTTTTTATTGAATCTACACCAACATCAAGCTTTTCATATTTGAGTGAAGTAAGAACGTTTTGTAACTCAGAATCAAGTGCAACAACAATCAGATCATAAAGAGCTTGATTGACTTTTGTTGTATATCTGCCCCTGTACTGTTCTTTAACTTTATCAATCTCTTTTTTATTATCATTAAACGCTTTTCGAAGTTCCCTCATATCCATACAGTGAAGTTTGAGAGTAACTGTAGGAGCAAGTTCTTCCAAATCATTTACGATAGATTCAGGTAACTTACACTGTTCAAACGTCGGCACATATCCGAAATATGTATTTATGGAATAGTCGATTGCTCTGTATAACTCTTTTGATTTGTTAAGTTTATTAGTAGCTGTTTTGAGCTGCTTCAGAGATTTTTCGTAATCTTCTTTTAAACCAGTGATTCTGTTTTGATAATTAACAACTTCAGAATTTAAAGTCGCAATTTCACCGTTTAATTTGTCAACCTCTGCTTTTGTTTGGGTGTATTCTTTAAATCCCAGCTTTTCTGCTTGCTCTTCCAGATCTTTCTTCTCTCGCTGACATAAATCCAGGTTTTCTTTTTGTTTTTCCAAATCGTTTTTCAAAGTGTCGATATATTCCTTTTCCTTCTTCTTGCGAAGGATGAATGGCAATAGAATCAATATAACGCCAAGGATAGTTGTAACGGGATTCGAAAGAACTGCAATCAAAAGAGTAAGAACAACTAAGTAAACTATCAATGCTGTCTTTTTCTTTTTGTCTTTTGTGTCACTTGACTGATTAACTGTGTTGAGTTCATGCCCACATTTAGAGCAATACCCGGTATTGTTTTTGTTTTCAAAATTACATTTTGGACAACGCATATTTTTACCTCCTGATAACCAAATAAAAGAATTTATGTGTATGATATAAACCGAGAAATGTTATATTACTTTTCGCGGAATTTTAAGAATGCCTTTTTAAATGCACCGATTTTGCGTGAAGAAGTGTAAACCAGATATTCTTTATTGCCACATTTCACTTTAACCCACTCTTTAGTAACCTCATCCACATAATTGAGATTAACGATAAAGCTATGATGCGGTTGAGCGAATATTTTGAGGTCGAGAATACCTTTCCAATGTTCAAGACGATAGTTGGTTTCAATTTTTCTGTCAGTCAGATACAGGACTGATTTTCTATCCTCAATCGCTATGTAGAGAATCTCGTGCGGATAAATCCTGCAAACATCTTTGCTACTTTTTTGCACAATAATTCCGAAATTGCAACAATACTTTTTACAAGCGTTTTCTTCCCCGCTTAAATCAATGCAAAACCTGTCACAACCGCAACACTCGAGCAGATTATATGCAATATCATTTTGCTCCATAAATTCAATCAGTTTAGCTTTGGTTGTTTCTTTTTCTACCGCATTGAATACTAATGAATCCATAAAATTACCTTCCTCATTCATAATACAGAAATGAACTTCTATATATAAATGACGAAAATTGAAAAATGTTACGAAAAATTTTTGCTTTTTTCAGACTTTCTCTGTTTTCGACAAATGCACACTCTAGTAATTGTGCAGAATTACAATAAAAATAATAGTTTATAAAAATTAAAAAGCTAAAATAATCTGTAAAGGTAAATATATACAGAGATTATGATTTGTCAAGTTGTTTGTTGTATAAATCTTAGCGAAAATAAAGCGTTTTTGTCAAAAAACGACACTTTTTTGTAAAAAGTATTGTATTGTGCTTTTATTATGCTAAATTTAAAAATATAAAATTGTATATATAATTTATGAATAATAAAATCTTAAGTAGTTTTCAAACTAAAGGAGATGGGCATCATATCTTCGTATACCAACCAGTTTAAAAAAGCATCAAAACTGTATGAAGAAGCGAAATCAAATACTTTTTTGAAGAAGAGTGAATACGATGAAGCAAAAAGTTATGAAGACGACTGTAAAAGTGTATTTTTTACAAAAGGACTGTTGTATTATGATACAGAAAAAAGGATAGCTCTTTTAACATCGGCCGAAAAACTTTGTTATTCACCAAACAAAATAAATCACTTAAAAACATTAGATAGTGAAAAATGGAATTCTGACAATGTCAATATTGAGGACATACTAGATTTACAAGCCATAGAGAATTTTGTTGAGGAAAACATTCCTAGATGGAAAAAGAGCTTCTTTACAAAAATAGGCGAATTTTTAGATGAGTAAATCGAGGTTTATATTATGAACATAGATATTATATATCGGGGATTCATGTCCAACTTTTTGGTAAAAGCCAAATCATTTGCTTTTTTAAATAATTATTCTTTTAGGAATAGAAACAATGTTTTTATTAGCGATACATCTGAACAGATATTCCATATAAAAGATAATTCTATAAATATTTATTTTGATAAGACTGATACGAACAGTATTGACATGCTTTCAAAATATCTAAAGTTTGTTTTTAATAAGAATTTGTTTGGTATAAAAACTGATAATGAATCTGTATATAAACAACTGAAAAAAATTGACTTAAATGTATTGTGGATGTGATTTCTTAATGAATAAAGCAAAAAAAAACATACTGAATGTTGCTATCATTTTCATTTTACTAGTATTGATATTCATTAGGTTGTTTATTTCTAACGAAAACTGTAATTGGATAAGTGCAATTAATTTTTCAGGAATATTAATGGCTTGGTGTAACATTCATATTGATGTATATACCACATTGAAAAGTTCTGAAAAAATTCATTTTTTCACTGGAATTTCATATTTTATTATTGCAATTTTGGTTGTTGTTACGGTATTAGTCCTTTTAGAAATTATCACCTTTTCTGTTAGAACTAATGATATTATTACTTTAATAACTTTGTTAATCTCGCTACCATGCGAATTACATGAAAAAGCAATCGGACATCTAATAAAAAGAAGGAGTTAAATTATGTATTATAAAGAAAAAATCAAAGACTTATTTTCAAAAGGTGAAGGACGAGTAATAGACTTATTTTATGAATTATACTGTTATGTTGTAACTTTGGATAGCTCAGTGCAAGCGGAAGCAATTCAATATATATGTGAAAACGCAAAAACATTTGAGCCAGATGAAAGTAATAATATAATTGTTCGTCGACACTATAAAGAAGAAATGATAGAAAAATATTGGGATAATATAAATAAGTTCAAAGATAAAATCAAACAATTGGCATATGACTTATCTAAAAACAATGCTAGTCCAATAGAGTTTTATACATTGTTATGGGAAAACCTTATTTCAAATAAAATTTGCAAAAGCAAGCATGAAAAGGCCTTGGCTTTATTTATGGTTGTAGATAGTAAATTCATTCCATATAGGTCGGTTGGTATTGGCTTGTTTATGGAAAATGAACAGTTCAATAAACTTTCAAAAAAAATTGCAGATAAAATCATGAAAGATGTAGATTTTATTTTACAGATTAACTATGATCAAAAAACCCAAAGAGCATCTCTTTTGGTTGAAAAACTGTGTGCTTGTCAAACATTAGAAGAAAAAAGCGTTTTTTTATCTATGTTGCTTGATAAAATTGAATCTAATTTTAAAGAAAAGCTTGAAAATTACATAAATGAAAACTAATCAAAGTTTTTAACTAAGAAAAAGAGAAGTTCGGTGTGTGAAACTTCTCTTTTTTGTTTATATTATTTTTGTTACACACAATCTTTTCTTTGACATAACCATATTAAACTGTTATAATTAGACAAATATATAAATAATTTGACGAAAAAGGGTGATATTTGTTGATAAGTTTTGAAAGAGCGAATGAGATTGCAAATTTATACTATAACGACATATATCATCTTTGTCTTTCACGACTCAAAAAGGAAGAAAACGCTGCTGATGTTACTCAGGAGGTTTTTCTTTTATTTCAAGAAAAATATGAAGGTCTTGAAGATGAGTACATAAAAGCTTGGCTCTATAAAGTTGCCAACAACAAAATAAAAGAACAGTTCAGAGCTATCGCAAAGAGAGAAAAAGAGCTCATTTACGGAACGGTGTTCGGTTCACAAACAAGTACGGATATCCTTTATGAAATGGAAGAAGATAATAAAGTTACTCCGGAAGAGCTTGAGGAAAAGAAGAAGAGCATTCTTTCTTCGTTAAGTGAAAAGGAACTTGAGCTTTTTGAAATGGTTTACACCAAGCATATGGAATACAAAGAATTGGCAAAGGCTTTTGATATTTCCGAACACGCAGTCAGGGCAAGAGTTTACAGACTGAGATTGAAAATCAAAGAGAAAGCAGCCTTCATATTCATGGCAATTCTGCTTCTTTTTATGCGATTCTAAAAATTTTTCAAAAAAATATAAAATTTTTGCGTGACAAAATGCAATTCCCGTCATATATACATGAAGGGAGGTATTGCGTTTATCAATCATAACTACAGGAGGTGAACAAATCCATGGGAAACAGACAAGATTTCAGTGCCGAAAAACAGTCTTTAAAGGATAAGCTTATGGCGATAATTCTGCTTGAAACTTCAAAGGACTATAAGGAAATGGACAGTGATCTTGTAACGGAATGCGTTGATTTTCTCATGGAACTTGAAGGAAAAGAAAGACTTACCAAGAAAGAAATCGAACAAAGAGTAAGCGAAATACCGTTCAAAGGCAAGGTAACGGCAATTAACTCATACGCCAAGAAGAAAATAAGGGCTAAGAGACTCGTTATTATTGCCGCCGTACTTGCGGTACTGCTTGCGATATTCTCGATTGTTGCTATTTCTTTGGTCAGCGCTGAAGACAGCCTTGTTGACCGCTATATAAAACAAATCGTTGAATTTATGAAGGGCGGCGATGGTCTGTCTTTTGAAAATATAGAATTAATCAAAGACAATGAATCAAAAACTTATTCTTCCGCAGAAGAACTTGTCAGAGATGAAAAAATAGCAATTCTGTTTCCAACATGGCTTCCCGACAACGGAAGGATAGTTAAGTGCTGGTACATTGACGATGTTACGAGCGGAAGTTATTATATCCTTCAAAGTGAAAGTCCAAAACACGGAATCGATATTTACCTTGAAGCAAAAATTAAAAACGAAATAAAAGCAGAAAATTCCATGAAAAAAGTTGGAGATTTTACTGTTTACATAATCAGCAAAGATGGTTTTGTTCAGGGAGATTTTGAGTATAACGGATGTTGTTATTCTGTCAGTGCCGATACGGAAGAAGAGCTTTTAAAGATTATAGAGAATCTTAAGGAGATTGAATAACATGAAAAAAGTTCTTGCTCTCATTCTAGCTATAGCCTCAGTTTTTTCGCTTGCAACCTTTTCCGCCTCCGCAGAGAATTCTGCTGAAAACACAGTTGTCATCACAAGATGTGACACGGATTTTGTTTTTGAGGCGGGTGTTTCCGAAGACCTTATGAACAGCTTTATCTATGCAGTTGAAACGGATTGCGATGGCTGCGAAGATGCCGCCTACGGACTTGTGTGCACTCTTTTCGGTCATAAGCTTGAAACTTCAACAGCACATACAATAACTCACAAAGCATCTGCAACGGCGCCTCGTTGCCTTAAGAATACATATTCCGTTGAAGCCTGCACAAGATGCGATTATACATCTAAAACTTTATTGTCTTCGAAATACATCAGTTGTTGCTAAATAATATATTGCCGATGCACTCGCCGTGCATCGGCAATAACCTTTGGGTGAGAGAAAATGAAAGAGAAATTTACCGTCAGCCTTTTCGGTCACAGAATAATTGAAGATTATATAACGGTTGAATCTAAGCTTTATGAACTTCTGCGCATTATAATACAAAGAGAAAACATAGATATTGAGTTTCTTGTCGGCAGAAACGGCGATTTCGACCTGATGGCGGCTTCTGTTATCCGAAAACTAAAAAAAGAAACTGGCAATGAAAATGTTTTTCTCACTCTTGTTCTTCCCTATGAAACCGCTGAACTTCGAAACAATACCGAATCATTTGAAAGCTACTATGATTCGATAGAGATCTGCGAAGCCTCTGCCAACCAAAATTTCAAATTTGCTATCGTGGCAAGAAACAGAGATATGATTGAGCGTTCAGACCTTGTTGTTGTCTATGTCAAAAATGAATCGGGCGGTGCATATCAATCGCTTAAATATGCAGAGAAAAGCCAAAAACGAATCATAAATCTTTATCATACCCAAAATGAAGAATAACCGAGTCTGAAAAGAGACTCGGTTATTTTTTTTTTTTGAGTTTTTTTGCGTGACAAATCTGATTTTTCGTCATATATAAATACAGACCAAAATCAGAGGTGATATTTTTGAAAGAGTATAAACGCTGTCTTGCTATAATAAGAACATATCTAAATGACAAAACTCTTAAACTGAATGCCAAAAAACTTGATAAGCTTATCAGCGAAGAACTTGAAAAGCCGATAAACGAAATGGACACATATTTGATTGACCTTTGCCTGAATGCTCTTGTTGCATACAGAACATATAAGTCAGAACGTGAAAATAAGAAGTGACTCGCTTCCCGTACTGTTTACTATATTGGTCAGGTCAAATTACTTGTGGAATTGACTTTATAACGATGAACAAATATAATTATATTTGAAACAACAATTATAAAGGAGAAGAATATGTCAAACGAGATTATAAGACTGATATGTTTCGGACTCTTTGTTCCTATTACGGATTTAAGCCTTAAATGGATATGGAAAGCGGTATATCGTTCATCTCACAAAAGAGAAAGCGATGTTGAAAGATACAAGCAAGAAAACTTAAGAATGCACAGAAAACACAACGGAATAAATGCTTGGTTAATTGATACCTCTCCGAATCCGCATAAAACTCAGCTTATAATATGGATTTATTATATTTTGCTTTTACCTTCTCTTGCGGGCATGGCATTAAGCAATTTCGGATTGTTCACTAATGCTTTTGATTCAATTCTGAATGTTTTGAAATTTGTTGTTCCCGTTATCTTTGTTTCATCGTTAATAATAGGATTTATTTACAAGAAAACCGCAAAAGAACTTGATTTTTCTGAAATTCAGAATGCTGAAATAACAAGTATGGAGTCTCAACAGCTTGCTGATTATGCGGATAATTGGGAAACGGGAGAGTACAAAAACAAAACAAGATACAGACCTTCTGCTCTACCCCAATACATCTTTTTGATAATTTGGTTTGCAGCGCTTATTTCGATGCTTGTTTTTGCCTTTACTCATAACTTAAAGAACAAGGATATACCGGAGCAAACAACAGAATCTGTTTCTGAAGCACTTGAAAAAGCGGAAATTGAAGAGTTGCCTATATCTGAATTTGACGAAATATTTGCAGAGCATAATCTTGCAATCAGCGACGAACCGTCTTATCTTGACGGTGTGTCAGACGGATTTGTTGAAAGTGTTATTTATAAAGGCGATTCGGTTTCGTTTATAATTCATTTGTTCAGCAGTAAAGAAAATGCAACAGATGCTTGCTTGGAACGCATTGATTTTAACGGAATTTCGGGATATGAATACTCCGAAACACCAAATGGAATAGTTTACGAGCAGCAAGACAGAACTGTTTATTATAAAACACTCAGCATCGACAATGTTCTGATTGAAATATGGAACACAGGGGCTACCGATACAGAAAAAATGCTTGAAACTGTCGAGAATGTGTTGCAGAACAGTTAAATAATGAAATAAGCCATACAAGTTGACATTAAATCAGTTTGTATGGCTATTTTTATATCAGCACATTCATATATACATTGCCACAAACAAATATTGACAACATTTTCTATTGATTTATAATTAAATTTGAGAATATTTGTATTTACTGATAGAAATTGCATTTTCAAACGACTAATATATGAAAAGCTTTTCAAATGGGGGGTGAATTTGTGGATATAGGTGCCAAGGCTTATGCCGACTATATTAATGGCGACAACGACGGTTTAGTAATAATTGTAAAAACCTACAGCGACAGTCTTGTTAACTTCATCTGCAAATTTGTCCGTGACAGACAGACTGCAGAGGATCTGATGCAGGATACCTTTGTTGAACTTATTTCCAAGAAAAACAAATTCCGCAATGAATCACAGTTCAAAACATACTTATTCAGAATAGCAAGAAATAAAGCTGTTGATTTTATCAGAAAATCAAGTAAAACGACTTTCGTTTTTGATGAAACAACGGTTGGTGATGAAGATAAGCTTTATGTTGAAGATGATATTTGCAATGCCGAAACAAAAGCAGACCTTCACGCCGCAATTCAAACTCTTAACCCTGCTTACAGAGAAGTAATTTATCTTTCTTATTTCAACGACCTTTCGAACGAAGAAATAGCATTTATAATCAAGAAAAGCAAAAGACAAACAGAATTATTGCTTTACAGAGCAAAACAGTCTTTGAAATCTGCTCTTGAAAAGGAGGGATTTATTTATGGATAAATACGAAGAAAGGGTATCGAAAATATTAGAAAAGAAAAAGCTTTATGATAGTGAAAAGAACAGAAAAAGAAAAACTTTAATTCAATGTATATCGATTGCATTAGTGTGTGCAATCTCTGTTGCCGCTTTAGTAGTTATTCCTAAAAGGGCAAATATTATTAACAAACCTGAAACTACGACATCATCATTGTCTGAATCCGAGTGTTTATCAGAAACAAATTCATCGGTTTTGTCTGCAGAAACGACAAAGAAACAAGAAACAAATGAATCAACTACAAAGGAGTTCGTTCCGCTGCCCAACGAGGAAGGCGGTGGCGGAGGAGATTATATTGACCCTTATACAACAAAATACCGCCGTATTTATTACAGTGGTGGAAGTAGTGGGTTGAATACTTTTTTCGCAAATCTGGTAACTGACGAAGAATATTTTGAATGGATGGAGCAATATTATGCCAAACAGCCTCCCAATGATGGTTTGTTTGAAGTGGGTGAAGAGATCGTTGAGCCAACGAGAATGAAAATTGTTGACTTCGTTATGTACTTTGATATTCCAAGAGATGTTTTTGAAGAAGCAAACAACACTTGGTGCCATAGTCGAATGATAAAATGGGGCGATGTGCCTGTTATGAATCCAAAAGATTACAAAGAACAAGAAGAATTTGAGGTTTATAACGTTGATATTATCTATACCTTTGACGACGAAATAATCAATGCTTATTATGAACGTGGCGAATATCCGTTTGATACTGAAGAAGAATATCTCGAAGCCATTGAAAATGACGGGTACATAACACAAACCGAAGAATTCATAATGCTTGAAGGTTTTGAAAAGGTAACTCTGCCAGCTTTACCGCCCGATGCGGAGCCTGTTTATATTGATTTTGATTGGAGGTCAAAAAGATGCAAGTAAAAAGTGTTTTTTGTCTTATTTTATGCTTAATTCTTTTTCTTTCATCTTGCACAAAAGCCCCATCAGAGCCTGACTTGTCGTCATCAACAGCGGTCACAACAACAGAAGCAGAAACTACTGTACCCTTTCCGAGCAAACTGACATATGAAAGCACAACAGTCGGAGATTATGGAACAGTTGCAGGTAGCGATAGCGAGAAACACAAGGTTTTCGTTAATTATGAATGGGTTGTTTCAACTGAATTTTTTAGGTGCTATTACAACCCCAAAAATCTGGAGGAACCGTATTATAAAGAAAACAGATACGGAATAGCCGATAAAGACGGAAACATCATTATTAAACCGCAATTCGGTTTTATACGACCTGTTGCAAAGGATAGGTTTCTTGTTGCCAACGGAACAAAAAGCGATTATAGCGAATTTGAAGGAAGTGAATATGCTGTAATTAACAGCAGGGGTGAAATAATCATTCCTTTTGTTCCTTATATTGAATATATGGTTGGTTATTATGACGGGCTTGAAAGTACATATTTTTGTGTCCGTATTGATAGCGAAAAATATTATCTTGCAGACAATAACGGCAACATGGTTTATGACATGTATTTTACAAGTTTCCGAGTTGCGCATCCCGAAATGTACTATGCGGATAAAGTTCACACAGGTGTTTGTGACGGAAAGATATATTCTTTTGACCAGAATTTGAATATAATTAAAGTCCTCGACGAGAAACCTGTTGTTAGTGAAAAAATTTATACTTACAATAATATGGAATACTTTAAAACCGTTTGTTACAAAAAAGGCAATTATTATTACGGATTGACCAATAAAACAACAGGAAGAGAAATAGTTCCTTGCAAATATGAAGAAATAACTGTATTTGCACGAAACAGAATTCTCGCGTCAGAAACAAGAGGGCTTGATAACACCGAATGGAAATATGCGATTTATGATTTGGGAGGAACGGTTATTTGTCCCGAAGGAAAATATAGCAGCATTGGTATATATGAATGGGATGATGGCAATGTTTATCAACCTATCGGAATAGCATCCGCACCGAATCCCAACGGTGACAAAATCTACGGAGAATGGTATGAATGGCTGATTGATAAAAACGGAACAAAAATATCGGATACATACCGTAATATTTACTACAACCAATATGGTGAAATGGCAGGATATTATACTGCCGACAGAGGTGACAGAGTGTTTTATCTGAATAAATACGGAAAAGTTGTCAGTACAATCGGACAGTAATATATTAACGGAGGTGTTTCAGATGACAAGAAGAGTAAAGAGTTTTATTTCGTTATTTCTTGTATTTATGATGATTGCAGGAATATCAACAGTTAACGCTTTTTCTGCATATGAAACTATTGAACGTGAAGATACAAATTATGAATATGCAGGCGAATTCGGTTTAGGAATACAAACGGTTAAAGAAGTTGAGTGGGGCGGTGAAATCAGCAATTATTATGTTTACTATTCCTTTGTCGCTGAGCACGACGGATATTATTCATTTACCTATAATGAAATGCACAATTCAACTTGGTATTGTGTTTGCAACAAGCAAAATTATGATGAAATGCCATATACATACAGTCTGGATTCTTTGGAACAAACCTTTTCCAAAATTTATTATTTGGAAGCAGGAGAGTATTTCTTCTTCGTAGATTTGTATTGGTCAATGGTAGATGTTAATATAACCGCCGAATATTTTGGTGAAAAAGTATCGGAAATCAAGTTTAAACACGATTTGTTGCTGGATTGTGATTGTTTTTATTACCCACATCCGGATTCAGAATTGAACATGAAAATTGATGCGAATGCAACAATAATTTTTGATTCGGGAAAAACAATTGATTTTGGAAACAACGAAATATGCGACGGTTATAATCAAAGCGATTATTTAGATGCCGTAATTTCATCTGAACCTGTTGAGGGTGAAAACACAATAACAATCTTTTTCTTGAATCAGCAAATAGAAACAACCGCAACGATACATACTTTATCGTATTACATTAAGGATGTTGAAGTGAGCAACATTGATTATTATTTAGAAAACGCTGTTGAATATTATAATTATTATGATATTGAATATCCTTACGGAGAAACGGTAACGGTAACTTTTAAAAACGGAACAAGCGACAGCTTTGTTTTCTCTACATATTCTTCCAATAATTTTGTTACGTTTCCTAACGGACAAAAATATGCAGTCGACTTTTGGTGTTTTGATTCATATTATCTTGGTGATTTTAACGGATATTTGCGAGTTGATATTTTTTATAACACAATAAAGGAATTCAAACTCAACGGTCAAAAAGCATCGGTTTCTGAAAACATAAAAGCATTGAATGAAGAAAACAAACGTCTTGCAAATAATATTCTTCATAGCCTGGAATGTGCTAAAAACTCTTGGAACGATGCTGAATATTTAAATTTATATTTATCAGAAGTTATATCTTATTTTATCGATATTTCAAATAATATGTCTGACTTTTTGGGATATTATTTAACTTTTAGTTTTCTGAAGTAATAATTTGCGGCTTTAATACGTCTATCTAAAAATAATGAGAGATTAAATAAGTACACTTAGTTTAAAAAACCAATATAAGAAATAACAAAAGCTCGAAATTTTTCCGGTTATGCTAGAAATTTTTCGGGCTTTTTCATTTTGAGTAAGATAAAATTATTTTGAAAATTGTGTTTTATACTGAAGCGGTCAGCAGAGTGATTGAGCAATTCAAATAGAGCAACGAAAACACCCCTTTGTAAAAGTGCGCAATTATACACCGTTTCGGTGCCATTGCGATTTTTTCAAATTTGGATAGCCATTTGCCCTGCTTGCAAAGTAAGTGAACGGGTGAAAATCCGAACGGTTTTGCAAGCAGAATTTGCAAAGTGTGTATACACTTGCCCTGCTTGCCAAGTTAGTGCAGGCAGAAAAATCAATGTTGTATCAAGGCTTTTTTACAGTAACAGCAGTGCTGTGGTAATGTGGAAAATTTATTTTCCATATTTCCACGGCTGCAAATAATTAAGTGAATCCGAAGAAGAATATATAATCAAATTTTTAGGAGGCGATAAAAAATAAACGTAGTAATCTACGCAAGATTTTCAAGTCACAGTCAGACGGAGCAGTCGATTGAAGGTCAGCTGAAAGTATGCTATGAGTATGCTGCCGCCAACGGTCATTATGTTATTGATGAGTATATCGACAGAGCGCAAAGCGGAACATCTGATAACCGAACGGCATTTCAGCAGATGATAGCTGACAGCGACAAACAAACTTTTGAAGCGGTGCTTGTTTATCAGCTTGACAGATTTGCAAGAAACAGATATGACAGTGCAATCAACAAAGCGAAGCTGAAAAAGAACGGCGTGCGAGTTATCTCCGCAAAGGAAAACATAACGGATGATGCATCGGGTATTCTTGTTGAAGGTGTCCTCGAAAGTATGGCGGAATATTATTCGGCAGAGCTTTCGCAAAAGATTCGCAGAGGAATGGATATCAACGCACAGAAATGTCTTTCAAACGGTAGTCTGCCCGGTTTGGGATTCAAGGTTGATGCGGACAGAAAATTCTATGTTGATCCCGAAGCGGCAGCGGTTGTCAGAGAGATTTATGAGCGATATGCAAGCGGCGAAACTGTTGCAGAAATCAACAGAGATCTGAATGCAAGACAAATCAAAACCGCACACGGAAAAGAGTTCAATAAAAACAGTCTGCACCGTATTCTGCGAAACAAACGATACATCGGAGTTTATCTTTACAAGGATATGGAAATCCCCGGCGGTATGCCGAGAATAATTGAAGATGAATTGTTTGAAAGAGTCCAGCATATTCTCAACAAGAACAAGCAGGCTCCCGGCAGAACAAGAGGCAAAGAAGAATATCTGCTGACAACAAAACTTTTCTGTGGATATTGCAGAGAGATGATGACGGGTTACGGCGGAACAAGCCGAAACAAAAATGCTTATCACTACTATTCCTGCAAAAATTCAAGAAAAAAGCTTTGTGATAAAAAGATAGTTCAAAAAGAAAAGATTGAGGACAGAGTTGTTTCGGTGTGCCGCAAATTGCTGACGGATGAAAACATCGAAAAGATTTCGAAGTCGGTAGCGGCGGCGTGTCAGGCGGATTATGACGGATCGGGTGTCAAAAGAATAAAAACCGCTATCCGTGAAACGGAAGCGGCAATAGAAAATCTGTGGATTGCCCTTGAAAAAGGACAGTCGGTTGATATGATAACTGAGCGAATCGAAAAACGCAAAATCGAAAAAGCCGAGCTTGAAGCACAGCTTGCAATTGAAATGAACAAACAGGTTATTTACACAGAGCCTCAGATCAGACATTATCTGACTTCACTTCGCACAGGTGACTTGAACGACATAAACATCCGCCGAGGATTTATAAATATCTTCGTGCGGGCGATTTATCTCTACGATGACAAGATGACGATTTATCTCAACAGCGGTGATAAAGAAACGGTCATTGATGACATATTAATAGACGAAACAGAGGAGTATTTTGACTCTCTGAATTCTGCTTTAAACGGTGGTTCTGCTGTGGTTGCATCTGTTCCACCAAAAAGCCGCCTCAGCATACGCTGAAGCGGCTTTTTTTATTTATGCTCTCTGATAAGTTGCTTATAGTGGTTGCCCTTATCCTCAAAATCTTTATATACGTTATAACTTGAGGCGGCAGGGGACATCAGGCAACTTGTGCCTTTTTTGGTGTATCTGAATGCGGCATCAACTGCCTCTTCAAGGTCCTGTGCAAGCACAATATTCTTCGGGCAACCGCTCTCGATAAGAGCTTTGCAGATATCAATGCCCGTATCAGGTGTGCCGATAAGGTTGCGCACCTTGCATTTCTGCAGGAATCTTTTGAATCCCGAATAGTCAATGCCTCTGTCCATACCGCCGAAAATCAGCGTATCAACGTCACCGATAGCTTCAATGGCGCACTCAACTGCGTGGGGGATGGTTGCAATTGAATCGTTATAGAATTTGATTCCGCCGTATTCACCAACGGGTTCCATTCTGTTTTCAATGCCTGCAAAGTTTTCAACCGCTTTAAGAATATCGGCATCGCTTATGCCGAGGCAGCGTGCAACCGTTGCGGCAACGCAAACGTTCTGTCTGTTGTGGCTTCCTTTAAGACGCTCGTTTGCGCTTGCAGCGGCAATGATATCTTCATCACCGTTGCTTCCGTTAAGGCCAACCTTGATAACGGAGGTCTTTGAGTTTGAAAAATCAAAATAGCGGTCAAAATCCTGCTCTGCATTGCAAACAAAATAATCGCCGCCCGTCTGGTGGCGGATGATATTGAGTTTTGCGCCAACGTAACCGCCGAAGCCGTTATAGTGGTCAAGGTGCTCGGGATAAATATTTGTCATAACCGCAACGTGAGGAGAAGCGGTTGTGAATTCAAGCTGGTGTGACGACATCTCGATAACCGCAACGTCAACCTGTTCGTTTTCAAGGCTGTCAAGCACGGGCACACCGATGTTGCCGATGAGGCAGGCTTTTTTGCCGCTCTGTTTTACCATACCGTAAATAAGAGTTGAAGTTGTTGTTTTGCCCTTTGTGCCTGTAACACCAACGCAAACGCAATCTGAAAAACGCAGAAACAGGTCTGTCTGGCAAGTAACCTCAACACCCTCTGGCACAACAACGTCTTTGAAAGACATACCGGGGGTTTTGATAACGGTATCGTATTCTTTTATGGCATCAAGATAATTTGCACCGCAATGAAGGGTAACGTTATCATCGTGCACGGTAACCTCGCGCATATCTGCAATGCCGATGTGCTTATCGGGCAGATTATGGCGGATAATATCATAGGTTGACCTGCCCTCTCTGCCGAAGCCGAGAACAAGCACCTTGCGTTCTTTGAAATATTCAATCAACTGCTGAAACATAGCTAAACATCTCCAATCACAGCTATTATAACATCTGAAAAAGGTATATTCAAGGCTCTTTTTGCGGTTGAAACAAAAAATCCGCCCCGAAAACGTTCGGAGCGGATTCCTGATTAAATTACATCATTCCGATAAGTGAAAGAAGCTTACCGAAAAGACCGAGAATAAAGTTGAGGGGTTTCCAGACGAGCTTGATGTTGAGCTTTGCAAGGAAGCTTGTGAGCATATCATCAAGTGCATCTGCGCCGATTTTATCAGAGGGTGAAGCGGTATCGGTGCTTTCGATTGCAAATGAATCAACGCAAACTGCTTCGCCGTCGACAACCTGATATGCGTTATAGTAAAGTCTGTTGCCGTCAACTGTTATTGCGCTGAACATTGAATATTCGCTTTCAACAATAGCTTCTGCTCTGGGGAAAACCGAATCGGTTGAGGAAGCGTCAACCGTATCATAAACCTTAACGCCCGAAGTGCCGCAGATTGAATAGATTGTTCCCTTGGGATTAATCTTCATCTCATAGTCCTGACCGTTATAGCTTACGGTTTCGGTTTTTGTGGGCACAACTGCGTTGCCGTTAAGAACGTCGGTGCGCAGATAAACGTGGTCGTGACCCTGAAGAACAAGGTCAACACCAAGATAGGGAAGAAGCGCACTGAGCTGGCTTCTGATGCCTTCAACGTCGCTGTCCTCAACGTGTGAACCGTTGGAATAAAGCGCTTTGTGGAGCACAACAACGTTGAACTTTGCGTTGCTGTTCTTTATATCGTTTGTGAGCCACTCAATCTGGGCGTCGCTGAGCTTATCGTCTTCATCATCGTTTGTGTTGAGAACGGTGAAATGAACGCCGTTATATTCATATGAATAATAAACGCCTGAGTCAAGATCCTGTTCGGGAACGTTGGGAAGCTTGAAAATGCCTGTGAGAATTGCACCTTCTTTTTCGTGGTTGCCTGTTGTGGGCATAAAGGGAAGAGAAAGGAATTCATCTGTTGAGTTGAGGAAATAGTTCCAATGCTTGTTGTTGCCGCCCATATCAACCTGATCACCTGCGGAAACAACGAATCTTGCGTCGGGATAAAGCTCGTGAGCGGTTTCAAGTGTTTCTGCAAATCTGTCGTAATGCTCGGGTCGCTGTGCCTGCGGGTCGGTCACATAGATAAAGCTGAATGCTTCGTCAGCGCCGCCTGCAGTCTGAATAACGCCCGCATCGCTCCACCAGCCTTTTTCTGCATCACCGATGCGGTAGCAGTATTTTGTGCCGGGTTCAAGACCTGTGAGCTCAACTGTATGGTAAACATATTCTGACTCATAAGGAAGAATCAGCATAAGAAGACCGATATCTGCACCGGGATAGCTTCTGATAACGGTTTCGCTTGAAGCGTTGATTCTTGAATCGGTTGTGGGTGTGCCTGTGAAAACAGGGCTTTCGCTATAGGGAACAAGCTCAATATCCGTTGCAGTGAGGCTGTATTTTGTGAGCCAGGTGATGGTTGCCTGTGTTGAGGAATCTTCACCGAGAGTAACGTTAATCTGTGAAGGCAGACGGTAGTTATCTTTGGTTGCTTCAACTTCAACGGGACCGTCATAAACAAAGTTAACGTTGCTGTCCATTTTTTCTTCGGGGTCAACGTCATAGAAGAATGAGCCGAGCATCCAGGAGATTGTGTAGCCCCAAGATTCAAACTGGCTGAAGGTGAGATATTTGCCCGCAAGGTTATCAATGATTGCGTTGATTGAAGAATATTCTTCGGGAACAACGGGTAAACCGAGAACGGAATCAACAAGGTTGAGAAGGCTTGTGTCACCGCCGAGAAGAGCTTCTGTTGCACCCTGGAGAATCTTGCCTAAAACAGAAAACAGAGTTCCTGCAGGGAAGAGTGAGCCGGGGTTAAGGTTGATATTTGCAAGAATTTCATTTTTGACAAGGTCATCAACAACAACCTCAAGAAGCAGGTTGAAGAATTTTTCTGTGAGCACGCCGCTGTCAAAGCCTTCAAGGATATCTTTAACGTAAGAGAAGTTTTCGATATCCTCATCACCGCCGTAATATGCGAGCATAACGGTAGTTGCAAGCTGGCTTACGGTGCAGCCGCCCTCAACTTCATAACCGAGAGTTTCGTTGAGATAGGTTGCAGGCATATCGGTAAGCTCAAACGAGAGGAGCTTGTTGAGAATTGCATCAACCTTTTCGAGGGTGAGCTCGGGCTGATTGATATAAACCGCATCAATCTGACCGCCGATATCATTGATAAGACCCATAAGGTTTGTTTTGACGGTGAGAATATCAACGTTACCGACTGCAAGACCGTTTGTGCCAAGGGCATCAATGATTATCTGCTCAAGGTCAAGACCGCTTGCGGCAAGGTAAGAGATAAGTCCGCCTTCTGCCGCAATATCCTCAAAAAGACCGGTGATGAACGGCTGAATAATACCGTCAAGCAGGTCTTTGACGCTGCCCTTACCAAAGGTGCGTTCAAATGAATATGTGAGCTTAAAGGGCTTTTCATAGGGTGTGCCGTCGGGAGCAATAACGTTCTGATATTCATCAATATCAAGAGTTCTCATATCAAAGTCAACGTTTGTTCCGTCTGAAACAAAGTCAACGATTTTGTAGCAGTTGGGGTAGCCTGTGAGAGTGGGGGTGAGAATATCATAGATAACCTCACCGTTATCAGAGATATGCGATGAAACGTCGTTTGTGTGAAGGTGACCGGTAAACATGAAATGCATACCTGCATCGGCATAGGCTTCTGCAATCTGTATCCACTCCTGAACAACAAAGGGCCAGAAAGTGGCTTCTTCAATTGCCATATGGGGAATAAGGTTGTGGTGCTGCATACCGATAACGGTCAGACCTCTTTCTTCGGCATCCTTGCATTCGGCAACAATCCATTCAAGCAGATCGTCACCGATTCTGCCGTCTGTCATATGCTCGTTGCCTTCAGCACCGTTATCTTCGCTGTACATACAACTGTCAATAGCGATGAGCTTATAGTTGCCGAGAACCTCTGTGTATGAGAGCATACCGCCCTTGTTGCCTGCTTCGGGAATAAAAACGGTGTCTGCATCAGCATAGCCGAAATCTGCGTAAATCTCGCGGAAATCTTCGGGTGATGTTTTTTCTGCAGGCTCTTCATAGCCGTTTTCAAAGGTGATTGCTTTTGAGTTGTTGATATCGTGGTTGCCGGGAATAACAAAAACCTGAATGCCTGTTTCTGCTTCAAACTCGGCAAGTCTTTCGGCAAGAGCTTCGTGACTCTTCTTTTCGCCGTCCTTTGTCATATCACCGGGGATAAGAACGTATGTTGAACCGTCCTCAACGGCATTGCGCAGAATGCCGTCGAGAGCGTTATCAATAAGTGCGTCTGTATCATCATATTCTTTGTGCTTGTTATAGAGCCATTCGTCATATTCTTCGCAATCGCTCTTGAGAGAATCTGCAAAATAATGGATATCGGAGAGAACGCCGAATCTGATTGTTGATTCCTCTGCGCTTGCGCTGAACGGAACGCTTACAAAAATGATTGCAAGCACAAGCATAAAGCTTATGACCTTGCGAAAGGTCTTCCTGTTTTTCATTTTGTGTTTCTCCTGTTTAGATGTTCTTGAGAAGCGGACCAACGCCTGCGATTGCCTTGGGAATACCCTTGAGAATCATACGGATGCCACCCTTTTCGCCGCTGAGAAGTCTTACAAGACCTTCTGCCATCTGTTCGCTGAATACACCGCCGCTCATGCTGATGAAATCACGGAAGGGTGTCTGAAGAGCGATAGCCTGAGCAAAGCCTGCGGGAACAAGTTTCTTGAGGAGGTTATACATTCTCTTGCCGTTCTTTGTGTGGCTGCAGCTTTCGAAGGTATCAACAATGCCGAGCTTTCTGTTGGGGTCGTAATCGGAGGGAGGAAGCTCTCTGCCGAGAACAGCAACGAACTGCTCTGCAGGAACGTTCTGAACTTCACCTGTGTAATAGAGAGGAGCAACCTGTGAATAATCGGGGATATCAACCTCGGGAGCGTAAACGTTAACTGTTGCGCTGAGCTTGATATCTGCGCTTGATGAACCGACAAGAATATCGAATGCGCCGCTTTCAACGCACCAATCGTTGATGTTTACGTTATAGAAAGCAAATGCTCTCTTTGAAAGCTGAATGCTGATTTCTTTGCATTCGCCGGGTTCGAGCCAAACCTTTTTGAAGCCCTTGAGTTCTTTAACGGGTCTGTAGATTGTGCTTTCTTTATCGGCAACGTAGAGCTGTGCTGTTTCGTAGCCTGCAACCTTGCCTGTGTTCTGAACTCTGAATGAAACGGTGAGAACGTCGTTTTCGTCCATTTCAGTCTTATCAAGCTGAATGTTGCTGTATTCAAAAGTTGTGTATGAAAGACCGAAGCCGAAGGGATAACGAACCTGCTTTTCAATCTTGTCATAATATCTGTAGCCGATATAAACACTTTCTCTGTATTCAACCGAAGCGGGGTTGCCGGGGAAGTTGTTTTTTGCGGGTGTGCAGTTATAGCACATGGGGTATGTTTCGGGGAGCTTACCGCTGGGGTTAACGTCGCCGCAAAGGATATCTGCAACTGCGCCTGCACCTGCCTGACCGCCGAGGTAGGAGTGAAGAAGAGCGTTTACGCCGTCGTTCCAGGGAAGTTCAACGGGTGAACCGCCTGCAAGAACAACGATAACGTTCTTGTTAACCTTAAGAACTTCTTCAACGAGCTTGTTATGTGATTCGGGCAGAGACATAATGGTTCTGTCAAAGCCTTCTGCTTCATATTCGTCTGTAAGACCTACAAAGAGAACAACTCTTTCGTTATTCTTTGCAAGCTCGATTGCTTCTGCAAGGTGAGCAGCGTTTTTCTTTGCCTTCTTTGCTTTGAGTTCATAACCCTGTGCAAACTGAACCTTGAAGCCTGATGCGACGAGCTCGTCAAGAGCGTTATCAAGCTTTGTGGGGTTGATGTGTGATGAACCTGCGCCCTGATATCTGGGAGTTCTTGCGAGTTCACCGATAACCGCTATCTTGCTGCCCTTTCTGAGAGGAAGAATGCCGTCGTTCTTGAGAAGAACCATTGACTGTGCGGCAATCTTTCTTGCAAGAGGCTGATCGTCGATGTCGTTATATTCATAATTTTCTTTTGAACCGTCAACAGCCTTCTTGATGAGGTTGAGCATATTGAGAGCTCTTTCGTCAAGAACAGCTTTGTCGAGCTGACCGTTTTTAACAGCTTCAACAATCTTCTTTGCGCCTGAACCTGATGATGAGGGCATTTCAAGGTCGTTACCGTTCTTGAAGCCGAGAACTCTGTCGTTAACTGCGCCCCAGTCACTTACAACAACGCCGTCAAAGCCCCATTCGTCACGAAGGATTTCAATCTGGGTGTGTCTGTTTTCGGAACCGTGGAAGCCGTTGATTTTGTTATATGAGTTCATTACGGTCCAGGGCTGAGCCTTTTTAACCGCGATTTCAAAAGCAGTAAGATAAATTTCGCGAAGAGCTCTTTCGTCAACAACTGAATCGCAGGTCATTCTGCGAGTTTCCTGGCTGTTTGCGCAGAAATGCTTGAGCGAAGTGCCGACGCCCATTGACTGAACACCGTTGATAAAGCTTGCGGCAAGTTCACCTGCAAGGATAGGATCTTCGGAGAAATATTCGAAGTTTCTGCCGCAGAGGGGAGAACGCTTCATATTGATACCGGGGCCGAGAAGCACGCCGACCTGCTCCTTAAGGCACTTCTTGCCGAGAGCAACACCCATTTCATAGAGAAGGTCGGGATCCCATGAGCAAGCGGTTGTTGCTGCTGTGGGGTAGCTGATTGCAGGCACACTGTTGCTCAGGCTGTCACCCTTTTTGCTGTAATCCTTTTTGCGAAGTCCGTGAGGGCCGTCGCAAACCATGATTGAGGGGATGCCGTATTTTTCCATTGCTTTGAGGTTCCAGAAGTTTTCGCCGTCGCAGATTGCCGCCTTTTCTTCAAGGCTCATCAAAGCGAGAATTTCCTTGGGGTCTTTCATTGAGAGTTCCTCCTTATATATCTGAATTATTTTCTTCCAAACCTAAGATTTCGTCGGCATTCATACCGTCGATTTCTTCAACCTTTTTGAGCTTCTTTCTGATAATCTCGTTGCGGTGGTCAGCTTCTTCAAGCGATTTGCCAGCCTCATCGATTTTTTGCTTTGCTTTGTGCAGAACGATGCCGAATTTATCATACTGAACCTTTGCCGCGGCAAGAAGCAGACGAACTTCGTTTGCTTTCTCATTGATGGCAACGGCTCTGAAGCCGAGAGAAAGAGAGTTGAGCAGGGCTGTTATTGTTGAGGGTCCTGCAATCATAATATTAAATTCGCTTCGGATTCTTTCGCTTATCGCATTTCGGGAGGATGCGATTTCAGCATAAAGACCTTCGGTTGCGAGGTACAATATTGCAAAGGGAGTTGTTGTGGGAACGTTGATATATTTTGCGATGGTTTTTGCTTCGCCGTAAACACGGGCTTCAAGTGCCTTTCTTGCGGCGGCAAGAGCCTCTGCATCGGCAGAATCGGCGGCATCGCAAAGACGGATATAATCTTCCATCGGGAATTTTGAGTCGATGGGAAGATAGGTTATTCTTTCGTTATCATCACCCGAGGGGATGCGTACCGCAAACTCAACGCGGTCTTTCGATGAGGGGTTGCAGGCGAAATTTGTTTCATACATGCCGGGGATTGTCTGGTCAAGAATTGCACCGAGCTGAACTTCCGCCCAGGTACCTCTTGCCTTAACGTTTGTGAGAACTCTGTTGAGCGAAGCGACGTTTGCCGTAACACCGTTTGAAAGCTCTTTCATTTCACCGAGGGATTTATAAACGTTTTCGAGTCTGTCTGAAACGGTTTTGAACGAACTGTCGAGCCTCTGCGAAAGGGTGGAGGTCAGCTTTTCGTCAACCGTCAGTCGCATCTGTTCAAGCTTCTTTTCGTTGCTCTCACGCATTTTATCAACCGCATCGGTCAGAGCACGGCTCTGCTTTTCGTTCTGCTCAAGGTTGTTGAGCCTGATGGTGTTGAGCGAATCGCCAAGAGTCTTTGAAAGCTCTGCACTCTGTTTTGTGTTATCAACACGCAGATTTTCAAGCTTCTCATTCATCTGATTGAGAGTCTGCGCGGTTTCAAGGCGCAAATCGCGCTGACCTGCCTGTGTTTCGCGGCGGTTACGCTCAAATTCGGAGCCGATTGCTTTTGAAAGCTCGTTCAGACCCGAACCGAGAGCTTCAATTTTTTTATCGGAATTATCGTTTTTTTGCTTTGACTGCTTCAAAAGAAGAACAACAAGCAGAATAATTGCAACGGCAAGCATTGCTATGATAATAATGTTTTCCACGTCAAATTACTCCATTTTAGTATATATATTGTAATAATAACACAGCATTCTCAAATAAGCAATAATATTATATAATTTTATTATAAAAACATATTTCTTAATCGGATGCGGCTTGCCATTTCAGTGCGGATGTGATAGAATGACCGAGTAAAGTTTCACGGAGGTATTGTTTATGACAGGTATTATCGGTGCAATGAAAATAGAAGTTGAAACCATAAAATCGCTTATGCAGGATAAGCAGAGCGAGGTTATCAGCGGGGTTGAATACGTAACGGGCACACTTCACGGCAAGAAAATCGTTACCGCTGTTTGCGGTATCGGCAAGGTTGCGGCGGCAATGTGCGCACAAACAATGATTCTCAAATATGCGCCTGCAAGAATTATCAACACGGGTGTTGGCGGCAGTCTGAGCGAAAAGCTTGCAATCGGTGACGTTGCGGTTGCAGAAAGTCTTGTTCAGCACGATATGGATACCTCACCTCTCGGTGACCCCGTTGGTCTTATTTCGGGTATCAACGTTATCAATATGCCTTGCGACCCGAAGGTCGTTGAAACCCTTGAAAAATGCGTTGAAAAGCTTGACGGAATCAAGGCTTTGCGCGGTGTTATTGCATCGGGTGACCAGTTTATTGCCGACCCTGCAAAGAAAGATTTTATCAAGAGAAATTTCAATGCCGTTGTTTGCGAAATGGAAGGCGCAAGCATCGCACAGGTATGCTACACAAACGGAGTACCCTTCGGTGTTGTGAGAGCGGTTTCGGACTGTGCAGACGGCAGCTCGCATATGGATTACGGCGAATTCCTGCCTATGGCGGCGGCAAATGCGGCGAAGCTTATCGAGAGCTTTGTTGTTAATATTTAAATATCAGACCAAACAAAAAAGGCTTGCATCGTTTTGATGCAAGCCTTGATTTATTTTGTTCTGTACCAATGGAAAAGATATTGCTGGGCAATGCCTCGCACGCCGTTTGTGCATTCGGGCAGACCTTCGGGATAAAGCTCTGCCATAATACGTTTGACCCATACGTCAACGGGAAAAGCATCAACTTTTCCGAAGCCGTAGAGCAAGGCGCATTGAGCAACCTTTTCGCCGACACCCTTGATTTTTATAAGTTCATCTTTGCCCTCATCAAGAGGAGAATCATAGATTTTCTGAAAATCAACTTCGCCTGAAGCAACCTTTTCGGCGGCGTCGATGATATATTTTGCTCTGAAACCTGCACGCAGGGGTGCAAGGGCATCGATACCCGCTTCTGCGATTGTTGCGGCAGAGGGGAAAGCATAATCTCCGTTGCCCAAGGGCTCACCCAGAGCAGTGCAAAGACGCTCAACAATGCCTTTTATTCTCGGAATATTATTGTTTTGGGAAATAATGAATGAGCAGAGAGCTTCCCACGGGTCTTGCTTCAGAATTCTGATACCGTTGCATTCGGTAACGGCACGGCTGAGATAAGAATCGCTTTTGAAGCTCTCGCAGATATTTCCATAATCACGCTCAAGGTCAAAATACGGTACCCAGATTTTTTCAAAATCTTCGCCGTCGGTATTCAGAAACGTTATTTCTTCCGCATTCTGGCGAAAAGTCAGCACCTTGCTGAAAGCAATGCCCGAAACGTCGGTTTCGTTGATTTTTTTCCAGCGGAAAGACTGACCGCAATCAACGCTCAAAGCGGCGTCAAAGCACTTTCTTTCAAGCGTTATGCAATCGGATTTTTTTATGTAATCTACCATAACAAAAATTCTCCAAATTGTAATATTGTTGAAACATTTTTATCGAAATAGCTAAAAATTTATGACATTTTTCGGCAATTTGTAAAGATTATACAAGCAAAATTTATTGCTAAAACAGAAAAATAAAAGTTTTCCACACGGGTTTTCGTTGATAAAGCTTGATTTTTGCCGTTGGTTATCCACCTTTTCCACTCGGTTTTCCACATTTGGTGTGAAAAAAGTGAATTATACGAAATGTATAAATTGATTTACACTTAATTATGCAAAAAATGACGAAAACTGCTGTTTGTATTATTGATAAAATGGAATAAACCCAAAGTAAAAAGCCAAAAATAACAAGGTGAAGCAGAAAACGGATTTGCAAAAGCAACCGTTTTTTGATACCTGCAAAAACAGCTTTTTGCGAAGGGAGAAAAGGGTATGATTAAGGGGATAAACAGGCAGGTTGTGGAGATAACCGAAACAAAGTGCGAATATTTTGAGCGGGTTTTGTTTTTCATAAAACCCGAATATTCTGCTGTCAGCGAAGGGGAGCTGAAAGAAAGGGCAACGGTTATTGCTCAGAGTGCGAGTATTCCGCCCGCGACGAGATTGAGAAAAAGCAGGCTTAAGCTTGCTCTTAATATGGGTGCCGCTGCCTGTGCGGGTGCGGCTATCAGCGGAGGAATCTTTTTTGCATCAACCTTTATTTGAAAGGGCAAAGGAGCAGAAATCGCGCATTTCACATTCGCCGCATTTCGGTCTGCCCGAGATGCAGGTATCTCTGCCGTGAAGAACGCAGCGGTGGCAAAAATCGTTGCTTTCTTCGGGCGGAAGAAGCTCTTTGAGCTGCATTTCAACCTTGAAAGGGTCCTTTGTTGCAACAAGTCCGAGAAGATTGGAAATTCTGATAAGGTGCGTGTCTGCAACAACGGCGGGCTGACCGTAAACGTCACCCATTATAAGATTGGCGGTTTTTCTGCCAACGCCCGGCAGGGAGGTTAAATCCTCAATTGTTGAGGGAACTTCACCGCCGAAATCGCTTATCATTTTTTTGCACATTCCAACGATATCTTTTGCTTTTGCCCTGAAAAAGCCGCAGGAATGAACGATTTTTTCGATATCCGCAACGTCTGCTGAAGCATAATCCTCAACCGTTTTGTATTTTGCAAAAAGTTCGGGAGTAACAAGGTTTACCCTTGCATCGGTGCATTGAGCCGAAAGACGGGTGGCTATTATAAGCTGAAGCGGATTTTCGGCATTGAGAGAGCAAAGGCTGTGAGGATATTTCTTTTTGAGCGCCTGCACCGCAAGCAGGGCCTTTTCTTTTTTTGTCATAATATCACCTGAAACAATTATATATCAAAACGCTCTCAAAATAAATACAAATTTTTAAACAAATATGAATTTTTATTATATATAAGAAAAACGGTTGATTTTAAAAAGTTTTTATAGTATCATATCACTATGCAGAGTGTTTGCTCTATAAATCAAAGGAGGATTCCTATGAAAAATAAACACACGGGTTTTCTGTGCATAATTATGTGCATAGTTCTTATTGCGTCCGTTTTCGTTGCCTGCGATTCAAAAGACGGCGGCACCGAAACAACAGGTTTTGCCCAGAATGCATCAATTGTTCCTCAGAGTCCTGAAGAGCCTTCATATTCAAAGATTCTGATTGAGGGAGTTGAGCTGGCAGACCTTATCACCGGAGCTCTTGGTGAAGAATACAGAGATAAAAATATCAATGAGCTTGATGATGATCAGAAAGAGGCTGTTAAGGATTATGCCGAAGATAAGGGCTACATAGTTGAAGAAGAAGACGGCAAGCTTAACATCTACGAGTCAAAAGAAGAGGAAGCTCCCTCATCGCTTGTTGAAGATATTTACAATCAGGCAAGCGTTAAGGACCCCTCAAACCTTACTCCCGAAGAAATTTCAAGAATTGAGCAGATTGCCGCAACAAACAAGGTTGAGGTAGTTACCAAAGAAGACGGTAAAGTTGAGTTTGTTACCCGCGTTCCCGCAACAAAGGTTGTAACAACCAAGGCTCCCGTTACTCAGGCTCCCAATAACAATGCAGATTCCTATAAAACAACCATCAAGGTTGAAATTCCTTCATATAATCCGCCCACAGTCGGCAATGTTGCACCTATGGGCACAACTCTTCCCAAAACCCAGGTTGCAAAAGCAGGCTGGCTCAAAACATATGGCGATGAGTCGCACCACGTTTTCACAAACAACGCAACAACCAAAGACGGAGCAACCGTTGCAGTCGGTGCAAAGCTCAAGGTTGGCGGTGACGGTGTGTCAACAGGTTTCGGTGCCGTTATTGTGAAATACAATAAGGATGGCAGCATTGCTTGGAAGGACACAATCAATTCAGATAAAATCTGTCAGTTTGAAAACGTTGCAGTGCTCAATGACGGCAGTATCGTTGCAGTTGGTTACACAGGCGGCACAAAGATTGACGGAGTTACCGATGCAACTTTCAGAGGTCCCAAAGGCACGGTTGAAGGCATCATGGTTAAATATTCTGCTGACGGCAGAAGCAAGTCTTTCATCAAGATGGTTGGCGGAAGCGGCGCTGATATGATTTACGGTATTGCTCCCACATCTGACGGCGGCTTTATCATTGGCGGTAAGGGCGGTTCATCTGACGGCGATTTTGCAGACCTTGGGACAGACGTTTACAAGGCTTTTGTTATGAAGTGCGACGCAAACGGTAACATCCAGTGGAAAAACGCGCTTTCATCAAAGCTCCATTCATCAGTTAAGAACATTGCGGTTGCTTCAAACGGCGATATCTACGCAACGGTTGAAACAGTTGCAGAGTTTGCTGATATTCCCGGCACAAGAAGCGGTCTTGAAACAACCATTCTTTTAAAACTCAACAAAGACGGTAACGTTCAGTGGAAGAACTGCTACTATGGTGCAGGAAGAACACAGCTTTATTCAGTTATCGCAACTTCTGACGGTTGCGTTGTTGCAGGTCAGTATGCATCAGGTCCTGACGGCAGGAACGCAGGCACATTTGCCGATATCTATAACGGCGGTAATCAGGGCACCTTTGACGGCATGGTTATCAAAGTTTCTGCAGACGGCAAGATGAAATGGAAGAAGGCTCTTATCGGTTTCCAGAACGATATTGTTACTGATATCACAGCAGTTCCCGGCGGATTTGCACTTTCTGGTTACACAAATTCAACAAACCGAGATTTTGCTCTTAAGAATAACGGCGAAGCAGATTCTTTTGTATACGTTATCTCTGCATACGGTGATCTTCAGACCGTATCATCATTCGGTGGCAGTGCTATTGATAACGCAAGAGGTATTTGCTCAAACGGCAAAACAGTTTATATTTGCGGCTTCACCAATTCGGGTGACGGAAGCTTTGCAAATGCAAGCATAAAGGGTACAGATTCAAAGGGCGCGGCTGTTGTTTACCAGTATAATCTCGAAACAACCTGATAAGTTCACAAAAAATCAAGGCTTGTATGGTTTTCCATACAAGCCTTTTTGTTATGTTTGGATTATTCTTTTTCGCTTACTGTTTTAAGAACTTCCTGTTTGAATTCGCCGTAAATCTTATATTTTCTTGAGAAGATAATGAGAGAAACGATAATCATCACAGGCGGAACAATGAACATCAGGAACGAAATTGCGTTTTTGGCGGATTCAGTGTGAACCTGTGCAAGGCCGTCATAGCCCGTGATGCTGAAGGTGGCATACATAATAATTGCCTGCATTGTGTAAGCCATCTTCTGCAGGAAGCCTTTCATTGAGAAGGTGAGAGCTTGGTTACGTTTGCCAAGCTTATATTCGCCGTAGTCAACAACGTCTGCAAGCATAACGGTCTGGTTAACAAACATACTGCCTGTGCCGAGTGATGTGAGAATATAGAAAAGACCCAGAGCGGTAACGTTACCCTTAACGCAATAGCCCATGATTGCCATTCCGATGTAGCCTGCCGCCGCCATTGAAAGCGAGAGCTTATAGATAGAGCGGTTGTTCATAAACTTTGAACAAACGGGAACAACAAGAATTGCAAGCACGGAACCGATTGTGCCCATAAGGTTGAACTTGGATTGCAGGGTAATATCTCCGAGAACCGATTTGAAGTAATAGCCGCTGATGCCCGAAGTCATATAGAAGCCTGCGTTTGAAATCATTGCAAACAGCATAAAAACAAGAAGCTGATCGTTCTGCTTGATAACGCTTAATGCGGCTTTGAATGAGAATTTTTCGTTGCTTGCGGCAATGGATTTTTCTTTTGTTGAAGTAACACAAACAAGAGCAAAAATAATAAGACCAACCGATGCAAGAATTGACCATTTGCCAAAGCCCGTGCGGAGTGCATCGGGAGTCATTGAATCAAGCTTACTGCCTGCAACACCACCGAAATATGCAACCGCGATGGGAGTGAAGATTGAGATGATTCCCTGACCGAGACCCGAGAAAGCTCTTGCGATGGTGGAAACAAGGTTTCTGTCTTTTTCTTCAGTTGCAAAAGAAGGAACCATCGACCAGAAGGGGATATCGGCAAGGGTGTTTGTCATACCCCAGAGAACGTAAAGGACACCTGCATAAACCAGCAGACCTGCTGAACCCGAAGAAAATCCCGGAGCATTGAAGAGCAGGCAAAGCACAACGGCGTTGAGGATTGCGCCTGTAAGAATCCAGGGGCGATATTTGCCCATTTTTGTTTTGGTTTTGTCAACAATCATACCCATCATCGGGTCGTTGATGCCGTCCCAGATTCTTGCAAGGGGAGTCAGAATAAGAAGGAAAAGAGGGCTGATGCCGAGTGCGTCGGTGAGATAGATTGATAGGTATGAATAAAACATACCGTAGCTCAGGTCAAGACCAACCGCGCCAACACCGTAGCCGAGTTTTCTGCCTAAAGAAAGCTTGGTCATAAAAAATCTCCTTTCAGAACTGAATACAATTTATATAATACTTCATAAGAAAGAATTAATCAAGCAAAAAAATCCGCCGACAAACAGTCAGCGGATAATTTTTTATTCTTCCATTTGTTTACCGAGAAATGATGCGGCAATCTGAGCAAGCTTGGTTTCGGTTTGTGTGGGACAAGAACCGTTTTCGTGCATCAGCATAACCAATGCACCTGAAACATCACCGCCTCCGATAATCGGAAAAGCAACGGCAGCATCTCTTTCGAGACCCTCAACGGGCTTCATTCTTTCGCCGTCAATAACGCAAACGTAGTTTTCGCGCTTTTCCATGACGGCTTCAAGACTGCGACTGACTCTGCGGTCGAGCACCTCTTTTTTGCTCATACCTGCCGCAGCAATAACGCTGTCGCGGTCGGTGACAATAACGGGCAGACCCGTGCCTCTGAAAAGCACGTCGGCATACTGCGCAGTAATTGAAGAAAGCTCGCCGATAGGCGAATACTTTTTAAAAATAACCTCGCCGTCTGCATCCGTGTAAATCTCCAACGGGTCGCCTTCACGGATACGCATGGTGCGGCGGATTTCTTTGGGGATGACGACTCTTCCGAGGTCGTCGATTCTTCTGACAATACCTGTGGCTTTCATTTTATATCTTTCTCCTTATATTTTGGTTGCCCTGTTATTGTTTGTCAGAAATTGCGGTTTATACTAAAATAAATTTCAATTTAAATAATGTTTGTTATAGTTTGATATTCAGATTTATTCAAAAAGTGAGATTATGCGAGAAAAACAGAAAAAACGCGAGTTTGTTATATCGCACGGCGATATTTTTTATTTTATTTTCAGCGTTTTGCATAAGCAAACTCCCTCGGTGAATACCGAAGGAGTCCAAGTCGGATCGTAGCCATGTCGTTCTGTAAGCATTGGAGTTGTGGAAGTGCCTTGTCTTCCTAAGACCGCTTGGCCTCCGACTTTATTCACCGAGGGAGTTTTCTTATGCTAAACGCTGAAAATAAAATAAAAAATATCGCCGTGCGATATAACAAACAAGTCGGATCGTAGCCATGTCGTTCTGTGAGCCAAGGAGGTGTGGAAGTGCCGTGTCTGGCTAAGACGACGTGGCC
>JAZQYY010000009.1:0-58661 GCA_045633805.1 Acutalibacteraceae bacterium
CTTTGCATGGTGACGCAAATGTTATAATTGCGGATGAGTGTCAGTTTTTTACTGAGGGACAGATCGATAATCTTCGCCAAATCGTTGATGAATGTGATATTCCCGTGCTCTGCTTTGGTCTTAGAACCGACTTTTTGTGTCACTTGTTCTCGGGAAGCAAGCGTCTCTTTGAGATTGCGGATTCGATATCTGAAATCAAAACAATTTGCACTTGTGGCTCAAAGGCTACCGTCAACGCAAGACTCGATGCAAATATGAATGTTGTTACCGAGGGAAGCCAAGTTCTTATCGGTGGTAACGAATCATACGTGGCTATGTGTCATCGTTGTTGGTGCAAAAAAATAAAAGAACAAAATAAATAAAAATAAAAATATATGAAAAGAGGTAAAACAACTATGAACATCAAAGAAATACTTAACAAGTGTGATCACACATTACTTGCTCAGGGAGCTACTTGGGATGATATCAAGGCTATATGTGACGACGGTATAAAATACGAAACTGCATCGGTTTGTATTCCTGCATCTCATGTAAAGCAGGCAAAGGAATATGTTGGCGATAAGCTTGCAATCTGTACGGTTATCGGCTTCCCCAACGGTTATTCAACTGCCGCCGTGAAAGCTTTTGAAGCGGCTGATGCGGTTGAGAACGGTGCAGACGAAATTGATATGGTTATCAACGTTGGCGCACTTAAGGATAAAAAATATGATGATATTCTTGCTGAAATCAAGGCAGTAAAAACCGCTTGCAAGGGCAAAATATTAAAAGTAATAATCGAAACCTGCCTTCTGACAGATGAAGAAAAAATTCAGATGTGCCGCATTGTAACCGAATCGGGTGCGGATTTCATCAAAACCTCAACAGGATTTTCAAAGGGCGGCGCAACAAGAGAGGATATTGCTCTTTTTGCCGCCAATATCGGCGAAAACGTTAAGATGAAAGCCGCAGGCGGTATCCGTTCCCTTGAAGATGCAGAGGATTATCTTGCTCTCGGATGCGAAAGACTCGGCACAAGCGCAATTGTAAAAATAGTTAAGAATCAGGATGTTCAGGGTTATTGATATTAATTTATGGAGTTGATTTTATGAGCAATTTACCGACACCTCATATCGCGGCAACCGAAAAGGATGCTTTTGCAAAAACCGTTCTTATGCCGGGTGACCCCTTGCGTGCAAAATATATTGCAGAAAATTTTCTTGAAAATGCCGTTCTTGTTAATAACACAAGAGGTGTGCAGGGCTATACGGGATATTATAACGGCAAGCGTGTTTCCGTTATGGCTTCGGGTATGGGTATGCCCTCAATCGGCATTTATTCATATGAGCTTTTCAATTTTTATGACGTTGAAACAATAATCCGTGTCGGCTCCGCAGGTGCAATCAGCCCCGAGCTTCACCTGCGCGACGTTGTTATTGCTATGGGTGCGTGCACAAACAGTAATTATGCAATGCAGTTCAGTCTGCCCGGCACCTTTGCACCCGTTGCGGATTATGATATTCTCAAAAAGGCGGTTGACACCGCAGAAAAACTCGGTGTCAAAACAAAGGTAGGCAACGTTTTTTCGTCAGATACTTTTTATGACGATGCTTCAAGTCTTGCCGATTGGCAAAAGATGGGCGTGCTTGCCGTTGAAATGGAAGCGGCGGCTCTCTATATGAATGCGGCGCGAAGCGGCAAAAAGGCTCTTTGCATCTGCACAATCTCGGATTGTCCGCTTGCGGGCGGTGAGGAATGCACCGCACTTGAAAGAGAACAGACCTTCAACAAAATGATTGAGATTGCTCTGGAGGCGGCGGAATGAACAACGCTGAACTGATAAGGCTTGCTCTTGAAGCAAGAGAAAAATCATATTCGCCCTATTCGGGTTTTGCCGTGGGAGCGGCTCTGCTTTGCAAAAACGGTAAAGTTTTTACGGGTTGTAATATTGAAAATTCGGGCTATTCCGCAACCAACTGTGCAGAAAGAACCGCATTTTTTAAAGCAGTTTCCGATGGCGAAAAGGAGTTTGAAAAAATTGCCGTTGTCGGCGGTAATGCAGAGGATAAAACTCCTGCCGATTATTGTTCACCCTGCGGTGTTTGCAGGCAGGTTATGCGTGAATTCTGCGATGCCGATTTTGAAATATTAATCGCAAAGAGTGAAACCGATTATAAATCCGTAACCCTTGCGGATTTGCTTCCGATGAGCTTTGATAAACGTAATTTCTGAGGTGCAACGATGGATTTTAAATCAATAATTCAAAAAAAGCGTGACGGCTTTGCACTCACAAAAGAAGAAATTGAGTTTGTTGCCTTGGCGGCGGCAAACGAATCGGTGCCTGATTATCAGCTTTCCGCTTTGCTTATGGCGATTTTCTTCAACAGTCTTAATGAAGAAGAAACTCTTTGGCTGACCGATGCAATGGCTCGTTCGGGTGATATGGCGGATTTGAGCGGTATTGACGGCATAAAAGGCGATAAGCATTCAACAGGCGGTGTTGGTGATAAAACAACTCTTGTTGTTGCTCCCGTTGTGGCTTCCTGCGGTGTTAAAATGGCAAAAATGAGCGGCAGAGGTCTTGGTCACACGGGCGGCACGGTTGATAAGCTTGAATCAATTCCGGGCTTCAGAACTTCGCTCGAAACAAAAGAGTTTATTGATATCGTCAATTCCTGCGGACTTTGCGTTGCGGGTCAGTCGGGCAGACTCTGCCCTGCAGATAAAAAGCTCTATGCGCTTCGTGACGTTACCGCAACGGTTGATAATATGCCGCTGATTGCTTCAAGCATTATGAGCAAAAAGCTTGCAGGCGGTGCTGATTGCATTGTGCTTGACGTCAAGTGCGGAAGCGGAGCTTTTATGAAAGATCTTGATTCTGCAAAGGCTCTCGCTGAAAAAATGGTTGAAATCGGCAGGGGAGCAGGCAAAAAAATTGCCGCCCTCATAACCGATATGGATACACCGCTCGGCAAAAACGTCGGCAATTCTCTTGAGGTTATCGAAGCCGTTGAAACTCTTAAGGGTAACGGTCCCCAGGATTTGACCGAAATCTGCATTCTTCTTGCCGCAAAGATTCTTCAGCTTGCAGGTAAGGGCGGTTTTGAAGAGTGCAAGGCTCTTGCAAAATCAAAGATTGCAGACGGCTCGGCTCTCAATAAGCTTGCCGAAATGGTAAAACTTCAGGGCGGTAACGAGAATTATATTCTTAACACGAATCTTTTCCCCGAATCAGAATTCAGCCGTGAAATTGTTGCCGAAGAATCGGGATTTATCTCGGCGATGAATACAGAGGGAATCGGCTCTGTTTGCGTTGCACTCGGTGCAGGCAGACAGAAAAAAGAAGATGCAATCGACCCGAGTGCAGGTATTGCCATTGAAAAGAAAACGGGCGATTATGTTGAAAAGGGTGAAATTCTTGCAATTCTTTATTGCTCCGATGAAGCTCTTTTTGCCGATGCAGAAAAGCAATATCGCAAAGCCGTAACGCTTTCGGCTTCAAAACCGAATGAAATACCGCTTTTGCTCGATGTTGTTGAGTAAACCTGCACAAAAAATAGTGTTGTTTTTTGGCTTGCCAATATTTATACATTATGATATAATTAATCGAATTTATAATGAAAAGGAGATATTCCAATGAGCGTATTAAATAAGATTGACAAAGCTGCCGAATCCAAAGGCAAGCTTGTTGTTAAAATCTGGCAGTTCATCAAATTCATCGTTGTTAGCCTTGGTGCTATGATTGTTCAGTTTACTCTTCTGAACACTCTTAACCTCATTCCCCCCATCGCAGAGCTTTACAACCAGCCCTTTGAGTGGCAGTTCTTTGTTTATCCCGTTGCAATCGGTGGTCTTGGCTACTTCATCGTAAGCAACGTTGCAAACATCGTTGCTCAGATTGTTGCTTTCTTTATCAATAAAGAAAAAACATTCAACTCAAGCGCAAACGTAGCAGTAACTCTTCCCATCTACATAGTTTTCACAATCGCTCTCATCGTTTTTGCTGCTTGGCTTAACCCCACTCTCAAAGAGCTCCTCATCGGCAAGGAATTGCTTGGTTTTGTGTTCAGTGAAAACGCTGCAAAGAACACAGCAACAATGGCTTGCTCAGCAATGCAGTTCTTCCTTTATTTCCCTGTTGATATGCTTCTCTTCCACAAGAAGAAGGAAGACAAATAATTTAATACGAATAACAAAGCGGAGCATTTTGCTCCGCTCTTTTTTTGCGAAAAATTTTCAAAACACATAATTTTGTGGCTTTTACCATAGAATAACCACTATATCTTGTGCTATTATTTCATCACCGACCAATAAATTATGCATATTTTGTGTTTGCGAGGTGATTCTTTGTGAATATCCAGGGCTTGCAGAAGCTGACTTTGCTTGATTATCCGGGCAAAATGGCTTGCATTGTTTTCACAGGCGGTTGCAACCTGCGTTGCCCCTTCTGCCATAACGCTTCAATCGTTCTCAATCCTTCGGCTGAAGGTGAATTCAGCGTTGAAGAAATCAAAGCGTTTCTCAAAAAGCGTCAGGGAATTCTGGAAGGCGTTGTTATCACGGGCGGCGAACCTCTTATGCAAAAGGATATCGCAGATTTCATCGAGCAAATCAGAGAGCTTGGCTACAGCGTCAAGCTTGACACAAACGGAACTTATCCCGATAAGCTTCGTGAGCTGATTGACAGAGGTCTTGTTGATTACGTGGCAATGGATATCAAGGCCTCACCTGCAGGTTATCCGCCGGCAGTTGGCATAGGCGGCTATGACATTTCCAAAATCACCCAAAGCGTAAATCTGCTTTTAGAGGGCAGAGTAGATTATGAGTTCAGAACAACCGTTGTGCGTGAGTTCCACAGCATTTTTGATATGAATGCGCTCGGCGAATTCATCAAAGGCGCAAAACGTCATTATCTGCAGGGCTTTAAAGATTCGGGCGAGATTATCGGCTTCGGGCTCTCTGAAGTTCCGAAGAGCGAAATGGAAGAAATGCGCAAAATAATGCTCGGTTACGTTGAAAATTGTGAGCTCCGCGGAGTGTGAATATATCTTCGTTGTAAAAACACCCAAAATATAGTGTATATATAGTGCAGTTTCAACAAACTTCGTCAAAAGCACACAATATCTTGTTAAATCCATTGACAGAACCACAATAATTTGTTATCATCTATAAGCTGTCAGATGAGCGGCATTTTTGCTCATCGGGAATTATTTACGGTTTTAATTAATAATTACTATATAAATAATCGAAAGGAACGAGTTGCATGTATCAGGTAGTAAAAAGAGACGGCAAAGTTGCTGATTTTAATATCAGCAAAATCGCAGAAGCAATCAAGCTTGCTTTTGAATCAAAAGAAAAGCAGTATCATCCTTCAACAATCGATTTCCTTGCTCTCAAGGTAACTGCAGATTTCGAGCCCAAAATTGAAAAAGACCTTATCGCTGTTGAAGATATTCAGGACAGCGTTGAGCAGGTTCTTATTCAGGCAGGTTATGCAGACGTTGCAAAGGCTTATATTCTTTACAGAAGACAGAGAGAAAAGCTCCGTAACCTCAAGTCAACAATCCTTGACTATAAGGATCTTGTTAACAGCTACGTTAACGTTACTGACTGGAGAGTTAAAGAAAACTCAACAGTAACATATTCAGTCGGCGGTCTTATTCTCAGCAACTCGGGCGCAATCACAGCTAACTACTGGCTTTCAGAAATCTATGATGACGAAATTGCAAACGCTCACAGAAACGCTGATATCCATATTCACGACCTTTCAATGCTCACCGGTTACTGTGCAGGTTGGTCTCTCAAGCAGCTCATCCAGGAAGGTCTCGGCGGCGTAACAGGCAAGATTACATCTGCTCCCGCAAGCCACCTTGCAACCCTCTGCAACCAGATGGTTAACTTCCTTGGCATTATGCAGAACGAATGGGCAGGCGCACAGGCTTTCTCATCATTCGATACCTACCTTGCTCCCTTCGTTAAGGTTGATAACCTCTCCTACGATCAGGTTAAGAAGTGCATCGAATCCTTTGTTTACGGTGTAAATACACCCAGCCGTTGGGGTACACAGGCTCCCTTCTCAAACATCACTCTCGACTGGACTGTTCCCGCTGACCTTGCAGAGCAGAACGCTATTGTAGGCGGCAAGGAAATGGATTTCAAATATAAAGACTGCAAAGCCGAAATGGATATGATTAACAAAGCTTTCATCGAAATTATGATTGAAGGCGATGCTAACGGCAGAGGCTTCCAGTATCCCATTCCCACATATTCAATCACAAGAGATTTTGACTGGTCAGAAACAGAGAATAACAAGCTTCTCTTTGAAATGACTTCAAAATACGGCACACCCTATTTCTCAAACTACGTTAACAGCGATATGGAGCCCAGCGACGTTCGTTCAATGTGCTGCCGTCTTCGTCTTGACCTTCGTGAACTTCGCAAGAAGAGCGGCGGTTTCTTCGGCAGCGGTGAAAGCACAGGTTCAGTAGGCGTTGTAACAATCAACCTTCCCAGAATCGCTTACCTTTCAGAAACAGAGGAAGAATTCTACAAGCGCCTTGATAAGATGATGGATATTTCCGCTCGTTCACTCAAGATCAAGAGAACCATCATCACAAAGCTTCTTAACGAAGGTCTTTATCCCTACACCAAGCGTTACCTCGGCACCTTTGCAAACCACTTCTCAACCATCGGTCTTGTTGGTATGAACGAAGTTGGTCTTAACGCAAAATGGCTCAGAGCCAATATGATTGACGAAAAGACACGTCAGTTTGCAAAGGATGTTCTTAACCATATGAGAGAGCGTCTTTCCGACTATCAGGAAGAATACGGCGATCTCTACAACCTCGAAGCAACACCTGCAGAGTCAACATCTTACCGTCTTGCAAAGCACGACGTTAAGCGTTACCCCGGCATCATCACCGCTTCAGACGGCACACCTTACTATACCAACAGCTCACACCTTCCCGTTGGTTACACAGAAGATGTTTTTGAAGCTCTTGATATGCAGGATGAACTTCACACCCTTTACACTTCAGGTACTGTTTTCCACGCTTTCCTCGGTGAAAAGCTTCCCGATTGGAAAACTGCCGCAGATCTTGTAAGAAAGATTTCTGAAAACTACAGACTTCCTTACTATTCAATTTCTCCCACTTACTCAGTATGTAAGAATCATGGCTACATCGCAGGCGAGCATTTCACTTGCCCCGAATGCGGTGAAAACGCAGAAGTTTACAGCCGTATCACAGGTTATTACAGACCCGTTCAGAACTGGAACGACGGTAAGTCACAGGAATATAAGGAGCGCAAGGTTTATAACATCGCAAATTCCGATATTTCAAAGCACGGCACAGCCAAGAAAAACGCTGCTCCCGCAGCCGAAGCAGAAGCTGCTTGCCCCCTTGCAGACGGTCTTTACCTCTTCAAAACAGCAACTTGCCCCAACTGCAAAATAGCTCTTGCTCAGCTTGCAAAGGCAGGTATCGCAGTTAACGAAGTTATGGCATATGAGAATCAGGACCTCGCTGTTAAGCTCGGCGTTAAGCAGGCTCCCACACTCGTTGTTGTTTCGGGCGGTGCGTTCGATAAGTTCGCAGGTGTTTCAGAAATCAAGAAGTTCATTGATTCCGCAAGCACTGCCGCAATCTGAGTTTATTAAACTATAATAAAAAAGACAGCCTGCATCTGCAGGCTTGTCTTGTTTTTAAAGGGATGAAATATTATGTATGATATTATTGTAATCGGTGCAGGCCCCGCAGGTCTGACTGCGGCTCTTTATGCTCTCAGAGCAGATAAATCTGTTCTTGTGCTTGAAAAAGGTACTTTCGGCGGTCAGATAACTTATTCCCCCCAGATTGAAAATTACCCCGGTTTTGCAACAATGAGCGGCAACGAATTTGCCGAAAAGCTTGTTGACCAGGTGCTTTCACAGGGTGCGGAAGTTGAAATGGAAACCGTAACCGAAATCCGTGATAACGGCGCAACCAAAACCGTTGTTACAGAAGAAGGTGAGCACGAAGCAAAGGCGGTTATCATTGCAACAGGTGTTAAACACAGACAGACAGGTCTTGCAAAAGAAAACGAACTTGTTGGCGAAGGCATTTCTTACTGTGCAGTTTGCGACGGTGCGTTCTTCAAGGGTCAGACTGTAGCAGTTCTCGGCGGCGGTAACTCCGCATTGCAGGAGGCAGTTCTTCTTTCGGAAGGCTGCAAAAAGGTTTATGTTATTCAGAACCTTGATTTCTTCACAGGCGAAGCAAGACTTGTTGAAAAGCTTAAAGAAAAAGAAAACGTTGAGTTCATTATGGGCACTGTTATCACTGAATTCATCGGTGAAACTTCGCTTGAAGGTCTTAAACTTAAAAAGGAATCTGACGGCAGCGAAAGCGAGCTTAAGGTTGACGGCCTTTTTGTTGCAATCGGTCTTATTCCCAACAACAAGGCTTTTGCTGATATTGCAGGTCTTGATGAGTGGGGTTATATCGATTCCGATGAAAGCTGTGTCACAAAGACTGCAGGCGTTTTTGTTGCGGGTGATTGCCGTAAAAAGCAGATAAGACAGATAACAACCGCCGCTGCAGACGGCTCAATCGCAGCTCTTGCGGCTTGCCGTTATATTGATTCAATGCGATATGAAAAATATATTTGAAAAAGTAGTTGGCTTTATCAAAGAAAACAAAAAGATGGTTGTGATTCTTTTGGTTTTCTTGGCTATCGGCGGCATCATTTCGGGTTTCTGCCTTGATTTTTGGTCTAAAATAGGAGTTCTTCCGTTCACAAGACCTGAAAATATCTGCGTTGTTATTGATGCGGGTCACGGCGGAAGTGATAACGGTGCCGTTAACGGTGAACGACTTGAAAAAGACGATAATCTTCGACTTGCCCTTAAGGTTAAAGAGTATCTTGAAGAAAAGGGTATGAAAGTTGTGATGACAAGATCTGATGACAGTTATCCGACCCTTGAAGAGCGTTGTCAGCTTGCAAATTCCTGTTCTGCAGATTTATATGTTTCGCTTCACAGAAACAGTACGGTTTCTGAAGCAAGCGGTGTTGAAATATGGATCGGAAGTGAAGATTCATACGGTGCACGAAAGCTTGCGGAAAATATGATGAAACTGCTTGGCGATGCAGGTATTTCAAAAAACAGAGGTGTAAAGGTTGGTTATATTACCGACCCTTCAAAAGATTATTTTATAAATAAAAACACCAAAATGACAAGTTGTCTTGTTGAACTTGGATTTATCTCGAGCGACAAAGATAACGAGCTCTATGACAAAAACACAGATGCTTATGCAAAGGCAATTGCCGATGCGATTGAAAAGCAATTCTCAATATTCTGAAATAAAAAACAGGCTTGCACACAACGGTGTAAGCCTGTAATTTTTTTAAGTTTCTGCAAACGGTGTGCTGATATTTGTCAGCCTGAAGTTTACGGGAGCTCTGTCACGGTTGGCTCGGTAAACACTCATCGCAATGCCTATGCCGAAATAAATACACATATTCGACGAACCGCCTGCGCTCATAAAGGGGAGCGTGATGCCGATGCTGGGCAGGAGCATAAGGCACATACCGATGTTGATTATTGTCTGCGCACCAATCATAAACACCGTGCCGTAGCAGAGAAGCGCGCCTGTGAGATTTCTTGACTGTTTTGCAACAACGGCAATTCTTATTATGATAACCGAAAGAATAACCATCAGTGCAAGGCAACCTGCAAAGCCAAGCTCTTCGCCGACAACAGAGAGAACCATATCGCTCTCGTTAACGGGTACGCCGCCCGGGGTCTGCGTGTAAGTGCCTTTGAAAAGACCGTCGCCCCACATTCGTCCCGAACCGATAGCGTTAACGCAACGCTGCTGCTGATAAATGATTTTATCATAGTCATATGCGCTGAGAGCTTCGGGATAATAAATGGCAAGAACTCTTTGTCTGTGGAAGGTTGAAAGGAATTTTGTCCAGAAAAGCGGCACAAAAGCAATGCCTATGCCTATTGCAACCGCAAAATAACGTAGCTTAACGCCTGCCACAAACATCATTCCTATGAACATCAGCGCGAAAACAATAGCAGAGCCAAGGTCGTCTGTGATGATGATAAGGCCTATGGGTACCAGAGCGTGTGCGGTGAGCAGAAGAACGTTTTTCAGGCTGTTGACGTTATCTCTGACCGCTTCAATGTGAGCGGTGAACGTGATAATAAAACCGATTTTTGCAAGCTCCGATGGCTGGAAGTTAACCTTTGTGTCGCCGAGTTTGAGAATAGGAAGCCAGCATCTTGCGTTGGGTCGGTCAGAGGGACCGTCGCCAAACGGAAAAAGAAGCAGAATAAGAAGCAGGCAAACACCTGCAACAATCGGCCAGAGCCGTATGATTGAATCGTAATCAAGGAACGATATCACAAGGCAAAATGCTATACCAACCGTTGAAGCAATAACCATTATAAGGCATTCGCGGCTGAGAAATGTGCCTGCATCAAGAGCCTTGTTTCGTGTTGCGCTGTAAACCATCAACGCACCGAAAGCTGATGTCAGTATGCAGGTCAGATAAAGAAACCAGTCCGTTTCTTTAAATGCAAATCTCAAAGAACTGTTTTTGGCCAAGTGATCACCTCCGTATTTTAAATTATCAATGATTTATCCGCCTGTTACGGGTAAATCATTCGTAATTCAAAACAGAATGTGGGGGCGGAGCTTGCCGCCCCCACGGATTTTATAACGTTATCTTACTTCGTTGAAAAGTGAAAGGTAAGCGTCTGCGATGTAAGCGCCTGCCATACGGCCTGTTGAAACGATTTCTTCATTCTCAGTGAGATATGAATGCCATTCGTTTGAGGGAAGGAAATAGCCGAGCTGGTCGTTTGTTACACCGAAAACAAGAAGCTTTCTGTCGGAAGCGGCATCAGCGAATGCTGTGTAATTCCATTCGTCGCCGTCCCAAGCCTGTTCTGCGCTGTCAACACCGCCGTAAGCAATTTCGGGTGCAAGTTCACCGGGGATAAGAGCAACTGCAACGTCTGTGCCGAATTCGCAGTAACCAACCTCTGAAACAGCTTCATATGTGCCTTTGCTCTTTACAAACTGGTTGATGAGCAGACCGCCCTTTGCGGCAATCTTGAGAATGCTGTTGTCAACGGGAACGTAAACTTCTGTGAGTCTGATGTTGAAGATCGGAGCAAGAGCCTTATCGTTATCGATTGAGATAGCAAGCTTTGCAAGTTCTTCGCCGAAGAGAGCAAGTCTTGCATAGCCTTCGCCAACTTCTTTGTAAAGCTCGGATTCTGTGTCAACCTCGGGAAGATAGTCATATTCAGAGGTCATTGCAAGCTCTGCACCGAGAACGTAGAAAACGTTTGCGCCTGCATTTTCGTTGATGTATTTTTCCATGAAGTAGGGATAGTCGCCTGTGATTTCTGTGCCGCCTGCACCGTAACCAACGCAGTGGATGGGAGCGTTGAGAAGCCATGTTTCTGCACTGCCGTCATCGGGAACAAAGCGAAGTCTGTGAAGGTCTGTGTCACAAACGTAGGGAGCACGCTTGTCATAGATATATTTTGTTGCGTCAGCGAAGCCGTAGTAAAGCTCGCCTTCCTTCATATCTTCAACAGCGGCAAGCATTGAATCAACGGTAACGTTATAGAGGTTTTCCATAAAGTCTTTGTTCTGACCATTGGGAAGCTCAAGACCGAAAAGGTTTCTGAAAGAAGATGTGAAGAGAGCATTAACAAGGTTACCGTTAAGACCGAAGGTGTCAACACAGCTGTGCTGATGAAGAGCAGAAATGTTAACTGCGGTAATATCAAGATCAAGCTTTTCAGCTTCTTCAGCGAAAGCGGCTCTGATGCCTCTTACGTCTGTTGAAGCAAGACCGTAAGTGTCAATGCTGGCAAAGATTGTGATGCCTCTGCCGTCAGAAACGGCAACAGTTCTTACCTTCTGGTCATCAAGAATGTTTGTTGCGAATTTATCGCCGATTACAAGGCTGCCGCCAACGCTGTGGCCGCCTTCAAGCTCTTTGCCGGTCTGAATGCTTGCGTTTGCATAACCGATTGACCATTTAGCGCCTGCAGCGGGTGTTGAAAGAAATTCGTCTGCGCTCAGACCTTCATAGAAGTTTTCTGAAACGTATTTGTCTTTATCAACAAGGTAGCCGGGCTCAAAAATGAGAGAAGAAATGCCGTTAACAAGAAAATCGAGAAGCTTGTCAACAAAACGGTAAAAACCTCTCTCAACAGGGTCGGTAACGTCTGTTGCGGCTGATGCGGGTGCGCAGAATGCTGCTGAGAAAACCAGAGCAACTGCAAGGAAAATTGCTGTTAATCTTTTTGTCATTTTTTTGACCTCCGTTAAATATTCTTTTCAGATTAATCAGTTCATATTTTTAAGCTCCATATCACCGAAGCTTATAAGCTTTTTCTTTCTCATAAACTCGGAAATCGCAAGAGTTATGAGAGCGGGTGCAACGAAGTGCATAACCATAATTTCAACAAGTATAACAACAGGGTCAACACCTGCGTCTGCCATTGCATCAAAGGTCATAAACTGACCTACAAGACCGGAAGTACCCATGCCCGAGCCTGAAGCGTAACAGCTCATTTTTAAAACTGCCGTTGAAATCGGGCCGAGGATTGCGCTTGTGATGATGGGCGGAATCCATATCTGCGGATGTTTGACTATGTTGGGCATCTGAAGCATCGACGTGCCGACGCCCTGTGCGATAAGACCGCCAACCTTGTTTTCGCGGTAGCTTGCAACTGCAAAACCAATCATCTGTGCGCTGCAGCCAACAACAGCTGCACCGCCTGCCAGTCCGTTAAGACCGAGGATGATGCCGAGTGCCGCAGAGCTGATGGGCAGAGTAAGGCAGATACCCATAACCACCGCAACAACAATACCCATAAGAATTGGTTCGCGTTCGGTACCCCAGTTGATAAGCTGACCTATGTAGGTTGTTACTTTTGAAACGGGAGGACCGACAAATATTCCTGCCGCACTGCCGATAAGAATTGAAACTGCAGGGGTAAGAATGATATCAAGCTTTGTTTTACCGCTTATCAGTCTGCTTGCCTGAATTGCAAAGAATGCGGCAATAAAAGCACACAGCGGGTCGCCCGGACCCGAGATACCTGCAAACGAGCCGCTTACAATCTTACCTGCAAAGGCACCAACCATACCGGCAACCGCCGCCGATGCGCCTGCAAGGGGAGAGCATTTATATTTGAATGCCATGCCAACGCCGATGCCTGCGCCTGTTATTGATTTGGCTATTCCTGCAACGGCAATCAAATAGGTGCCGAAAACGTTGGGAATAAAATTGCCGATCTGTTCAAGAATGGTGCCGATTATCAGCGTGCCGAAAAGTCCGAGCGCCATACCCGAAAGTCCGTCGATGAAAATATAATTCAACACTTTCTTAACATTATTCATTTTTTTCGCCTCTTTGAACCGTGATTAATATTCAATTAAAAATTAATTTTCTCAAAAGCATCCGCGTAATAAGCGGCAATGAACTTTGCACCGTTTTCGTTGGGGTGAACACCGTCAGCAGACCAGTGAGCGGCACCCTTATCAACAGCCGCCTGAGCCATAAGACCGTCAAGCGGAATAAAGAAATCCGCAAACTCTCTTGCAAGCTTTCTTGTGATATCGATTTTGCCGTTGAGATCTTCTCTGAAATAGAGCTTATCTTCAACAGGTAGCAGGAACTGCTCGATAATAAGAATTTTTGCGTTTGTTTTTTCTTTGATTTCGGTCAGAACTTTTCTGTACTGTGCCTCAAAAGCGTCGTTGCCCAGCCAGTTGCGTTCGCCTGCTCTGTGCCAGGTATCGTTAATGCCGATGTGGATTGAAACAAGGTCAGGCTGAATGTCGATGAAATCGCTCTGCAGACGGTCAACAAGGTCCTTTGTCTGGTTGCCGCTGATGCCGAGATTGATGAATTCAAAATCGGTTTCGGGGTGAGCGTTTTTAATCAGCTCAGCCGCATATTTGGGGTAACCGTTGCCGAGATTGTGGATATCAGCTCTGTTTCTGTCGCAATCGGTGATTGAATCGCCCTGAAAAAGAATTCTCATAATATCACCTCAGAATTGATTTTTGATTTTGTGAAGCTTTTCGGGAATATCTATATGCTGCGGACAGGCTTTTAAGCAAGCACCGCATTTTTTGCATCTTTCAGCAATGTATTCGATATCGGGCATAATTTCTTTAACAAGTCTTCTGCCGCCTGTTGTGATGTTGTTATATGCCGCAAAAACCTTGGGAATTTCAACTCCGAAGGGGCAGGGCATACAGTATTCGCAACCTGTGCAGTTAACGGCGGTGAGGTCATCGAAAGCCGCTTTTGCTTTTTTGAGCATTTCAAGATCGGCATTGCTGAGCATACCAACCGATGAATTGCAGGCATAACCGATGTTTTCCTTAACCATTTTCTCATTGCCCATACCGCTCAGAAGCATTGAAACCTCGGGCCTGTTCCAGATAAAATCAAGTGCCCATTCAACGGGAGTCTTGGATTTATCAAGCTTTTCTGCAACCAATTCGTGGGGCATTGCAAGCTTGCCTCCGAGAAGGGGCTCCATAACAATAACGCCGAGGCCTTTAGATGCAGCATATTCAAGACCTTCAATGCCTGCCTGATAGTCTGTGTCGATATAGTTAAGCTGAATCTGGCAGAATTCAAATCTGTCGTAAGCATCAATAACCTTTTTGAAAACCCAGAGGTCATCGTGGAATGAAAAACCGAAGTGCTTGATTTTGCCTTCTGCAATAAGCTTTTCGATTTTGGGAAGAACGTCGAATTTGATAACTTTGTTATCCCATGAATCGTTGTTTACTGCGTGAAGAAGATAGAAATCAACGTAATCAACGTCAAGCTTCTCAAGCTGAGTATTGAAGATTTTTTCAACGTCATCTTCGCATTTCACTTCGCCGAGAGGAAGCTTGGTTGCAACGTAAGCCTTTTCTCTGTAGCCGTCTTTGAGGGCTTTGCCGACAAGATTTTCGCTTTCGCCGTTGTGATAAAAGAAAGCGGTATCAAGATAGTTGATGCCGTTATCGATGCCCTCGCGGATAATTCTGATGGCTTCCTGCTCGTCAATTTTATCGGTGTTTTCAACCATCGGTAATCTCATACAGCCGAATCCGAGAGCTGAAACGTCAACTCCCGTGAGTCCCATTTTTCTGTATTTCATATTTCTCTTTCCCTTTCGGATTATTCATTCAATTATATCACAAATAATGAATGATTACAATATTTTTTGATATTATTTAAGGGTATATCTGTTGGCAAGCAGAGCCTTTGCAACGTCTTTTGAATCGTTGATTTCGTCTTCAAAATAAACTCCGCCGGGCGCCATTGTAAGAACACCGTGGAAATCCGAACCCGAAAGCTTTCTGAAACCGAATTTATCTGCCCACATATTGGCGATATCGTTGCGTGAATCGTGGTTGCCGTGACCGTTATAAACCTCAATGCCGTCAACGATTCCGGGCTGTTTAACAAACATACCGTTTCTGAAAGGATGAGCCTGGAAAATTGCAAGATTGTTTTCTTTTGCAATCGGCATAAAATCTTCGAGAGTGGGGATATGAGCAAGATCACGGGAATAAAGGAATTCTTCGTCAAAGCCGTAAACGAGATAATCGTTATCGTTTTCAAGGAAGCGAAGCTCCATGCCGAGAATTACCTTGAAATTTTCGTCTGCAAGAGCTTTTGCGGTGTGATAGCCGTCAAGAAAACGGTCAACGTTTTCTTCGTAAGTGCCGCCGAAACGGTCAATAACGTGCTGCATATGGTCGGTGATGATAATACCGTCATAGCCGAGGCTTTTATATCGTGCAACAACGTCTGCTGCCGCAACCTCACCGCAGGCACTGGATTCAGCGGTGTGAATATGTGTGTCAAAAAGATATTTTTTCATTTTAACATCTCCTAATGAATTTTTACTTTATACATTATATACCGCGTTGAAGCGATATTCAATAGAAATTTTAATTTTAGTTACCCTAACCGACAAAAAAATACCGCCTGCAAAGGGTATAATTCAGTCAGAAAGAAGGTGTTTTATGAGCACGGTGATTTATGCCGATATTCTGGTTGCTTTGAATATGACGGTCAATTATTTTCTGCTTCGTGCAAGTTGTGCGGTTACGGGGTCGGACTGCAAAACCGTAAGGCTTTTTTTGTCTGCGGCGGCAGGCGGATTTTTCTCGCTTATTATCTTCGTAAACGGCATACCGATTTTGCTGAATGCGGTGATAAAAATACTTTTTCTCGGTTTTATGGTTGCGGTTGCTTTTGGTGCAAAAACGCTCAAATCCTTTGCCAAAAACTGCGCGGCTTTTTTTATTGCAAACTTTGTTTTTGCAGGCGTAATGTTTGCTGTTTGCACCTTTGTTGCACCCAATCGGGCACTCTATAAAAACGGCATTGTTTACTTTGATATCAACATAGTCACGCTTGTTGCGGCATCGCTTTTTTGCTATGGAATTCTTACCGTTTTGAGCAGATTTTCAAGGGGCAGAGCCCCTGCTCAAAGCATTTATGAACTCACGGTTACATATAATCGGAACGAGGTGAAATGCACCGCACTTTATGATACGGGCAACAGCCTGCGCGACAGCTTTTCGGGCAGACCTGTTGTCATTGCGGATAAGATTTTTGCGCAGAAAATTATGGGTGAAAATGCGGATATTACCGAGCAGAAAAACTTCAGATTGATACCTTATTCAACCATAAAAAACGGCGGAGCTTTACCTGCTTTTCTTGCCGATAAAATAACGCTGAAAACGGCAGGGGGTCAGGTGTCGGTAAGTGATGTTTATATTGCGGTTACGGAACAAAAACTGATTTCGGGCGGTTTTTCTGCGCTTTTGGGAACACCTGTTTTTGATGCTCTTGATAACGAAATAAGCGGCAGTTTTGTTGCCGCACGGAGGTGATGAAAGAGTGAAAAAACTCTTGGCATTTATAGCAAAATTGAAGGCGAAGCTCTTTGAAATTGAGGTCGATTATATCAACGGACCCGATACCTTGCCGCCGCCTCTGACAAAGGATGAAGAAAATCTTCGCCTTGAAAAGCTTGAGGCAGGGGACGTGCAGGCGAGAGAGGAGCTTATCGTTCATAATTTGCGGCTCGTTGTTTATATTGCGCGTAAGTTTGAAAACACGGGAATTCCGATTGAGGATCTCATTTCAATCGGCACTCTCGGTCTGATAAAGGCGGTCAACACTTTCAGAATTTCAAAAAACATCAAACTTGCTACCTACGCTTCAAGATGCGTTGAGAATGAAATTCTGATGTATCTGCGCAAAACCAATTCAATGAAGGCGGAGGTTTCTTATTTTGAGCCGCTTAACGTTGATTGGGACGGCAATGAGCTTCTGCTTTCCGATATCCTCGGCAGTGAGCCCGATGAGATTTACAGGGATATCGAATCTGAAGATGAACGCGGCAGACTTTATAAAGCCGTTGCGTCGCTCAATAAAAGAGAAAGGCAGATTATGACAATGCGCTTCGGCATTGGCGGCACAAGGGAATACACTCAGAAAGAGGTTGCCGATGCACTCGGGATTTCACAAAGCTATATATCGAGGCTTGAAAAAAGGATAATCGAAAAAATCAAAAAAGAAATTTAATTGCAGCTGTCTTTGCCACGCTTCATTATTCTCTTGACAATCAGTTGAACATAGCATATAATTGATTACAAGTGTGTATTTAAAAACATTAACGAAACTTTTCAATAAAACCGATTGGAGTGGAATATAAAGTGAGCGATAATTTGGTTCAGTATGTTGTTGCCGCAGGTAACGGCGACACAGATGCAATGGCAAAGCTCTATTCAAAAACTCTCAAGGCTTCATATTTTCTTGCATCAAAACTTTGCGAGAGTGAAGCCGAAGCCGTTGAAATAATCAAGAAAGCTTATGCAAGAGCTTTTTGCTCAATCGATAAGCTCAAAAAGCCCGAGGCTTTTGAAATCTGGGTTAAACAGATTGTTGCCGCAATTTATAAAGACGGCGCAAACTTCATCTATAACGATGCAGACGGCAGTGCACAGGAAGCTTCAGCGGAATTCCTGCCCGAAGCAATTCTTGAAGATGAAGCAATGGCGGCAAAGGTTATGGATGCAATGTCAAAGCTGACCGCAGAGCGCAAGGCGGCTATCATTTTGCATTATTATACAGGTATGCCTGCGAGTGCGCTTGCAAGATACTTCGGTGTATCAGAAAGCACGGCAAACGCAATCCTTGCAAAAGCAAAGGCAGACGTTGCGGCAAATGCAGGTGTTTCCGCACCCGAATATCCCGAGCTTGCAACTCTCCCCGTGCTCACAAGGCTGTTCAAAGACCTTGTTGCAAAAATGGGCATTGATAACAACGTTGTAAGAGACGTTTTTGTTTTTGCTGTCGAGGCTTATGCGGAAGCAAACAAGGTTGTTGCCGCAGAAACAGAACCTGCTGAAGAGGTTGCAGAAGAAAAAGAGGAATCCGCAGCTGAAGAAAAGGCAGAGGAACCCGCAACAGAAGAAGCTGAAACCGAAGAAGAAAAAGAAGAATCAGCCGAAGAACCTGCAGAGGTTGAAGAAGCAGAGGCTGAAGTTGAAGAAGAAGCAGAGGATGAAACTGAAGCTGAAGAAGAAACGGTTGAAGAAATAAAGAACGAAATGGAAGAAAGTATTCTTTCATTCAAAAATAAAATCAGCAGTATGCTTGGTGAAGAGCCCGAATCAGAAACTGAAGAGCCTGCAGAAGAATCTGAAGCAGAAACAGAGGCAGAGCCTGCAGAAGAGGTTGCAGAAGAGGCTTCCGAAGAAGTTGAAGAAACAGAAGTAACAGAAGTAACAGAAGTAACAGAAGAAGTAATGCCCATCGATGACGATGCATTTGAAAGAATCAAGCGCAGCATAGACGGTATGGCGGATGATGTTCAGTCAGATTCTGATAACGAGAGCACACTCGCTTTTGCCGATTTTGCTCCTGAAAAAGATGACGTTACGGCAGAGCCCGAAGATGTTGCCGCGAAGGATGAAACTGTAAAGCCTGCTAAAAAGGCTGTAAAACTCAATCCCAAAATTCTGATTGCTGCGGCTGTTATTCTTGTTGTGATTGTCGTTGCGGTTGTTCTCATTGTTAAGGGCGGCAAAGGCAAAGAAGAGTCTGTAACCGAGCCCACAACAGTCGGCTATTCAAACGAAGCTGTCAACTGGGTTGCTTTGCTCGAGCTTTCAGCATATAAAGAAATTGAATATCTCAATGAGAGCGTCAGCTCGTTCAAGGATCCCGATACGGGCAAATACGGCCTTATTGATTATAAGGGAAATATTGTTCTTGATGCCGAATACGACAGCTTCAGACGTTGCAGCAGCGGCAGATATTACGGTGAAGGTAAGCTCAGCGATTCGGGCTACCATATCGTAGCCGTAAAGGGCGGCGTTGAATATGAGGTTGTTATGCTTGACGAAAGCTCTGCAACTCTCAGCAATCAGGTGCATTCCGCTCACGCAACAACAAACGGCACAAATATGAGCGGCGGAGATTATGACGAGAGAGACCGCTATTACGAAGGCTATGCCGCAGTTCGCAAAGACGGCAAATGGGGTTACGTTGCCCAGGGCGGCAAGATTGTTGTTCCTTACGAATTTGAAGCAGTAAATGACGTTCCCACAGATGATCCCACAGGTGCATTCGACTATTGCCGCGGTTCTGTCAACGGCTACGTTGCAGTTAAGAAAGACGGCAAAATGGGTATCATCAGAATCGATAAAGACAGCTACAGAATCGTTGCTGACTATAAATACGATATGATTTGTCAGGGTAAAAACGGTGTATTCCTTGCTTATAACGGCACAGAATGGGGTAATATTGTTATCGGTTCCGCTCCTGTTGACGGCGGCAACAATGACGAGGTAACAACCCTTAAACCCGTTGAAACAAAGCCCGCAGAGGTTTCAATCGGCAATTACGTTGTTATTTCCGATGAAACAAATATCAGATCCGCTCCCGATACAGAAAAAGAAAACGTTATTGCTGCTCTTGATGAGGGCTATAAGGTAGCTGCTCTTGAAATCAAGCAGGGCAGCAACGGCTCCGATTGGGTAAGATTTGATTATAACGGTCAGGAAGCATGGGTTTCAATCAAAAAGCTGGACAAGGCTGACTGATATCTTACTTGACAATAATCTGAATAAGTAATATAATAAACTGAAATTTAATAGCGAAACGATGAAGAAGAAGAATTCCGTTACAGCCCCCAGAGAGGCAGTCTGTTTGCTGAGATGATTGCCGGGCAATGCGTTGCGGAAAGGCCGCTTCCGAGTTCCGCCGTGATGAACGGCGGCGTTACCTGCGTTAAAAGGAATGAGTGGTGCAGTTTGCGCAATTTGGGTGGTACCGCGGCATATGCCGTCCCATTAGGTTGTGAAACTGCACCTTTTTGCGTTTTTTAACGCTGATTTTTAAGTAAATTAAGGGATATACCCACAGGAGGAATAAATTATGAAATGGACAGGTCTTAACGAATTAAGAGAAAAATATCTCGCTTTTTTTGAGTCCAAGGATCATCTGAGATTGCCCAGCTTCTCACTTGTGCCCCAGGGCGATAAGAGCATTCTGCTTATCAATGCAGGTATGACTCCCATGAAAAAGTATTTCACAGGTGAAGTAACACCTCCCAAAAAGAGAGTAACAACCTGCCAGAAGTGCATCCGTACACCCGATATCGAAAACGTTGGTAAAACTGCACGTCACGGCACATATTTTGAAATGCTCGGCAACTTCTCATTCGGTGATTATTTCAAGCACGAAGCAACAGCCTGGGCTTGGGAATTCTTTACCAAGGTTCTTGAAATTCCCGAAGAGCTTCTCTACGTAAGCGTTTATCTTGAAGACGACGAAGCTTTTGATATCTGGACAAAAGAGGTTGGCGTTGACCCCTCGCATATGGTTCGCTTCGGCAAAGAAGATAACTTCTGGGAGCACGGTGCAGGTCCTTGCGGTCCTTGCTCCGAAATCTATTTTGACAGAGGTCCCTCAAAGGGTTGCGGCAGCCCCGACTGTAAGGTAGGCTGTGACTGCGACAGATTCATCGAAGTATGGAACCTTGTTTTCACACAGTTTGAAAACGACGGTAAAAATAACTACACCCGCCTTGCAAACCCCAACATTGACACAGGTATGGGTCTTGAAAGACTTGCTTGCGTAATGCAGGATGTTGACAACCTTTTTGAGGTTGATACCGTTCGCAACATTATGAAGCATATTATGGAAATTGCAAAGCTCAACTATCACGATGACGAGAAGAAGGATATTTCTCTTCGTGTTATCACAGACCATATCAGAAGCACAACCTTTATGGTTGGCGACGGTGTTCTGCCTTCAAACAGCGGCAGAGGCTATGTTCTGAGAAGACTTCTCCGCCGTGCCGCACGTCACGGCAGACTCATCGGCATTGACAGACCTTTCCTTGCAGAGGTTTGCGATACAGTTATTGCCGAAAATGCAAACGCATACCCCAATCTTGTTGAAAAGCAGGATTACATCAAGAAGATTATCTCAACAGAAGAAGAAAGCTTCTATAAGACAATCGATTCAGGTCTTGGTCTGCTTAACGAAATGATGGAAAAAAGCGCAAACGGTGTTCTTTCGGGCGAAGATGCATTCAAGCTTCAGGATACCTACGGTTTCCCCATTGACCTCACAAAAGAAATTGCAAACGAAAAGAATATGACGGTTGACGAAGAAAAGTTCCGTCAGCTTGTTGAAGAAGCAAGACTCAAGGCAAAGAATGCAAAGAGAAATGCCGCAGATTCCGACTGGAGAAACAACGGCGTTTCGTTCAAGGATATTGCAAAAACAGAGTTCACAGGTTACACAGAAAACAATACCGAAGCAGTTGTTCTTGCTCTTGTTTCGGATGGCGAAAGAAAAGATTTCATCAACGATGGCGATGACGCAGTTGTTGTTCTTGACAAAACGTCTTTCTATGCTGAAAGCGGCGGTCAGGTTGGCGATATCGGTGTTATCAGAATCGGTGAAAGTGTTTTTGAAGTTACAAACACAACCAAAGATCCCGACGGTGCATATCTCCACCACGGCACTCTCACAGGTGACGGCATCAAGGTTGGCGATAAGGCAGTAACCGTTTATGACGAAGCAACAAGAAACGCAACAATGAGAAACCACACGGCAGCTCACCTTCTTCAGGCGGCTCTGCGTGAAACTCTCGGCACTCATGTTGAACAGGCGGGTCAGCTTGTTAACGCAAACGCAATGCGTTTTGACTTCACACATTTCTCTGCTCTCACAAGCGAAGAGCTTGCTGCAGTTGAAACCAGAATCAACGAAATTATTCTTTCTGCACAGCCTGTTACAAGCACCGAAATGCCCATTGAAGAAGCTAAAAAGGCAGGCGCAATGGCTCTCTTTGGTGAGAAATACGGTGACGTAGTAAGAGTTGTTAAAGCTGGTGACTTCTCAACAGAGCTTTGCGGCGGTACTCACGCAAACAACACAGGCAAACTCGGTCTGTTCAAGATAATTTCAGAATCATCTGTTGCTGCAGGTGTTCGCCGTATTGAAGGTGTAACAGGCTACGGTGTGCTTGATTATATCGCAAAAGACACAGAGCTTATCAGAAATGCCGCAGCTTCAATGAAGCTTGCAAACGTTGCTGAACTTGATAAAAAGGCAGCTGCTCTTATGGCTGACCTCAAGGCAAAAGAAAAAGAAATTGAGCAGCTTCGCGCAGAGCTTTCACAGCTCAAAACAGGCGATCTTATGAGCGGCGCAATTGATCTTGGCGGTGTAACTCTTGTTGCAACAACCGTTGAAGGCGTTAACCCCGGTGACCTTCGCTCAATGTGCGATAAGGTTAAAGAGAATGACTGTGCAGTTGCTGTTATCTGCGGCATTAACGGTCAGAATGCAAACTTTGCCTGCGCTTGCGGCAAGGATGCAATTGCAAAGGGTGCTCACGCAGGCAACATTGTCAGAGAGGTTTCAAAGCTCGCAGGCGGTTCAGGCGGCGGTAGACCCGACAGCGCAATGGCAGGCACAAAGGACGTTTCAAACGTTGCAGGTGCTATGGCGGCTGTTGCAGATATTGTTAAAGCAATGCTTAAATAATTTGATTTTTCGGGGGCGGAATGCCTTTGTTCCGCCCTATAAAACAACAAGGAAGTGTGTTTATGGATTGCATTTTTTGCAAGATAGTCAACGGCGAAATTCCCTCAAACAAAGCATACGAAGATGATAAGGTTCTTGCTTTTTATGACCTTGAACCCCAGGCTCCCGTGCACATTCTTATTGTTCCGAAGGAGCATATTGCCTGTGCGGCTGATATAACACCCGAAAACAGTGCGGTTATCGCCCACATCTTTGAGGTTGCGGCAATAATTGCAAAAGAAAAGGGTCTTGATGACGGCTTCAGAATCGTTAATAACTGCGGTGAAAGCGCAGGTCAGACGGTTAAGCACATCCATTTCCATCTTATGGGCGGCAGAAACTTTGGCTGGCCCGCAGGTTAATAGTGAACGGAGAGTTGAAATATGCAGTATTATACAGTTGATATAGCAGGTCTTAAAAGAGATCTTGTTCGTTGCCCCATCAGCGATAAGCTTGACATTGCCGCATTTATTCTTTTCGGTGACGTCGAGGTTACCGTTCATTCCGCTCAGAAGCTTCTTGAAAAGCTTCCCGAGTTTGATTATATTATCACTCCTGAAGCAAAGAGCATTCCTCTTGCTTACGAAATGGCAAGACAGAGCGGCAAAAAATATTTTGTTGTTCGCAAAAAGGCAAAGCTTTATATGACAAACCCCGTGTCCGTCAACGTTCGTTCAATAACAACAGATGCGGACCAGACACTTATTCTTGACGGCATTGAAGGCGAGCAGATAAGAGGCAAGAGAGTTATCATTGTTGATGACGTTATCAGCACAGGCGAATCTCTCAAGGCTGTTGAGGCTCTTTGCGCAGAGTTTGATGCAAACGTTGTTGCAAAGGCGGCTGTGCTCGCAGAAGGTGATGCGGCTGAAAGGGATGACATTGTTTTCCTCGGTGTTATTCCGCTTATCGAAAAATAATCTGAAGGGGAGCTTTGATGAAACGTCCGTTTGCCGTTATCGGCTTTACGGTGTTTTTAACTATAGCGTTTTTGTTTGATAAAGAAACCGGAGTAACGGCAGCTGTTTTTTCAGGCTTTGCTGTTGCTCTGGTTGTTGCGCTTTTATCAAAGAAGTTCAGAAAGGCCAAAACCGTGCCTGTTTGTATGGCTTCGGGAGCGGTTGCCTGTGCAATTTTAACGGCAACAAACGTGTTTTTGCTTGCGCCGCTGACTTCTTTGGCAGGCAAAATCGGTTATCTGAAAGCGCAGATAACAAGCGAAGCCGCACTTGAATACGGCAAATATTATTACAACGCAAAGGTTGTCACGGTTGGTGACGAAGAAGTTAATTGCAACCTGCGCCTGGTGTTTTCGGATATGCCTGACGTTTCGCCTTACGACTATGTTGAGGGCGAGTTTGTATTTTATCAGCCGGGTATGAGCGATGAGGTTTATCTCGAATCCAACCGTGCAAACGGTTTGATTCTCGGGGCATACCCTGTAGGTGATGGCTATGAGATTATATCCGTATCGGAAGATGAAAAACCTGCAGGATATCTGATTATAAAGATGCGCAATGCAATCAAGCGTGCGGTTTACCGTGTTTATCCCGATGAAAGGGGAGCACTTGCAGTTGCAATGCTTATGGGCGATAAAAGCGGAATACCGACGGATATTTATAACGATATGCGTCTTTCGGGTACGCTGCATCTTGCCTGTGTTTCAGGTTTTCATCTTTCGCTCTGGTCAGCGTTTATTCTTGCTTTTCTCAAGCGTATGGGACTTAAGGAAAAGCTTGCCTGCATTATCACGGCAATAGGTGTTGTCGGCTTTATGGCGATAACGGGTTTCACGAATTCTGTTCTTCGTGCAGGCATAATGATGCTTGTTTATCTCGGCTCAAAACTTGTTTCCAGAAAGGCAGATTCGATAAATTCTCTCGGCTTTTCTCTGCTTGCTATTTCTCTTGTTTCTCCGTATGCAATGGCTTCAATATCGTTGCAGTTATCGGCTTTTTCAACTCTCGGCATTATTACATATAAAGAATTTGTGTATCCCGAAGTTGTTGATATACTTGAGAAAATCAAAAACAAGCGTTTGCGCACAGCCGTTTCGGCGCCCGTTAACGCTTTGTTTGTAACTTTGAGCGCAACGCTGTTTATTCAGCCCGTAATGCTTGAACTTTTGGGTGGCTTCAGCTTTGCAAGTATAATTTCAAATATGATAATAACTCCGTTTGCAGGCGGTGCAATGTCAATGAGTGCTCTCGGTGCTTTGGGTGGTTTGCTTTTGCCTCGCGGAATGAATCTGTTTTATTATCTCGGCAAGATTTTTCTGCAATATATTATCAGCGTTTCCGGCTTTGTTGCAGATATCGATATTCTGAAAATCAACCTCGATAAACAAACCGCTTCAATGATAGTCGGTTTTACGTTTATATTTTTTGCTTTCGCGGTCTGGCTTGCCTGTTTTTATAAGCCTAAGCCGCTTGTTGCTTCGGTGCTTGTCTGCGTGTTTTTCTTCACAGGTGTGCTGGGTAACGCTTATTTCAGACGCAATGAAACGCAGGTTCGCATTATCGATACGGGTAACGGCGTGAGCGTGCTTTTTATGCATGGCGGCGAGAATATTCTTATCGGTTGCGGCGGCACGGATTTTATGGGCGGAACAAATATTTCCAATGCTCTTCAAAACGTCGGAGTCCTTGACTGCCTTGTAATTCCGTCGTCAGACGAAGCTTCGTCGGCATATGCGACAGGGCTTCTTTCGGTAAACAGACCCAAAAGTATTTATTTTGATTCCTTGCCTGAAAATGCAGGGTATCTTATCGGCGGATGCGAAGTGCATTCGCTTGATGAAACTTATAAAAGTGAAAAGTATACGGTAAAAATCAGCAAAACTGCTGAGCAACCGTGTGTTCTTGTCAAAACAAAAAATCTTACCTCTTTGATTTGTACCTATCCGCTTGAGAGTACCGAAAGATTGCCCGAGGAATTCGGTAACGTTGACCTTGTCATTTGCAGGGCGGATTATCCTGCTGACGTATCGGCTGATTTCGTTGCGGTTTGTGCGGAAAAGGTGAGAGGCGATTTTCTTCAGAAAGAGCTTTGTTCAAAGGGTGTTCCGTCTGCGGCAACAGGCGGATACGGTGATATAATAATCAGAGCCGAAAACGGCGATATGAGCATTCGCAGAGAATGAGAAAGGAAGGTTAAAATGCCTGCTTTAAATGAATCTGCACTTAAAGAAAAGCTGAGGGAAAACCCCGTCGGCGTATATCTTATCTACGGAGAAGAAAATTATCTTAAAAAAATTTATATTGATAAAATTGTTGCAAAAACGGTTGATGAATCTTTTGCCGATTTCAATTTTCATACCTTTGACGGCAAAGAGGCAACGCTTTCCGATATCTATGAAAGTGCGCAGGCTGTGCCTATGATGGCTGAAACAAAGTGCGTTCTTGTCAAGGATTTTCCTCTTGATACGCTTGATGATAACGGTATGGAGCAGCTCAAAGCCGTTATTGACGATAACCCCGAAGACTGTGCGCTGATTTTTTCTTTTGTGGCATATGAACCCAAGGGTGCAAAATGGACAAAGGTTATAAAGCTTTTTGAAAAAAGCGCCTATGCCGTTAAGCTTGAAAAGAAAACTGCGGTTGAGCTCGCAAAGATGCTTGAAAGCGGTGCAAAAAAGAGAGGAACGGCTTTTGAAAAGGGCGTTGCAGCTTATCTTGTTTCGTGTGTAGGTGCAGATCTGAACACTCTGCTCAACGAAACAGAAAAGGTTTGTGCCTATGCAGAAGGCGAAATCAAAAAGAGTGACGTTGATGCGGTTTGCATCAAAAGCCTTGATGCGAAAGTCTTTGATATGATTAAAGATCTGACTGCACGCAGGTTTGACAGTGCGTTCAAAAAGCTTGAGCTTCTCTTTGAGCAAAGGGAAGATGAATTTCAGATTCTCGGTGCGCTTATTGCATCTTACACAGATATTTACAGAGCAAAATCTGCCGTTAAATCGGGCGGCAGAGCAGAGAGCATTGCGCAGTATTATAACTATGCAGGCAAGGAGTTCAGACTCACAAATGCCGCGCGAAACAGTGCACAGCTTAGCTTTGACGATATCAGCGAATGCGTTGATATTCTTGTTGAAGCGGATACCGCAATGAAGAGCACATCAACAGATAAGAGGCTGATTCTTGAAAAAGCAATTGTCAAGCTTGCAAGAGTCGGCGGGAGATAAATATGATAAAAATCAATCAGGCGGTCATAGTTGAGGGCAAGTATGATAAAATCAAGCTCTCGGGCATTATCGATGCGCCTATTATTCAGACAGACGGCTTCGGCATTTTCAAAGATAAGGAACTTCAGCGCCTTATAAGAATGCTTGCTGAAAAAAGAGGGCTTCTTGTGCTTACGGACAGCGATTCCGCAGGCTTCAAAATCCGTTCTTTTATCGGCTCAACCGTTGATAAAAAGTATATTAAAAACGCTTATATTCCCGATATTTTCGGCAAAGAAAAACGCAAAACCGAGCCGTCAAAAGAGGGGAAGCTCGGTGTTGAAGGTGTTTCTGAAGATGTTATTATGCAAGCGCTTGCAAATGCAGGTGTGCTTTGCGAAAGTTCCGAAGCACCCGAAAGACCGATAACCAAACTCGATTTATATGAATTCGGGTTTACGGGCGGTGAAAACAGCACAGAAAAAAGAGCGGCATTGCTTAAGTTTTATGCGTTGCCTTCAAGGCTCACGTCGAATGCGCTTGTTACGGTTCTGAACTGCATCACCACGTATGAAAATTTCGTCAAAGACGTTAAAGAAATAGAAAAGGAGTGGCTTATATGTTCAGAATAGGTCAGGGTTATGACGTGCACAAGCTTGTTGAGGGCAGAAAACTGATTCTCGGCGGTGTTGATATTCCTTATGAAAAAGGTCTGCTCGGTCATTCCGATGCGGATGTGTTGCTTCACGCAGTCAGCGATGCGCTTCTCGGTGCCGCCGCAATGGGCGATATCGGTTGTCTTTTTCCTGATAACGATGAAAAATATAAGGGCGCAGACAGCCTTGTTTTGCTTGCGGAGGTTGTTAAAGAAATCGGTAAAAACGGATATTCCGTTGTTAACGTTGATGCAACAATCATTGCTCAGCGCCCCAAAATGAGAATGCATATTGATAAAATGCGCGAAAATATTGCAGGTGCTTGCGGTGTTGACGTTGACAGAATCAGCGTTAAAGCAACAACCGAAGAGGGGCTTGGCTTCACGGGTAGCGGCGAAGGCATTTCCGCGCAGGCAATATGCCTTATTGAAAAATAAATTTTTTGTTAAAAAAGCAGTTTGGTGTTTACAAGCCGAATTGTGTTGTGCTATGATATTTATATATTATTTTTGATTTCCGAAAGGATAGGTTACGGCTTATGACCTTTTTTGATAACATATCGGATTTCTTCTCGAAACTGCCTTCCATTAAATTCGGGGTGGCAGATTTTCTTGATATCTGCCTTGTGTCGTTTATTATCTATCACGGCATAAAGCTTATCCGCGAAACAAGAGCCATGCAGCTTGTTAAGGGTCTTCTTCTTCTCGGTATTGCGTATCTTGCGGTTTACCAGTTTGAGATGCAGTCAAGCGCATATATTTTCAGGCTAGTTTTTCAAAACGTGTTTATTGTTCTTATCATTCTCTTTCAGCAAGAAATCCGTCAGGTTGTTGAAAGAGTCGGCAAGAGCAAGTTTTCTGCAATCAGCGCATTCATAAAAGGCAGCAACGACACCCTTGACAGCGTTGTCAATGAATCCGTTATTGAAATTGCAAAGGCTGTTCAGCGTATGAGTGACAGCAAAACAGGCTCGCTCATTGTTTTTGAAAAAGAGATGCATCTTGGCGACGTTATCAACACAGGTACACCTGTTGATGCTAAGGTTACGCACGAGCTTATCGGTAATATCTTTTTCCCGAATTCGCCGCTTCATGACGGTGCCGCAATCATCAGAGACGGCAGGCTTCTTTGCGCAGGCTGTGTTCTTCCGCTTACAAAGAGCAACGATATCTCAAGCGATCTCGGAACAAGGCACAGAGCGGCAATCGGAATGAGTGAAACTGCCGATGCACTTGTGGTTGTTACAAGCGAAGAAACAGGTACAATATCGGTTGCACTCAAAGGTACTCTTAAGCGCGGTTATACCGAAGCTGAGCTTCGTGAGGTTTTGCTTGATTATCTGGTTGATTCCGCTCCCGAAAAGCTTATGGCAGATAAAGACTCAATAAAAAAACTTTTTAAAGGTTGGAAAAAATGATTAATAAAAAATTCAAATTGAGCGATTTGTTTTATAACAACCGCTTTCTTCTGATTTTTTCCGTTGTTGCGGCTATTGCAATCTGGGTTGTGGTTGCGGTTGAATTCAGCCCCGAAACAAAAGTTACAATTAAAAACGTGCCTATAAAAGTTATGTCAACCGGTGCAAAGGGTTCAACTCTTGAACCTTTTGGCGCAGATAACCTTACTGTTGACGTAACGATAGTCGGCAAGCGATATATCGTTGAGGATGACGCAATCATCAAAGATATCGAAGCAATTGCAAACAGCGGTTATATCAACAGCGCAGGCTTGCAGCGACTCACCGTTGACGTTGCGAGTGTCAGCACCCGTCCGCAGTATGAAATTGTTTCATATACCGTTAACGAGATTGAAGTGCTTTTTGATTATTACGTTGAAAAGCAGGTGCCCGTTATACCTGAATTTTCTGTTAACGGCAACATTGCCGCTGACGGTTATTTCGCTGATGAATTTGCACCTATTCCCAATAACGTTATGATTTACGGACCGAAATCCGAGGTGGATTTTGTGAGCTCGGTAAATGCAGTTGCGTCTGTTGAGGGCGGACTTGTGAAGAGCACAGGCTTCACTGCGGGTATGAGTATTGTAACATCAAACAGCAGTGCCCCAAAATACGTTAAAATCAAGAACACAACAGATGAAATGGAAGCAGGGAACGTTTATGTGAACATTCCTGTCTATAAAGAGCAAGAGGCGAAAGCTGAAATTAATTTCACGGATATTCCCGGCTCATACAGAGATAAGTATCCGTTCAATTATACTGTTGAACCCGAAACTGCGGTTTTCGGTTTTTCGGGCGAACAGAGCGAAACTGTTGATATAGCAACAATCAGCTTCAGTAACATTGAATTTGATGAAAACGGCGAATATAAATTAACCGTTAAGTTTGACGGCAATCAGGGTGTTGTTGTTAAGGATGAATCAACGGGTATGGCGGGTGCGAAAGAGTTTGTTATTACCATCATCAAGGATGACCTTACCGTCAAAGATATTCCTCTGCCGTCAGCAGATAATGCATATCATATCGGCTTAACAGGAACGGATAAGGCTTTTGAATATGATGTTATCGGTTTCGATGATTCCGAAAGTGTAACCGTTAACGGCCCCGAGGCAGACGTTGTGAGAATCACTCGCGATGACCTTAAGCTTGATTTCAGCAGTGTTCCGAAGGATGCTGTGGGTAAAATCAGCGTTCCCGTTGTGCTTGACGGCAAGTATAAGGATTGCTGGCTTACCTTCAAAGGTGAAGCGGCAACCGTCAGCGTTGATATCATGGGATAACATCTCTTAAAATAATATTCAGATCAGAGCGATTTGCCTGGGCTTTTGCCCGTGCAAATCGCTCTATTTATATATATTATTAATAATTAATTTATATTTATATATTGATTTATTGATATTATCTGTGATATAATACATTGAAAAGCTATAACTATGCCCATTTTTGGAATATTCAGGGAAAGGAGTCGGTAAAATGAAAAAACTTGTTGCACTTATTTTGACGTTGGCTTTTGTTGTTACTGCATTTTCGTCTTGTGCGGATTTCAAGCTTTTTCGCGCAGCTGACTCTCTTCTTGCGCCTCCTCTTTTCTATGAGGAATATGAAGGTCTGGTTGAACTTTTTCGCTCGCAGATTGGTGAAAATGCATCTCTCTGCACACCGTATGACGGTGATTACCGTTCTGCTATAGTTGTTGAGGATTTCGATTCCGACGGTGTTAACGAAGCGTTTATTTTCTACCGCGATTCGCAGGGTGATGCAACAGCCAAAGCGAGATGCTATGAAAGCATTGACGGTGAGTGGAAACCTGCAGGCGATTTCGTCGGTCACGGCAATCAGATTGAAAGCGTTTCGGTCAGCGATATGAACGGCGACGGTGTTTCGGAGATTATCGTTTCCTGGAGCGTTTCGGGTGTTAATATCGGCAAAACACTTTCGGTTTACCACACAGCAGGCAATAACGTTGCTTTTAAAGAAATCTCAAACGAAATGTGTTCCGTTTCACTCATAACCGATATTGACGGCGATTCGTTTGACGATATCTTTTTGATAACACAAAACACCAACTCAACAATTCCTCAGCGCTATGCACGAATCATCAGCGTTTCAAAAGATTCTGCGGTGCTCAAGGGAGAGGCAAGAGTTGATGCCAATATCAGCAGTTATGTTTCGGTAAAAACCGATAAGGGCGAAGATAGCGCAACCCCGAGAATTTATATCGATGCCCTCAAGGGTGAACGCCAGATGATAACGGAGTTGATTTATTGGAACGGCGCAAAGAAAAAGCTTGTTGCTCCTCTTTTTGATGAAGCAACAATGTCAAACGTTATTTCGCTTCGCAACGATCCTATTCTCAGTGCCGATATCAACGGTGACGGCATAATCGACGTTCCGTCACAGACAGAGGTTTTTTCGAGCGATGCAAATGAACTGAAAATCGATCCGAGCCATCTTTACGTTACAAGCTGGCTTAACTTCTATGAATACGGCAATGAAACTGTTATCAGCGCGCTTGTAAATTACGAAAACGGTTATATGATAACGCTTACGGGCAAAGACCGTTTCAACCTCAGCGTTGAACAGTTAATCGAAAGTAACAGTTGGGTTGTTAAAGAAAAGAATTTTGAAACGGGTGAGGATGCAGAGCTTTATTCCGTTATCCGTGTTTCGAATGATAAGCTCGACGGAACTGTTCTTGACGGCTATGTTGCACTTATTGAAAAAGAAGAATATTCGGTTTATGTTCATATCAGTCCTTACGGCGAAGAAATAGGTTTAACTGAAAGCGTTCTTAAAAATAAAATCCTGCCGTTGCAGCAGGTTGTATAATCAGGGGGATTAAAAATGACACGAGTTCTGATTGCGGAAGATGAAGCCGCTATAAGGGAATTTATTGTTATCAACCTTCGCAGAGGCGGATACGAAGTTATTGAAGCCTGCGACGGTGCACAGGCAATTGAACTTTATGATGCCTGCGGCGGTGATATTGACGTTGCTTTGCTTGACGTTATGATGCCCAACGTTGACGGTCTCGAGGTTTGCAAACAGCTCAGAAGCAGAAGCAATAATCTCGGCATTATAATGCTCACTGCAAAGACTCAGGAAATGGACAAAATAACGGGTCTTATGATGGGCGCAGACGATTACGTTACAAAGCCGTTTTCGCCGACAGAGCTTGTTGCAAGAGTTGACGCTATCTACAGACGCGTTGCAATGAACAATTCACCCAAGCCTGTTGCGGCAGAGAGCATTGAGCTTGGCGAGTTTGTTCTTAATTTAAGAAGCAGAACTCTCACCAAAAACGGTGCTTATATCGAACTCACACAGGTTGAGTTTCAGATGATGGAATATTTCTTCACAAACCCCGGTGCCGCATTGAGCAGAACGGATATTCTAAACAAAGTCTGGGGTAACGAATATTTCGGCGAAGAAAAAATTGTTGACGTTAATATCAGACGCCTGCGAATGAAGGTTGAATCAGAACCTTCCAACCCCAAGCATTTAACAACAATCTGGGGTGTTGGCTATAAGTGGATTGTTTGATTTGAAAAAAACTTTTGAAAGGAGAAGAGCGGATGAAATTTGTCGGCATAACAAAGCGCTGGTTTTTAAGCGTTGCATCAGTTGTTATTCTGATTCTTGTTTCAGTTTCAATTGCTCTTCTGCTGTCAATCAGAAGTTATTATTACAGCGTAGCCGATATGGCGCTTGATTCTTATTCGGCTGAAGAAATTTCATCAAGTTTCAGGCTTTACGGTGACGCGGCAACAGATGGCTTCAGAACCGCAGGCAGAAACTTTGTTGAGAATTTTCCCGACAGAGATATTATGGCGGTCTGGATTATCGACAGCACCGGAAATGTTATTCTTTCTTCAAGCGGATTTGAAATTAAAGGCAAGGTAACGATGCCTGACTATGAAACAGCTCTTGAGGGTAAGAGCAATGCCAAGTGGCAGGGGGAATTACCCTCGGGCGAAAACATAATTGCAAAAACCTGCATTTATAATTATCCCGACGGATCTCACGCAGGTGCGGTCAGATTTATGATTTCACTTGAACAGATTGAAAGTCAGCTTATCAGAATTTCAATAACAATTGCTCTTGCCGCAATTGCGTTGTTTGCGCTTCTGATGTTTTCGGGCAGTATGTTCATTCGTTCAATTGTTAACCCTGTTAAAGACGTTGGCGAAACTGCAAAGAAAATTGCAGGCGGCGATCTTGAAGCACGCATTGACCATTACCCTTATAATGACGAAATAGGCGAGCTTTGCGCAACGATTAATGATATGGCAACGAAGCTTTCTGTTACGGACAGGCTCAAAAACGATTTCATCTCGACCGTTTCTCACGAACTTCGAACACCGCTCACGGCAATCAAGGGCTGGGGTGAAACGTTGCTTCAGATTGGTGAAACCGACCCTCAGATGGCAAACAGAGGAATGAGCGTTATCATCAGCGAAGCTTCCAGACTTAACGAGATGGTTGAAGAGCTGCTTGACTTCTCAAGAATGAGCAGTGGCAGAATGAAGCTTAATATTGAAAAAATTGACGTTCTTGCCGAGCTTGACGAAGTTGTTTTTGCTTTCAGAGAAAGAACGGTCAAGAACGGTCTTGAAATAATTTATAACGTTCCGCAGATACCTGCTCCCGCAACTGCGGATGCATCGAGAATGCGACAGGTGTTTATCAATATTCTTGATAATGCCGTCAAATATACCGAACACGGCGGCAAGATAGTTGTTCTTGCAGAAATCCCGAATCCTGCCACGCTTGTTGTAACAATCAGCGATACGGGCATCGGTATTCCTGCAGAGGATTTGCCGCATATCAAAGAAAAATTCTACAAGGTTGATTCAACAATCAGAGGCTCGGGTATCGGTCTTGCGGTTGTTGATGAAATCATCAAGCTGCACGGCGGTGAGTTTGAGATTACCAGCGTTTACGGCGAAGGCACAACAGTTAAAATAACTCTGCCGCTCACACCTGCGGATTATGCCGCAGAGCAGGCTGATAATTCAGAAGGAGAAAGACCTGAAAATGAGTAAAGATAAAAAGAAAAATGAATACGTTGCCGTTGGAGGTCAGGCTCTTATGGAGGGCATAATGATGAAGGGCCCCAAGGGTATGGCAATGTCTTTGAGATTGCCCGACGGAACAATTGAAACCCAGATGAAGGACTTCGTTTCAATCAGAAAAAAATTCAAGCCCTTCAATATTCCTCTTATCAGAGGTGTTGTTTCGTTTATCGAATCAATGATAAGCGGCTACAAGCTTCTTATGGAATCGGCAGAGAAAACTTCTCTTGAAGATATGGAAGCAGAAAACGAATCAAAGCTTGATAAATGGCTCAGTGACCATTTCGGTCCCAAGATGATGGCGGTTATCGGTTTCATTTCAGCGGTTCTCGGCATCGGTGTTTCGTTCGTTTTGTTTATGTATCTGCCCTCGCTTCTTTTTGACCTGACAAACAAATATCTTGCAAACGGTGCAATCGAAATGTGGCGCGCTGTTTTTGAAGGTGTTATCAGAGTTATCATTTTCATCACTTATATGGCTCTTGTTGCAAGAATGAAAGAAATCAGAAGAGTCTATATGTATCACGGTGCGGAGCACAAAACGATTTTTGCTTTTGAACACGGCAAAGAGCTTACCGTTGCAAACATCAGAGAAGAAAAACGTTTTCATCCCAGATGCGGCACAAGCTTCATCTTTGTAACGATTATTCTCAGCATTCTTATTTCATCAATCGTTTCGATTGCTTTCCCTGCACTTACCGCAAACCGCTGGATCTGGATTGCAACCAAAGTTCTTATGCTTCCTGCAATTATGGGCGTCGGCTTTGAATTCATTCAGCTTGCAGGCAAATATCCCAATAATTTCACAAAGCTTCTCTCGGCTCCCGGTCTGCTTATGCAGAGAATAACAACCGTTGAGCCCACTGATGACATAATCGAGGTTGCCATTGAAGCAATGAAGGGTGCTCTTACAGGTGAAGTTCCCGTTAAAGAAGAGCCTGCAGAAGATAACGGCGAAGAGGATAAAACCTCAACGCCTGAGGAATAATCAATGACGGTCAGAGAATTGCTTGCCGAGGGTATACGCATTCTTGGTGAGAGTGAGGTTGAAAACAGCCGCAACGAAGCGCAATGGATTTTTGAGGCGGCTTTTGATTGCGGAAGAGATTATCTGATTTTTCATTCTGCGGATGAAGCAGACAGTCAAAAAGCAAATCGCTTTTTAAATATGATTAATCAGCGCAAAGGCGGTATGCCTGTTCAATACGTTATCGGTGAATGGGATTTTTACGGCGAAACCTTTAAGGTTGGCGAGGGTGTTCTTATCCCCAGACCCGAAACCGAGATGCTTGTTGATTTTGCGCTTGACTTTTTAAAAGATAAAAAGAGTCCCGTGGTTTTTGATTTGTGTGCAGGCTCGGGCTGCATAGGTTTGAGCGTTGCAAAAATCAGACCCGATGCAAAAGTTTATCTGCTTGAAAAATCGGATAAGGCTTTTGCTTATCTCAAGGCAAACAAAGAAAAGCTTGCTTGCTCAAACGCAGAGCTTATCTGCGGCGATTTGTTCAGCGGCTTCAACGGATTCGATTTGCCGAAGCCTGATTTGATTCTCTCAAATCCGCCTTATATTGAGTCAGCCGAAGTTCCGCTTCTTCAAAAAGAAGTTTTGCGTGAACCCTCAATGGCGCTTGACGGTGGTGAGGACGGCTATGATTTTTACAGAGCTCTGGCTTCGCTCTGGCTACCTTATTGCAAGGGCGCGATTGCGATAGAATGCGGTGAAAATCAGACCGAAACAATAGAAAAATTATTCAGCGAAATATGTGCCGAGGTTCGTTCCGAAAATGATTTTAACGGCATCGGGCGAACAGTTTACGGCTTTATCGGAAGGGTTTAATTATGTTATTGGATTTATTAACAAGCAAAGGTGATATGACTAACGTGCTCATCGGTCTGATGGCTAGCGTGTTTGTTGTTTTCTGCACTTTACCCATTCATGAATTTGCACACGCTTATGTTGCAACAAAGCTTGGCGATGATACACCCGAAAGAAAGGGTAGGTTAACTCTTAACCCTCTTGCTCATATCGACCTTATGGGTGCGCTTATGATTCTTCTTGTTGGTTTCGGCTATGCAAAGCCCGTTCCCGTTAATGCAAGAAGATTCAAAAACCCGAAAGCAGGTATGGCGATAACGGCTCTTGCAGGCCCCGTTTCAAACCTGATTATGGCTTTGATTTTCAAACTTCTTTCAAATGCGGCTTTGTTTATTTGCATCAAGAATTATGCTCTTGTCTGGCAGGTTGCAAACCTGTTTTTCAGCTATGCGGCAATAATCAACGTCAGCCTTGCGGTGTTCAATCTTTTTCCCATTCCTCCGCTTGACGGCTCAAAGATTCTTGCACTCGTTATTCCTCCCAAATATTATTTCAAATATATGCAATATGAGCGATATATCATTCTTGCTCTGTTCGCACTTATCTTTTTGGGTGTTCTTGATGTTCCGCTTGCATTTCTCACAGACGGCATTATGGGCATCATTGCAAAGATTGCGTGGTTACCGTTTAGAATTTTATTATAATCAACCCCCATTGAAGGGAGCAAAAGCTTTTGGATAAATTTCAATATAAGCTTGAAGTTTTTGAAGGTCCGATGGATCTCTTGCTTCAGCTGATAAGTAAAAAGAAATTAAGCATCAACGACGTTCCGATTATGGAAATCATTGAGCAGTATCTTGAATACGTTCGTCTTATGCAGGAGGATAACCTTGACGTTTCAAGTGAATTCCTCGAAATGGCGGCAAGACTTCTTTATATCAAAACCGTTTCGCTTCTTCCCGTTCACGAAGAAGCTGAAAAGCTTGTTGAAGAGCTTCGCGGCGAGTTGACGGAATATCAGGATTGCAAGCTTGTTGCGGGTCAGCTTCAGCAGCAGGCAAAGGGTTTTGAATTCTATGGCAGAGAGCCTGAAGAATTTGAACCTGATATGACTTATACCAGAGTTCACGAACCCGTTGAAATTTATAAAGCCTATCTTGCGGCAGTCGGTAAGGGTATGCGCCGTTTACCGCCGCCGATTGAGGCATTCAAGGGTATTGTTGCCCACAAGATTGTTTCGGTTGCATCAAGAATCAGTGTTATCATTGACCGCTTCAAAAACAGCAAAAAGCAAAAGTTTGCATCATTTTTTGAAGGCTCTGAATCCCGCTCCGAAATGGTTGCAACTTTTCTTGCCCTGCTTGCAATGGCAAAGGCAAAAAGAATTCATTTTGACGGCAACGGCGATAACGTTGACGTAACCTTGCTTCAGGGCAGAGGGGAGAGTATTGAAATTGACGAATGAACAGATTCGTGCGGCGTGCGAAGCAATTCTTTTTGCTTCGGGCGAGCCGCTTGAATGCGCAAGAATAGCAGAAGCTCTCGAGCTTGATATGGATACCGTTGCAGGCGCCTTGTGGGAACTTGCACGCTCGCTCGATGAAAGAGGCAGCGGCATCTGCCTTCTGCGTCTTGGCAGCAAATATCAGCTTTGCTCAAGGGTTGAATATGCCCAGCAGGTAAGAAGTGTTCTTGATATAAAGAAGAATGCGCCTCTTTCACCTGCGGCATTCGAAGTTCTTGCAGTTGTTGCTTATAACCAGCCCGTAACAAAAGCCTATGTTGAACAGATAAGAGGTGTTGATTGCTCGGGTGTTATCTCAACACTTTGCCAGAAAGGTTTGCTTGAAGAAAAAGGCAGACTTGATTTACCCGGCAGACCTCTGCTTTACGGCACAACGCCCGATTTCCTGCGTTGCTTCTGTCTCTCATCTCTTTCAGAGCTTCCCGAGCTTCCCGAAAGACCCGAGGTTGAAGATTTGCAGGATGATGAAATCAATAACGAACAGGGCGAACAGATCAGAAGCTTTTTCCAGGCGGAAGAATAATTTAAGAAGGAGGCGGCGGCGTGACAGCGCTTTATATCATACTTGGCATAATTGCGTTTTTTGTGATTCTTCTTTCAATAAAAATTGCAGTAACGGTTCATTATGAAGACGATATTGCACTGAGCGTTAAATGGCTTTTCCTTAACATAAAAATTCTTCCTGCAAAGCACAAGGATGAACATAAGAAAAAGCCCAAGAAAGAAAAGAAGAAAAAAGAGAAAAAAGAAGAACCCAAAGAAGAAAGCGAGATAATCAAAGAGCCCAAGAAAAAGAAAAAGGGCGATAATATGTTTGTCCGTTTCTATAAGAATCGCGGCGTGAGCGGCGTTGTTCAGCTTATCAAGGATGCGGTCAAAGCTTTGGGCGGTATGTTCGGCAGAATTTTCAGAGCGTTCAAAATTGAAGAGCTCTATATTGCGATGTCTGTCGGCGGTGGCGATTCAGCTGAAACCGCAATTCAGTATGGCAAAATCTGCTCTGCGGCATTTCCTGCAATGGGTCTGCTTGTGAATAAAATGAAAATCAAGAAATACAGCATTGATATTTCACCCGATTTTATTTACGGCAAAACCGAAGCAAAATTGCACACAAAAATTTCTCTCAGACCTATTAAGCTGATCAACGCAGTCTTTGTTCTGGTCTTTGAGCTTCTCTTTAAGGTTGTATTTAAACTGCTTAAGCACAGCAAGGCTCCTGAAGAGCCCAAAGTGGAAAAGCAGATTAATAAATAATTTTCAATAAATCAAAAAACGAAAGGCGGAAAACAAAATGAAACAGCAGTCAGCATCAGGTATTCTCGGCACATCAATTGAAAAAATCAAGGATCTCGTTGACGTAAGCACAATTATCGGTGATCCCATCAAAATCAGCGAAACTCTTCAGATTATCCCCGTTTCAAAGGTTACGTACGGCTTTGCTTCAGGCGGCACAGACTTCCCCTCAAAGAATAATGCAGAGCTCTTCGGTGGCGGCGGTGGCGCAGGCATCACAATTTCTCCCGTTGCATTCCTTGTTGTTAATAACGGCAGCGTAACAGTAAGATACCTCAACGCAGCAGAAGGCTCAGTTGAAAGAGCAATCGGTATGATTCCCGACGTTGTTGATAAGGCATCAGAAGTTATCACAAAGCTCGTTAAGAAGGGCGAAGATCCCGTTGAAGAAGCAATCAACGATTTTGTGCAGGCTCCCGCTGAAGAAACAAACAAATAATTTTTTTCGTCTTTAAATCATATATTGAATAGCACCGCATCGGATTTGACCGATGCGGAGTTAAACCGATATGTGAGGATGAAAATGATTTGAAAAAGATTTTATCGGCTGTAATCGCAGTTGTTTTTGCCATGCTGTCTGTCTGCACGGTATTTGCAAGTGATTTATCGCTCAGTGCACAGAGTGCGGTGCTTATGTGTGTTGAAACAGGCGAAACTCTGTTTGAGAGTAATGCGGATAAGCGGTTGTCCATGGCGAGCACAACCAAAATAATGACCTCGTTGCTTGCTCTTGAAGCAGGCACACCCGAGAGAGAAATTGTTGTTACCGAAGAGATGGTTGCCGTTGAGGGTACCTCAATGGGGCTCAAAGCAGGGGACAGCGTTTCGCTTCGAGAGCTTGTTTACGGTATGCTTTTGCAATCGGGCAACGATGCGGCAAACACGGTTGCTTACGTTATTGGCGGCAGTCCCGAGGGCTTTGCTCAGATGATGAATGCAAGAGCCGATGAAATCGGAATGAAAAGCACAAATTTTGTCACGGCTTCGGGTCTTGATGATGATGAACATTATTCAACCGCCCGTGATATGGCTATGCTTGCGGCAGAGTGTCTGAAGAATCCTGAATTTGCCGCAATATCTGCAAAGAAAACCGCAAAGCTTACCTACGGCAATCCTCCTTATGCAAGAACGCTCACAAATCATAACCGCTTGTTATGGAGCTATCCCGATGCAATCGGAGTTAAAACGGGCTTCACAAAAAAGAGCGGCAGATGTCTGGTGAGTGCGGCAAAAAGAGGTGGCGTAACGCTTGTTGCGGTTACTCTGAATGCACCTGACGATTGGTCTGACCATCAAAAACTGCTCGATTACGGATTCACCGTTTGCAAAAGCGGTCTGCTTACCTGCGATTTGTCACAGGTGCAGTTGAAAGTATGCGGCGGCAAAAAGGCTTCTGCAAAGCTCAGGCTTTCTTATGAATCCGAAGGTGTTGCAGGTGCACAGTGTGTTTTGCTTTTAAAGCCGTTTGAATATGCGCCTTTGAATGAGGGTGATATCGTAGGCAAAGCGGTGTTTATATGCGGCGATAAAGTTGTTGCCGAAATACCGGTTGAAGCGGCAGAGAGCATAGAAGCGCATATTGCTCCCATTGAAAATGAAATAAAAAGAGGTTTCTTTGAAAACCTGATTTATAAAATCAAAGAATATTTTACTCAGAGGTGAAATCGGTTGCCCGATAATAAGATAAGACTCCAGAAATTTCTTTCTGAAGCAGGTGTTGCTTCAAGAAGAAAAGCAGAAGAAATGATAAGAGCCGGCAGAGTTAAGGTCAACGGCGCAGTTGCCCAGATTGGTGACAGCGTTGACCCCAAAAAAGATACCGTTATGGTCGGCGGCAAAAAAATCAGAAAAGAAAACAGCCTTCGCTATATTCTGCTCAATAAGCCCAGAGGTTACGTCACAACAACCGATGATGAGCTTGGCAGAAAGTGTGTTCTGGAGCTTGTTTCAGACGTTAAAGAAAGAATCTATCCCGTCGGCAGACTTGACAGAGTTTCGGAGGGCGCGCTGATTCTCACTAACGACGGTGCTTTTGCAAACGCAATGATGCACCCCTCAAAACACGTTCCCAAAACTTACAGAGTTACAGTCCGTCCCGAGATTACAGCCGAGCAGGTTGATATTCTTGCAACGGGTGTTGAAATTGACGGCAGAATGACTGCACCTGCAGAAGTTCACGTTCTTTCAAAAGAAGACGGCAGAGCTGTTGTTGAGATTGTTCTCTATGAGGGCAGAAACAGACAGATTCGCCGTATGTGTGAGGCACTCAATCTTGAGGTTGCAAGGCTTCGCAGAATTGCAGTCGGCTCTGTTAAGCTCGGTATGCTTCAGACAGGTGAATGGCGTGACCTGACCCCTGAAGAGGTTGAAAAGCTTCTTGTTCAGGCAGGTGCCAAAAAGAAAGGCGGCAATTCAAAATGATAACCTTTCTTCCCGACCATCAGCAGGATTATTTTTGCTTCAGAGCTTATGAAAACGGCGAGGAGCTTGGCTTTTGCACTTATAAAAACGAAGGCTACCGTATGGTGTTCCTTTCAATGGAATGCGAAAACGATATAACCGCAGAGGGTCTTGCAAGGGCGGCAATGAACAGCGCCGCCAACCAGAATGCTTATCTTGCCGTTATTTCAAAGGAGCTTTACCGTCCTGCATTTGCAAGGCTCGGCTTTGATAATGCCGACGGAGCCTTTGTTGAAATCCCCGAGGCTCTTGCCTCAGGCTGTTCCTGCCATAACCTTTAATCGGCAGGTGCAATCCATTAAATCACGGAGATGAATTTTAAATGATAAAAAGTATGACCGGTTACGGCAGATGCCAGCAGCTTGCCGACGGTATGAATATAACGGTTGAAATCAAAAGCGTCAACCACAGATATTTTGAGTTTTCCTCAAAGCTTCCCAGAAGCTACGGCTTCCTTGATGAAAAGCTGAAAAGCTTTTTTATGGGCAAGCTCACAAGAGGTAAGATGGAATGCTACGTTCAGATTGAAACGGTTGAAGAACCCGATACAATCATCAGCGTCAACCATCCTCTTGTTAAGGGATATCTTGATGCATATAAAGAACTTGCAGAAACATACGGCCTTGAAAATAACATCAAGGTTTCAGATATTTCAAGAGTGAGCGATATTTTCTCAATCCGCAAGCAGGCGGCTGATGAAGATAAAATCTGGGCGGCAGTTCAGACTGTTGCCGAAGAAGCTCTCAACGGCTTTGTTTCAATGCGTGAGCGTGAGGGCGAAAGACTCAGAGCTGACGTTCTTTCAAGGCTTGAAACAATTCTTGAAAACGTTGCTTTCATTGAGGAGCGTTCACCCGAAACTGTTAAGGAGCATAATGAAAAGCTTCTCGGCAGACTTCGCGAAATGCTTGCCGATGCTCATATCGACGAGCAGAGAATTCTCACAGAAGCCGCAATTTTTGCTGACAAAATCGCTGTTGCTGAAGAAACAGTCAGACTTCGCAGCCATATTTCGCAGATGCGTTCATTCCTTGATTCAAGCGAAGCAGTAGGCAAAAAGATGGATTTCCTTATTCAGGAATTCAACAGAGAAGCCAACACAATCGGCTCAAAGGCACAGGATGTTGAGATTGCACGCAAGGTTGTTGCAATCAAGGCAGAAATTGAAAAGATTCGTGAACAGATACAGAATATTGAATAAAACGGAGGCGAAAAAATGAAGCTGATTAATATCGGTTTCGGCAATATGGTCAATGCGAGCCGTCTTGTTGCCATTGTCAGCCCCGAGTCTGCACCTATCAAGCGTATTATTCAGGAGTGCAAAGAAAAAGGTACGCTTATTGATGCAACTCACGGCAGAAGAACAAGAGCGGTTATCATCACAGACAGCGACCACGTTATTCTTACATATCTTCAGAGTGAAACAGTTGCAAACAGACTTAACGACGATATGGACGAGCTTGAAGATGAGGAGGATGAAGAATGAGCGACAACGGAGTTCTTATTATCCTTTCGGGCCCCTCAGGCTCAGGCAAAGATACTGTTCTCAACAAGCTTGTTGAGCTTGATGAAAACGTTAAGGTTTCAATATCAATGACAACCCGCGAAAAGCGCGAGGGTGAAATTGACGGTGTTCATTACTATTTTGTTAACCGTGAATTTTTTGAAAAGAAGATAGCTGAAAACAGAATGCTCGAATATGCCGAATATGCAAAAAATTATTACGGCACGCCTGCAGACCCTGTTGATGAAATGCTCGGTCAGGGCAAATCGGTTATTCTTAAAATCGAAGTTCAGGGTGCAGAAAAAATCAGAAACCGTTATGATAACGTTATCAGCATTTTTCTTATGCCGCCTTCAATGCGTGTGCTTGAAGAAAGACTCAGAGGCAGAGGCAGCGAAGACGAAGAAACGGTTCAGCACAGACTTTTCATTGCCCGCGAAGAAATCCGCAGAGCATATGAATATGATTATGTTGTTTTTAACGATACCGTTGAAAACGCAGTTAATTGCATAGAAGCAATCATAACCGCCGAAAGGCATAAAATTGAAAGAAACAAAAATATCATAAGCGAGGTAATCAACAATGTTTAATCCCGATCTCAGAGGCGTACTCAAAAACCATCTCAGCCGTTACTCACTTGTAACAGCAACAGCTAAAAGAGCAAGAGAAATTGCTGAAACAGCAGAAGAAAACAAAGAGATTATGACAGAGAAGCCCGTAAGCGTTGCTCTTGAAGAAATTCTTGCAGGTCAGTTCACAATCATCGAACCCGAAGAAATCAGAAACATCTGATTTCGCTAATCCAAAATCTGTGAAGGGAGTGTTAATCGGATGAAATATGCAAAGGTTGCAGTTGAATCTGCAGTTTTTACCTTTGATAAAGCGTTTGATTATGCAATCCCCGAGCAGCTTGAAGCTTCGGTCAAAAAGGGCAGCAGGGTAACCGTGCCATTTGGCAACGGCAACAAAAAGCGTCTGGGTGTTGTTTTTGATATCACTGACACAACTGACAGCAAGAGAATCAAAAAAATCAGCGAGGTTCTTGATAAAGAGCCGATGCTGAGTGAAGAAATGCTTTCGCTTGCCGAGTGGATAAAAGACAGAACCTTCTGCACACTTTATGAGGCGGCAAAGGCTATGCTACCCACAGGAATCAACCACCGTATGGTTCTTTCATATGCCGCAGACCCCGAGGCTGATTTAAAAAAAATCAGCGCCCTTGAAGGTGCTGAAAAAGAGTTTTACGATTACGTTGCAAAAAAAGGCGTTTTTGTGAAGGCGGATAGCGTATTTAAAGCTTTGTCAATCAAAGCGGATGCAGAAATTCCTGCTTCACTTGTGCGCAAGGGTCTGCTTTTGACAAGCAGCGATGCCGTGAGAAATCTCGGCGATTTATCCGTGCGTATGATGCGCCTTGTGCAGACCGAAGAAGAAATAAAGCTCACCGCCAAACAAAAGCAGATTTATGACGTGCTTTGTGATGTTGGCACCGCAAGTGTCAAGGAGCTTTGCTATTTCACGGGTCTTACTCCTGCGGTGGCAAATGCTCTTGTTAAAAACGGTGTTGCCGAATTCTACGAGCAACCTGTTATGAAGTTGCCCGATTTCACAAGCGAAAAAGGGGAGCGCACACCCGTTGTTCTCACCGATGAGCAGAGTGAAGCTCATAACAAGCTTTCTGCAATGGCTCAAAGCGGCAAACCTGCAGTTTCTTTGCTTTACGGTGTTACGGGCAGCGGTAAAACGTCGGTTTACATGAGTGTTATTGACGGCGTTGTTGACAGCGGCAAATCCGTTATCGTTATGGTGCCCGAAATCGGTCTTACTCCGCAAACGCTTTCGCTTTTCTGCAAGCGTTACGGCAGTAACGTTGCGGTTTTTCACAGTGCGCTTTCTGTCAGAGAGCGTCTTGAAGAATGGAAAAGAGTAAAGAGCGGCAAGGCAAAAATTGTTATCGGCACAAGAAGTGCGGTTTTTGCTCCGCTTGAAAATCTTGGCCTTATCATCGTTGATGAGGAGCAGGAGCATACTTATAAATCCGAGCAAACTCCCAGATACAGCGCAATCGACGTTGCAAAATTCAGAGCCGCTTATCATAATTGCCTGCTTATTCTTGCTTCCGCAACCCCGAGTGTTGAAAGCTATGCGGCGGCGCAAAGCGGCAAATATGAGCTTTGCACCTTAACAAAACGTTACGGCAACGCGGTTTTGCCCGAGGTTCTGACTGTTGATATGCGAAGCGAAGAGAAAGCGCCCGGCAGCAGAGCAATCAGTCAGACTCTTTATGATTCGTTAAAACAAAATCTTGAAAACGGCAGGCAGTCTATTCTGCTTATCAACAGACGAGGATTCCATACCTTTGCCGCCTGTAATTCCTGCGGCGAGGTTATATGCTGTCCGCAATGCAGCATTTCAATGACTTATCACACCGCAAATAACCGACTTATGTGCCATTATTGCGGCCATTCCGTTCCGTTTTCAAGCAAATGCCCCGAATGCGGTGAAGATGCCGTGCGATATTCAGGCTTCGGCACGCAAAAAATTGAAGAAGAGCTGGCAAGCCTTTTGCCTGAAGCAAAAATTGTTCGAATGGATACCGACTCAACCGCAGGCAAAAATTCTCACGAAAAGCTTCTGGATAGCTTTGCAAAAGGCGAATACGATATAATGATAGGCACACAGATGGTTGCAAAGGGTCTTAACTTCCCTAACGTAACTCTCGTTGGAGTTGTTTCGGTTGACCAGCAGCTTTATAATGATGATTTCCGCAGTCTTGAAAAAACCTTTTCGTTGCTCACCCAGGTTGTTGGCAGAGCAGGCAGAGGTGACGTTGAAGGCACCGCGGTTATCCAGACTCTCACACCCGAAAACGAAATCATACGTCTTGCGGCAAAGCAGGATTATGATGAGTTTTTCAAAACAGAAATAAAACTCCGCAAGGCTCTTGTTTATCCGCCCTATTGCGATTTGTGCGTTGTTGGCTTCACAGGCAGTAACGAATCGGTTGTCAAGTCGGCGGCAAGCAACGCGCTTGCACTTATCAGAAATTACACAACAGGCGAATTCGCGGGCGAAAAGATAATAACCCTTGGCCCGATGCCTGCAAGAGTAGCGAAAATCAGCGGCAAATTCCGCTACAGATTAATTATTAAATGCCGCAATTCAAAAAGATTCAGGCAGATGATATCGGCAATGCTTGTTGAAATGGGCAAAGATAACCGTTTTTCAAGCGTCACTACTTATGCAGATATCAATCCCGAATCAACAGTATAATAATTACATTATATATTATAACCTATGCGGAGAATTCCGCTGACTGAAAGGTGACAAAATATTTATGGCTATAAGAAATATTGTGAAAATCGGTGACCCGATTCTTGCAAAAACATCACGTAAAGTTGAAAAATTTGATGCCCGTCTGTGGACGCTTCTTGATGATATGAAAGAAACAATGTATGCGGCAAACGGCGTTGGTCTTGCAGCTGTGCAGGTGGGTATTTTAAGACGCGTTGTGGTTATGGACTGCGGCGACGGATATATCGAACTTATCAACCCTGAAATTGTTAAGAGAGAAGGCGAACAGTTTGCAGATGAGGGCTGCCTTTCTCTGCCGGGTGAATACGGCACAACCTGCAGACCTGCAACAGTAAGAGTGCAGGCTCAGGACAGAAACGGCAAATGGTGCGTTTATACAGGTGAAGACCTCAAAGCCCGTTGCTTCTGCCATGAGATTGACCATCTTGACGGAATTGTTTTCACCCAGCGTGTTATCAAAAAGGAGAATGCCGAATGAGAATAGTTTTTATGGGCACACCCGAGTTTGCGGTGCCTTGCCTTCAGAAGCTTATTGATTGCGGCCACGAAGTTACGGGTGTTTTCACTCAGCCCGATAAACCGCAGGGCAGAAAAATGGTTTTAACACCTCCGCCTGTTAAGGTTCTTGCAGAGGCAAACGGCATCAAGGTTTATCAGCCTTTAAAAATGCGTGACGGCACGGCTCTTGAAATGCTCAAAGAAGCAAATCCCGAGCTCGCAATTGTTGTTGCTTACGGAAAAATTTTGCCCAAAGAAATTCTTGATTATCCCAAATACGGTTGCATCAATATCCATGCATCCTTGCTTCCCGAGCTCAGAGGTGCCGCGCCCATTCAGTGGTCGGTTATCAATGGCTGCGAAAAAACAGGCGTTACCTCAATGCAAATGGACGAAGGTCTTGATACGGGCGATATGCTCATCAAGGGCGAGGTTGAAATCGGCATCAATGAAACCGCAGGCGAGCTTCACGATAAGCTTTCTGCTCTCGGTGCAGATATTCTTGAAAAAACAATCGATGCTTTGCTCAAAGACGAACTTAAACCCGAAAAGCAGAATCACGATTTGTTTACCTATGCTCCGATGCTTTCAAAGGAATTGTCACCAATTGACTGGAATTTAAGCGCAAAAGCTGTTCACGATAAAATAAGAGGACTTTCACCCTGGCCGTCAGCAAACGCAATGCTTTGCGGCAAAAAGGTGAAAATCCATAAATCCGTTCTTGCACCCGAAAAGGGCACAAAAGCAGGCGAAATTGTTGCGGCTGATAAGCGCCTTGTTGTTACTTGCGGTGACTTGAACTGCATTGAAATTCTTGAGCTTCAGGCAGAAGGCAAAAAGTCAATGAATGCGGCTGATTATCTGAGGGGTAATCCCGTTGCGGCAGGAACAATTATGGAATAACGTGAAAGGAGCGGCACTGTGTTTGGCTACTTTATAGATTATTGGTATATAGTTCTTGTTGTGCCTGCGATGCTTATTGCGGCGTGGGCGCAGTTCAGAGTTAAATCGACATTCAAAAAATTTGCAAAGGTTCCCAATAACAGAAGAATCACAGGCGCCTATGCGGCACAGGCGGTTTTGAGTTATTACGGAATTTCAAACGTCAGAATTGAGCGTGTTAACGGTTCGCTGACAGACCATTTTGACCCCAGAACAAACGTTATCAGGCTTTCAGACGACGTTTATAACAGCACAAGCGTTGCGGCAATAGGTGTTGCCTGCCACGAAGCAGGTCATGCCGCCCAGCATGCAGAGGGCTATGCGCCCATCAGAATCAGAAACTCTATTCTGCCTGTGTGCAACATCGGCTCAACGCTCGGCATTCCTCTGGCTCTTATAGGTCTTTTTATGGGAGCAGAATCCATTATTTATCTCGGTATTTTACTTTATGCAGGCATTTTTATCTTCCACCTTGCAACCCTGCCTGTTGAATTTAATGCAAGCCGCAGAGCAATTTCGGTTATTGATTCAACCGACCTTCTTTATGATGATGAGATCGGCGGTGCAAAAAAGGTTCTTTTTGCCGCGGCAATGACCTACGTTGCATCAATGCTTGTGGCGCTTGCAAACGTTTTGCGTTTTGCGTTGCGAATTCTTGCAATGAACAACAGACGCAATAATTGACCCCCCGAAAGGATGTTTTGAAATATGAAAAACGCGAGGCAGGCGGCATTTGAAGCTTTGCTCAAAATACAAAGAGAAGGCGCTTATTCAAACCTTGTTGTTGATGCGTCTTTAAAAGAGAATGACCACTTTGATGAAAGGGACAAAGCCTTTTTCTCAAACCTTGTTTACGGCACTCTGGACAGGCTTATTCTTATTGATTATAACCTCAGCCTTTATCTCAACCAGCCCGTGCGTAAACTTAAGCCCGAGCTTCACACAATTTTAAGGCTCGGCACATATCAGCTTTTGTTCCTTGATAAAGTGCCTTCAAGTGCGGCAGTTAACGAGAGCGTAAAACTTGCAAAGGTTAATAAATCTGCTTTTGCAGCTTCGCTTGTTAATGCGGTGCTTCGCAGAGTTGCCGATAACGGTCTTAAACTTCCCGAGAGTGAAGAAAATTCACCCGATTATCTTGCAATCAAATATTCCTGCCCCGAATGGCTTATCAAAATGTGGATTGATGCCTACGGACTTGATAATGCAGTTGCTCTTGCTGAAAAAGCGCTTGAGGCGGCACCGGTTGTTGTTAAGGTAAACACACTTAAAATAACGGTTGATGACCTTATCTGGAAGCTTGCCGAAGAAGGCGTTATTGCAGAAAAGATTGCAAAATTCCCCGAATCACTTGTGCTCAAAAACACAGGTGCGGTTGAAGACTTGCTTGCTTATCAGGACGGTTATTTCCATGCGCAGGATTTTGCCTCACAGCTTTGTTGCAAAGCGGTTGACGCAAAATGCGGCGAAACGGTGTTTGACCTTTGCTCTGCACCCGGCGGCAAAACTTTCACAATAGCCGAAGCAATGCAAAACACGGGCTGTGTGAGAGCGTTTGACGTTTATCAGTCAAGAGTTGACCTTATCAAAAACGGAGCCAAAAGGCTCGGGCTTGATAACGTTTATACATATCTTTCAGACGCATCAATTTTTAATGAAAATTACGGTATGGCAGACAGAGTGCTCTGCGACGTACCTTGTTCGGGTCTCGGCATAATAAGGCGCAAACCCGAAATCAGATTCAAGAAAGCAAACGAAATCGATAATTTACCCGAAATTCAGTATCGTATCCTTTGCAATGCCACAAAGTATCTTAAAGACGGCGGCAGACTTGTTTATTCAACCTGTACGCTTAACCCCAAAGAGAATGACGAGGTGTGCGACAGATTTCTTGCGGAGCATCCCGATTTTGAGGCGGTTAAAGTTTTCCCTGAACTTCGCAGATACAGTGAAAACGATAAATACCTTACTCTGATGCCTCATATTCATTCAACAGACGGCTTCTTTGTTGCGGCATTCCAAAAAAACGGAGGAAATAAATGAGCAGAGATATTTTATCAATGACCTTTGAAGAGCTCTCGCAGGCATTTGCTGCTGAGGGCATTCAGGGCTTTCGCTCAAAGCAGGTTTATGAATGGCTCCACCGTCATCTTGCGTTGAGCTATGATGAAATGCTGAATCTGCCTAAGGCTTTAAGAGAAGAACTCAAAGAAAAATTCCCGATAATTTGCGCTTCGATTGTTAAGAAACAGGTTTCCAAAACTGACGGCACGGTCAAGCTTCTTTTTCAGATGCACGACGGTGATTATATCGAAAGCGTTGTTATGAAATATAAATACGGTTATACTATTTGCGTTTCATCGCAGGTCGGCTGTAAAATGGGCTGTGCTTTCTGTGCCTCAACCCTCGGCGGCTTCAAAAGAAGCTTATCTGCAGGTGAAATTCTTTCGCAGGTTTATGCGGCGCAAAAAGAAATAGGCGAGCGCATCTCGCATATTGTTTTAATGGGTATGGGTGAGCCGCTTGATAACTATGATAACGTTATGCGTTTCATCGCCCTTGTGACTGACGAAAAAGGTCTTAACCTGTCAATGCGGAATATTTCGCTTTCAACCTGCGGAATCGTTCCCAAAATTCAGGATTTACTTAATAAAAAACTTCAGCTTACCTTATCAATTTCATTGCACGCTCCAACGAATGAGCTGCGTGATAAAATAATGCCCGTCAACCACCGCTATAAGGTTGAAGAGCTTCTTGCAATGTGCAGAAAGTATGCGGGCGAAACTTCAAGGCGTATATCGTTTGAATATGCGATGCTTTCAGGTGTCAATGACAGCGACGAATGCGCAAGAATATTGGCTTCAAAGCTTAAGGGTATGCTTTGCCACGTTAACCTTATTCCCGTTAACGAGGTCAAAGAAAGTCCGTTCAAGCCCAGCAGCCCCGAAAGAGTTGAAAAGTTTGTTTCAATCCTTTCAAAAAACGGTATCAATGCAACGGTGCGCCGCAAGCTCGGCTCCGATATTGATGCTTCCTGCGGTCAGTTAAGGCGCAAAGAAAACGAAAAACATTCAGAAAAGGAGGGCGCAGAATGAAAATTGTTGCAAGAACAGACAAGGGTTTAGTTCGTGAAAACAATCAGGATTCCTATACCTGCGGTGAGCTTTCGGGCGGCGCGGCATACGCAATTGTTTGCGACGGTATGGGCGGCGCCGCCGAGGGTGCTTTTGCAAGCTCGGAAGCAGTTAAAATCATCCGCGAAAAAATAAACAGCGGATATAAGAACGGAATGAGCGATATCTCGGTTAAAGCATTGCTTGTTTCGGCTCTTGAAAATGCAAACAAACATATTTATCTGCTTTCCCTGACTGATGAAAAATATTACGGTATGGGCACAACCGCCGTTGCGGCAATTGCAACGGATGAGTTTGTATATATCGCTCATGCAGGTGACAGCCGTGCTTATCTGATTGCAGACGGCGAGGCTAATCAGCTCACCCGAGACCATTCCGTTGTTCAGAATATGCTTGAAAACGGTGAAATAACTGCCGATGAGGTTGACGGTCACCCCAAAAAACATATCATAACCCGAGCAATCGGTGTTGACAGCGAGCTCAGAGTTGATTTTTGTCAGGAGCAGTTTGATGAAGAAACACTTATTCTTCTTTGCTCTGACGGCCTGACAAACTATGTTGCGGATTCAGAAATTGTTCGGTTAACGGCTGACGGTGCATATTTTGAATATGCCGGCAAGCTTGTTGACCTTGCGTTAAAAAACGGCGGCGGCGATAACGTTACGGTTGTTGCTCTTGCGAAATGATGAGATATCTCGGAAAGGAATGTTTTTATGGATAATTATACCGGTAAAAGGCTTGACGGACGCTATGAAATTCAAGAGGTAATCGGCGTTGGCGGTATGGCTGTTGTTTATAAGGCATATGATAATATCGATGACAGAATAGTTGCGGTTAAGATTCTTAAGGATGAATACCTTGCAAACGAAGAATTCCGCCGCAGATTCAAAAATGAATCAAAGGCAATCGCCGTTTTGTCACACCCCAATATCGTTAAGGTTTTCAACGTGAGCTACGGTGACAGGCTTCAGTATATCGTTATGGAATACGTTGAAGGCATCACTCTCAAAGAATATATCGAGCAGCAGGGCAAGCTTGGCATAAAGGAAACCGTGCATTTCACAATGCAGATTCTCCGTGCGCTTCAGCACGCTCATGATAAGGGCATTGTTCACAGAGATATCAAGCCTCAGAACATTATGCTTCTTTCAAACGGCAATATTAAGGTAACGGATTTCGGTATTGCCAGATTCAGCTACAGCGATACAAAAACAATGACAGACAGCGCAATCGGTTCTGTTCATTATATCAGCCCCGAGCAGGCAAGAGGCGGCACAACAGATGACAGAGCGGATATCTATTCCGTTGGTGTTGTTATGTATGAAATGCTCACGGGTCAGGTTCCTTTCCAGTCTGATAACTCGGTTTCAGTTGCTCTTATGCAGCTTCAGAACGAAGCAAAAAGACCCAGAGAGCTTAACAATAACATTCCTGTTGGTCTTGAACAGATTGTTATGCACGCAATGCGCAAAAACACAAGAGAGAGATATCAGTCTGCTGCAGAGATGCTTCTTGATATTGAAGAATTCAAGAGAAATCCCACAATCAGATTCCAGAAGGATTATTTTGTTGATAATGATCCCACAAAATATATCAATAAAAAGCCCGAGGTTGTTAAACCTGCGGTTCCGCCTGTAGTTGCGCCTGTTCCGCCTGCAGTTCCTCCCGTTGAGCCGGGCTTCGGTCTTGAAGACGATGACGAAGATGATTCGGATTCACGCAACAGAGTCGGTGCGGCAGTTATCGGTGTTGTTGTCGGACTTTTGCTTGCAAGCATAGTTTCAATAGCTGTTCTCTGGTTTGTCCGCCCTGACATTATTGATAACATTCCTGTTATCAGCAGTCTTCTCAAGTCAGATGAAAGAACAGTTGAAAACTTTGTTAATATGAATTATAAATCGCAGATTGACGGCAAAACAAAGTTCTCAACCTATGAGTTTACCGTTATTGAACAGCCTAATGCAAGTTTCAAAAACGGTGTTGTTCACGCCCAGAGTCCCGTTGCAGGTTCGGAGCGCAAGAAGGGCGAAACAACAGAGGTTGTCCTTTACGTAACAAACAATAATAAAAAGGTTGTTGTGCCTGACCTTGAAAGCGAGCATTGGGAACAGGCAAAGAGAACTCTTGAAGATATGGGCTTTGAGGTTGTTCTCAGACCCGAAATCGATTTCAACTATGACGTTGGCAGCGTTCTCAGAACAGAGCCTTCCAAGGGTTCGGAGGTTGCAGAGGGTTCAAAAATTATCGTTGTCTATTCACAGAAGCCTGATAACGAAATCAGTGTTGTTAACGTTGTTAATATGGATGTTGAAACCGCAAAAGAGCTTCTTGAATCACAGAACCTTCGCGTTGTTATCAAAGAAGAAAACAGCGACAAAAAATTCGGCATAGTTCTTGATCAGAATCCTAAAGACGGTGAAAAGCTCTTCCCCGGTCAGGAGGTTACCCTTACAGTAAGCACGGGTATACCCGCATCAGCAGAAGCAACAATTACCTTTGACCTTCCCTCAAAATCATCAAGAGGCTCACTTGAAGTTTACGTTAATAATGATTTTGCAAAAGAAGTGACTGTTCTTCTTGACGGCAGTACCTATAACCTTAAAGTAACAGGCAGCGGCGACAGCAGCTTTGTTAAAATCAGGGTTGACGGCAGAGACTATTATTCCTGCATCGTTAACTTCAACACCGCACCTCCCACAGTTGTGAGCGGCGCATATGCTTCAATTATGAACAGCACATCGGGCAAAATTCCTGATGTTAAGGGATTATCCGAAGCTAACGCAAAAGCAGTGCTTAATGCGGCAGGCTTCTGGAATATCGCCGTAATTGAAACTATTGTTACTGATGAAACCAAGGTTGGCGTTGTTATTTCGCAGAATCCCGATACGGATTCTTCAGGCTCAATTATTTCACAGACATATCCCTTTGATAAGCGAATCGAACTTTCAGTCGGTCAGTTAGAAGGAGTATGATTTTGAGTAAGCTTGAAGGAATAATTCTTAAAGGTATCGGCGGCTTCTATTATGTTGAAGCCGCCGATGAGGTATATGAATGCAAGGCAAGAGGTGTTTTCAGAAAATCGGGCATCAAACCTCTTGCAGGTGACAGGGTTGAAATCAGCGTCAACGATAAGGCTGAAAACACAATTGACGTTATAAAAGAGAGAAGCAGTCTTATGCTTCGTCCGCCTGTTGCCAATATTGACAGGCTCTTTATTGTTGCATCGGCAAAAGAGCCGAGCCCCGTTATGCTCATCATTGACCGACTCACGGCGATTGCGGTGAGCAGGGGAATTGAGCCCGTTATTGTTTTCACAAAGAGCGACCTTGCACCCGTTGATGAATACGTTGAGATTTATCGCAACGCAGGCATCAGAACAATTGCAGTTTCGTCTGTTAACGGTGAGGGTGTAGACGAGGTTAAGGCGGAGCTTAAGAATCATATCAGTGCTTTCTGCGGAAACAGCGGTGTCGGCAAATCAACGCTTCTGAATGCCATCAATCCGTCGCTCGGTCTTAAGACTGCCGAAATCAGCGATAAACTCGGCAGAGGCAGACACACAACCCGTCAAAGCGAGCTTTTTAAGGTTGAGGGCGGATACGTTGCAGATACACCCGGTTTTTCTTCACTTGAGCTTGAAGAAACTGAGATTATTTTGAAAGACGATTTGCCTTATGCTTTCCCTGAGTTTGAGCAATATCTCGGTCAATGCAAATTCACAACCTGCCTGCACGTTAAGGATAAGGGCTGCAGGGTGATTGAAGCAGTTGAAAACGGTGATATCCCCAAGAGCCGCCACGATAGCTACTGCGTGATGATGGAGCAAGCTAAAGAAATCAAAGAGTGGGAGCTCAACAAACTTAAAAACAGGAGTAACGAAAATCTTCGCCGCTGATTATACTGTAGTGAGCAAAGGCTCAGGCGGCAAACAGCCGTCAAGGTATGTTTGGGCGGTGATTTTCTTGAGATGCTGTGACCCAAGATGTTCGGCTTGCATAGCTTTTGCTGCCGGAATGCTTGTTGCCGCATTGTTCCCTTACACAATAGCAATTGTTGTTATTGCTGCCGTGCTGATCGTTGCAGGGCTGAGCCTTGGCAGATACTGACAGAAAGGGAGCTGACTAATGAAAGTTGTTGTTGTTCGCAGTCCGAAGTTTCTTCGCGGAATTCTCGGGCTGATGTTCGGAATCAAGCGGCAGAAAGAAAACGTAACGTAACAGAACATAAAAAATAACCCCTGACGGTTTTTCCGTCAGGGGTTTTCTGTTGATTAATATTCTACTGTGCCTTCAAAAACAAGCTTTGTTGTGCCTGTGAGGTAAACGCCTTCATCTGTGTAGTTAACAATGAGGTCGCCGCCCTTAACTTTAACGGTGATATCGGTGTTCTTCTTGCAGAAGCCGTTTTCAACCGCTGCAACAACAGCTGCGCAAGCGCCTGTGCCGCAAGCAAGAGTTTCGCCGTTGCCTCTTTCCCAAACTCTCATCTTGAGTGTGGTTTCGTTAACAACTCTTACAAATTCGGTGTTAACTCTGTGAGCAAAGATTGAAGCCTTTTCAAATCTGGGACCAATCTTTTCAATGTCAATGTTATCAACTCTGGGGCAGAATACTACGCAGTGGGGGTTACCCATTGAAACGCAGGTGATGTTATAATCTTCGCCGCCGAGGATAACGGGATAATCAACAAACTTTTCAACGCCGATTGTGCTTGTAACAGCGTTCTTAAGCTCTGCTTTGCCCATGTTTGCGCAAACGGAGCTAACCTTGCCGTTCATAACGTAAAGCTCAACGCTCTTGATGCCGCTTGCAGTTTCGATTGTTACTGTTTCTGTGTCAACGAAGCCGTTGTCATAAACATACTTTGCAACCGAGCGCATTGCGTTACCGCCCATCTTACCTTCACTACCGTCAAGGTTGAATACTCTCATCTTAACCTGAGCAACGTCTGATTTTTCAACAAGGATAATACCGTCGCTGCCGATGCCGTGGTTGCGGTCACAAAGGTCAACGCAAAGGCTTTCGGGGCAGGTGATGGAATTATCAAAGTTTTCAAGAAGGATGTGGTCGTTGCCTGAAGCATCCATCTTAACAAACTTAAGTGTGCTTCTTTCTGCACGCATATTGTTGATATCAACAAGCTCTGTGTTCTGCTGGTTGAAATGGCTTGCGATGATATCTGCAAGTGCGTTTGCGGTGTCAAGTGAAGTGATGCAAGCGATTGAAAGCTGAATTGCTCTTCTGTGAAGTGCAATATAATCGTTCATTGCGGAGCCGTAGTTAGCGCCTGTATAAACAACGTAGTTAATCTTGCCTGTTTCAAGGAGCTTGAACATATCGTCGCCCTCGCTGAAGCCCTTAACAACTTCAACGTCAATGCCGAGGTGTGAAATTGCCTCTGCAGTTTCGGGTGTTGCATAAATCTTAATCTTAAGGTCATCAAGCTTCTTTGCGAGTGAAACAGCATCAAGAATATCGTGCTTGTCAACGCTCAGAAGAAGGCCGATTTCGTTATCAGCTGTGGGAAGCTGAATCTTGAAGCCTGCGGAGGTAAGACCCTTGAAGAGTGCTTCTGCAGTTGTTTTACCGATACCGAGAACTTCGCCCGTTGACTTCATTTCGGGGCCGAGGATTGAGTTAACGTCGCTCAGCTTTTCGAATGAGAATACGGGAACCTTAACTGTGAAATAGGGAGGAGTCTTATAAAGACCTGTGCCGTAGCCGAGATCCTTAAGAGGCATACCGATCATTACCTTTGCGGCAATGTCAACCATCGGAACGCCTGTAACCTTGCTGATGTAGGGGATGGTTCTTGAAGCTCTGGGGTTAACTTCGATAACGTAGAGCTTATTATGATAAATAAGATACTGGATGTTAACAAGACCCTTTGTGCCGAGTGAAAGAGCAAGCTTTTCTGAGCATTCGATAATGGTCTTGCGCATCTTATCGTTGAGGTTATAGGGAGGATAAACGGCAATTGAGTCACCGCTGTGTACACCTGCACGTTCAATATGCTGCATAACACCGGGGATAAGAACGTCTTTACCGTCCGAAATAACGTCAACCTCAAGCTCAGTACCCATCATATATTTGTCAACAAGAACAGGATTTTCAATCTTCTGTGCGAGGATGATGTCCATATAGATGCGGACGTCTGTCTCGTTGTATGCGATTGTCATATTCTGGCCGCCGATAACGTATGACGGACGCAGAAGCACGGGATAGCCGAGCTCGTCTGCAGCTCTGAGAGCTTCATCTACGTTCATAACAGTCTGACCCTTAGGTCTTCTGATATTGAAAGACTCAAGAAGAGCATCAAAACGCTCTCTGTCCTCAGCTACGTCAATACCCTCAGCAGATGTACCGAGGATTCTGATTCCGCTTTCATCAAGGAACTTTGTGAGCTTGATTGCTGTCTGACCGCCGAAGGCAACAACGACGCCAACGGGATTTTCAACCTTGATAACGTTCATAACGTCTTCATCGTTAAGAGGCTCAAAGTAAAGTCTGTCAGCAGTATCAAAGTCTGTTGAAACTGTTTCGGGGTTGTTGTTGATGATAACAACCTCATATCCAAGCTCCTTGAGTGTCCATACACAGTGAACAGATGAGTAGTCGAACTCGATACCCTGACCGATACGGATCGGGCCTGAGCCGAGAACTATGATAGTCTCCTTCTCACCGCGTTTGATTTCTCTTGATTCACATTCTTTGTCATATGTTGAGTAGAAGTACGGTGTCTCAGCCTTGAACTCTGCACCGCAGGTATCAACCATCTTGTAGACAGCGTCAAGTGTCTTTTCGGGAAGCTTGCCTGCGAGCTTGAGGATTGTTGAATCCTTATAGCCGTATTTTTTACCCTTTACGTAATAATCGTCACCGAAGTTTCCGCTTTCAAGCATCTTTTCATAATCAGCAAGATTCTTGAGCTTTGCGAGGAACCACTCGTCAATCATTGTGATTGAGTGGATTTCTTCAATGCTTACGCCCTCTTTAAGAGCCTTGAAGACTGTGAAAAGTCTGATATCGTCCTGATCGTGGAGCTTTTCGATAACATCCATAGCCTCAGGGAATTTGTTGTAATTAAGTGTATCGAGACCGATTTCAGCACCGCGGACAGCCTTCATAATAGCCATCTCAAATGAGGGAGCAATTGCCATAACCTCACCTGTTGCCTTCATCTGTGTACCGAGCTTACGGCTTGTTGAAACGAACTTGTCAAACGGCCACTTCGGGAATTTGACAACGCAGTAGTCAACTGTCGGCTCGAAGCATGCACAGGTCTTTCCTGTGATGTCATTTCTGATTTCATCAAGTGTATAACCGAGAGCAATCTTGGATGTAACCTTTGCAATCGGGAAGCCTGTTGCCTTTGAAGCAAGGGCTGATGAACGTGAAACTCGGGGGTTAACCTCGATAACTGCATATTCAAATGAGTCAGGATTAAGAGCAAACTGACAGTTACAGCCACCGACAATCTTAAGAGCGCTTACGATGTCAAGAGCAGCGTTCTTGAGCATATTGTACTCTTTGGGTGAAAGTGAAAGTGCGGGAGCCACAACGATACTGTCACCTGTGTGAACACCAACGGGGTCGATGTTTTCCATTGAACAGATTGCAATTGCATTACCTGCACTGTCGCGCATTACTTCAAATTCGATTTCCTTCCAACCTGCAATGTACTTTTCAA
>JAZQYY010000010.1:0-14848 GCA_045633805.1 Acutalibacteraceae bacterium
CGTCCGCGCTTAGTCTGCTTACACGCCGGCTTATGGACGTTCTTTCTCTGGAGATCACCAACCAGAAAGAGCTTGCACAAAATGGAAATGAAACAGAAACACAAAAAGCAATAGCAAGTTTTTTCTGCAACGGTGTTTTGAATTTGTTTTCATACAAGTTTCAAAACTTTGATCTCTCCGAATTGAATGCAATATGCGTGAATCCGCAGCGCGAAACGGTTGAAGCTCATTCGACGGTGAGAAGTCAGGCATCAGCAAATTTTGCAATCACGCTTTTTGGCGGAAGCACGGCGGAAATTTCCGATCATGACGTTTGCGAAAAACTCGAAAGAATGAGCGGTATTATTCGCGCAATTCTGGAAAGCGGTCAATATTTAACGCTGGGACTTCCGGCGGGAATTATCAGCCGGACCAACGTCGGCGGGCGTCAATTCTATTATCCGCATGGTGTAGAAAACGCCGAAGCGCTCAATATCGTCAACATTGATTATACGGTATGGTATGACGAAGCGCGTCTCCGGGCAGAACCGCTGAAATTTCTCGGTGATACGCTCACAGCAAACGGACGATACACTTTAATCACAGATTATGAAACAAACAAACAATAGGAGGTTAGAAAATGACTCTTTCAGCTAATGTAGTAGAAAGATGCAGCTCCTATGCACTGGGCTACAAGCTGACAAGCGCGGCAGGAAATTATCTTCCGAACCGTATTGCAGTTTTTTCGCCGGTTTCAACCGACAAATCGGCATTCAGTGCATGGAATATCCCGGTCACTATTACGACCAACGAACAGGCAAGACGCCTTTTTGGTGAATGCCCGGCAACTCAGATTGCAAGAATCCTGAAACCGACGGTTGGCGGCGGCCTCGGTACAATTCCGATGGACGTTTTTCCGATTCAAGATGCAGCTGGCTCAGCGGCAGCGGAAGCAACGCTCACAGTTACCGGAACCGCGGTAAAAGACGGTGTAGTTTATATCACTTTCAACGGCAGAAAGACGATTGAAGGCAGACAGTGCGCGGCAGTTTTTTCAAAAGACGATACAGCGGCTGACGTTAAGGAAGCAATCAAGGATGCAATCACCGCTTTCCTTTATGCTCCCGTCGAGGTCATTGAAGACGACGGAACTTACACCATGACGGCAAAATGGAAAGGAGCAAACTCAAATGAGCTCAATATCCATTTTGATTGTTCGGACACTGGCTTGACCTTTACAGATCCGACTTTTGCAGGCGGTTCTGATGGTTCAATAAGCCTTGCAACTGCGCTCGCAAACATGGGCGATGTATGGTACACGCATGTCATCAATATTTACGGATCTTCGCAGTTTGACACGTTTGCAACTTTCAACGGAGAACCGGACATCGAAACGAACGGCTCCGGCAGATGGAGCGGAACAACCTGCAAACCTTTTGTCTGCGTAACAGGAACGACCGAATCAAATCCTGAAACACTCAAGGCGCTTGCCGCAAACAGAAAAAGCGATCTAACAAACGCGCTCGCACCGGCTCCGCTCAGCCCCGGCTTCAGTTACGAAGCAGCTGCAAACATGGTCGTTCTTTCGGCGGTCATAGCAGACGGCAACGCGCACATGGACATCAATAACCGTTCTTATGCTGACATGCCGGCTCCTGCAAACGATTATATCGGCGACATGCAGAATTTCAATGTTAGAGACGATCTTGTCGCAAACGGTATTTCGACTGTAACCTATGACGCATCGAACGGCTACACGGTACAGAGTTTTATTACTTTCCGCAGACCGGAAGGGCAGTCGCCGCTCGCTTATGACTTCCGCTATGTCAGAGACATTTTTGTGGATTTTAACGTAATCTACAATTACAGACTGCGCGAAGGGCTCTATCTCCGCGACAAGGTCATTCTGAATGACACGGACGTTGCTTCGGTGGACAACATCATCAGACCGAAAGACTGGAAATCCATCATTTTTGCAATGATTGACGCGCTTGCCGATCTCGCACTTATTGCCGATCCGGATTACTCGAAAGCAAACGTAGTAGTTCAGATTGCAAAAAACGACCCGCAGCGCATCAACACGACTCTTTACTACAAGAGATCGGGTATTGCGCGCAAAACTTCAACAAACGCTTACGCCGGTTTCAATTTCGGCGCATAGGGAGGTGAAACATGGGATGCAGTGGTGATATAACCGAAATTAAATTCATTCACGAAGAAGTCGGAAGCAAGATTTTTAGCGTAAAAAGCGGCGAATCGGCGAATCAGGATCTCGGGGGTTACTCGAACGATTATTCAATGAATGGCAACGGAACCGGTCATGCGATCAAAACCGCGAAAAGATGGGCTATTGACTCAATTCAGGTAGACATCACTTTTGACGGCGCTCTCGAATTTTTGCAGGACATTGCAAACAATGTCGTTGAAAGTATCATTGAAGTCAGCGCAATCGACGGCAGTGTCTATAAGGGAAAGGGCACAATCATCGGCGACATCAAGGAAGATACGCTCAACGGTTACGTTACGATCGAAGTCGGCGGCGCGGGAAAACTTGAGAAAATCGCTTAACAATAAACAAAGGAGACAAAAGAGACAATGGAAAACACAGAAAAAAAGAACACAGAAAAAATGACTCAGGAAGTCGCTCAGACAGAGTTCGACAAGTGGATCTATGAGACAAAAAGACTTCGTGCGCGCGCAGTTGAAAAACACGCAGATTCATGCAAAAGTTTCGTGGATGCACTTTGTGACGGGACGCTTGCTATTGAGGAAGATGGCAGTGTTATTCAGAAACTTCAATTTGAAGTTGCAGGAAGAAAACAGTTGAAATACAAACCGCGTCTTACCGTGGCTGAAATGGCAAACGCACTGGATTACAAAGGCGGCGACGGCGGAAAAACACGTAAAATGGTTAGTCTTTTGACAGATGAAGTAGTTGGAGTTCTTGACAAAATGGATTCTGCTGATTGGGCGCTTGCTACTTCAATAACTGCGTTTTATTTTTTGGCATAGACGGAAAAGATGAAGTATTCAGTTGGGAGCTTTCGCTGAATAATGTAGTTTTTACCGTCTCAGAGAATTTTTACCATCTACCGGCAGCCCTATCCGATATGTACACAGATGCAATCGGAATATTAGGGCTGCTTAGTTGGTATCAGAGAGCTCTGGATATATCGAAGAAACAGAATGAGGAGCTCGGAAAAATAAAAGCCGGGACAGGGCGGAGGCGATAGATGGCAAGCAGATTTTCGGTTGGAGTAAATTTTACCGGAACGGACAATATTTCCAGTATGATGAATAGAATGTCAAATAATGCCGTTTCTTCCGCCTCGCACATGACATCAGCTTTTTCACGTGCTGCGGGCGCTATTCAGAGCTCATTCAGCAAGATTACTGGCTTAGTCGGCTTTGGCAGCATGATCGGAGCGGCTTATACGCTGGGGCGAACGATCAAGGACTCAGTCACGCAGGGCATGTCATTGGAACAGACGCTTGTCCGAACGGGGCTGCGATTTCCGCAGATAGTCAAACAAGGAACAGCGGAATTTGAGGCTTATAAAGAAGTTGTTAAAGACTTGGGCTCAACGACGCGCTTTACGGTTCAGCAAGTAGCATCGGCGGGCGATCTTCTCGCAGCTTCCGGCGTTTCATTGGATCAAATCAAAGCCGGGCTCAAAGGCTTCACAGACACCGCGGTCGCAATGGGAATGGACGTTTCGGAATCGGTAGACGTTACTTTGAACGCCCTGAAAGGTTTCGGACTTTTCACTGACGACGCGGCGCAGTTGAACGCTAATATTGCAAGGGTTTCCGATACGATTATGACAACGGCGAACTTGTCAAAAATGACGATTGAGGATTTTAAACAGGCTGCAATCACGGCGGCTCCGACCTTTAAGGGAATGGGCTTGCAAATTGAGGATATGGCGGCGGCAATAGCAGTTCTCGCAGAAGGCGCCAAAACAGGATCGGAAGCAGGAACAGGGCTTAGAATGCTTTCTACTGGAATTTCCAAAAATGTAGACACGCTGCAAAAAATGGGAATTGCGGTCAAAGACGCGCAAGGAAACATTGATTTTGCCGGAATTTTCAAAGGACTCGAAGTCGGCCTAAAAGGAATGGATCGGGTAGCAAAACAGCAAGTGCTTCTTGACCTTTTCGACGCACGAGGAATGGTAATTGCGCAAATCTTGTTAGATCAAGGAATCGACAAGATGAATGCTTTCAAACAGACAATAATTGATTCTTACGGTGCTACCAGCAAAGCTGCGAAAGAAAACAGCGAAACTTCTTTCGAGGCTTATATGCGAATGCAATCAGCTATTGACGGCGTTAAGCAGGAAATTTTTGAGGGCTTAAAGCCCGTGTTCAAAGAAATTACTGCACTTGTCGTTGAATGGGGTAATGCGATTTCAGCATGGCTGAAAGAAAACCCTGATTTCATCAAAAACATCGCTGATACTGCCAAAACAATACTTGACTTGCTGCCGGTTATTTCGGGGCTTGTTGTAGGCATTATGGCAGTTGTCAAGGCTTTTCAAGCCGGTTTTTTTATAGCAGGGATTTTTGGTGCTACGGCAGGCGGAATAGTAACCGTCGTTATACTTATTGTTGTAGCATTAGGAGCGTTAGCGGCGGCTATTTGGCAGAATTGGGATCTTATTAAGAATTTTTTGATAGGGGCTTGGTATGATCTTGAAGAAGTAGTTTTTTCAGTAGTGGATTGGATAATTGAGAAAGCCTCTGTTATTAAGAATTATTGGATTGACGCTTTGCAAAGCATAGGTCAAAGCGTTTGGGAGTTTCTCGCACAACCGCTTTTGGCGGTTGTCAAAATAGCCGACAAGGTCGCCAAATTTGCGGGCGGCGAAGGCTTCGGAAATATGATCTATACGCTTGAAATGTATGGAAGCAAAGGCGCAGAATCAGCAGCACCGGCGGAAGTCGCCGCGGCTCCTATTCCGACACGCGAAACAACAAACAACATTGAAACTCGATATATTTTCCTTGACAGAAACGGAACGGAAACAGACTTGACACAGGAAGGCGATCACGGATGGTTTACGACAAGCCCGGTTCCAATGAATTGAGGTTTTTGCAATGATAAAACTGATTTCTGACAACACAAATGGAGAACTTGAAGAAAAGAGCGGAAAAATAGTCTGCGATCCTACGCTTTGGACTTCGGTTTTTGTTTCGCTTTTCGGCGGCAACAAAGAAGCACTCACGCAGACGAAACGCAATCCGAAAGGCGTCGAAAATCTTGATTATTTCGGCAATCTTTATCAGCGGAACGGCCTACTTTTCAACTCTGAATTTGAAAAAATCACCGCGGCGGAGCCGTTTACTTCCGGCAACATCAAACGTTTTGAAGCCGCTGTCATCAATGATACAGCGTGGCTTGTCAATTCCGGGCGCTGCGATAAAATCGAGTGCTCAATTACAATTTTGACCGTAAATTCTCTGAAAATAACATTGCAAATAACTATCAATAAGATAAAATATGAAAGGACTGTTGAATATGAGGTCAAAGCATGAATGAAGAGATCTTGAAACAGTTTGAACAGCGAATGATCGAGGGTTTTGCTTCGGTCAAAGAACTGATTACAAAATCGGAAGACATCAACAAAGAAAGAATGGCGGAACTCAGACACAAAGTAGAAGAGCAGGAGAAAAGGATTAACAAACTTGAAAATTCCGTCTCTTACAACGTTGGAAAAATAGCCGGAATCAGCGCGGCAATCAGCGCAGCTCTTTCGATTATAGCGTGGTTTATCAAAGGAGGCGTTTAGCCATGACTACAACGGCGGAAATACAACAGAGACTTGCAGAATCGCTGAAATACGAACTAAGAAAAGTGCTTCCTGACTTAGATCCGGCAGTCAGGGACAAAACTGTCGAAACGGCACTTGCAACGGCGCTCGCTCCGCATATAAAACTGCTTGAAAAGGCGGTCAATATAGCTGCATTACAGGGCAATCCGGTCACAGCTGCTTCAGAAGTCGATCAGCTGGGCGGTCAGCTGGAAAATTGGGGAAGACTCAGTAAGCTCGGAAGGGCAAGGAACGCGGCTATTCCGGGTAGATACGGAGTGATTATAGCGGCGGAACCAGGACACAATTTGCCAGTTGGCGCTCTTTTTGTTGATAATAACACCGGTTTTGTTTATATTGCAACGTCTGTTAGCCGAATGATGGACGAAGATTTCGATCTTGTAACAGTTGAATCGGTTGGTGTAGGCTCAGATGTAGAAGCAACGGTTGAAACGGTCTTGACCTTACAGACTGAATACGAAGGCATAGCAAGCGAAGGCACTATTGAGGGTATATCAAGACATCCGCAGCCGATAGAATCAGTTGAGGATTACCGTGAAGAAGTTTTACGTTCTTTTGCAATTTTGCCGCGAGGCGGTGCGGTCGGTGACTATGTTTACTGGGGTTTACAGATTGAAGGCATACACCGCGTCTTTCCTTATGTTGACAGCGTTTACAACGGCTCGGTATATATTCAGGGTATTCTTACAGACGCTCAGCCGGTTGTCGGAAACATCACGCGGCAAATGGAAGAAGCCGTGGTTGCTACTTATGCGGAACATCAGCCGATAGGAACGGGCGAGATCTTAGTTCACAAGGTCCAGCAGCGCGATTACACAGTTAACGTCACCGATCTCAACGGACTTTCTAAAGCGGACGCAGCGGCAAGAATAAAGCCGGTTTTGAAGGCTTATTGTCAGTCAAAATATCCGTTTGTTTCAGGGGTAGACGATCCGGCAGACAGACATGATAGAATATTGCTTCCTGAAATTATGGTTCTGATCTATAACGCTTTAGCGCCGGAAGCGGGCATTTCCGGGGTAGAGCTTTACGCGGAAGGGCGAGCAGTATTCGATGAATATCTGCCGAAAGGTCAGGTTCCGTGGTATATTCTGCAATTTGACGGCGAAACCTACGAGGATTAAAGCATGAATATTCACGGGCGCGGAATTGAGCGAAAAATGCCGACCGGCATGGCGTGGCACGGAGCAACGCTCAAGGCTATTTACGAAGCGATCGGAGGCGAGTTTCAACTTCTTGAAACAGACTTAAACGATAGATGCAACGCGGACAATCAATTACTTGTCGAAGGCTTAGAATATTGGGAAAAAGCGCTCGGACTTCCAGGAATAGGGACAATAGCACAAAGACAAGCCGCGGTTATACAAAGACTTGGTGATAGTGGCGAAATAACGGTTGCGGACATAACGGAAGCGCTTCACAGAGCAGGTTTCACTAATCTTTACGCTCATCCTAACTACGAATATCTGCCATTGACGACCGAAGCAACGCCGATGGGACTTACAACGCAGATGGGCGAAGACACGCAGATGTCTTATTCACATATATACACCAACGTTGTAGATCCTGCGATATTTAAGGCGTTTTTGTCTTATTTGACGATGGGCTTTGACACACAGATGGGCGCGGGCTCTCAGATGGGCTACGGAGCTGGAGCGCAGGGGATAGTTGTCAATAACCTGCCGGATGACAGCTTTTCTCAGATCCCGCGAAATCCGGCCGCATGGACCGGCGTTTTCTTTATTGGCGGTGAGAACAAATTTGAAGTTGAGACGGTTGCGGCAGACCGTAAAAACGCGCTCCGGCTTCTTTTGCAAACAATTAAAACGTTTAATACTGCAGCTGTATTGCTGGTTGAATATATTTTTTCCGAATTTATTGAAATTAGTTTTCCGTCGCCTTACAGCGTAATTTATATAGGCGACAGATTTACAGTCAGCGGCATTACAACCAACATTGAAGATGGAACGAACGTGACGCTTATTGTCGTGTTTCCTGACAGCACGGAAGAAGTCTGGGATGTTACAACAATCGAAGACGGAGAATTTGAATTTGACAATCTTGTTTTTCCGGGGACTTACGGCGAAGGATACATTGAATTGAAGGTCGCTGCTTCTCATGCAACTGCAAGTATCATCACAGATCTTGCTCTGCATACCATTACACTTAATTCTCCCGTTGAAGGTTCTGAAATTCAGATCGGCTCGACTGTTACAATATCCGGCACAACTAATTACGCAGACGGAACACAAATCAATATTGTTAAAATTATTGACGGAGTCCAGACTACACTTGCTACTCCGGTTGTTGAAAACGGCGCATTTTCTTATGATTGGGTTTCCGCTGGTTTACCGAGCGATGTAACTTTCAAGGCGTGGTACGGATATGCAGAAGACAGCGTCAATGTGACACTCATGGCAGCCATAAACGTAATTGCTCCTGCCGAAGACGACGAAATAACTGTCGGAATGCCGTTCAATGTTGAAGTTGAAACAGAGCAGGAAGGAAATGTCACGATATATCTGGGTTCAACACTTATTACAACTATTCCAATAGAGAACGGAGAAGCTGTCGGAACAGCGATAGTCCCTGCTGATTTGCTGTATCTGGGGACAATGTTTGTCATCAGAGACGGCCAGGAAGTTCCCGTCGGTGACAAATCATCAATCAGTTTGAAATTTGTCGACGCTGCGGGATTTGCAATGGTCAACGTGATGGCAAAACTGAGTCGTGATTTCGGTATCGGAACGGAAACGGGAACCGCAAAAGTGTCACCGGATATTGACGAAAACTATACCCTCGATCTTTTTGGTACATTGGAAGCGGCCGGAACTTCAGTGATTGGCAACAGAGAAATTGAAGATAAAATAGATGTTGGAAAATTAAAGGCTTCGGCAGAACTTGATCATTATTACAGCCAGATTGATGTTGGCGGCATGAGCGCACGGACGGAGCCTATTGATCACGAAGAAGAAGAAGAATTCGATTTTGGAGAAATAACATTTGAGGCAACCGTAACAGAAGGAGAGTAAAAAAATGAAGCACAATCTTAAAATTGTAACAGGCATTGAAGTCCTTGATCCGACCGGCAAAATAGTGACAAGGCGCGAAAGCGAGGAAAGCATCAATGTTGAAGGCAAAATCAATGTGGCTGTTACGAACAGACACGGAGACATTGTTGCCGAATGCGAAAAACCGATGAAAAGTTACACCATAGGCTTTTTACAGGAATTTGTAAACGGCAGAAGAGTTGCACTTAGAAACGGCGGCTATCAGGCACTTAACCAGATGCTTGGATCCAAAGCGGCGCCGACTTTTGTGCAGCAAATTCATCAAATCGCACCTTTCATGAACTATCCGACAAATGCTCTGGCAAGTTCTTCAATTCAGTCAACAACTGCGCCGTTTAGACTTGTTAGTCTGACAGAAGAATCAAGTTCGATCCGCGCTGTTTTGCAAGTTCAGAGATCTATTACAAGCGGCAGCGGCACTCTGCGGGAAATCTCGCTTTGGAGCGAAGGAAATATTATGCTTGGCCGTGACGCTATCCCGGATCTTGCATTTCAGATCGGCAGCTTTGTTACCTGCACAGTCACGCTTGATTTCCCGCTTTCGACAAGCAGAATGATAACAAAGAACTGGATCAAAAACTTCCTGCAAAACATAGCGGACGCTCCGTTTCAGGATTTCAAACAGATTGACGGAACCGAGGCGGCAGGCGTTCAGGGTATAACCGGCGCGTCATTTACGAAAGAAGCTAATACCAGAGCCGCTGTTTATGCCGATGATATGGGTATTGTAATCGGAACAAGTTCGAGCTCGGTCAGCTGGAACGATTTCAAACTTGGCGCTCAGATTATGAATGGAACCGGCAGCGGTCAGATGGAACACGCAGCTATGAGCCAGACGTCTAATGTCCCTAAAATATATCCGACCACCGGCAAGGCCACCGTTTCTTATCACCGCGAATTTGTCAATAATTCGGGCGCAGCGATAACGATAAAAGAGGCTGGCATCATCGCGAAAACAGCATCGACCAGCGAGGGCGTCGATACGGCTGGCTCCTACCTGCTTGCAAGATGGCTCACGCAGGATGTTTACGTCGCAGACGGCAATACACTCAGGGTTTATTTTCAGCCTCAGATTTCGGCAGAAGCGGAAATCCATGCGGGCGTGACCGGTGTTATAATCGTGACCGACGCTATCAGATCAAGTTATCCGGAACTTGCTCATATATCGATGATTCAGGCTTCCGGTGTTTCCGGAAAAACATGGCCGCAGGCTTTGGAATATGCAAGAACTTTGTCGCTGGGCGGCTTTACCGACTGGAGACTTCCGAGAGCGACCGGCAACAACACCGACAGAACGACTGCTAACGAGCTTTACGGAATGTGGAGGGCAAGAAACGCTCTGAGCCCAACAATTCCAATGGACAACCAACCTTATTGGAGCGCTAACGAAAAAGATGCGAGTAACGCTTGGCTCGTGACCTTCGATAGCTCGGGCTATGTCAGCAACTCCGGTAAGAGTAACGCGCGCTATATCAGGTGCGTCCGGTAGGCCATGACCGCGTTTGTTTTTTTTGTTTTTTTGCGCGTAGCGCACTTGCCCGTAAGGGCGTGGAGTTTGAATGGCGTTAGAGAAGCTGGAAATATATCAGACAGCATTTGACTTAATGGTTCACATTGAAGAATGCGTCAGAGATTTCAGCCGTTATTTTAAATATACGGTCGGTAGCGAACTGCGCCAGATGTGTAGCGGGATTTTGAGCAAAACAGCGGCTTTCAATGACAGGAAAACGACGGAGAAAGCCGCTTTCTGCCGTGAGCTGAGAGGCGATATCCGGCAGCTTCAGATAAAACTCGACGTATGCGAAAATCTTAATTGTTTCAAAAGATACAAAGCTTGGTACAGGGCGGCTGATTATGCCGACAACCTGTTAAAGCAATGTGAGAGGCTTCACGAATATTTCGCGAAGAATGAAAGACAGAATCAGGGAGGCAGAAGTCCTCAATGAGCGATCTATTTCTGCGGTTGTATCAGAATGCCAGAGGCGCATATTCAGCGACGGACAAACGATCCGAAGCTGCGGTTTTTCCGTACCGGAATAAGGATCGGAAAACCGGGAATAAATTTCTGAATTTGTTTGTTTTTGGTGCCAGTAACGCTTGGAACGTGAACTTCAATAGCTCGGGCAATGTCAACAACAACGGTAAGAGTAACACGAACTATATCAGGTGCGTCCGGCCATGAACGCAGAATTTCTTGATGCGAAGAATATTTATAGAGCCTACATAAATTGCCGGAGACGCAAGAATCGTACATGTAACGCACAAAAATTCAAACTTCATTTTTCCCGAAATATAGTAAATTTGACGCGCGCTTTGCAGGAAAAACGCTATTATCCCGGGAGATCCATCTGTTTTGTTGTCAGGAATCCAAAGCCGCGTGAAGTTTTTGCGGCTGATTTTAAGGACAGGATCGTGCACCACCTGCTTGTTGAAGAACTTGAAAAATACTGGGAAAAAGTTTTTATTTACGACAGCTATGCTTGCAGAAAGGGAAAGGGAAATCTTGCGGCTGTCGAAAGAGTCGGACATTTTATGCGTAGCGCCAGCGAAAACGGAAAGCGGAGGGCGTTTTTCCTGCAAATTGACATCAAGAATTTCTTTATGAGTATTGACAAGAATATTTTATGGTCGATTATTCAGAAAGGCATCAAAAAGCAGTTCCGGGACGAAAAAAGAGCCGCCGATGTTGCCGGAGTCGCAAGGATCCTGCTTTTCCACAATCCGACCGAAAACTATTCCGACCGGGCAAGAGCCGAAGAATGGAAACTTGTTCCGCCGCAAAAAAGTCTTTTCCATGTAGGCGAAAACAAAGGACTGCCGATAGGCAATCTGACAAGTCAGTTTTTTGCCAACGTCTACCTGAACGAATTAGATCAATTTGTGAAACATGAACTTAAAATCAAGTGCTATGTTCGATACGTTGACGATATAGTCATCATTCACCGAAGCAAAAATCAGCTTTCGGAATGGCTTGACAAAATCAGAGATTTTCTTTGCGAACATTTGAAACTTGAACTTAAATCGGCGGTTAAACTTGCCGGACTCACCTGCGGAATAAACTTTCTCGGTTATGTGCAGCATACTTTTTACCGCTTGCCGCGCCGCAGGGTTCTCAATAATATTCGCATCGGTCTGAAAAAGTGGAGCAAAATCAACAAATCAAAAGAACTTGATTTTGAAGATCTGAAAAATCTGAGATCGTCGCTTAATTCCTATCTTGCTTATACGGCGAAGGCGAAGGCGTTCAAGGCGATGAAGGAAATATTCAGACCGCACGGATGGATCTGGAAATTTTTTGAACTTCGCGGCGAAAAGGTTGTTTTAAGAACGGAATTTATCGAAGCTGAAAAACGGGCAAAATTCGAGAGGATTTTTAACGGAAAATCCTTTGACTTTATTTTGGAATTTTAATAAATTACGGGTTGTTATTGTTTTTTTTTAAAAGGAGAATGACATGAGAACATTGACAGGCGAAGGCGTTCCAAACATTACGCAACCGACGGCAGAATATCCTTTCGGAAAATACAAGGATAAAACGTCTTCTTCGACAAACGACGGCACGGAGCTCTCAGAAAGAACCCTGGGCGACTGCTATCAAGGTATGCTTAACACGATTACAGGGGCAGGCATAACGCCGAACAATGAGCCGGAAAGAAAAGGAAATTCACAGTTTCAGAAGGCGGTCGAACTTCTCAAACCGGTGGGCGTGGCGTTAGTCGGATCGAATGATGACGGCGCAACTTTTAAGGTTCTTGCTTCAAAAGTCCGTGATCCTGAAATCTCTTTTGCCGCCGGGTGTATAACGAATGATTCAGAATCACAATTTTTGTCAGCAAATTTTCAGATTCTGAGAAACAATGTAGTCGATACTACACACAACTACATTGTAACGGCAACACCGGCTTATAAGTTCGCAGGCGCGACACTTGTTACTATAGCACTTACGCCGAGAGTTTTTGTTGCTCACAATCTGTATTTCAACAACATGAGTATCTATTTGTCGAATTTATCAAATCTGTTTTTTGAATTTACGCAGGGCGTTCAGCCTACTGACGCTAAAGCCTTGTCGCGCGCCGTTCTTACTATTTACGACGCTGGCCCTGTTTCATAAGGATTCGGTTTATCACTTCATTCCAGATTTTGTTTTTCTTTGATAAAACCGCATTGACCGCCGGCATTAACCACGGTTTTTTCGGTATCTTGTAGGTTGGCTGATTAACATTGAAAGAATACAGTTTTTTCATGCCGCTTTTGAAAATCTGATAAATGCCTTTTTCGGAAGCAATATAGCGCAATCCTACACGTCTTGCAACGGCAACGCCGCGCCAGAATTTCTGCGGTGTAGCACCCGGTTTCAAAGTCAACAGTGAAGAACCGACTCTGCGTGATTTTTTTCCCGGAAGAGCCGCCGGATTCCTGCGAAGCAGAACACGCCTTTTCCCGACATTGGAACTTTTGAACTGCTCGGCTTTTCCGCCCTTTTCCTGTGTTTCCATGAAATACAGGCGCGCTTCTTTTCTGTTATTTGAACTGATATTTCCGACAGCTCCTACCGCGCTCTGTAAGTTGCCTGTTTTAGCTTTTTCATAAACGATTCCGCGCGTTATGAACTTTTTTGTTGAGGAATTTTTGAAGTCAAAATTCTGAGGTATCGTCTTTTCAGTTGCGGTTTTCCTTGTTTGAAAAGCGAGCTCGTTTAAGTAGGAAACATACGCTTTTTTGAACTGAGCCGGATTTAGATTCATCGCGAGCTTGGCTAAGTCTTTTGTATTTGCCGCGATTATTTTTTCCATTTTAGCCTCCGAAAACACTTGAAAAACCTTTAAAATTATATAAAATTTTCAGAAGTTTGCAATTTTTCAGGAGGTTGCAATGGCAGAATCATGGCAAAACAGGGTGCAAGATGCGGTTATCGAGACGGCAGCGGGCGACCGTTTCGTCTTTGAGTTCCGCGATATAGGTTATGAGAGAACCGAGAGGACGGAAGTATTTCAGTTTTCAGACCGGGAAGATTACGTCCAGAGGAATCACTCAGGCTCACACACTTTCGATCTCGAGCTGTTTTTCAGCGGGGCTGACTGCGATATCAAGGCTGATACTTTCGAGGCTAATACGCGCGATACAAGGCCGTTGAAATTCACGCACCCATTGCAGAAAAAAACCTATCTTGTTCAGCTTATATCACTTCGCAGGAACGACAGACTTGCAACACGCGCGAACGAGGTTTCCTTCACGATCAAGCTGCATGAAACGATTGATCTTGCAGAAAGACCGGAAGAAGCGAACGTCACGCGCTATGTAGACGAAACGGTTTCAGAGCTGAATTTGCGAAATTCCGACTGGGCGAAAAATAAAATCTCGACGAAAACACCGTCGGCGCTCAGACAGCTTGCAGGTCAGATCAATGAAATCGAAAAAAAAGTCGCAAAAATGGCAAAGGCTTATGAAGTAGTCGCAGACTTTGCCGCGGATCTTGAAAGCGTGATTTTGTCTTTTGAAAACCTTATGGAAACGCCGCTCGCTAACATGGTTGCGATTATTGGAGTTTTGCAAGGAATAATCGAAATGCCGTCGAAAGTATTTCAGAACGTCAGAGACAGACTTGCTTTTTACGCCGAAATATTCGGGCTTATTGACTCACTGAAAAGCGATTCAAACACTGATTCTGTTGCAGTTCAGGCTCTTCAGATGGCGGCCATAGCAGGGAATGCAACGGCGGCGGTCGCCGGAACGGAAGACACCTACGTCACGAAGGATGCTTGTTTTGCCCAGGCTGAAAAGATATACTCACAGATAGCCGACATTCGCGCCTTTGCGGAATCAGACGAAGAAAAAGCACTGAGCGAGCAGCAATTCAGGCTTATTGACAATCTCGGGACATTGGCGGCGGCAAGGCTGGAACAAGTCGCTTTTGGCGCGAAACAGACAAGAATTTATCGGGTCACTAAGGATTGTGACATCTAT
>JAZQYY010000011.1:0-1029 GCA_045633805.1 Acutalibacteraceae bacterium
ATAGCTGTTGCCCAAAATCCGCTTGTATGCGTCCGCTTTCGCCCCGCCGACAAAAATCACGATCTTTTCACCCGTCCGGGTCTGTACAAACAAAGCTTCATTGTCCTTGTACTTCCCCCACCGGCAACGCCCCCGGAAAAGATTCTCAAGCCCGAATCCGTTGCAAACGCCAATATTGAGCTTTGCGTTTCCGATAGTTGACCCGCTTGCCAAATGGAACTTGTCAGGGGTTTCCTCAAGGTACGCCGCCGCAATAATGCAATGGTCAATCGTTTTGCCAGACCTGATAGCACCTTCAGCCACGCACATTCTGTTTCTCAGAGCAGTTTTAATGTACGCTTTGTGTTTTGCGCTGAAGGTTCCCCACGGAATCGTTGCCGTTTTAGTCATCCCGCAACAACTCCGATAAGGGCGAAAGGTCTTCTATATCAACGCTTGCTTTGATGGTCTTATCTTCAAGCGCAGAATAGACAGCGGCAAGGTCTTTCAACCTGTAAATGTAGTCAACGTTCCCGATTTTCTCCCGCTTTTCCACGGCGTTCGTGTCAGGGAAGTTATCAATCATGCTTTCAACCCGGTTCAAAAGCTTTGCCTTTATCCGCTGAAGGACAACGGCATTGTCCGCAACGGTGTCGGCGGTTTTTTGCTCCACTCTTTCAAGTGCTTTGGCTTCCGCTTTGTCCCGTTTGTCTTTCCATTTCTCCCGCTGTGCTATTCGCATCAACAGATTGCGGTTAACACCGTACTTCTCAGCTAACGCCCTTTGACTAATCCCCCCGGCAATGTATTCGGCTTTGATCTTTCGCCAATTCACCCCGGTTTCACGTATTTGACCCCCTTAACGATAACGGTAACCCGCCAACGAATTCTCCCTAAACGCACCCCGTGACCGCACCTCGCACACGGGCAATCAAGCCCTCAAATGGGATGCAACCCCGTCAGGGCAGGAGAGAACCCCAACGCCCCCATACAAAAAGGCGGGGGAAGAAGAAACCCCGCCTTAGTGCCTTTTTTGCAGTTTATAGAATA
>JAZQYY010000012.1:0-1526 GCA_045633805.1 Acutalibacteraceae bacterium
ACGTATGAAAGTGTTATAGTGGGTTATTACACTTCCGCAGAAGTGAAACCCCTGTGGCTTGCAGTGTATACACAAATCGCAGAAAGGAGAAAAATTATATATGGCAAGAAATGACGGCGTTGACCGAGTCACCGCCCGAAATGTTAATCTTGCTGACACAAAAATAGCAAATGTTCAGCGACACAATGAACGAGAAAAAGAGTCATACGTAAATTCCGACATCGTCACGGAAATGACTCCGTTCAATGTTCACTATAAAAAACCAAACGACACTTACGAAAACGTTTTTAATAAAATGGTTGAAGATAAAATCATTTCAACCCGAGGTCTGAAAGCTGATGCAAAGAAATACGGTGAGCTGATTTTTGACGTCAACTCCGCATACTTTTTCAATCACGGCGGTTATGAATTTGCAAAGAAATTTTATGAAGATGCATACAAAGCGGCAATAGAAATTGTCGGCGGTGAAGAATATATTATCTCCGCAGTAATGCATGCTGATGAAAGAAACAAAGCGATGTCCGAAGCACTCGGACAAGATGTTTATCATTATCATCTGCATGTCGTTTATGTCCCCGTAGTTGAGAAAGAAATACTGTGGTCGAAACGGTGCAAGGATGAAAACTTACATGGTACAGTCAAAGAAAAAATCATCCAAGTGAGCAGCAGTAAAAAATGGATTTCGAAACCTGCTCTTGATGAAAACGGCAATCCCGTTTTACAGAAAAACGGTAAACCCGTTCTCAAAAAATCTTACAGCGTTCTTCAAGATGATTTCTTTAATTTAATGCGAAATGCAGGCTACGATGATGTCAAACGTGGCGAGCGAGGAAGCTCCGAAGAACATCTCACGGTCACACAGTTTAAGGTTATGAAAGAAACAGAAAAGCTTGAAGCTCTTGAAGAAAAATTTGAAAAAAGCGAATCAGAATATCAATCTCTGGTAGATAAAACCAAGGTCCGTAAAACCGTCAAAAAGGGATTCGATGAAATCGAAGAAATCGGAAAAACAAATTTCTTCGGCAAAGTTGAAATGACGCAAGATGATTGTACATATCTCAAAGAGCGAGCAAAGCTGAGTATGATTCAAGAAACGCAAATCACGGAGTTAAAGAACAAACTCAGTTCAGCCAAAAAGGATATCGGCATATGGAAAAAACGATATGAAAATCTGTATGAGCAGACAAAAGAATTTCTTGAAGCAGTCAAAAAAGCACCCGAGAAAATCAAAACTGTAATACAACAAATTCTGCATACAGAAAAAGTTTCAACTCACACTCCCCATGAGAAACATAAAAATGATGTTGAGCATTGATTTGCAAGAGCTGTAAAAAATGCAAAAATCCGAATAGCAACAGTTCAAATGAACTCTGCATCATTTGGACTGTTTCTATCGGATAACGACCTCACTTTTACGGCTTTAGAGCCGAAGAAAAATTACAAAAACCATACTATTTTCACAGAAAGAAGGTATTTATGAAAACAGGTTTGAAGAAACGTCAGAAACACACGGAAATCTACTTCAA
>JAZQYY010000013.1:0-33008 GCA_045633805.1 Acutalibacteraceae bacterium
CGGCTGTTAACTGGCTCACGGGTCTGCGCTCGCAGTGCGAGATGCAGCAGACCCGTTGAGCAGGAAGAAATAGGGAGTATCACGATGCGCTCCAAGCGAGTGAGACGACCATATTTCTGACCGTGCGTGTCACAGGTTCGAGTTCGAAGGGGAGCGGTAATGAATGACAGTCCGGTATTGCTTTAAAATTATAACCTTGTTTCAAAGTTTCTACTGAATCAGAGATGCAATTTCTTGTTTTATCACTTATGCTACTAAAAGTAACATTGCCGCAACCGTAAAAAGCTTTTTGTATTTTATCTTTTCTGTTAAATTTATATCATTTTAAAATCGGAAAGGGTTTTGCTATGAAAAAATATTATTTAAGACTTTTATTTTACGGGGTGGTTTTACTTCTTACGTTTGCTCTATGGACTGTTTTGGTTTATACCGTTAACGTTAAACCGATCGGTGTTAACGGCAGTAACGTTGGTTTTGCTGACCTTAATGTTTGGTTCCATTCGCTCACAGGTGTTAATATGACTCTTTACGTGATTACTGATTGGCTCGGGATTGTGCCTGTATCGGTGTGCTTTATTTTTGCTTTAATTGGATTTATACAGTTAGTTAAGCGAAAAAGTTTGTTTAAGGTTGACGTTGACATAATATTAACAGGCATATATTATATTGTTGTTTTCGCTTGTTATTTTATATTTGAATTTATTCCGATAAACTATAGACCCGTTCTGATTGACGGCTTTATGGAACCTTCGTATCCTTCATCAACAACGTTACTTGTTTTTGCGGTTATGCCAACTCTTGTTTTGAGATGTGTGAGAAAGCTTGAAAGCTCATTAATCAAAAAGCTTCTTGTCTGCGGGACAATGCTTTTCAGCGTTTTTATGGTTATCGGCAGGCTTGTTTCGGGCGTTCATTGGCTGACGGATATTATCGGTTCCGTTATTCTGAGCGCAGGCTTATTTTTTGTTTATAAATCAGCCGTTTTGTTATGTTATAAAAATTGAGAGGAATATGATATGGAATTCAATGAAAAGCTGCAGGAATTAAGAAAAGGCAGGGGACTTACACAAGAAGAATTGGCAGAGTCTTTGTTTGTTTCGAGGGCTGCGGTTTCAAAATGGGAATCGGGCAGGGGATATCCGAGCATTGATTCGCTGAAAGATATTTCTGTCTTTTTTTCTGTTTCAATTGATGATTTGCTTTCAGGCGAAAAGCTGATTTCAATTGCTGAAAAAGAAAACAAAACCGCAGTCAGAAGACTATGCGAGCTGATATTTGGCATTTCTGATGTGATTACCTTGATTTTTGTTGCTTTGCCGCTCTACCCGATTTCTGTCAGCGAATATATTTATTCTGTTAACCTTTTTGATTATATAAAGATTTCAATCGTTAACGGAATAGTTTATTTATCAATCTATCTTTTGCTTGGTGCGGCAGGAATAATAAAAATAATATTAACTGAAATTGAAGCAGAAAAGCTGAATAAAATTCTGACGGTGATTTCTGTTTGTATAAATATCCTTGCGGTGATTTTTATGGGCTTGTCAAGACAAGCTTATGCGGTGGTGCTTGTGTTTTTGATTTTAACAGTTAAGGGAATAATTCTTTTGAAAAAGGCGAAATGATTACAGGCTGTGAAATGTAGCTATTTCACAGCCTGTTTTTATGTTGCTTTATATGTCGAAAGAATTTCGGTTATATCTTGTCTGTTGACGTTGCCGCCAAGAATGTCACCGTTTGCGCTTATGCAAATTGCCCTGATATCTTTCGGATCTTCCTCATATGGGTTTTTATTTTCTTTGCTTAAATCGAAATATTCGCCAAGATATTTGAGCGCGTTGCCGCTTGGAAAGATTACGTTGCCTTCGTTTGTTTCAATTCCCATTCGGTTGAAGTGCGCAAGAATTTCAATTGTTTTGCGGTTATAGTGATTATCCGCTTCAGCACTTACAAGCCATGCGGGATGGACTTTTAATGAGATATCTGTTTTGAGAATTTCAGCGGCGAAGAATTTAACGTATTCAAGCGGAATGCTTTCTTGATGAAAAGAATCAACCGAGAGCAGAATTTCGTTCACTCCGCATTCGCTCAGAGCTTTGGCAACTATTTTGATTTTATCATAATCTTTACTGAAAAAGCCGTTAGTTATAAGCTGACGCTTTGGGATGTTCATTTCTTTAGCGGCTTTGTGGATTTCGCAAACTGTTTCATGGCAGAGCAAAGGCTCGCCGCCAAAGGTCATTACAGATTTAATATTGTATTCTTTTGCGATTTTTCGAACGGCATCAGCCGCAAGGGTTTTATCAAGCTTATCTTTGCTCTTATGCTCGCCCTGTGAGCAATGCTTGCATTTGCCTGTGCAAGCTGTAGTCACAACAAACTCTATACGATTGAGGTTTTTGAGATATTGGTTCATTGCGGCTTATCCTTTCAACTTTTTCAAATATTCATCAGCATCTTTTCTGCTTTTAAAAATTATGATGTCTTTTCCGGTTTTGTGCTTTTCAAGCAGTTCATATATATATGGCAGAGTATCCTGCGGAAAATCTTTGATAAACTGCAGGAATTCGGGGTCAAGCTCCGTTTCAAGCCAGGGCAAATCATAGCGTCCTTTGCCGATTCTATCTGTTGCGCCCTGAATGCACACCTCAACCGGCAAATCAAAAAGAAACACCGTGTCGCACTCCAAAAGACGCATTTCAATTGTTCTTTTATAGTTACCGTCAATTATCCATTCGGTGGTTGCGAACACTTCCGATATTCTTCTGTCAAAATCTTCTCTTGTAATGTGAGTTTTATCGGGCTTATGCCATATGGCATCAAGGTGATAAAGCGGCAGCCCCGTTTGTTCGCTCAATTTGACGGCAAAGGTTGTTTTGCCGCTGCCCGGGCAACCGATAACAATAGCCTTTTTCATCTTATTTCACCTTGCCGTAAAGGCATTTTGTGGGCTCTTTTTCAATAACAAGACCGCAATAATTGCACATAATGCACTTTGCTTCCTGTTGCCCGTTTGCAAGCTTCTTTGCAAGGTCAGGTTCACAGATGAACGGTCTGCACATCGAAACAAAATCAGCTTTGCCTTCTGCGATGATATTCTGCATATCGCTCACTTTATGAATACCGCCAACAACAATTATGGGGATTGAAACGCTGCTTTTGATTGTTGCCGCGTTGGCAACGTTAAAGTTTTCGAGAGGCTTCGGCTGTTTGATAAGAGGGTTAACGAGATTTGCCATCGGCAGAGCAATCTTGTTGAGAAGCTTGGGGAAGGATGCGCAGGGCTCACGGTATTTGAAAACAGCATCCATCGGCATAAGCTCGCTTCGCATAGTGTTCATACCGTCCTGAACGGTGCCGCAGGATACTTCAATCGCATCGCAACCTGCCGATTCAAGCCTTTTGCAAATCTGAACGGAAGCATCAATATTCATTCCGCCCTTGCGGTTATCTTCTGCGCTGAGTTTAATCCAGACGGGGAGAGAAGTTTTTTCTTTTATGCCTTTGATAATCAGTTCAACTATTCTGCATCTGTTTTCAAGGCTTCCGCCCCAGTTATCTTTTCTTCTGTTGCCGTAGGGTGAGAGAAAATCATGGAGCAGATATCCGTGACCGCCGTGAAGCTGAATGCCGTCAAAGCCTGCTTTTTCTGCTCTTACGGAAGCGGAAACGAAATCGTCTATAATGCCGTAAATTTCACTTTCTGTGAGTTCTTTTGCTTTATCGGGATAGAAAGTATGAAGCACGTTTGACGGCGCAACTTTCTGAAGACCGATAGCTTTTGATGAGGTCTGTCTGCCGCAATGAGCAATCTGCAAAATAACAGGAGCTCCGTTTTGGTGCACGGCATCGGTCAGCTCTTTATATTTTTCAATAACGCTGTCGTCAAAAATCTTCATCATTCTCGGATAAGGTGAAACGCCGTTTCTGCTTACGGCGGCATAACCCGTTATGATGCATCCGATTTCGTTTTTTGCAAGGTTTTCATATTTCTTTATCAGTTTGTCAGTCGGTGCTCCGTTTTCGTCCGCAAGACCGTCGTGGGTGGCGCTGCGGATTATTCTGTTTTTTACAGAGATTCCCGAGATAACAGTTTCTTTAAATAACATATTTTCACTTTCCCTTTTCGTTAATAGAATTATATTAGCATATAAAAAACAACTTTTCAAGATTATTGATAAGGCTTGCCGAAAGGCATTGACTGTCCGATAATTTTGTAGTAATATATCGTTATCAATTTAAAAAAGGTGATTCTTATGGATAAAAAATTGGTTGTTGCAAATATCGGTATGAAATTCGGTATGAGCCACGTTGAAGGCGCAATGAGCTACGGTGCAGAGATTGCCGCTATATGTGACTGCAACGAAGAAAACCTTCGTTTTGCAGGCGAAAGATATAATATTCCCGAAGATAAATGGGTAAGCGATTATAAGGATTTGATTGCTGATGAGAATATCAACGTTGTTACCGTTGCAATTCCCGACCAGCAGCATAAAAAGGTTTCTTGCGATTTTCTTCGCGCAGGCAAAAACGTTCTTTGTGAAAAGCCTCTTGCTCTCACACGCGAGGATATTGAAGAAATCATCAAGGCAGAAGACGAATCAGATGCAAAATTTATGGTTGGTCAGATTTGCCGTTTCACACCCGCTTTTGAAAAGGCAAAGGAGCTTATTGATGCAGGTACTCTCGGCGAGCTTTATTTTGTTGAATCCGAATATGCTCACGATTATATGAAGCTTTGCGATGAGTGGCGCGCAGACCCCAAGCGTCACGGTGTTATCGGTGGCGGCTGCCACGCTGTTGACCTTTTAAGATGGCTTGCAGGCGACCCGCAGGAGGTTTTTGCTTACGGCACCCATAAGCTTCTGCCGATGGTTGAATATGATGATGCAACAATTGCCGTTATGAAATTCGGTGAAAACTTTGCAGGCAAGGTTTTTGTTTCAACAGGTTGCAAGCGTGATTATACAATGCGCACCGTTATCTACGGCACAAAGGGCACTCTCATCTGCGATAACACTTCGCCCACAATGACACTTTTCACAACCGATGAAGAGGGTGTTGTAAACAAAGAGCCGCAGATAATTGACGTTGAGGTTAATAACCACAACGCGGCAAGGGAATTTGAGGTTTTCGCTGATGCGATTATCAACGATAAGCCTGTTATCACTGATGCAAGAGAAGGCGCAAAAACCGTTGCTGTTTGCCTTGCGATTGTTGAATCAACCAAAACAGGTATGCCCGTTAAACCCGATTATAATTTTTAATCGAATACGTTATAATCCGAACTTTTCATTTTGCGGTGAAAAGTTCGGATTATTTTGTTTATTTTGTTGATTGTTTCGGTGTGCGAAATATGTTAGAATTTATTGGTTTTAATTTATGGATAAAGGAATCGGAAGAATGGAAAAATCTTTCAAATCACGTTTCGTTTTGGATAATTGCATAGGCTTTGTTAAAAAGAATGCGGTTATGTGCATTGCTTTTGTTGCTGCCGTTGCAACAAGCCTGATTGTGCCCGTTGACAGCGTATATATCGGATATTTTGATTTCAAAACGTTGACCTGCCTTTTCTGTGTGCTTGCAGTTGTTTGTGCGCTCAAGAATATCAATTTCTTCTATATGCTTGCAAGAAAGGTTGTTCAGCTTTTTAAAAATGCAAGAATGAGCATTCTTGCGCTTGTTTATATCACGTTTATCGGCTCAATGCTTATTGCAAACGATATGGCGCTTCTCACGTTTTTACCTTTGGGATATTTTGTTCTCACATCCACAGGCAAAGAAAAATATATGGCGTTTACATTTATAATGCAGAATATTGCGGCAAACCTCGGCGGTATGCTCACGCCCTTCGGCAATCCGCAGAATCTTTATCTTTACACAAAGTTTGAGATTCCTAATCTCAGATTTATGGCAATTATGGCACCCGAATTTGTTCTTTCGGTTTTCATAATAACGCTTTGTTGCATTGTTTTTGTGAAGCCCGAGCCGTTGAGCTTGTCAGACGAAAAAATCGTTCTCGACCCCAAAAGAACGGCTTTGTATCTTGCTTTGTTTGCGCTGGCAATTGTTATTGTTTTCAGAGGTATACCTTATATTATAGGGCTTATTGTTATCCCTGCCGTTCTTTTCTTTGCAGACAGAAAAGCTCTTAAAATGGTTGATTACGGTCTGCTTTTTACCTTTGTTTTCTTTTTTGTTTTTGCAGGCAATATGGCGAGGATTGATGCAGTGCGCAATCTTTTTTCAATGCTTCTTGAAAAGAGTACGCTTCTTTTCAGCGTTGTTTCGTGCCAGTTTATCAGCAACGTGCCTTCGGCAATTCTGCTTTCGCAATTCACAAATAACTATGCGGATTTGCTTGTCGGAGTCAATATCGGCGGCGTCGGCACTCTGATAGCTTCGCTCGCAAGCCTTATAACTTTCCGTGAATATCTCAAGCATAACCCCGGTAAGACAGGTTATTACGTGGGCTTGTTTTCGGCGTTCAATTTCGGCTTTTTGATTATTCTCACGTCGTTTATGCTTTTATTAAAATCAATATTACAATAAAAAAGCACCGAGATATTTTCTCGGTGCTTTTACTTTTAATGTTAAACTTTATCGATTATTTCAAGTTTTATAAGATCGTTTATGAATTCCTGCGTGTCGGCAAGAGCCTGTTCTCTGGAAACGTCATATTCGTCATAAAGTTTATCGGCAAGCTCCTGAACGGAATTTGCTTCGGGCAGGTTTTTCCATAGAAAACACGCCGATTCTGTAAGCATAAAGAAACCGTTATGGTCTTTGAGTGCGTTGCCGATGGGCACAAGGATAACGTCTGTTCCCACTTTGCGAAGAATCATTTCTTTTTTAATTACCATCGTTGTGAATGCTCCTTTCCGCAAGGGCATAAAGCCTTTTTGTCATTCGGCAGATATATTGCGGAGTTTTGCCGAAATCGCCTGTTTCAGCCTTGCACATAGCCGCGCAAACGTGACATATGCCTGCATATTTGCAGGTGGTGCACTCCTCGGGGAGCCTTATCCGGGCGGTTGCCGCTTTGATATCTTCCCACGCTTTTTCAAAGCCTGTTTCAAAAGGTTTTGCGCAGGGTGACGGCATCATTCCGCAGGGGAGCATAGTGCCGTCTGCAGTTACCCAGAAAGAGGCTCTGCCTGCTCTGCAACGAACGGTGTTTTCTTTTGAACCTTCAGGAAGCGAGAGCAACTGCTTTGTTTTCTCGATAAAAAAATCCTTTTCAAAACGGTATTCGTCAATTGCGAAAATGCTTTCAGCAGCTTCTTCAGGTGTGAAACGTGAATCCTTGTTTTCACCGCCAAGTCTGACGGAAGGATAAGTGTAAGTTGCGGGCTTGAGCGGAATAAGAAGCTCTTTTGAAATATCTGCAATCTTTTTATATTCCGAAATATTTTTCGGCGTAAAAATTGTATTGAAGCGCATTGAAATGCCAAGCTCTTTCATCTTTTCAACAGACTTCATAACCCTGTCAAACGCTTCGTTGCCGCAAAGGCGGCTGTATGCGGAGTTATCCGCGCCATAGAGCGAAACGTTGATGCGTGTGGGCGGAAATTCGCTGAAAAGCTCTGCATAATTATCAAGCAGACTTCCGTTTGTGTTGATCGAAATAAGAAAACCCATTTTTGCAAGTGCTCTGTAAATCTGCTCAAAGTCTTCGCGAAGCAAAGGCTCACCGCCTGTCAGAAGCAGAAAAACCGTTCCCGCCTCCTTTGCCTGATGAGCAAGGCGGAGCCAATCTTCAGCTGAGAGGGGGTCTGCTTTTTGTTTGCAATCGTGAACGTAACACATTTCGCAACTGAAGTTGCAACGCTGTGTGAGCTCAAAAGTTCCTGAAACAGGTATTCCTTCACGGGCACCCTTGTCGTGAAGATATTTGACCATTAAAGGCTCAGCATAAACGGGCATAATTTTCTCTCCAGATACCTGACTGCACTTTCATCGGCAAGGCAGGCGAATTCAAATACAGGTACGCTCTGACCTAATTTCTGAACAAAATCAAGCAGACCGCTTGTTAAATCCCGCGAATGATGAACGGGATAACAGTTTTTATAAATTTTATAGAATGCTTCTGTTGCATCAAGTTTGGTTGCGCTGTTGCAAGCAGCCTGCTGAAGGCTGATAACCGCTTTCAAAGGCAACACCTTGTTAAGGCAATCTTTTGATGAGCCCGAAAAAGGCATTCCCGATGCATAAAAAGCACCGTCTATTTCAAAAATCATTGTTTTATCGCCGTTTATAACAACGGCATCGGCGTGCTCTTTCCAGAGATTTGCCTGCGTTGATTTGCCTATCGAGCAGGGACCGCAAAAAAGAATTGCGCCGCCGTCTTTTTCGATAAATGAGGAGTGAAGTACGCAACCGTTGCATTCAGTTGCCATTTCTTCGATGCCGATGAGTGTAAATATAACGTCCTCACGAAGCATATCGTGATATTTTTCGTCAATAAGAATGCTTATGTTTTTGCCTTCATTCTTGCGGCAGGCATAATATTCATTCCCGTTATCACGCGATTTATAGCAACAAACAGAAACTCCGTTTTCATAAACACAGACTCTGTCTTGTGCATCATAATCAGGGCTTTCGATTTTATTCGGCAAGTCAGCGGTGAAACCGATGCTAACCGTGTAATCAGTCTGCTCTCCGTCATAAGAAAACGATGAATATGGCTCTGAAGAAACAAAGTCTGTCTGTGAGTATATTTCCACGGTGAAATTGCCGATTTTATACTTTTTAATTATCATAATCAATAAATATAACGCGGCAGTTATCTTGGTTGAGCTCGGGTGCCTTGATGTAGGTCAGCGAATCAGCTTTGATTCCGCCTTTGGCACAGGCTCTGTAGGTTATGCTGCCGTTAAGAATATCGTTATCTTTGTCCTTATAATAAATATAAATATCTGAATTAATGTCTTCGCCTGAAATGTTTCTGATTGAAATTGAACCGTCGAGAACGTTTATTTCAAGCTTGTCTTCGTTCATAACACGCGGCTCTTCAAAAAGAATCATATCTTTTGTTTGCCACGCGGTGTAGCTCTCGTTGGGGTCGCAAGCAACCTCCTGATTGCAAAGAAGAGCGGCTTTTGTGCCGCTGAGCAAGGCTGAAACATTGAAGGTGAGAGTTTCGTTTTTTGTTTTAACCGTGAGAACGGCATACTCAACGTCGGTTTCTGAAACGTTTTCAACAATAACCGCAAGTCTGCCGTAATATTCATCAATTTCAATGATTTTGAGCCAGCTGTCAACGGTTAAACCGATTTGTGCATTTTTGAAAGCTTTGCTTGTTGTGCTGTTGGTTTGCATATCCTCGGTGCCTGTGTTGTTTTTGCCGATCAAAACAGCGGCAGTGATTACAACTGCAAGCAGTATTATCAGACCAACGGCAACAAATCTTTTTTTCATAAAAACACCTGTTTTCAAGAAACGGAGTTCGCTTTGTGTGCAGAACTCCGTTTCGCTTTGATTAAGTTACGATGAAAAAACGTGGCTGTTAGCAAGGGGTATATCGTAGCATATTGTGTCGTTGGAACCGGGCGGTATCATACACAGAGTGAAATCTGAAAACAAAGTCCAACCCGATTCTTCGTCAATAACCGGGCACACATACTCGGCACTGTTTGTGCCGAGCAGTGAGCAACCTGAAGATATGTTTGCTGATACAGCGAGGCTTTCAAAATTTATTGCGGGTTTAATATATGATTTTTTCAAATTTCAAAATACCTCCTTTTCAGCATTAAAATGTTACACCAATCAGCTCCAGAACAGCTTTTGCGAGGTTGATCAGCAGGTTGTAAACGCGCTTGACGGCGTTGACAATTACATCCAATACGGATGAATCACCGTCATCTGTATTGCCGGGTTCATTGGGCTCGTCTGGCTCGTTATCGGGGTCAGTAGTGGGCTCGTCGGGCTCAACGGGTTCCTCGGGCTTTTCGGGTTCTTCGATGGTTACGGAGAACGAAACACTCTTTGATTCATCTGTGTAGCCGTTTTCGTAAGCACCGGCAACCGTGTAGGTGTGGGTGCCTGCTTCGTTTGTTGAGAAAGTTACGGTCCATTCAATGGCATCTTCGCCTTCAATCGGAGCAGCGGTAAACTCAAACTCAAGCGGATTACCGTTTTCGTCAGTAACAACAATGTGGTCAACGTCAGTTGAGGTTTTAAGCTTGACGGTTATAACGCTGTTGCCGTTTTCATCGGTAACAACCGCGGGCTCCTCGACCTGTTCTGTGTCAAGTGCTGCTGTTCTCATTCTCATAAGAGAATAAGCGGTAGGCGGTGTGGCAGACGTTGCGGCAAGAGTGAGTTCTTCCTCTGCAACGGAGGTAGGGATACGGAAATATCCTTTGGCGCCTGTTTCAGAGAAGGTCCATTTAAGGTTGGTAACAGAGAGCACGCTGTCCTCTTTACCCGTGTTCTGAACAACAACGGTGCCCGTAGTGTAATAATTGTTTCCGTCGCTGCCCTTGACCAGCCTCCAGGTGAGCTTTGAGTCGTTGGGTAAAACGGTGTTCAGTGAATAATAAATGTCGGTTGCGGTTTTAATATTAACGGCGGTTGTCTCTGATGCATAGGAAACGGTGAGAGTCGGCTCGCCGCAGGCAAGCTTTGTGCCAAGCTGAATATCGGTAGGCACAGAAGTTGCCCAGATTTCAAACGCAACAGCCTGATCTTTTGCAAGATAAAGCTCATTATTGGGTCCTGCGTTTCTGTAGGTTTCGATATCGTTATCAAGAGCGGCAATACCGTCAATGAAGATAACGCCCTGGGTATCGGTTTCGGACAATGAGTCGGCACCGATAAGCATATCTTTGAGTTCAAGATAGCTGGGGTAAAGCTCATCGTCGGTTGAATATGCAGTTTTAACGTCGGGATCGGTGATGCCGTCGTTTATGCCTGCGGGGGAATAAATTTTGATTGCATCAAGATAAACTCTGTAATAGCTTGTGCCGTCTGCCGCAGTTGATGAATGGCGGAAAGCGCTTGTGAACGTGGGCGTGATAACAACGCTGTAATTGCCGTATTCAAGGTTTGTGATTTTCATAACGGGAATCTGATACAGAGTTTCTTTTGAATTTTCGTCAGCAATAACCCAACCGTAAGCATAGGCATAAGCAGGGGAGCTTGTTTCTGTTTCGGTTACGTTTTTATCCGCATCATAATAATGAGGAACGTCGGTGAGAGCACCGTTTTCGTCATAATATCTCTTATCGGACGTGCAACCGCCTTCTTCTGACTTATACATCGGTGTAAGAGTGCTGTCAAGTGAGGGCAGACCGTTTTCGTCAGAGAATATCTGACCGTAATTATAGCCGTAGAATGTGTCAACAACGGATGAAGCAACAACTCGGTTATTTTTGTCTTTGACCATAACGCTGAATGCGCCCGTGGTGCAGTCTGTGATGCTTATGAGGTCAAAGCCTGTGCCAGTGAACGTGAAGTTGACTGTGGGCCATGCGCCGCCTGTTCCGCCGCTGAATTTTGAGTTGGGATTATTCTTTGTGCTTACGTCAACGTAGTGGATGGAACCGCCGCTGTATTCGGCAAATGACATATAATTTGTTTCATAACCGTAGGGATTAGCCTCACTGTCTGTGACGTCAGCGGCTTGTTTAAGTGTTGTTGACTGTTCACCGTGAGTTTTCCAGATACCGTATTGGTTGGTGCTGTTATCATAGTTTGTTGCAACCGAACCGTTGGTATAAGTTATGGTGTCAAAGGTGTCTTCATAATAGATTGCCGTTGCGGGCACAAAGGTTGTTTTTTCAACCTGATAATAAACAACTTCTTCAGCATATGTCGGGTCACCCGTAATTTTTACACAAACAAAGAAGTTTTCTGAATCCTTCATATTTGTAGAGGTGACGGTATATTTTACATTACCTTTTTTGTCGATTGTGCAGGTGCCGTAATCCATACCCTCAATGGTGTAGGTAACACCGTCCTCAAACGGTATAATAATTTCGGGCTTTTCAAACGTGTAAGTCGGTGTGTAATCTTCGTTGATTGCACAAATGCCGAGATACTCGATTTTTACGTTATTGTCGATAGCTGCCTGAGAAATGCGGTTATTGGTTGTGATGTCGAATTCAACGGGCAGACCGTAATCGAGGGTAAGGGTCTGGTCGATGATTTTAACTTCTTCAGAAGTTTCTGAAAGGTTGAATGAGATGCGGCAGTTTGAGTCTGAAGCACCTCTTTCAAGATAGAAGAAGTTAAGAGTATGAACTTCACCGTCGGTGATAACATCGTGAAGCTTGTTGATTGCGGCGATTGTGTCTGCGTTATAACCTGTTTTTTCGGGGCTTTCTACATAATCGTTGTAAGAATACGTTGTTTCATATTCTCCGCCTTTGAGCTTACCGTCTGCAACGTCCATTGCATACTGATAGGTTATTGTGCAGTTTGTGAAGTTTATTGTTGCTGAACGTGCGCCGTGAAGACCGCCGTTATCAAGAACAAGAACTCCGTCAACGTAAACGAGAACGTCGTCGTCGCCTGAGAAAGTGAAAATAACGTCTTCGCCGTTTACGTGCTTGCCGCCTTTGGGAATGTAGAAATCGTGTTCAAATGTGAAGCCGTAATGGTAAATTGCATTTTCGCCTGTGTAGGCTGTTGTTCCTTGCTTATAGTTGAAGGGGAAGAAGCCTGAGCCTGAGTGTGAACCGTAAGCGTTCCAATAACCAACGTCGTTAAGGTCCATATCAACGGTGTGGTTAACGTCGTCAAACGAAGCCTGAACAAGATATTGGGTATCTTTACTGTCGAAATGATAGGTGTTAACGCCATATTCGTCGGTGCTGATAAACATCGGGAATTCGGTATCCCAATAATATTTGGAGAACTGACCCGAGGTTGCGGTTGTAACGTTACCGTTTGCATCAAGGCTTTCGCGGGAGAACAAATCGGGGAAATAAACGCTGATGCCCGAAAGATATTCAAGAGTTACGGTTTGGTCTTTTGTGCCTGTGTTGAAATAATATTCATATTCCGTAATGTCATATATGGGTTCGGGACCGTCGTTTGCATAAGAAAGGGGATCGGAATAAGCTGAATGTGAGGTTACAACGCTGTCTGTGAGTGTTGCGCTTGCAAGACCCTGAACCGAAGCACCGTCGTGAACGGGAGAACCGGCTAAAACGGGGTCGTCGACGCCGTGGGTGTTATCCTTTGTCCACACGTTCCAGAGGGTAAGAGGAATTGTTGTGTAAGAACTGAGAGGGGAGAAATTGGAAACAGCGTTTGAATTGTTGGAATCATTTGTGGGTTTGCCTGTGAACTGCAGAGTATAAATCTTTGCATATAACTCGGCTGCTTCTTCAAGCACTTCGTCGGCTCTGCCGTTAGCCCAACCAAGATTGGGGTCATCATAGCCAATGATTTCTTTAATCTGGTTAACAAGGTTTTCGTCTGCAAGAATTGCGTTTTTCATTTGTTTAACCGCAACTGCATTTATGAGCGTGCCGCCGTCTGAATAATCGGCGGTGCCTGTGGAATTGTTATAGCCGTATTTGAATAGGGTGCCGTTGATTTTCTTAACGTCCATTGAAAGAGCGGCAATTGCAGCGTTGATTGCTTCAGTTGCGGCAATCAATTCGGCGTCAGTTGCATCGGGGTTATTGTAAACCGCAACGCCTTCTTCAAGTTTAGCAAGAAGGGTTTCGTAGCTGGCTTTTGTGTATGACGAATAGTCAATTTTAACGCCTTCAAGAAGTGCATTGTAGAGTTCAACTTTTTTGGAATTGTTGGAGTTGGGTTTTGAATAAAGCCAGATTTTTGCGTTATCAGTACTGTTGGCTATGAGTTCAAAATATTCCCAGCGACGGCTGACATAAAGTGTTACGTTGCTGAAGAAAGTGTGAATCAGAACAGAACCGTCATCGCTGATGTCAACGTCAAAGGCAAACGGCTCAGAGCCAAGCTGTATTGACCACCCATTTCTGTAGAGATATTGACCTGTCTTTTTGTTCTGAATATAATATTGGTTTTCGCCAATGTGAGTGAATATATAGATGTTGTCTTCACTTGTGTCGAAGCTTGTGTAAGGATAAGCCGCGCCTGAAGGAGCGTCTTCAACTTCAAGAATTGTTTTGTCGCCTGCAACGGTCCATCCGTCGAACCAGTCGTCTGAAAGCACGTAATCGCCTAAGTCAATTACGTATTCGCCGTTCTGGATGCAACCTTCAGAAGCCGAAGAATCGGCAATATAAATTGAATAGTTATCCTGATAAGGCTTGGGATTATACAGCCACATTGCGTAGTTTGCATTAATGCCAACGTCCTGCACTTCTTTTTTTGTTGCAACGTAGAAATGGTCGGCATTGGTGTAATGGCAAACATAATAGTCAGGTGAAGAAATAAGAATAGCGCCTTTGTCTGTTACTTCAACGTGTACGTTTTTTGGGGTAGAACTGTAAACAATTTTCCATGCCTGGTCTTCGCCAACGTTAACATACTGACCTGTTATTTTGTTCTGAATATAGTAATCGTTATTGCCAATGTGAGTGAACGTGAATATATTTGCGTCACTTGCTCTGAACCCATCGTAGGGATAAGAACCTGACGACGAAGGAATCTTGGATTTGATGTTGCTATCTGCAACGTGGGTGTACTCCCAGAATAACTCAGTTGACATCAACGTGTCCTGGTTGAAGATTACGTAATCACCGTTTGCAACGCATCCTTCCGAAACGGTTGTGTCAGCAAGATAAATCTCATAATTAATAAGTTTGTCATCACTGCCTGAAGCACCGCCTTCTGAAGGAGGAACGAGTCCGTTAACGTGGTGCTTAACCATTTCCTGCTCGTCAAAAAGGGTAGGCACGTATGTTTTTCCGTTCTGAAGAATAACTTCTTCAAATTCGTCTGTGAGATCAACACCCGCTTCCTTTTCGGAAGTTACGGTGATGCCCTGTGTTGAGAAGCTTGTGTCACCGTCGGTTGCTATGGCGGTAACGTTGATTGTGCCTTCTTCTTCGGTTGTTCTGAGAATCACAAGTGCTCTGCCGTTGAACATCTGAATGGTAGCGTGTGCATCTGAGGTGAGAGCAGACTTCTGCTGGAATTTTGCGGTTGTTGCGGCATTGCCGTTATCAACACCAACAATTTTTGCATATCTTGCAGAGTCTTCGTCAACCTTAACGCTGATTGTGCCGTTGTAGTCGTTCATAAAGTTGCCGGCGGCATCTCTTGCTTCAAACTCAACGTAAATATAATCCGCTCCGTCTGCAACGAAGGTGTCTTTATTCTGCCAGGTTGTTACCGCAACCTGTGTTGCAGTGCCTGTTACTGATTTTTTTGAGCCGACTGTGTTTGTGATTTCGTTGTTGCTTTCGTCATAGGCCTTAACAGAAAGCTCGCCTTCTGTGTATTTAACGCTGAACTGCGGATAGAAATCGGCACCGTTGCCCGTGTAGAAATTGCCCACGGAGCAGTTTGCCGAATCGACAATGCTCTCTGTCCAGGTCTTGTAAGTGTAGCCTGCATTTGTTGTGTTAACGGTTGAGGTTGCGGTTGCAATAACGTTTCCGTTAAGAAGAAGTTCAATTTTCTTTGCGTTGCTGTAAACGGCAACGTTGACGTAGCCGTTGGTGAGAAGAAGATTTTCATCATTCCATGAACCGGGAACAAGGTGAAGTGTTGTGTCTTTTTCGTTCCAGAGGCTTCTGTAGAGATAGAATGAATCTTTTTCAAAGCCTGCGGTGTCAACAACGCCGAAATATGATGAGTTGGGAACCGTGCTCGATGCAGGTCCCATGTTATTCCAGGGAGTGGGCTCGCCGATATAGTCAAAGCCTGTCCAGATGAATTCACCCGAGTACCAGTCGTTTGTTGCAACTGCATACCAGGCTTCGGCCGCTTCGTTACCCCAGGAAACTGCATAAGTGTCGTAAGACGTGCACTGATAGTCGTATGAGGTCATTGTGTCATAAACGCCGCGGCTGCTGAGTGCCGATGCAGCTTCGGTTGAAACGAAGGGCTTAGAAGATCTAGGGTCATTAGGGTCGGTCATAACCGTTGCCCAGGAATCGGGGGCGTAGTTACCGCCGATAACGTCCATATAGCCGTCGATCATAACGAGTTCTTCTCTGTAGGGAGCATTGTTGCCCTGAAGAACAGCTCTTGAGGGATCGAGCTTATCTGTGATTGCAACAATGTCGGCAACTATCGCCTGATAGTTTGAGGTTGATTCGCCTTCTGTAATATTGCCGAGCTCGTTGCCGATATCCCATGCAATAACGCAGGGGTCGTGTCTGTCACGGAGCATTGTTTGCTCAATAACGTATTCAAACCACTTCTGACCGTGAGCACCGATAGCGGTGTTGGTTTCGGGGATTTCCTGATTGAAATATTTGCTGAAATCGTTTGAGTTGTAGTTTTTAGATGAGTCCCAACCGTCAAAGAATTCTTCGATAACAAGCATACCGAGCTCGTTGCAGATATCGATAACAACTCTTGATGCGCTGTTATGGCTTGTTCTGATTGCGTTGCAGCCCATTTCTTTGAGAGTAACAATCTGGCGGTAGATGGATTCATATTCCTGTGTCGCACCGATTGCACCCTGGTCGTGGTGAAGACAAGCACCCTTGAGTTTTATGTATTCACCGTTAAAACAGAATCCGTTGTCTGCATCCCAGCTGATGTAACGGTAGCCGAAGGTTGTGTGATATTCGTCAATGATTTCGCTTGCTTCGTTTTTGATAACAGTCTTTAACTTGTAAAGAGTGGGGTTGTCAAGAGTCCAGAGAACAGGTGAATTAACCTTGGGCTCAAGAACAACAGTCTGTTCCGTTTCTGCGGGGATGGTTATGAGTGATGAAGAAACCGTGTTGCTTACGGCATTGAGGTTGCTGTCAAGGATTGTTGTTTCAACGGTAACCTTTTTAGTGATTGCGGTATCGTTATGTATTGCTACGGCAGCTTTTGCAGTGCCGTCACCGGTTGCAATGTTCGGCGTTGTTACCTGGGGGCCGTAAAGCGAAACGTGAACGGAACCTGTGATGGTGAGAGAAACGTCTCTGTAGATACCTGAACCTGTATACCATCTGCTTGAAGGGATATCGTTAACAACCTTAACTGCGATGAGGTTGAGAGCCGTGTTTGAGTTGATGAGATAATCGGAAATTTCAAAAGAGAAGCTGTTATAGCCGTAATGGTTTTCGCCAACGTATTTGCCGTTTACATAAACGTATGTGTGCTGATATGCGCCGTCAAAGTTAAGAATAACGTCGTCGCCGTCATAATAGTCATAAAGGTTAAACCATTTTCTGTACCAGCCTGTACCGCCGGGCAGGTTGCCGCTTTCGTCTTCTGTGCCTTCGGTGGTGAATTCCTGACTCATACTGAAGTCGTGGGGCAGATCGATCTTTTCCCAGGAGGAATCGTTGAAGCCCTTCAGATAAGATGCAGAGTCATCGCTGAAAGAGAAGAGCCAGCCTTTGTTGAAATCAAGTTCAACTCGGGCATCGTTATAGTTTTGCTTGTGGTCCGCAATTGCCGATGCTTTTATGGGTTGCAAGAGGGGGAGCAAGCTATCGTTCATCACGGTTGATGCAAGCATAATTACACAAAGAATAAGCGCCAATGCTCTTTTGAAATTCTTCATATACAAAACCTCCGAAATGTTTATATAAATATAATACCTAAATTTAAAAAATAAGATTACATTATAACTATAACAAAACGGCGCATCAAAATCAAGAGGAAAGTTGCTTTTGGGACTGTTTTTTTTGAGGATTTGACGTTCGTTTTCAAACAAAATTCTTTCGAAGAATTTATCTGACGGGATGCCTCTGTAAATGCTTGTGTGTCTGCAAGTTTTGGCTTTCAGAGCCTTCATTTTATAAAAATTTTTTAACATTTACGGATTGAAAAAATAAAAAAATGTGGTATTATTTACTTGTAAACTTATATGCTTTTTGGCGGCTATATAAGAATATTTACAAAGGAGAGATCTTTATGAAGAAAACACGCAAGGTTTTAGCCATCGTTCTTGCAACGATTATGGTGCTCACCTTAATTCCGATGTCCGCTTTTGCGGCTGACTACACAATCGAACTCGGTGAAACAATAACCGTAACCGTACCTGCAGAAGGTTATGCAGAATGCAAGTTCACACCCGATGAAGACGGCACATACGTTGTTTATTCCGAAAGCGGTGAAAACGATGTTGACCCGAAGGTGGATGTTTATGACGCAGATGGCAATAATATCGCAGACGACGACGACAATGATTATTATGACACCTATGATTTCTACTGCATTTTTGACGCGGAAGCAGGTGTCGACTATCTGTTTGAAATGGCGGAATATGACGGAATAGAAGCTGAATTCGATATTACCGTATCAGTTTTCGGCGAAATCACTCATCAGCCCACAACCACTGCACCCTATGTTGAGGTTACAGAAGGTGCAGACGCTGAATATCAGTGGTTTAAAGTTGGTGACATCATTGAAGTAAACGAAGAAAACACAAAAGAATTGTCGTACAGCGGTGAGATCGCAAGCTATGATCCCGAAAAAGGCTGGACGGGTATTCCCACAGGATACATAGACGGTGATTATGCCGAATACGATTTCTTTGAACTTGAGCTTAAAGAATGTCAGACGCTTGCAATGACGTTTGACTGTGATATGTATGATTTTGACGTTGAATGTGTAGGGGAATGCGACTCCTATGAATATTTTGACTGGGACGATATCGAAGCAGGCGAAACCGTTTATTTCACAGCAAATCACGATTGCTATTTCTGTTGTTACGGCGACTCTGACACGGTTCCTGTCATGAAAGCTGAAATTCTGGATGCCATAAAGATTGACGGTGCAACCGATGCTGAATATAGTGCAAAAGAGATAGGCGAATATTTCTGCCGTGTTACCTTTGACGGTTGCAGAATCGAATCTTCCGATAAGATTGAAATCAGCAAATCGGATATTATCGCCGACAGTCACAAAATCAGCAAAGCTGATGTCAACGTCCGTACAGATATCGCAGGTATGAACGCATATGACTATGAGGATTATATTGAAATTCTTACAAAAGGTCTTGAGTTTGAAGATAACTACGGCGACATTGCGGTTTATGTTTATGACAGCGACGATAATGATGTATACGGTGAATTTGTAAGCGGTGAAACATATAGAGTTTACCTTTACCTTACTCCCGAATCAGGCTACAAGTTTGCAAATACTGTTGACGGCACCGTTAACGGTGAAGAAGTAGAAACAGATGTCAGATATTGGGAACCCGGAGGCGAATACGGTGATGTCAAAGTTGATTTTGTTGAATTGATATTTGAAATTACCGCTACAGATTATTGTGACCATATGTGCCACAAGGGCGGCTTCCTCGGCTTCTTCTGGAATATCATCAATTTCTTCAACAGACTCTTCGGTCTCAATCCCATCTGCGGATGCGGTGCAGCACACTTTTAATTGAATAACTTTTTGACGGCAGAGCAATCTGCCGTCTTTTTTTGTTTCAAAACTTTAAAAATAATCAAAAAATCAGCTTACAACAGGTTCTTCACAATCAGAGGTTTTTTATGTTGAATTAATTAAATAACACAAAAATAATACACTTTTCGGTATTGATTTGTGTATTTTGTTATATTATAATGTAGATATTAATTCTATTTGCGATTTGCGCAAAATAAAAGCATACCGAACGGGAGGGTGAATAATGAATCAAAAAAAATTCAACTATGACTATTCAAAAACATTGTGGATGAAGATGTTTCTTGCAAAACCCGATTGGGAGAAAAGAACATCCGAAGTTCTTATCACTTTTGAACAGGCGCTTGAAATAATCAGGATGATGGATAACATAACGCAGGGTATAAAAAAGATTGTTTACCTTGTCGGTTGGCAGGGACTCGGACATGATGACTGTTACCCCGAAATGGAAGTTATCAATCCGTATCTCAAGCGAGACTGCGATGCTACGCCGAGAGACAGCTTTATGTGGCTTTTTGAAGAAGCTGAAAAATACAACACGGTAGTAAGTGTTCACGGTAACCTTGCTGACGAATATGATGCAAATCAATCACATCCCGAATTTGTTGAAGCAAGCGCAATAACAAAATATCCCGACGGTACTCCGGCGGTTATTGAGGTTTTCTACGGAAGAAATGCATACAAAACATCATATAAGCAGTATTGGGAGAGCGGTCTTTTTAAAAAATATTTTGACCGATTCTGCGAGGTTATTCCTGTCAGAGAGGCGGGTACGGTTCATCTCGATAACTTCTGCATTGCGGAAAACTTCGGGCCGAGAACAGAAATGCATGAGCAGGATGAGGCAAGAAACAAGATGCTCGACTATATTATGAGCCTCGGAATTGACGTTACGAGTGAATATACTTACCGTGAAATGCCGTTACGCTCCGAGAGTAACCACCCCATAAGAAAGTATTACGAAAAATGCGGTGCTGAAATTATTGATACAGACTGGCGCGATGCGCCTATCCGCACGCTGGGCAGAATCCCTGCCGTCTGGTGGATGAACAATATGACAATCGACGATTGCATCAATATTCAGGCCGGTGAATTCAGCGGATATCTCAACGTTGAGCCTTTGAGAAATGTATTCTACGGTACGGTGCACGGCGAAGATATCTGGATGAACAACGGCATTGAAAAAGACGTATGGGTGCCGATGTTTATCAGGCAGTTCTGCACAATGCAGGTGCCGTATACATATCTTAACAGATATAACAGGCTCAGCTATACGGGTAATGACGAAGAAGGTTATAAAGTGACTTTCTCTGACGGTGTTGAAACCTGCGGAAATGAACTTTCAATCACCAAGAACGGCATTGAAATAAAAAAAGGTTACGATGTTATTCTGCCGTTAACGGAAGATAATAAAATCTTTATCGCATATTCCGAAAACGGAAAAGAAGGCGAGTGGAATATTCCCGATGCTGAATTTGACAAAGCCAAGGTATATAACATCACCGCTGACGGCAACGAATATCTTTGCGATGTTACGGTTGAAAATAAAAAAATCCCGCTTAACCTCAAAGCGGGTCAGGCTGTGGCTGTTATTGCAGAATAAAAAGTAAGGGGTAAAAATGATGAAAAAAGAATATTGCGGAATGCCGATGAGAATTGCACATACGGGTGTGACACAGTTTGCTCCTGAAAACACCCTGGAAGCATTCAGAAAAACTGCCGAACTCGGTTTTGAGGGCATTGAACTGGATATCCAACTGTGCGGAGACGGAGAAATAATTATAACTCACAACGGTAATATGGGTTATATGACCTTTGAAAAGCACCGTGACGTTCTACTGGATATGACAGCTGAGCAGATAAAGAAATTCGATATTCCTTATCGTAATGCACTTAAACTTAAATATCCACCTTATCCGTGGACGGAGCATTTCGGTGGAAGACGTATGATCACACCGCCTGATTACGTTGAAGACAGAGTGACCCATTTGATAACCTTCCCCGAATTTGATGCGTGGCTGTCAACTGTTGACTATGACCTCACTGTTGAGGTTGAATTCAAGTGCAAGGGAATGTGCCCCCGCATGGATGAAATTCTTGCAAAATCTGAAAACGTTTCAAAATACATATTCTTCTCTGGTGATTGGGAAGTGCTGGAAGAGATGCAGGAACATTACCGTAAAAACGGAAAGCCTGAGGGTCTGCGTTTGGGTGCAAACATTCGCTTTATAAACGAAAAAACAATGGGCTTCGTTAAACGCTCCGACCTTTGGGAAGTCGGCCTCAATAACGAAGCGTTCACTAAAGATGATGTTGAAATGTTTGAGTCTATGGGCATCAAAGTGTTTTCAAATCTCGGTGATTATCCCGAGTGGTGGCAGCAAATATGCGATATGGGCATAGCGGGATTCAAAACCAACTATCCCGATGCCTATACCGAATGGTGGTTAAGTACCTGCTAAAAAGGGAGGAAGAGATGTATGGCTGACAATATAACAATCAGCAAAACAGAATTGCTTTACGATCCGCTTTTTGACAAAAAGCCGGACTTGAAAATGGAAGGCAAAAAAAATACGGTATTCAAGGCTTTGTTTATTATTATAATATTGATTTTTGTCGGTCTTTCTTTATTTTTCAGCTTTAATTCAATCAGCTCCGACAAATATACATATAAGGAAAACGATGACGGATATACTCTTTATCAGTTTGTCGGTAAGGAAGATGATATAACACTGCACATTGATTATGTCAGAGATGAATCGGGCAATGCCGACCAAACAAAGCCTGTAACCGAAGTGCGCGAATTTTCAATGAGCTGCAATGAATACGTGCGTTTTATATTTATCGGAAAAGATGTTTCAAAGCTTGAACCTCATTGTTTTTACTATACCAAAAATCTTATGGCGGTAATAGTTGATCCCGAAAATCAGAACTATGCTTCCGTTGACGGTGTTCTTTATTCAAAGGATATGAAAGAAATCATACTCCATCCAATGAGAAATCATCAGTACAGAGCTGCACTCGGAGCAGGATTTGTTGCCCCTTCCGATGAAAAAACCGCCGAAGTATTTTTGAGTGAGTTTTCAAAGAAATACGGTGATGAAACAACGGCTGATGTCGAAGAATACGGAAAGCAGTTTTCGAAGGAAGCTTTTTATAAAATACCCGATTCGGTTTCAAGAATTGAGGATTCGTGTTTCAGCGACTGTGAAGCGCTGAGATATGTTGACATTCCTTCGTCAGTTAAAGAAATCGGTAACCTTGCTTTCTTCAAGTGCAAGGGTTTTGAAACGATTACAATACCTGACGGAGTTGAATCAATCGGTTCCGACGGATTTTCGTATTGCGAAAGAGTTACATATATTTATGTACCCGAAAGTGTAAAGTTTATCGGGCACCACGCTTTTTACGGTAACCTGGGATGTGAAAAAATATATCTCGGTGCTGAAAATGAAGGCTCGGTTGAAACCGGTGAAAACTGGCTTCCGAAGCAAAGTCCGACATCTCTTAAAGATATAGAGGCTGTTTATGGTCAGGAAAGGAGGGTAAACTGATGGGCAACGGTAAAATGACAGCTTTATTTCACAATGTGAAAAATCATTGGAATGAACCTGACAGAGAAAAAGGAAACTACGTTCCGTTCAAAGAGTATCTGACAGTATTCTTTGGTGTCGGAATGAACTACAGCATCAAATCTCCTCTTGAGTATCTTGGCTTCAGTGCATCATGTTTCATCATAATGTACCATTATAAGCTTCCTTATCTTGCATTTTCCGTCATTACCCTCATCGGACTTCCGCTGACCTATCTGTGGAACGTTCTGAAATGGGTTGTTGATGATAATCTCGGTATTCTTGAAAAGAAAACAGAGAAAAAACTTCTTGCTTTTTACGGCATAGTTTCATTTGTCGGATTATGTATGATACTGTTCGACTCTTCCGCGTTTCTTCCCTTGTCATTGGTTAAAGTTCTTAACGGAATAAACGGTGTAAGCGCAAGAAGTTTTCTTAAAATATTCGGCATACAGCTGTTTGTGAATGCATACGGCGGACTTCGTAATATTCTTTGGAGAAAGAAACTCGTTCCCAAATACGGAAGATATAAATATGTGCTGTTTGCAAACTTTGTTCAGAAGTCTGCTATGATAATACTTATCGGTTGGCTTCCGATATATAATGTAAAGCTGGTTGAAGACAGAATGTGGATGGCATATCTTCTGTTTATGGTATATGATATGTTCCCGTTTGATAATGTTATTGAGCAGTGTACTCAGAATATTTCTCCCAACCCTCACGAAAGAATGCTTGTAAGAACCTGGCCCGTAAAACTTTCGCATTTTGTAAAGAATGTTTTTGATGTTATAATTCCGATTTTCGGAATTGCCTTCAGCGATATAAGGTTTTATAAGTTTGTTATTCCCGCAGTATTCATTCCTATGGGAGCGTTGACTCTGCTGAGTGTCAGAAATATTTCAGAGAGAATTCCTCAGCCTCCGCTCGAAAAAAAGCAGAAGATATCCTTATGGTACGGAATCTCTCAGGTTATGAAAAACAAGTATAACTGGCTTAACACTATTTCCACACTGCTTGATTCGTTCGGTAACGGAATGATAAGCATTGTAAATGTTATGTATTTCTTCTCGTTCCGAATGTATACCCAATGTGCAATTTACGGTCTGATGAAAACGCTTATGAGTTTCAGATCAACGCCGCTCAGCTTTGTTGCACCGTACTTTGTAAGGCGATTCTCATACAGAACTCTGAAAATCATCAAGCTTGTAATATGCGCGGTCAGTGCCGTGGCAGAAATGCTGACTATTATGGCTTTTCCGACAAAACAGAATTTATGCGGTATCGTGATTTTTGCGTGTGAATTCTTCAAAGGTCTTGCAACTTCAATTCCCGATGTTGCCGATGGTGATATGGGGGTCAGAAAAAACGACTATCAGATGTATCTTTCCGGTGAGCGTCTTGAGAATTTCAGTGGAGTGTTCAACTGGATTATTTCTCCCGTTACCACATTTGTCAGCTTGATAATACCTGTAATCATTCTCAGAAACGGCTTCAATTCAAACTGGGATGTTCTTTACATAGATTCTGCAAGATTCAACATTCTTGCGGTTCCGCTTATATTTGACCTTGTCGGCTTCGTTATGATGATTATTCCGTATCTGTTCTGGGATTTCAACAATCCGCAACACGAATATGTTATGGAGGTTCTGAAACAAAGGGAAAAACTTGCAAAAGAAGGTTATTATCCGTCAGAATATGAAGGAGGGCTTAGTTTTATTGAACCCGGCGAGCTTCATGCAGGAATTCCGGTTGATTCTGCCGCCATGATTGAAAAGCGAAATTCCCTTCTCACAAACATAGAGGAAACGCTCAAAGAAGCAACGGCAGCAGAAGAAACAATTTAAGGCTTTCAAAGAGTGATAAAAAAGCGGATGAGAAAAGCCGCACAATCACCTCTGCGCATAATTTGACTTTCATTATTATAAACCGCTTTACTTTATGTGAGGCGGTTTTTAAGCATTTTGGCGGTTGATTTTATGGTTTTATATTGACAAGATTTTCTTTGTGACGTATAATTTGGACATAACCAAGTTTGGTTTTGACCAAATTGAAGTTTGACGCGGAAAGGGGAGATTAAAATCAGAAAACGAAAACTCAACACAACAAAATCTGATATGATCAAAATTGCAACAAAAATGTTCATAACAAAGGGCTATTCGGCAACAACCTTAAGAATGATTGCCGATGAGCTTGATACAAGTGCAGGTCACATCTCTTTCTATTTCCCGTCAAAGGATGATATGCTTGCGGTTCTTACCAATATGCTTTGCTCATTTCAGCGTGAAATGATGGAGCAGGAAGCAGGCGAGGGGATAAGCTCACTTCTTTCAATCTGTCTTGAACTTATGGTAATGGCGGCGGCTTGTGAGTATGACGAAATTGCAAAGGACTTTTTTGTTTCTTCTTACTCAAGTTCAAAGTGTCTTTCAATCATTCATAAAAACGACACAGCCCGTGCAAAAGAAGTTTTTGCTCAATACTGTTCCGATTGGAGTGATGAACAGTTCAGATCGGCGGAATATCTTGTTGCAGGCATTGAACACGCAACGTTGAACGCAATTGATAAATCCGTACCGTTTGAAACACGAATTTCGTTTGCATTGAACGCAATAATGATGATTTACAATGTACCCGAAGATATCCGCAAGATAAAGATTGATAAGGTTCTTGCAATGGACTACCGTTCAATCGGCAATCGCATTTTCAAAGAGTTCAAAGAATACGTTGAAGAAGAAAATGCTTTTTAATTACGTTATTAATTTGTATTCACATACAAAGGAGGAAACCCTATGAAAAAAACAAACAAAATCATAAGCATACTGCTTGCAGTTGCAATGCTTCTGTCAATGGCACCTTTGAGCCTTACGGCTTCTGCGTCGGCTAACGACAAAGTTTTTATCGGAAATGCCTCAATAATCCATTTGAAGGGCAATGCAGCTACTATTGAAGCAGGTTCAAAAGCGAACTTCACCAAAATCAAGATCGGCAATGAATACATTGATTTTTCGAAGTACAAGAATTATAACGGAGAAGCTATGTTTACTCTCGGTGACAGCAACTATGAAGCTGACCTTTCGGGGTCAAAGATTACTGGTGCACAGTCTAATTCAATGACCGGTGATGTCAATATAACCATGACCGGCGGTGTTGTTAAATATCTTAACGGCAGCTGCACGAACAGCGACGCCGTTCTCACGGGTAATGTAAACATCACTATGACCGGCGGTAAAGTTAACGAAATATGGGGCGCGGAATACGGTGTTGACGGAAATGTTAATATTACTGTCACAGGCGGTAAGGTCAATGGTACAATTTATATTATGTATAGAGATACGACCATAACCGGTGATGGCAATGTAATTATCACCGGAGGTTCGTCCTGCACCGTATATAAAGAGTATACTTATGGTGATATCAAAGGCTCAACTAATCTGTATTCCACTTTGCTGCCTTATGGATATGCTAAAGATAATTTTACCAATTTTGTTTACATAGACGGCTCAAATTGGAAATTCGGCGGCAACACAGCAACCGCACTTAACGGCAATACCCTGACAATTGCTTCCGGTCAGACCGCAACGGTTGACAGCGGCAAGACCCTTTCCGGCACCATTGTAAATAACGGCACAATAAATGTTAAAAACGGCGGAACTCTTTCCGGAACAGTCACCAACAACGGAACAATCTTCTGTTACGGCAATATCAGCGGTGTAACCAACAGCGATTCGGGCAAAATTATCAAAAAAGTGACCGCAAGCGGCACAAACGTTACTTTCAACGACAGCGCATGGCAGAATAACAAAACCAACTATGATGATGCTTACAACGCAACCCTTACGGCTGCAAGCGGATATGCACTTCCCGCTTCCGTAACGGTAAACGTTGGCGGCACCACTCTTGCAGAAAGCGCTTATACATATAACGCATCAACAGGCGCTCTCAGCATTCCTTCTGCAAAAATAACGACGGATACAACCGTTTCCGCATCTGCCCCCATCAATCTTTCCGACAGTGCCAACAGTATCACTCTTGAACAATCGGAGTATAACTACACAGGCAGTGCCATTACCCCCGCTTTAATGGTGAACGGAGAAATGGCGAATGCAAACGATTATACAGCAGAGTATTCAGATAACACTAATGTCGGCACGGCAACTGTATCCGTAACGGGCAAAAATTCTTACACAGGTTCAAAAGTCCTTACGTTCAAAATTCTTCCTGCAAATATCAGCGAAGCAACCGTAACTCTCGGTGATTCTCTTACATATAACGGAGCAACACAGACTCAGACTGTAAAATCCGTTACGGTCAACGGCATTACTCTGACCGAGGGTATTGACTACACAATTTCCGGCAACAACGCCAAAGATGCAGGCACATACACTCTGACAATTACAGGCATCAACAATGCCGTGGGTACAATCACAAAGAATTGGAAAATCGCCCCCAAGTCTGTGACTACATCTGCAACGGTTCAGGATAAGATTTATGACGGCACAACAGATATTGACGCGTCCGCAATCGAAATCACATTTGACGGTATTGTTGACGGAGATGATGTTGTTATCGACAGATGCATAGGTTTGTTCCTAAATGCAAATGCAGGTAACAACAAAACTGTGCAGATTGCTTACTACATAAGCGGTGATGATGTTGATAATTATGAAATTTACGAGGACTATGTAACTGTTCCCGAATATGAATATTATTTTATTGAAACCAAAGCCAACATTCTTCCCAGAGATATCGCAGATGCCCAAATCGTTCTCGGCGATGCTCTTACCTATAACGGCGCAGAGCAGACACAGTCAATCGTATGCGTAACTGTTATCGGCAAAGATGTAACATATACCGTAAGCGGTAATACTGCAACAAACGTCGGTGTTTACGAACTCACAATCACAGGTAACGGCAACTTCTCAGGCACAAAGACAGCTCTCTTTGAAGTTGCTCCCGACACAACATCAATCGATGCACTCACCGTTGATAACGTTAAATCCAGCGATAAAGAAGTAATTGAAGCTGTTGCACGGCAGATTGAAAATGCGGTAACAGACCTTGCAAGCGACGAAAAGAAAGCGGAATACAAAGCAATCGCCGATAAGTGCAACGAACTTCTTGCAAAAATCGATGCAACTGCAGATGAAATCGCAAGAATCGATGAAGCTGTAAACAGTTATGATACCGAAACAGTAACGTCTGCCGATATTCCCGCACTCGGCAAACTCATTGATGATATCAAGGCTCTTACAGACGGTCAGAATATAACCGATGATGAAAAGGCTGCTCTTGAATCAAACGATGAAGCAATCGATGAACTTGTTGCAAAGCTCACCGAAGTTGCAGAAAAAATCAAGAGAGTTGATGAAGCAGTCAAGTCCTATGACGAAGCAACAGTCAAGTCAACCGACAGCGAAAATCTTGAACAGCTCAAAGAAGATATTCAGGCTCTTATCGACAGCGAAAACACAACCGAAAACGAAAAGACAGTTCTTGAAGATATGATTACCGATGTTGAAGGTCTTGAGGATAAGGTTGAAGAGATTGAAAATCAGCTTGAAGAAATCAAGGGCGTTGAAAACGACTTCAACCCCGAAAATGTTTCAAGCGACGATAAGGCAGTTATCGAAGAAAAGATTGCCGAAATCGAAGCAATCAATCCCGATAACCTCACCGAAGAACAGAAAGCTGAATACGATGAAATCAAGGCTGACCTTGAAGCTCTCCTTGAAGAAATCGAAAAGGCAGGTTCAAAAGTTGACGCTGTCGGTGCAGAACTTGAAATGTTCGACGAAGAAAAAGTAACAATCTTCTCGGAAGACGAAATCGAAGCTCTCAAAGCAAAGATTGACGAACTGCTTGCAGATGAGAATATGGGCGAAGCAGAAAAGGCAGAGCTCGAAGAATACAAAGCACAGTGCGATAACCTTATTGAGATTATCAACACTCCTGCAAAATATCTCTCAATGCGTCTGTTCTACTTCATATGGGATGCTTTTAACTGGTTTGTAAACCGCATTATATCCATATTTTAACAGAGCGTCAGCAACGTTCCGATAATTAAATAATCACAAAAGCCGACGGATTAAAAAACCGTCGGCTTTTTGTTTCAAAACTTTCAAATTAATCAAAAAATTAACATTAATAAACCCCGAACGGATTGCAACAATAATAAGGCAAACGCAAATTGAATTTGAAGGGGAGTAAACGAAATGTCAAAGAATAATTCAGTTGTTCCTCAGGCAAGAGCCGCTCTTGACCGGTTCAAGATGGAAGCTGCTCTCGAAGTTGGCGTTCAATCCCTTATTAAAGAAAACATATAGTTTCTATGACAACACAATCAATATAATGTGTCTGAAAGCCGCCTTGTGATTACAAAGGCGGTTTTTTAATGTTTATTGATTTAACACTTGAACAAATCGGGAACAAGTTGTATAATAACTGTATATTTATAAATCTGAACTCATACCGAGGTGAGATAATTGAATATACTGCATATGAAGTATGCTGTTGAGGTTGCGAATGTCGGTTCGCTCAACAAAGCGGCTGAAAGTCTTTACGTTGCTTTGCCCAACATCAGCCGTTCAATCAAAGAGCTTGAAGCTGATCTGGGTATAACTGTTTTTGACCGCACGGCAAAAGGAATGGTGCTCACTCCCGAAGGCGAAGAGTTTATCAGCTATGCAAAGGATATTCTCAAGCAGATTGATCAGGTTGAGAATATGTATAAAAGCGGTCAGGTTAAGAAACAGAAGTTTTCCATTTCCGTGCCGCGTGCCTGCTATATTTCCGATGCATTTGCAGAGTTCTCCAAAACGCTTTCGAAGGATGCCTGCGAAATTTTTTATAAAGAAACAAATTCGCAGAGAACAATCAACAACATACTCAATCACGATTACAAACTCGGCATTATCCGTTATGCGGAGAATTTTGATAAGTATTTCAAATCGATGCTTGATGAAAAAGCCCTCAGCTACGAAATGGTAACGGAGTTTTCCTATTGCCTTATTATGAGTGCCGATAATCCTCTTGCAAAGAAAGAAGAAATCACTTTTGAAGATCTGACGGATTATATCGAAATTGCTCACGCTGACCCCTATGTGCCGTCGCTTCCGCTTGCCAAGGTTGTTAAATCGGAACTTCCCGATAACATTGACCGCAGAATTTTCATTTTTGAAAGAGCAAGCCAGTTTGATTTGCTTTCGCAGAATCCCGAAACGTTTATGTGGGTTTCTCCCGCACCGCCGAGCGTTCTTGAACGATATAATCTTGTGCAAAAGAAATGCGTGGATAATAAAAAGGTATATAAAGATGTTTTGATTTATAAGAACGGATACAAGCTTACGGAGCTTGATAAAAAGTTCATCACCGCTCTTTGTGAATCAAAACGTAAACATCTGAATAGTGAAATTTCCAAGGCTCAGTCTTAATGGCTGAGCCTTTTATTTTTATATCGATATGAGGGTTATCGATATTGATAATACCGATTGAACATTTTAATAATTCCCAACTTGACGCTGATTTGTTAAGATAGCTATGGTCAAAGAGAGGAGGAGTTACGGTGGATAAATCAGGAATAACCAAAGCGACTTTAGGCAGACTTCCGCATTATCTTCAGTTTTTGCGTGAACTGTCGGTTGACGATGTTCCGTATATTTCCGCAACCGTGATTGCCAAGAAGCTTTCTCTCGGCGAAGTTCAGGTAAGAAAAGACCTGAGTGCCGTAAGCGGTGCAGGCAAACCGAAGGTCGGATATAAAACCGTTGACCTGATAAAAACCCTTGAGGCTCATCTCGGTCAGGGCGATATGACAAATGCCGTGCTCGTCGGAGCGGGTAAGCTCGGAAAAGCTCTTCTTGAGTTTGACGACTTTGAGGATTACGGTGTAAAAATCATCGCCGCATTCGACTGCAATGAAACGGCAATCCGTTATAACCGCTCAATTGAGATTCTGCCGATGAATGATTTTGATGAATACTGCAAACAAAATAATGTCAGAATCGGAATCATAACCGTTGGCACAGGGTCTGCACAAAACGTGTGTGACCAAATGATTGAAAGCGGAATAACAGCAATCTGGAATTTTGCTCCCTGCAATCTTGAAGTGCCCGACGGCATATTATTAAAGCAGGAAAGACTTGCGCTCTCACTCGCATATCTTAACAATAAGTTATCAATTATGTAAAACATATTCAGGAGGATAAAAAATGGCTACAAAAACTTACGAAATCATCGACGGCGTTGAAAAGCTCACCGAGGCAATTGCTCGTGTGAGAAAGGCTCAGCAGGTTTTCGCAACCTACACTCAGGAGCAGGTTGACAAGATTTTCCTTGCAGCGGCTTCTGCAGCAAACAAGGCAAGAATCCCCCTCGCAAAGATGGCTGTTGAAGAAACAGGCATGGGTATTGTTGAAGACAAGGTTATCAAGAATAACTACGCTTCAGAATACATCTACAATGCTTATAAGGACACAAAAACCTGCGGCATAATCGAAGAGGACAAGGCTTTCGGTATCAAGAAGGTTGCAGATCCCATCGGTGTTATTGCGGCAGTTATTCCCACAACAAACCCCACATCAACCGCAATTTTCAAATGCCTTCTTGCTCTTAAGACAAGAAATGCTATCATTATCTCTCCCCATCCCAGAGCAAAGAACTGCACAATCGCAGCTGCAAAGCTTGTTCTTGAAGCAGCAGTTGCAGCAGGTGCTCCCGAAGGAATCATCGACTGGATTGACGTTCCCTCGCTCGAAATGACAAACACAGTTATGAAGGAAGCAGACATTATCCTTGCAACAGGCGGCCCCGGTATGGTTAAGGCTGCATATTCAAGCGGTAAGCCCGCTCTCGGTGTTGGCGCAGGTAACACTCCCGCTATCATCGATGACAGCGCAGACATCCGTCTTGCTGTTAACTCAATCATCCACTGCAAGACATTCGATAACGGTATGATCTGTGCTTCCGAGCAGTCAGTTATCGTTATGGAAAACATCTACGATACAGTCAAGGAAGAATTTGCCGCAAGAGGTTGCTACTTCCTCAACCCCACTGAAACAGAAAAGGTAAGAAAGACAATCATCATCAACGGCGCCCTCAACGCAAAAATCGTTGGTCAGCCCGCTGCAAAGATTGCTGAGCTTTCAGGCGTAACAGTTCCCGAAGGAACAAAGATTCTTATCGGTGAAGTTGAAAGCGTTGATATCAGCGAAGAATTTGCTCACGAAAAGCTTTCACCCGTTCTTGCAATGTATAAGGCAGAAAACTTTGAAGATGCACTTTCAAAGGCTGAACACCTTGTTGCAGACGGTGGCTACGGTCACACATCTTCTCTCTATGTAAACGAAGTAACCGAAATTGCGAAAATCAACGAGTTTGCCGCAAGAATGAAGACCTGCCGTATCCTTGTTAACACACCCTCATCACACGGCGGTATCGGTGACCTTTATAACTTCAAGCTTGCTCCCTCGCTCACGCTCGGTTGCGGTTCATGGGGCGGCAACTCCGTAAGCGAAAACGTTGGTGTTAAGCACCTTATCAATATCAAAACTGTTGCAGAAAGAAGGGAAAATATGCTTTGGTTCCGTGCACCTGAAAAGGTATATATCAAGAAGGGTTGTCTGCCCGTTGCTCTTGATGAGCTTAAAAACGTTATGGGTAAGAAGAGAGCGTTTATCGTAACAGACACATTCCTTTATGAGAACGGTTATACAAAGCCTATCACAGACAAGCTCGACGAAATGGGTATTGTTCACACAACGTTCTTTGACGTACAGCCCGACCCCACACTCAAGAACGCTAAAGACGGTGCTAAGCTTATGGAAGCTTTCAAGCCGGATACTATTATTGCTCTCGGTGGCGGTTCAGCAATGGATGCCGCAAAGATAATGTGGGTTCTCTACGAGCATCCTGAAGCAGATTTCATGGATATGGCTATGAGATTCATTGATATCCGCAAACGTGTAT
>JAZQYY010000014.1:0-1090 GCA_045633805.1 Acutalibacteraceae bacterium
TGACTCCTTTTATCACTGCGGCAGAGCGCATATTATCAATCTGAACCATATCAGCCGTGTCACACAGAGCGGCGCCGAGTTCAAAAACGGTATGAAGCTGCGCCTTCCTCATACGGTGCTGGCAGGCCTTAAAAAAGCGTGCTTTGATTATTTCAATTAGGAGGTGGGATGAATGCAACATATTCTGTTTTTGACGCTTACTGTGCTGTCCCACATTGGAGCCTCTTTGTTTTTTGCCAAGCCCCGTTTTAATAAGATCATCACAGTGGCAATTTGGCTTGTTTACGGCGTTGTCTTTTTGTTGTTACCGCCGAATGTGGCGTATGTGAGCTACTTAATTTCCTTTGCGCTGCATTTGGTGCTATTCTTTATCACCACCACAGGCCGCACGGTGGAAAAGGGATTTCTGTTTTTCAGCTACGCCACAACCTATACCTGTTTCAGTACACTGTTTAATATGTTGGATAACACCGTAGACAGTATGGTAGCAAAGCTCGTAATCGCCGTTATTCTTATGGCAATTATGCAGTATATTTTGTATCGTTTGTTGTTGCCGTCTTTCAAAAAGGTGGCTGTGCATATTCTTAAAGGTTGGGGCAAGTTCTATGGCGTGGTGCTCAGCTTTTGGGCGCTGATCGTTGGGCAGTCCCTGTTTACTATGATGCAGCCAATGAGCAGTGAAGAAAGTATTGTCTTTTTGCTTACGATGCTTGCTTTCTGCGTTACCTATATTTCTATCTTCAACGGTATGAAAAACATCGTGGAGTTATCCCGTGAAAAGCAAAAGTCATTACATACCGAGCTGTTGCAGGCACAGGTGGATGCGCAAGCGATGGAAGCCGAGCAAGTTCGCCAAAACCGCCACGATATGCGTTTTCACTATCAAGCGCTTATGACTTTGGCAAAGACCGGAGAAACCGATAAAATCATCGACTATTTGAAAACACGGAGCGAAATCCTTGAAGCAACGACCACCGGACGGTTTTGCGAAAACGAAACCGTTAACAACATTTTGAAGGTCTTTTATCAAAAGGCCACCGCGCAGAATATCACGATGGAAATTCGTGCAGCGGCAAAGCCGGATATTTCT
>JAZQYY010000015.1:0-19688 GCA_045633805.1 Acutalibacteraceae bacterium
GAAAAGAATATGAAGCTTACCAAGAATGCGATTATCAAAACCGAGATTGACGAAACGATACTCACATCAATAAGCCGAAAGGACTTTTTCAATCAGATGAAAAAGAAAGGCTACACCTTTAATTTCACGAGCCGATACTCAACGGTTTATCACCCTGCGTTCAAAAGACCTACAAGGCTTCTGACTCTCGGTGATGACTATGTCCCCGTGAATCTGATAAAACGCATTGATGAAAGCTGGCGCAGATACCGTGTTGATCTTCCGCCGCAGGATAATCTCTATAGACAGTATATTGGTGATGAGCCGATTATCGGTTATGCACAGACCTATGTGCGGTTTATAACCATTGTTGAAGCGGTGAGGAAAAGACCGGATAACAACAGAGTTGCGGTTAAACACCTTGCCGATGAAATACGAAAGCTGAACAGACTCATTGAACAGCAAAATCTTTTGTGCGGTAACGACATTGAAACCGCCGAACAGCTTGAAGCCTACAAGCAGGGCTGTAAGGATGAGCTTGCGGAGCTGAGCGAGGCGAGAAATATTCTGCGAAGCAAACTGAAAACTGCTCAGAACCACGGCGATGAAAATGAAATCCGTGAGCTGAAGGGGCATATTTCAGATCTTACCGGAAGGATGAAAATACTGAGAAAAAATATTACCGTTTGCGAAAGGATTGAACAGAAGAAGCCCGAAATCGATGAGAAGCTTCAGGACATCAAAGAAATTTACCAACCAACCAGAAATAAAAATTATGAAAGGAGCCGTTAATATGGCAAACAAAAAATTAAAATCTGCGGTTAACATACCGCTTGAAAAAATCCGTCCCTTTGAGGGGCACCCCTACAAGGTTATTGATAACGAGGAGATGAACGCCCTGATTGAAAGCATACAGGAGCAGGGCATTCTCTCACCGCTAATCGTAAGACCGCTTGAAAATACGGAAGATGAATACGAGCTTATCTCGGGACACAGAAGACTGAGGGCGGCACAGAAGGCAGGGGCAACAAAAGTTCCTGTCTTTATTTATGCCGTCAGCCGTGATGAAGCGGCAATAATGCTCGTGGACAGTAATCTGCACAGAGAACATATTTTACCGTCCGAAAAAGCTTTTGCTTATAAGCTTAAATTGGAGGCACTCAAACATCAAGGTAAAACTTCTGGACAACTTGTCCAGAAGTTCTCTGTCGAATTAGTAGGTGATGAAGTAGGCGAGAGTTATAAAACAGTTCAACGCTATATCCGTCTGACATATCTCATCCCCGAGCTGCTTGACCTTGTTGACGAGGGCAGAATTGCTCTTACTCCTGCAGTTGAGCTGTCTTATCTCACCGAAGAACAGCAGTATTCTCTGCTCGGCACTATTGAGGTCGAGGACAGAACACCGTCACTTTCGCAGGCAGTCCGCTTCAAAAAGCTCAGTCAGGCAGGTCAGCTGACCGATGAACTCATCGATTCGATAATGCAGGAAGAAAAGGCAAATCAGCGTGAGATGTTCCGCATACCGATGGAGCGTTTGAAAAAGGCATTGCCCGATTTGAAGCCGAGTCAGGTTGAGGATTTCATCATCAAAGCCATTGTTTACTATCAAAAACACTTGGACAGAGGAAAGGACAAGGGTGCGAGATAATCCGCACATTTGTAAAGGAGGTTTGTAATGAGTAATATTGATATCAATAAAATACGCGATGACCCCGAATACTGTTTTGCGGCTTTGAAGCTTATTGAACATTTATTCAGGGACGGCAAAATACCGGAATATATGTTTCACAATATTCTGAAAGACTATGCGGATATTGTGGACGAAAGCAAGTTCATCAAAGGAAATCACAATCAGACAAAGGAGGACACAATATGATAAATTCAGATTTCGGAAAACGACGGGTAGTAATCTATGCCCGAGTTTCCACAGACCACAAAGAGCAGCTGTCGGCACTTGAAAATCAGCTTGATTGGTATGAGCCGATTCTTAAGGCAAGACCCGAATGGGAGCTCGTTGACAGGTATATTGACGAGGGTATCACGGGCACATCCGCCGAAAAAAGACCGCAGTTTATGAAAATGATAAGGGATGCCAAGAAAAAGAAGTTCGATTTGATTATCACCCGTGAGGTTTCACGTTTTGCCCGTAACACGGTTGATACCCTGCAGTACACCCGTGAACTTAAGGCGATGGGCGTTGAGGTTTTCTTCATAAACGATAACATCAAAACCTTTGACGGTGACGGCGAATTGCGACTGACGATTATGGCAACCCTTGCGCAGGACGAAAGCCGAAAAACATCGGTGAGAGTTAAAAGCGGTCAGCAGACATCAATGGAGAACGGTGTGTTCTACGGTAACGGTACTATTCTCGGCTATAGGCGAGTTGAAAAGCTGCTTGAAAACAACAAAAAGCACGTGGACTTTTTCATCGACCCCGTGCAGGCTGAAACGGTAAAGCTGATTTATGAAATGTATCTTGAAGGTCACGGACTTATGCAGATAAAGAATGAGCTTGAACGCAGAGGCTACAAAACCGCAACGGGTAAAAGCAGGTGGTATGAAACGGTCATATCCAACGTTCTGAAGAACTCGTTTTACTGCGGTATCATCACTTATCACAAGGAATATACGCCCGATTACCTGACACAGAAAAAGGTCAAAAACTACGGTGAAATCGACCTTGTGCAGGTTAAGGGCAGACACGAGCCGATTGTATCGGTAGAAGATTACGAAAGGGTGCGAGCAATTATGGCAAGCAAAACAGCTCAATGCAAAATGAACGCAAAGAAAAGAAGTTTAATGATTGGCAGACGACCGAGAACTACCGTATGGGGTAAGCTGCTCATATGCGAATGCGGTCACAAGTTCAACACAAGGAACTGGTACAGAACGGCAACACAGTCGAACATCGGTTATCAGTGCTACGATTCCGTGCGGACTGGCTCTTATGAAAGCAGAAAAAGGAAGGGTCTGCCGCTTGAGGGTATCTGCCGTACCCCGATGATACCCGAATGGAAGCTGCAGTTGATGGCAAATCACATCTTCCGAAACTATCTTATGCAAAGGGACAAGGTTCTGGCACTTGCCAACTCGATGCTCGAAGCACACATCGGCGACACGGGCGAAACAGTTGATTACGAAGAAATTATCGAGCAGAAGAAACGTCAGCTCGCAAAGCACAACCGAAAGCTTGATAACTATATCGAAATGAGGGCGGAGGGTGATATTGATAAGGACTCGTTCACCCAAAAAACATCGGAGCTCAGAGCCGAAATAAGAAAGCTGAGTGACGAGATTGAAGAGCTTGAAGATAAGCAGAACGACGAGCCTGAAATTGTGGACTACAAAGAAAAGCTGACGGTGCTTCAATATGCCCTTGTGCAATACACAAATCCCGATGAAAACGACATACCCGAAAGCATAATTGAAGCCTTTGTTGAGAAGATTGTGGCAAAGAAAGACGGCTTTGATTGGTACCTGAGATTTGACGGCGACCCGAACGACCCGCTTCACCTGAAAACTGAGGGCAGAAGGCGCCAAAACAGCTCTGTATCAACGGTTGGGGGACACCTCCCAACCACTCCTTTCGGAGACGCAGGCAGCTATCAAAGAAATGTAATTTAATGAGAGAAGTGTAATTCGTTACACGAGGTACTTTGACTAAACGAATCCCCTTGGAGCAATCCAAGGGGATTTTGCGTTTGTTTGTAACAAAACAGGGAACAAACCGACTGAAAAGTACGGTTTGTTCCCTTGAGTATTTATTAAGACAAAACTAAATTTGTCATTCTGCGATAAAGAACGAGGGTATAAGTTTATTTTGCGGATAAGATGCGATTACGGATTCTATATATTCTTTAACTTCCAACAACGATTTGTTTTTTACATTATTTTCATAAATATGTGTTTCTGCATACATATATTCAGGGTTAGCGGTATCTTTATATCCTCCGCCACCGAGTGAATTTATTTGTTCATCAATGCGAACATATTCAAACCACAAAATCGCTTCCACACAGCCACCTTGTGAATATAGCAATTCCAAGAACTCTTTCCAATTGGCAAATATGCAGTCAGCACACAATTTATGCTTATCAATATAATCAAGTACGTCTTTTGTCAGCATAGTTGTTACTCCGCCAAATTCAACTGTTCTTTTTTTACAGTTTCGCCGTTGCTGTCTGTGAAAACGACTTCGATATTTTCATCATTGAAAACATATCCGCAACCCGCAAAATAAACAGGCTCTTTCTTTTCAACCGTGCTGCCTATTACAACGGGACAAATGCTGCCGTTTGTATTCCACTCACTGTTTTCGGGGTAATAAACGTTAAGCTCGTGTGCGTGACCGCAAATCATAACTTCAGGCTTCACGTTTTCTCTGAGAAGCTCTGACCATTGAGCAAAAATATCCTGCTCAATATCAAACGGGGGCTGATACCTGTGAACGAAAGCGTTATGAGAAATAACAATCTTGTGCTTAACTCCGTCCGCCTCATATTCGTTTTCTTTGTTTTCAATTATCTTTTTAAGAAATTCTGTCTGACGCTCTCTGAAAGCGTGGCAGGCAACGGTGAAGCCGTATTCGGGGTGGTCATCGTTTTTATCTTCGCCGCAGTCAAGCAGGACACCCCAGATGTTGCCGAGGCGGAAGCTGTAATACGTGTTGCCCTGATAGGTGGGTGTGTAGTCTGCAAACTTCTCGGCAAAATTACCCCTTAAATCGTGGTTGCCCCTTGAAAAGACAGACGGCTTTTCACCCTTTGTCAAGCGTGAACAAATTTCATATATGTTCATAAACTTTGTCGGGTTGCTGCTGTCCTCGATAACGTCACCGTTCAGAATCAGAAAATCAATGTTGCCGAACGTTTCGGCGGCTTTTATCGGCTCCTCAACGTTGTTGTGGGCATCAGCGATGTGATAAGCTCTGATATTGTTTTCGGGGATGGGATAAAATTTATACGTTTTTTCAACAACTTTTCTCGTTTTTGAAAAATACGCTTTTCTGATGATAAGGGGACGGATGCAAACGGTATATTCCTTTGCTTTATCAAGCTCTTCGGCAGGAACTTCAACCTTGTGTATCTTGTTTCTCGAGCACATAATGCCGTTTGATTCGTCATAATAAAATTTATCGCCGACCTTAACGAAGAAAAGGCAGGATTTTTCGCACGGCATCATAATCTTATAATATTTATCAACCGCAAAAACCGCAGGGTCAAATTTGAAATAGTTGCTCATACCAAAAATCTCCTTGCGACAAATTTTTATTTACCGTTTCAATCAGATATCGTATTTATCCGCATCATATTTTGTGCACGGATAGTTTGCAACACCGTTCTCATCGGGGAAGGGTGAAAGATTATCGTTTTCATAAATCTTTCTTTCTTCTTCTTTTGAGAAATCTGGGATTTTATATTCAGCGCCGTTATGAAGGCTGCTTCTCCAACCGAGGATTGCAACAGCCGACATTGCGCATGAGCGGTAAGCATTGAAATAAGGCTGTCTGCCTTCGAGAATGCAGCTGATAAATTCGTGACCAACGTAGTAGTCGCCGCCCGAGTGACCGCACTGTCTTGCCTTATCTTTATCAAACGGATAACCGACGGTTGAAACCTTTTCGGGCTCAACACCTTCGGGCACTTCCCAATCGTTATATACAATTCTGATTTTACCGCCGTCACCTCTGACGGTTTCTGCGCTGCCCTTTGCGCAGGCAAATCTGTACCAGTTGCCGTGACCGCCGAATTTAGCCCAACCTGTGATTCTTGCAACGGCACCTCTGCTCATTGTGCAGAGCATAATTGATGCAACGTCTTTGATGGGCTCGCCCTCACGCTCCTGACGCATACCGTCGGTGTAAATGCTTCTTGCATTAACCGAAACGGGAATATCGTTTGTAACTCTCATAAGAGGAGCAAAGGAATGGCTCAGATAGAAGCCCGAGGGCATCTGTGCGCGCCAATGGGTTGTTGTGGGTGTATAGTGAACGTATTCCTCGTGGCTCATGGGGTGAACGTATTCACCCTCGCAATAAAGAGCTTCGCCGAGAGTTCCGCTCTGATAGATTTCGGTGAGCTTGCTGATAACTGCAAAGTAAGCGTAGTTTTCAGCGAGCATATAGATTGCACCGCTCTTTTCGCTTGCGCGGCAGATTGCAACACACTCAGCCATTGTAACGGCAGGCATTGTTTCGCTCAGAACGTGAATTCCCTTTTCAAGAGCGATGATGGCATATTTAGCGTGCTGATGGAAGAAGTTTGTGAGAACAACCGCATCCATACCGCTGTCGATAAACTCATCAAAGTCTTTATAATACTTTGTTTCTTCGCAGCAAAACGGCTTGATGTTTTCATAAGTTGATTCATCATAATCGCAAACTGCGCTGATATATGCTTTGTCGGTGAGGGTAAGACCCTGTGCAAGGCCGCGACCTCTTCTTGCACCGAAAACGCCGATTTTAAGTTTCTTTTCCATAACAAATAACCTCCGTTATTTTTAATAATCGTATTCTAACACTGTTTAATCATTTAAACAATATTAAAAATGAAATATATCTCATTTTTTGTTTGCTCCATCATCAGATATTGTTCTGCTTATTGCCAAGCTGATAAAACGCAACTGCGGACGCGGCGGCAACGTTAAGCGAATCAACACCGTGATACATCGGTATTTTAACGGTGAAATCGCAATCGGCTATGGTCTGGTCAGAAAGTCCGTCGCCCTCCGTTCCCATAATAACGGCAAGTTTGTCCTCCTGTGCAAGGCGAGGGTCGCCGATGGAAAGCGAATTATCCTTGAGTGCCATTGCCACCGTTTTGAAGCCGAGAGCCTTTATTTCGTCAAGGCTTTCTTCCGGCAAGAACGTCCACTCAATCTGGAACACCGTGCCCATGCTGACTCTTGCGGCGCGTCTGTAAAGCGGGTCGGAGCAACCGGGAGTGAGAAGCACCGCATCCATTCCGAGTGCCGCCGCCGAACGGATTATTGCACCTACGTTGGTCGGGTTCATCACCCTGTCAAGTATAACTATTCTCTTTTTGTTTTCGCATATTTCTTTTATGGCAGTCAGAGGTTTTCTTTTCATTGCGCAAAGCATACCTCTTGTGAGCTTGAAGCCCGTCAACTGCGTGAGAACGTCAAATTCCGCACAAAAAACAGGAACGTCTTTTATCCTCTCAAGAATCTGCTTGCCCTCACCCTCGATATGTCTTTTCTCCATAAGACACGAAACGGGTTCATAGCCCGCATCAAGAGCGCGCTCAATAACCTTCGGGCTTTCCGCTATAAACAAGCCCTTATCGGGAAACTCTCTGTTCAGAAGCTGAACCTCGCTTAACCGAGCATAAACGTCAAGCTCGGGTGCAAGAAAATCTGTTATTTCAATAATATTCATATCAATTTATACAATCGCATCCGCAGGAGCATTTTCGGGAAGCCAACCTGTGAAGCCGAGTTCGGGCATCGCATTGATAACCGCCATATCTTCTGCAGAAAGTTCAAAATCAAAAATCTGTGCGTTTTCAACGATTCTTGCAGGGGTAACCGATTTTGTGAGCACGTTAAGACCCGACTGAAGAACAAATCTGAGACAAATCTGTGCCACGGTTCTGTTATATTTCTTTGCAATGGCGGCAAGCGTTTCGTCACCGAGAACTGTTCCGCAGCCAAGAGGACTGAATGCCTGAACAAGCATTCCGTTCGCCTGCGAATATTCAACGGTTTCGGGCTGTGTGTAGCCCGGGTGGAACTCAATCTGGTTAACCATAGGTTTGATTTCGCAGCGTTCAACCAGAGCGTCATAATGCTTCTGCATGAAGTTTGAAACACCGATTGCCCGGATTTTGCCGTTTTTATAAGCATCCTCAAAAGCCTTCCAAGTGCCTGCGTTAATTTCCTTCCAATCGGGAGAAACCTTTTCAACGCAGGGCCAATGGATAAGGTAAAGGTCAAGATAATCAAGGCCGAGATTTTTAAGCGAAATATCAATTGCTTCGGTTGCTTTTTCATATCCGCGCATTGTAACCCAATGCTTTGTTGTAACAAAAATCTCATCTCTGCTGACACCTGTTGCTCTGATGCCTTCGCCAACGGAGGTTTCGTTGCCGTAAGCAAAAGCGGTGTCAACGTGGCGGTAGCCTGCGTTTATTGCTTCGATAACCGAATTTTTTGTGATTTCGCCGTTAGGTGCAAGATAAGTGCCGTAACCAACACAAGGCACTTTGACACCGTTATAAAGCTCAAACGTATCTGTAAGTTTCTTCATCTCAAAATCTCCTTTAATCATTTATCGATTGTTACCTCAACAATCTCAACACCGACTTCTCCGCCGTTTACATATTCGCCGTTTTGGTAATAAACCTGTGAATTGATGCTCACAACCGCATCCTTCGGAGCATATAAAACCGCTTCCATACCCTGCGGAAGAATAACGTTGACCGCATATCCGTCAGCCGTTTTTTCATATTCCAGAGTGATTAAACCTTTAACGCTCGGAACGGTGCAGCTCATACTGTCTGAAAGATTATATTGAGGCTCGATTTTAACCTTTTCATAGCCTGCTTCAAGCGGTGCAATGCCTGCAAAATGCTTGCTCATTATAACAAGCGGGCCGCCGCTCCATGCGTGATTCTTTGTGCCGCGCCACGAATCCCAGAATTCCCAAAGGGTCGAATAATCCTCGTGCATCATCCCCTCATATCTTTCTTTGATTCTGTCGTTTGCCGCCTCATATTCGCCCATTGCACAAAGAGCCTCAAGAACGTAATACTCCATATAAGGGCTTGAATTCATTGTTGTTTTGAGCACGTCGGTGATTACGGCATACTGCTCTTCTTCTGCAAGACCTGCAAGAACCGCAAGCGCATTTGCTCTGTCATCGGGCTTTCTCACGTTTTTGCTCCTGAAGCCGTTCTCTGTCCAGAGAGCCTTGTATCCTTCAGCGATTGTTGCTTTTCTCTCTGTGATAAACGGAATATCATCCGCTCTGCCGAGAACCGTTGCCATCTCTTCCGTTGCGGAAAGCGCATAATAAACCCAGGCATTTTCAATAGCCGTCATATCAGCCTTGCTGCCCCAGTCAGCCCAATCCCACGAGCCTGCACGGTGAACAACAAGGTTGTTTTCACCGATTTCCCAAAGCTTAAGATAATCAAGCGATGCATCATAAACACTTTCAAGAAAAGCCTTGTCGCCCGTATATTCATAATAAGTAAGGAAGCCGACGATACCTGCAAGCTGCTGAACGGGAAGCTCAAAATAATCTCCGTTTATCGGCACAACGGTCTGAAGTACCTTTGATTCGTCAACGTGAGAAAGCATTGCATTCGTACCCTTCTGATACAGCAGATAAGCATTGCTGTCCATCGAATACATCGTCATTATCATTTCGCTAGTAACGTCGCCCCACCATTGAGCTCTTTCTCTGTCGGGGCAATCCATAAAGTTATCGCGCATTGTAACGTAAAGAGTGCGCAATGATTTTTGCCAGAGAGAATTCATAAATTCATCGTCGCACACAAAATTGCCGCAAAATTCGCTGTTATAACCCGTTTCACGGTATTTAAGAGAAACAACCGTAACTCCGTGCGGTATTTTATATGTAATATGTTCGCCGTTAAACCAACCCAAGGCTTCAAATTCCTGCTCGCCCTCTTTGGTGATATAGGTTGTTGAAACCGCACCGATCAAGGTGTTTTCTGTTGTTATGCGGATTTTTTTGCCTGCAGGCGCAATAATTTTAAGATAAGGAGTAAGCTGTGCGTTATAAGGAATATCAACGGTGATTTCCTCACCGAGAAGATTGCTTACGGCATAGTTTTCGTAGTCTGCCGAGTTCTCATAATCTTTAAGACCGTAATCCTTCAGAAAAGGAATCCCTCGGGAATAAAGCTCGCCGTAAACACCCTCGCCGCCAACGGCATATTCGGTTGCGTTTTCCCAAGCCGAAAAATCATAAGCTCCGTTTACCCAATCGCCAAGCTCTTTTCTTGCATCGTAATAAACGCTGTATTCGGGCAATCTGTAGTTAGGCGGATAAAGTGCGCTGTCAATATATGCGCTGTTTCTTTTAACTTTCCAGCTTTTATCCGAAATCACACTGATGTTTTCGCAGACCGCTTCAAAAATGAATCCGCCCTGACCGCTTGATTTATAGGAATAACTCGTTTCATCATCCCAATACCATACCAAAGCACAAATCGAGTTTCCGCCCTCTTTGAGATACGGCGCAATATCAACGCTGTCATAATATCCGCTGTTTTCATCTGCGCCGCGTTTTACACTGCCTTCAAAAACAACGGTTTCGCCATTGATATAAAGCCAATATTTCGAGTCTGCCGAAATATGGGCAATAAGTTTCTCGGGAACGTCATTAAGACTTACCGTTTTGTTAAAGCACATCCAGACGTTTTCTTTGTCAAGGTTATCCTTGTCCCAAATCCACTTTGCCTGCCAATCGGTTTTTTCTTCGGCAGAAATCACGGTATATTCAGGGATGCTTTCGGGAATCTCATAGTTATTTTTAAAAGGTATCAATTCTGTTGTCCCCCACGAAAAGCAAGATGAAATAAAAGCCGACGCTATTGCAAGATAAGAAATAATTGTTTGTAAAATATTCATGGGAACCTCCCCGATATTAAGTGCTGTTATTATCATACCATATAAAGTCTGAAATTTCCACCGCAAAATTGCAGTTTCTTCCCCGCCCCTGCCGAATAACGGCAAAGATTTATTTTTTGGTCTTCATCAAAAAACTGTTGCAAAAAAACGCGCTTTTTGTTAAAATAAAATTGCTTGAAAAATTAATAAAAAAGGAGCGAAATTATGGACAAGTTTTTCAAAATTTCTGAGCGTGGCTCAAACCTGAAAACCGAAATCATCGCAGGTCTTACAACGTTCTTTGCTATGGCATACATTATCGTTGTTAACCCCAACCAGATTATCGGTTTCAGTTTCGACGTTCCCGGTGCAGGCACAATCTGGAATGCAGTTTACATTGCATCAATCGTTGCCGCCGTAATCGGCACCATGCTCTATGCGATTTACGCAAACCTCCCCTACGCACAGGCTTGCGGAATGGGTCTTAACTCATTCTTCTTCACCTCGTTCGTTCTTCCGCAGATTGTTGCAGGCAACGACGTTATCAAAGGTTATCAGGCAGGTCTTGTTATCATTCTTGTTTCCGGCCTTATTTTCCTGATTCTTTCAATCACAGGTGCCCGCAGCTACATTGCAAAAGCAATGCCCGAATGCATCAAAAAGGCTATCCCCGCAGGTATCGGCTTGTTCATTGCCTTTATTGGCTTCCAGAACGTTGGCATTATTCAGGCTAACCAGTACACTCTGGTTCAGTTTGTAAAGCTTAACGGCGTTTCTTGGGAAAGCGTTGCTCCCGCAGTTGTTGCTCTTCTCGGCTTTGTTATTATTGCAATTCTCACCAAGCTTAAGGTTAAGGGTGCCGTTCTTCTCGGCATTCTTGCAACAACAGTTATTTATTACCTTGCAACATGGCAGCTTCCCAACTTTGATATGGGCTCAGTTGCACAGCCCTTCAAGGATTTTGCAGAAATCGGCATCACAGGCGTATTCAAGGCTGAATCCTGGAAAAACGCTTTCGGCGGCGAATTTATCGGCAGCATTTTCTCAGTAATTATGCTTATCGTTACATTCTGCCTTGTTGATATGTTTGACACAATCGGCACTCTTTACGGTGCTGCATCAGAAGCAAATATGCTTGATGAAAACGGCGACCCCATCGACATTGACAAGGCTATGACTTGCGACTCCGTTGCAACTGTTGCAGGTTCGGTTTGCGGCACATCAACAGTTACAACCTTCGTTGAATGCGCATCAGGCGTTGCCGCAGGCGGCAGAACAGGCTTTGCAAGTGTTATCACATCACTCTGCTTTGCAGCTTGCCTTTTCCTTTCACCCTTGGCAAGCATTATCCCCTCTGCAGCAACAGCTCCCGCCCTTATCTTTGTTGGCGTTCTGATGCTCAAGAACTTCTCAAAGGTTGATATGGAAGATATGAGAAGTGCAGTTCCCGCATTCCTCACACTTGTTATGATGCCTCTCACTTATTCAATCGCAAACGGCATCGGCATCGGCTCAATGGCTTATGTTCTTATCACCTTATTCACAGGCAAATTCAGCAAAAAGGATATCGCAGTTACAATAATTGCAATTCTTTTCGCTTGCAAGTTTGTTTTCGGCACAATGTAAAATTTCAAATTGTTTCGGGCAGTAAAAAGCGAACGCTTTTTACTGCCCTTTTTCATACAATATTGAGATTTCTGCGCGGTTGTGATATGCTTTTGTTATCACAAAAAGAAAGTGATAACGGAGGTGCTTTTTGAAAACATTGAAATTTTCCGCGACGAAGGCAGACCCATTCTTGTTAAGATTTATGATGAAGAAGCCGAGAATTTTGAAATCAAAAACGTTGTTTTCAGAAACGTTTCTTACACCTCATATATGAAGCCGAAAATAGCAGGCACAAACAGCAACACAAACACCGTGCAGGTTAAGCTTGAAAACATCAGTGCAAACGGAGTGAAGCAAGCCTCGCCGCAACTGTTTTTCATCATCGGTAAATATTGTGATATAACCTAAAATAAAAAGGGCAGACCCGAAAGTCTGCCCTTTGATTTTTTATTGTCCGTATGCTTTGTTAACCGCACGGTTAGCAGTTTTGAGAATAAACGTGAGAATGTTTTCGATAGCTGTGGGAGCTTCGTCTTCAATCACGCCTGCTGCGGCAAGTGCCTTTTCAAGCTTTTCATCGGCAGCCTTCCAAGCGGCCTGGTCAACGATTGTTTCACCAAGAAGTTCTTCAATCTTTGCAACTGCGGCTTCTATCTCGGCAATCTGCTCTGCGCTGAGAGCGCTCTTATCAGCTTCATTCCAAGCCTCGATATTGTCGCGTGCATTATAGGTAAGTCTGCCTTCGTTGAACTGAGGATATGCAGGGTTGGAATAAACGTCCTTCATATTGTTATCGGTCATTGCTCTGATTGCAAGACCGAGAGCAACGTCGTTTTCAGGAAGCTGCTCGTGAGCCTGTGCCTTGAAATACCAGGTTGTGCAGGGAAGAAGACCTGTTGTTGCGTCAACAACTCCGTCGGGTGAAAGGTGGTTATGAGCGGGATTGTTGCAGTATGTGCCTGCTGCTTTGTAATCATCGCCGAGAGTTTCACCGAGATTTGCAAATGTTGCGCCCATTGCGGGTGATTCAGCGTGGATAACACGGTCAGCGTTCTTTGTTCTGTATTCTTTGCACAGGGGGAAAAGGTTAACGTCATAGCAAGCAAGGTTAAAGATTTCACAGCCTGTGTCACGAAGCGCAAAGAGGTTTTCTTCAAAGTTTGCTCTCGCATTCATGAAGTATTCTACGTCTTCAAGAATGCCCGAAAGCTCTTCGTTATCCTCAAGCCAGATTGACTTTGCTTCTTCGTAGTATGCATCGGGGCAAAGAGCCCAGAGCATTGTTGAGCGAACAGCCGCAATGTCAACAAGACCGTTTGCAAGACCGCCGAGAGCTGATTTGAGAACGTCGCTCGGCAGAATGCGAAGAACCATATTGAGAAGATATGCAAGAGGTGTTTCGCCGAGAAGAGTAACAAGAAGATCTTCGTAAAGAGTGTTATCGTCATAGAAAACGCTCAGATTGCCTGTGAAAAGGTCGCCGATGATATCCGAGCCGTCAATAGCGGGGATAACGAAAACCATCTTCTTGATAAGCTCATAATCTTCGGGATATGTTTCAAGATAGTTGATTGCGATTGTGCCGCCAAGGCTGATGTGGCAGAGTTTAATCTGACCGTTGGGTGACTTGGGAAGCACAACATCGTGAATATAGTGATGAAGCTTTTCTGTTTCGTGCATAACGTCACCGAGTGAGTCATAGCCGAAATAGTAAACGTCATCTTCACCGACAATTTCGCTGAGTTCCTGAATGGGAAGGAAGGTGTAATATTCTTCCTTAACGTCTTCGGGAAGCTCGCTCATGGGCATTTCATAACAGGGAACTTCAATGTTGTTGATATATTTGCCTTCGTTATCTTTTTCGATAAGGCTCAGAGCGTTATATGTGCCCTCATACATAGCGTCGGTCAGACCAACGTCTTTTCTGAACATAATTGAAAGAAGCATATTGGGCAGAGCTCTTTTAACAAGAGGCATAACGTCAATTTCAAGCGGCCAACCTGTAACGTAGCCTGTTTCGTCAGGCACCCATTCGCCGTTTTCATCAACAAGATAAGTGTTGTTCTGGCTCATGCCGTGAACGATAATAACAGGGGTTTCGGTGTCATAATCGGGCACGTAGCCTTCGTTATCCGCATAAGCAGGGATTGAAAGCATCATTGCAAGAGCAAGAAAAACGCATAATACTCTCTTAAGTTTCATTGTGAATATCTCCTTTGTTAGGTAATAAGATTATTTTACCAAATAACCGAAAAAACTCAATATAATTATATAACAAGATTTATGCGTTATTTTTGGTTAAATATACAAATCATCAGCTATGTTACAGAATAATGGGTCCTTGCAGACCTGCATCTATCAGCGTAAGGAGGTGATTTTATAATTGTTGGACTATATAAATAATGTTGATGAAACAAGGTAATAGAATGTAAAACAAAAGCAAGAAGCAAAACAACATCGCTTGCCTCTTGCTAAAGCTTTATTTTCTTTTTGAGGTTGTATAATGGGAATAATCTTTGTTAACATCAACAATTGACAAAGTGTGACAACCACCGTTTCTTTTTTCGGGTGGTGGAGGTGTCATATAATCGCCATACACACAAGTTAAATATTCATGCCATTTTCTGGGAGCGGGGAAAAGCTTTTTTTCAAACTCTACCATCGAAACCTCTTCAAATATATCTGATGTAAATCTTGCGGTAATTGTTGGACTTGCCCATAAATAATAACAATATGTATATTTAGAGTTATCTCTGAAAATTTGTTTGAATATAAGCTCGGTAATTTTTCTGCACACACTTAAAGGTATCAATTTGTTTGCAATTATGTACAACATTTTGTTGCCTGTATCTTCCATCAGACCGATTTTTTTAGCTAATATTTTTTTGGCAAATTTCGCTTTTTGGTTAAGTGCCTTTATTTGTCTTTTGTTGTTTTTAACTCCTATCAAAGGGAAAATGTCAATCCATACGCCTTGGTGATGCAGTTTATTCTCGTGTTTTGTTTCAATAGCAGTTGTATTATTTTTTCTTACTTTAGAAAACCAAATAGAAGTCTTATCTGTTTTAAAATTTTGTAAAAAATATTTATCATCAAGCTCTTTGGATGATATTTTGCAGAACCTTCTATAGTCCTTAATTGGCATACAAATATCAATGTCATCATCCCATGGAATAAAGCCTTTGTGTCTTATTGCACCAAGCAAAGTTCCAGAAACAAGAAAATATTTTATGTTGTGTTTTTTGCATATCCTGTCAACTTCCAACAAAATTTCAAGTTCAACGCTTTGTAATTCTTTGATGTCAAAATCTGCCACAGCAATTAACCTCCGAAATTTATAATTTTGCTTTTAATATCGGTTGTTGATACACCTTTCGTGTAAGGGAGATACTCTATTGAAACTCCGACATCTGCAAATTGTTTTTCTGTTTTATTGTATCTTTCGGAGCCCTTCCAGTCATCACCTGAAAACAAAACATCAAACTTAAATTTACTCCATGCTAACATTTTATCATCCACCTCTTCAAATGAAACAACAACAACTTCATCTACACATTTGAGAGATTTTAAGATTCTTACTCTTTCATCCAAAGGAAAAATCGGTTCTTTGTGTTTTATATTTCTAACATAATTATCGTCACATACTGCAACGATTAAATGTGAGCATTTTTCTTTGCAACTTTCAAAAAGATTCAAATGACCGATATGAAACAAATCAAAAACTCCGACAGTAAATCCAATTTCGTATTTTTTCATAAAAATGCTCCTTAAATTTTTAACTATATAATACCACCACGTGTTGAAATACGCAAGATAAAGATGTTTGATTTTTTCTTTTGTTTATGATATTATTAAAATAACAACTAAAAACGCACTTAAGTTCGTTGGTATAAATCACAAAACATCTTATAAGAATTCAAACAATAATGTACATTTTTTTATTACAAAATGATAAACTTTTTCAGGTGATATTATGACACGCGGTTTTGTAACTCTTGCAACAGGCAACATAAAATATTATAAAATGGCGCTCAATATGCTCAAATCATTCAGGCTTCATAACCCCGAGGCTAAAATGGCTATCGTTTGTGATAAACACAACGAAATAACAACTCAGTTTGATGACGTTATAATTCTTGAAAAAGCTAACGGTAACTACAGAGATAAATTTTCTCTTCTTGTCAACGCACCTTATGATGAATCGTTTTTTATCGAGCCTGACTGTCTGATATACCGTAACCTTGACTTTTTCTGGGACTTGCTCGCAGGTGAAAGCGATTTTTCGTGTTTCGGCTGGAACAACGGCGGAATCGACTGTTGGTTTAAATCTGATGAAGAAAAACAAAGGCTTTATGAACTCGTGCCCGATTTAAAAGCAATCGGCGATGCTCCTCTTTTTAACCCGGGATATTTTTATATCAGAAAAGGTGCCGGTTGCCTGAAAATGTATGAAGACTGTCTTTCGATTGCAGAAAAACTTTCTGCAGACACATTCTTGAAAAAATATCCTTTTATATGGTGCAACGATGCCCTTCGCGATGACCCGATATTTAATATCGCCATGGCATTGAACGGTTTTGTTTGCAATTCACAACCCAAATACGGCAAATGTATTTCATTGCCCTCCAAATACCAAATAAACAATATATCTGCCGTTGACGGCAATCTGGACGTTACCGATAAAAACGGCAAAGAATTCACCGAATGCGCTCTCATACATTTCTCTTCAAGAAAAGTTTTCGAAGAAGGACTGTATCTGTGGCAAACAATAATTTTCAACCTTGCATACGATGACAAAAAGACTTACCGCTTATTTGACAACAAATTATTTTACGGTATTTGCTCGGCATTCAGATATATAAAGACCAGGTTGAAATACCTCGCGAAAAGATAAAGAAAAAGCCGCCCGTGGGCGGCTTTTATTTATTTCTCACCAAAAACCTCTTTTATTGCTTCCAGATATCCGTAGCCATAGAGGTCGTCGGGCTGGAGATAGCTTGTTTCCGTCCATTCGTTCCAGCTGTTAACGGTAATAAACGGTGCTTTCATAACGCCCTTTTTCATCGAATCGTCGGCAAACTTTTTGACTTTTTCGCAAGCCGCCTTAAAGTTTTCGGGCGTATTGTTAACAACCACACCCGGCATAAAATCATAAAATCTGACGTTGTTATCCCAGCCGACGGAAATGTTGGGGTAATAAGGTACGTTGAGGTTTTCTGATTCTTTTTCAATTTCGGCAATATAACTGTCGGCAACTTCATTAAAATCACCGTCAAAATCGGTTGAGCCGCCCCAGTTATAGTTGGTCACGGAATCCGCACCGAGATAATCATACATCTCTGCGGAGCGCACACCTTTCATAGGGTCGGAATCATCAAGCCAATTGAAAACACGGTTGCGCCAATGAACAAACTGAAAATGCAGGCCCTTAAATCCCGCCTCAACTGTTTTTCTTTTGAATTCGGCAATAGCCTGCTTGCATTTATCACTTGTGCCGAAAGAACGAATGAGGTTATCGATATCAAAAATCATATAGACGGGACATCCGTCAATGCAATAATAGTTTTCTTTTTTGAAATATTTCTCAATTGTTCTGTCACAGATATCCGAAAAAATCTCGGGCGTAACCACACCGCTCCAGATAACTGTTTCAAGGTCTTTATCCGAATTGCGTTTATCCCACAGGTGAGTTGCATTGTGGTTTGCCCACATCAGGCAGAATTTCATATCCGTATTGTTTTTTGCTTTGAGGAAACCGTCGTTAAGGCAGTTTTCAAGAAACGGGCGGTTATCATACCAATACCAGTCATAGATAAAAACGTTAACACCATAAGAAACAGCGCAGTCAATCTGCATTTCCATAACCCTGCTGTCGGCTTCGTTAACGTATCCCCAAGTGGGAATTCGGGGCCAGCGGCAACCCTCATAGCCCTTGTTGGTCATTGCTTTTACAGTTTGCCATTCGCCGTAGCCTTCAGGCCAGAAAATGCGTGTACGGGGCTCATCACCCGTATATGAAGGCCAGATAAATGCGGCTATATCGTATTTCATATTTTCTCCTCCGTTTAAAAGTTACGATTTCAGTATATCACACCCGCCCAAAAACATCAAGCCGCCACAAAGGCGGCTTTTGCTGCTATATTTTCTTTTTCATCAGACCGTGCTTGTTGCAATAAAGATAAATATATCCTCTGCCGCGAAGCTGAAAACGCGTTTGCGCATCACTCTCGGGATAGAATTTCACAAACTGCACCCTGTCGGTTGTTAGATAAGCAATGAACGAAATAAAATGCGTTTTTGTCATATCGTGACTGACGGTTATATAATGCTCATCCTCAACCTTTTCAACGGTTATTTCGTGGTCGGCATCAATTTCTTCCGCTTCAAGCGGCGGCAGAGAAATGCCGCAGCAGCTGATAACCGCATCGCCCGTTGTGCGGATGATGTTGCCGCATACAGGGCAAACATAAAACTTTGAGCGCAGAATGTTTGCCGAAACGTTTTTGTTGATAACTGTGTCGCCCGACATCAGTTCCGCAACCGAAACACCGAGGGCTTTTGAGAGAGATTCAAGCAAGGTTATATCGGGCAAGCCTTTTGCGGTTTCCCATTTTGAAACGGCTTTGCTGCTCACACCGATTTCTTCTGCAAGCTGAAGCTGGGTCAATCCTTTTGATTCACGAAGACGCTTTATTGTTGCGCCTGTTATATAGTTATCCATAATTTTCTCCTTTGGATTTATGAGTTCATTATATCAACATTCCGTTCAATCCGCAACCTACTTTGCGTTGAATACGGTGTTGCAATTCAAAATGCTTTTTGGTAATATAGTTATACTTGAAAAACGCGAACAGATTTACGGCAAAAACAAAGGCAATAATTTTTTGAGCAAGGTGAAACATATGAAAAACTCCGCAAAAATTATAAACAACGAGAAACGGGAGCTTGCAAGGCTTCAAAAAACACGGAATCGCTCATCGGGCAGCAAATATTTCTTTATTCTGCTCGTGCTGATTGCGATTGTCAATATTCTTGACGAGGTAACGAGCAACCTCACCGTTACGGTGCAGTCATCGTTTATTACCGAATTCTTTGTCAACAACCCTTTTATGGGCAAATATTATACCTATGAGGACGGGCTTGCTTTCCATTCGGGCATCGGTGTTTTCACATACGTGCTCGGCATCTTCACTCCGTTTTATAAAGCCCTTGCCGACAAATGGGGCAGAAAACCGCTTTTTGCGCTTTCAACTCTCGGCATGGCACTCGGTCTGCTTGTGATTTATCTTTCATCAAGCTACATAATGTTCCTTATCGGCTTTGCAATTATCAGCTTCTTTATGGGTCACGATATTCAGATTATCTATATTCTTGAAGAAGCACCCGATAAACACCGCGCAAAAATCTACAGCTTCCTCAAAAGCTTCGGCATTTTAGGCGTTATTCTCATTCCCACGTTGCGCGATATGCTTATGGGCAACGATGCCACAAAATGG
>JAZQYY010000016.1:0-71548 GCA_045633805.1 Acutalibacteraceae bacterium
CGGAGCAGTATTCTTGCAAACCTGTACGTTTACGAATTGACCGGGAACGGCTTGACTCGCAATTTCAGGTGCGTGAACTTCTAATATTTTAATAGTACTATTCAGTACTTTTTGACCAATAACTTTTGCTGTAGCAATTGTTTTTGCCATAGCTTAGTCCTCCCAAGCCAAATCTTGCAATGCAACTACGCTTACTACACGACGACGACGCATAGCGCTCATCGCACGTTGCAATTCGCGAGCGGTGTCCAAGGAAGTGAGGCAAGCGATTGCGTGTTCAACGGTGGAACGACGAATCTTGAAGCCATCACGTTCAGACTCACGACCGTGGCTAGTGGTGTTGATTACCATGCTGATGTGACCAGCTTTGATTTCATCAATAATGGTGGGTACACCTTCGCCAAGTTTATTAGCAAGTCTTACAGGTACGCCGTTTGCTTCCAAGTGAGCTTTGGTACCAGTAGTTGCCATAATTTCATAGCCCAAATCTGCAAAGCCTTTAGCAATTTCCACTGCTTCTTCTTTATCAAGGTCAGATACGGTAATGAGGATTGCACCTTCGTTAGGAACGTTGATGTTGGATGCGATACAAGCTTTGTACAGCGCACGGCTGAATTGGTAGTCGCAAGCCATAACTTCACCGGTGGATTTCATTTCCGGGCTAAGAGTGATATCTACGTTACTCATTTTGTTGAAGGAGAATACAGGAGCTTTAACTGCATAGTAGTCAGGGAACAGTTTGAGGCCCGGTTTGTAACCTTGTTCTTTAATGGTAAGGCCCATAGCAGCTTTAGTTGCTACGTTAATCATGGGGATACCGGTTACTTTACTGAGGAACGGTACGGTTCTGGAAGAACGGGGGTTAACTTCGATTACAAATACATCGTTACCACGAACAATGTATTGAATGTTAATCATACCTTTTACTTCCAAACCAAGTGCCATTTTGTTGGTGTATTTAATGATGGTTTTGATTACGGATTCAGAAAGGCTTACAGGCGGATATACAGCGATGGAGTCGCCGGAGTGTACGCCTGCACGTTCAACGTGTTCCATAATACCGGGGATAAGAACGTCTGTGCCGTCTGAGATAACGTCAACTTCAAGTTCTGTACCCATCATGTATTTATCAACAAGAACGGGGTTTTCGATTTCGCCCGAGAGAATGATATTCATATATCTCTCAACGTCGTCGTCGCTGTAAGCGATGGTCATATTCTGACCGCCGATAACGTATGAAGGTCTGAGAAGAACGGGATAACCGAGTTCAGCGGCAGCGTTAAGAGCTTCCTGCTTTGTCATAACGCCCATTCCCTTGGGTCTGAGAATGTTGAACTGCTCAAGAAGAGCGTCAAATCTTTCTCTGTCTTCTGCGGTGTCGATACCGTCAGCAGATGTGCCGAGGATTCTGATGCCGTTTTCATCAAGGAACTTTGTGAGCTTGATAGCGGTCTGACCGCCGAATGCAACAACAACGCCGATGGGCTTTTCAACGTTGATGATGTTCATAACGTCTTCGGGTGTAAGAGGTTCAAAATAGAGTCTGTCAGCGGTGTCATAGTCTGTTGAAACTGTTTCGGGGTTGTTGTTGATAATAGCAACCTCGTATCCGAGTTCCTTGAGAGTCCATACGCAATGAACTGATGAATAGTCGAATTCAATACCCTGACCGATTCTGATGGGACCTGAACCGAGAACGATAATCTTTTCTTTCTTTTCATCGATAAGAGGTCTTGCCTCGCAATCGATGCCGTATGTTGAATAGAAATAGGGAGCGGCTGTGTTGAAATTGTTTGTGCATGTATCAACAATCTTATAAACAGCTTCTCTGTGAGCGGGCAGTTCCTTAACGCCTGAAAGACGCTTGAGAGCTGCATCTGTGTAGCCGTAATCCTTACCCTGATAATATTTTTCTTCTGTGAGGTTGCCGCCTTCGATTGATTTTTCAAAATCAGCAAGATTCTTGAGCTTTTCAAGGAACCACTCTGTAATCTTTGTGATTTCGTGAACCTTTTCAATCGGCATACCGCCCTTGATAGCTTCAAAAACAGAGAACAGACGCATATCGTCGGTTTCTCTCATTCTCTCTTCAAGGGGAGCGTTTGTTTTGGGCTCTGCGTTAAGAGTGTCAAGAGAAATTTCAGCACCTCTGACAGCCTTCATAATTGCCATCTCAAATGTGGGACCGATGGACATAACTTCGCCCGTTGCCTTCATCTGTGTGCCAAGCTTGCGGCTTGCATTAACAAACTTATCGAAGGGCCACTTGGGAAGCTTAACAACGATGTATTTAACGTCGGGCTCAAACTTTGCGCAGTTAAGACCTGTTTCATCGTTCTTGATTTCATCAAGAGTCATGCCGAGAGCAAGCATTGCGGTAACCTTTGCAATGGGGTAACCTGTTGCCTTACTTGCAAGTGCGGATGAACGTGAAACTCTGGGGTTAACCTCGATAACAGCATAATCCATGCTGTGGGGGTCAAGTGCAAACTGGCAGTTACAACCGCCGATGATGCCGAGAGCGTCAACGATATCAAGTGAAGCCTGACGGAGCATAGCATATTCTTCGTCTGTAAGGCTCAGTGCAGGTGCTGCAACAATGCTGTCGCCCGTGTGGATACCAACGGGGTCAAAGTTTTCCATGCTGCAGACTGCGATGCAGTTGCCTGCAGAGTCACGCATTGTTTCGAATTCAATTTCTTTCCAGCCGAAAATATATTTTTCAACAAGAACCTGTGTGATGGGGGAGAGATCAAGACCTGTTTTTGCAATAACTCTGAGTTCTTCTTCGTTTTCTGCAACACCGCCGCCGCCACCGCCGAGTGTGAATGCGGGACGAATAATGATGGGATAGCCGATTTTATTTGCAATTTCAACGGCTGTTTCAACATCATTTGCGATTTCGGAAGGAATAACAGGCTGATTGATGGAGGTCATTGTGTCACGGAACATCTTTCTGTCTTCAGCCTTATCAATAGCTTCGGCGTTTGTACCGAGGAGCTTAACGCCCATCTTATCAAGATAGCCGTCTTTGCTCAGCTGCATAGCGATTGTAAGACCTGTCTGACCGCCAAGACCTGCAAGCAGGCTGTCGGGACGTTCCTTTTCGATAATTCTTTTAACGGTTTCGGCAGTAAGGGGCTCAAGATAGATTTCGTCTGCGAGAGCCTTATCGGTCATAATTGTTGCGGGGTTTGAGTTAACAAGAACAACGTCAAGACCTGCGTCTTTAAGAACGCGGCAAGCCTGAGTGCCTGCATAGTCAAACTCTGCGGCCTGACCGATAACGATGGGGCCTGAGCCGATGACCATTACTTTTTTAATGTCTTTGCTGATTGGCATTGCGAATCCTCCCTATATATTAAACTTGAAATTATAAACTTTATCAGTCTTTGAGAAGCTTAACAAGAACAGCCTTCTGAGCGTGGAGTCTGTTTTCAGCTTCTTCAAAGATTTCTTTTGCGTGAGCTTCAAAAACCTTTGCGGTGATTTCTTCTTCACGGTGAGCAGGCAGACAATGAAGAACCATTGCGTCGCTCTTTGCAACAGCCATAACGCTGTCGTTGATCTGGTAGCCGGCAAAAATCTTTTTGCGTTCTTCAGCTTCAGCTTCCTGACCCATTGATGCCCAAACGTCAGTATAAAGAACGTCTGCATCTTTTGCGGCTTCAAGAACGTCGCTTGTGCAGGTGAAATCGCCGTTTTCGCTTGCCCACTTCATAATCTCTGCGTCGGGCTTATAGCCGTCGGGGCAGCCGATGCTTACGCTCATACCCATCTTGATACCGCCAACGATAAGTGAGTTAGCCATATTGTTGCCGTCGCCGATGTAGCAGAGCTTGTTGCCTTTGATTGAACCCTTGATTTCACGGATTGTCATAAGGTCTGCAAGCACCTGGCAGGGGTGGCAATAGTCTGTGAGACCGTTGATGATGGGGATTGAGCCGAACTCTGCGAGTGTTTCAACGTCACTCTGAGCGAAGGTTCTTATCATAATGCCGTCAAGGTAACCCGAGAGAACTCTTGCTGTGTCGTTAACGGGTTCGCCTCTGCCGAGCTGAATATCGTGAGAACTCAGGAAAAGAGCCTGACCGCCAAGGTCATACATACCAACCTCAAATGAAACTCTTGTTCTGGTTGATGACTTTGCAAAAATCATACCGAGAGTTTTGCCCTTGAGAAGGTGATGCTCAATTCCGTTTTTCTTTTCGTATTTGAGCTGGTCTGCGAGATTAAGAATCTCATTGATTTCTTCTGTGCTCAGGTCCATGAGCTTAAGTAAGTGCTTGTTGTTCATAAAAACCTCCGAATATGCATCGTATATGAATAATTATACACAATTTCAATGAACAGGTCAATGTTACGGCGCATATATATGCGGTTTTTGCAAGGGGAAATTTTGTTGAATTTCACAATATCAAAATCAAGACCGCACTGACCTTATTATATTCGATATATTATAGCATATTATTTTCAATAATAAAAGACCTAATTTGAACTTTTTTGAAAAAATTATACATAAAAAACGGATTGTTTTTCAGCGTTTTTACACATAAAAAACGGCGAAGCCAATGGCTCCGCCGCTGAAATTATTTAATGGGGCAATGATTTGTGGCAACAATGTCAATACCTGTGCCGAGAATATCGGCAACAAGAACGTCGCCAAGCTTAACGGGAGCTTTGGCAGTTGCTTTGTTGATAACTTCCATGCACTCAAAAATCTTATCCTTGGGCAATGCGCCTGCGGATTTGCAGGGAACAACGTTGAAAACGCCGCCCTCAACCTTAACGGTTGTTGCAAGGCTTCTTACGGGGTTGGTGATTTCGGTTCTTGCATAGGCATCGCCTCTTTTGCAGGTGTTGCCTGTAACGGAGAGAATAGAGCCGTTGTCATCAAGTTCAACGGTAACGCCGCAGCCCATAGGGCAAGCTACGCAAATAATGTTTTTCTGCATCTTGATCACACCTCCACCGAAATTTCAATCACGCCGCCCTCGGCAAATTTCTTGAGCATATCATTCTTGATGATAACGCTTTCCATTTCACCGGGTGCAAGACGGGGTCTTTTTTTGCTGATAATTTCTTCACCGTTATATTTAACAACGGTTTTTGCGTTTTTGTAAACCTGACCGACTCTGAAATAGAGCTTAACGTCGCCTTCGTTTTTAACGTTAACCTTCTGGGGAACGATGTAACGAACACCGCTGACACCCTTTGTGGTTATATATTTGGGCTCTTCACCGCCGCCAAGAACATACTTTGCGGCACCTTCGCCGGCAGTCTGGCTTTCGAGAGTAACGTAGTCAACAAGGTCGTGAACGTGAAGAACGTTTCCGCAGGCGAAAACACCTTTGTGCGACGTTTCTCTGTTTTCGTCAACAACAGCACCGCTTGTGATGGGGTCAAGCTGAATGCCGACTGCTCTTGTGAGTTCGTTTTCGGGAATAAGACCAACGGAAAGAAGAAGAGTATCGCATTCGATATATTCTTCTGTTCCGGGGATGGGATTGCGGTTTTCGTCAACGTTAGCGATTGTAACGCCTTCAACTCTGTCTTTGCCGTGGATGCCGATAACCGTGCAGCTCAGGCGAAGGGGAATGTTGAAATCGTCAAGGCACTGAACGATGTTTCTTGTAAGACCGCTTGAATAGGGCATAAGCTCGCAAACAACCTTAACCTCTGCACCTTCAAGCGTCATACGGCGTGCCATAATAAGACCGATGTCGCCCGAGCCGAGGATAACAACCTTTTTGCCGGGCATATAGCCGTCAATGTTAACGTATTTCTGTGCTGTGCCTGCGCTCATAACACCTGAAGCTCTTGAGCCTGCAATGTTGAGGGCGCCTCTGGGTCTTTCGCGGCAACCCATTGCAAGTATAACGGCTTTTGCCTGAATTTCAAGCAGACCGTCAGTCTTGTTTACGGCATAAACCACGTTGTTTTCTGTGATTTCAAGAGCCATTGTATCTGTTTTATATTCGATTTCTTTTTCGTTAACAAGCTCGATGAATCTGTCGGCATATTCGGGACCTGAAAGTTCTTCGCCGAAATAGTGAAGACCGAAGCCTGTGTGAATGCACTGCTCAAGAATACCGCCGAGAGTCTCGGCTCTTTCGAGAATAAGAATGCTGTCAACGCCGCATTCTTTTGCTTTGAGTGCTGCGGCCATACCTGCGGGACCGCCGCCGATAACAACTATATCATAATTAAGCATAATCTCCGCCTCACTTTGTTCTCTCATAGAGTATTTTTGAATTGCCGCCGCATTTGGTGATTTCGTTGATTTCAACACCGAGTTCTTTGGCAAGAAGCTCAACAACCTTTGAACCGCAGAAGCCGCCCTGGCAGCGACCCATGCCTGCTCTTGTTCTGCGCTTTACGCCGTCAACGTCTCTTGCACCTGCGGGAGCGTGGATTGCATCAAGAATTTCGCCCTCTGTGATTGTTTCGCAGCGGCAGATGATACGTCCGTAAGCAGGGTTCTTTTCAATAAGAGCTTTTCGTTCTTCGTTGCTCATATGTCTGAAACGAACGGGTTCTTCTCTTTCTGCTTTGAAATCAGCCTTTTCTTCTGAACCGAGTTCTTTGATAAGCATATCCTTAACGTAAAGACCGATTGCGGGAGCAGATGAAAGACCGGGTGATTCAATACCTGCAACGTTGATGAACTGAGCGTTCTTTTCACTGGGTTCAATGATAAAATCGTTTCGTGAGCAGTGAGCTCTCAGACCTGCAAACGAAGTGATAACTTCTCTTGTTGTGAGGCAGGGAACGGAACGTTTTGCGGCAACAAGAACGTCTGAAAGTGTGCCTGCGGTTGTTGTTACGTCTGTTTTATCTTCAATGTCAAGTGCGCTCGGACCGATGAGAAGGTTGCCGTCAACCGTGGGTGTAACGAGAATACCTTTACCCATCTTTGAGGGGCACTGGAAAATTGTGTGGTTTGCAAGGTGACCGATTGATTTGTCACAGAGCATATATTCGCCCTTTCTGGGGATGGTATGAATTGAATCGTCACCGATAAGAGCGGCAATTTCGTCGCAGAAAACGCCTGCGGCATTAACAACGTATTTTGTGTTGATTTCGCTTTCGCCGTTTGAAAGAGTGAAAATACCGTCGGCAAAATCAATCTTTTTAACTTCAAAGTTGCGGATGAATTCAGCGCCGTTAACAACTGCATTTTCAACTGCGGCGATGGTTAATTCGTAGGGACAAACGATGCCTGCGCTGGGAGCCCAGAGAGCACCTTTTGCTTCTTCGCTGATATGGGGTTCAGCTTCGCGAAGTTTTGCAACGTCATAAATTTCAAGACCGGGAACACCGTTTTCGTTACCTCTTTCAAGAAGTTCGTTGAGGGTTTCCATCTCTTCATCGGAGAAGGCAACAACAAGTGAGCCGACAGGCTTGAAAGGAACGCTGAGAGTTTTGCAAAGCTCGGGCATAAGAGCAGTTCCTTCAACGTTCATTTTTGCTTTCATCGAGCCGGGCTTTGCGTCAAAGCCTGCGTGCACGATTGCACTGTTTGCTTTTGAGGTAGCCATTGCCATATCGTTGCATTTTTCAACAAGTGCAACCTTAACGTTATAGCGGCTGAGCTCACGGGCTATAAGGGAGCCGATTACGCCTGCGCCGATAACAGCAACATCATAATTCATGAATAAAACCTCCGTAATAATAGTTTCCGACAAGTAAGTATAACATAGTAAATTCTATAAAACAATACTTTATAATAAATTTTTGTTTGGTTTTGCGATTTTTATGTTTGCAAAAAAACAGTTTTGCTTTCTTCGGAGTTGCTTTGTTCAGAATGCCAAAACAATATAAAATGCCGTTTGCTTTTTACTTGACAAAATTAATTTCCTGTGTTAAAATTTACTCGTAAATTTAAAAGATTTTTTGTGACTGACGGTTTTAGCAGAGCACTGCAAAGGAGCAAAAAATCTGTTTTATGTCGACCGTCTGGGCAGTTCTGTTATATGCAACAGGACTGCCTTTAATTGTTTCTTAATGAAACGGTTAAAGGCATATCTTTGAAAATTCTGACAATCGAAAGGAAGTTGAACATTATGATGACTGATATCGAAATCGCTCAGTCCGTTCAGATGAAACCCATTACCGAAATCGCAGATTTTGCAGGCATTGACGGCAAATATCTTGAGCAGTACGGCAATTACAAAGCAAAGGTTGACCTTTCACTTCTCAAAGACAGTGATAAAAAAGACGGCAAGCTTATTCTTGTAACAGCAATCACTCCCACACCCGCAGGTGAGGGCAAAACCACAACAACAATCGGTCTTGCCGACGGTCTTAAGAGAATCGGCAAAAACGTTATGGTTGCTCTGCGCGAGCCTTCTCTCGGTCCCGTTTTCGGTGTTAAGGGCGGTGCTGCAGGCGGCGGATATGCACAGGTTGTTCCCATGGAAGATATTAACCTTCATTTCACAGGTGACTTCCACGCAATCGGTGCGGCAAACAACCTTCTTGCAGCTATGCTTGATAACCATATTTATCAGGGCAATTCACTCAACATCGACCCCAGAAGAATCACTTGGAAGCGTTGCGTTGATATGAACGACAGACAGCTTCGTTTTGTTACCGACGGTCTCGGCGGCAGAGTTAACGGTGTGCCCAGAGAAGACGGTTACGATATCACCGTTGCATCAGAAATTATGGCAGTTCTTTGCCTTGCAACTTCAATCACAGACCTCAAAGAAAGACTTTCAAGAATTATTGTTGGTTATACTTATGACGAAAAGCCTGTTACCGCAGGTCAGCTTAATGCTGCAGGTGCAATGACTGCACTTCTCAAGGATGCACTTAAGCCCAACCTTGTTCAGACTCTTGAAGGTACACCCGCTCTTGTTCACGGCGGACCTTTTGCAAATATTGCTCACGGCTGTAACTCTGTTATGGCAACAAAACTTGCAATGAAGCTTGGCGATTATGCTATCACAGAAGCAGGCTTCGGCGCTGACCTCGGTGCAGAGAAGTTCCTTGATATCAAGTGCCGCTATGCAGGACTTAATCCCGATGCGGTTGTTATTGTTGCAACTATCAGAGCTCTCAAGATGCACGGCGGTCTTGCAAAAACAGAGCTTGGTGCAGAGAATCTTGAGGCTCTCGAAAAGGGTATTCCCAACCTTCTCCGCCACGTTGCAAATATTAAGAATGTTTATAAGCTTCCCTCTGTTGTTGCGGTTAACCGTTTCCCCACAGACACAGATGCAGAAGTTGAACTTATCATCAAAAAGTGCAAGGAACTCGGCGTAAACGTTGTTCTTTCAACCGTATGGACTGAAGGCGGCAAGGGCGGCGAAGAGCTTGCAAAAGAGGTTGTTGCTCTTTGTGAACAGCCCAATGATTTCACTTTCTCATATGAGCTTGACGGCACAATCGAAGATAAGATTGAAGCAGTTGTCAAGAAGATTTACGGCGGTGACGGCATCAGCGTTCTGCCTGCCGCAAAGAAGCAGATTGATATGCTTACCGCAAACGGCTATGCAAATCTTCCCATCTGCGTTGCAAAAACACAGTATAGCTTCTCTGATGACCCCACAAAGCTCGGTGCACCCGATAACTTTACCGTTACAATCAAGAACGTTAAGGTTTCTGCAGGTGCAGGCTTCATTGTTGTTCTCACAGGTGATATTATGACAATGCCCGGTCTGCCCAAAGTGCCTGCCGCAGAAAAGATTGACGTTGACGAAACAGGCAAAATCAGCGGTCTTTTCTAAAATTAAAAAAGAATTCGCAAGCCTTCCCTTCGTGGGGAGGCTTGTTTTTTGTTTGGCACTATTTATTGAAAAAAAGATGCAGATTCACACAAAATATTGCGTTTTTTGGTTGCAAAATCATAATAGTAATGTTATAATTAAAAATAATGCCCGAGTATGTCTAATTTTGCTTTTTGAGCAAATACTATCTCTGATTATAAGTGTTAACCGCAGATAAGAAGGGATGTATTCCGTGAGCAAAAATAAGAACAGCAAGAAAGAAAATTTTTATATATCATCGCCCTCGTGGTATTCGCCCGATTGCACAGGCAGCAACAGTGAAAGCGGTTGCAGTGAAGCAATCAGTAATATCATTGAAACGGGTTCAATCACCGTTAAAAAGGGTGATAACGTTATCCATTGTCTTACCATTATCGGTCAGATTGAGGGGCATTATATTCTGCCTGCGCAGAATAAAACAACAAAATATGAACACGTTATTCCTCAGCTTGTTGCAATTGAAGAAAGCAATGCCATCGACGGTCTTGTGCTTATTCTCAACACAGTCGGCGGTGATATTGAAGCAGGTCTGGCAATAGCGGAACTTATCAGCGGAATGAAAACGCCAACGGTTTCGCTTGTGCTCGGCGGCGGTCACTCAATCGGTGTTCCTCTTGCGGTTTCAGCTGATAAATCGTTTATAACTCCATCGGCAACAATGACGGTTCATCCTGTCAGAATGAACGGTCTTGTTCTGGGCGTGCCGCAGACACTTGCTTATTTTGAGCAGATGCAGGAGCGGATAGTCCGATTCGTTTCGGGCAATTCGCGGATTTCGGCAGACAGATTCAGAGAACTTATGCTTGCAACGGGCGAACTCGTGCTTGACGTGGGAACGGTGCTGGAAGGTGAAAAGGCGGTCAGTGAAGGGCTGATTGATTCAATCGGCAGTCTTTCGGATGCGCTTGAATGCCTTTACGGTATGATTGAAGAAAATAAGAAAAACAACTTGGATGATACGGATATAAATACTCCGAAAGGATGAAGAAAATGGCAACCTCAAAAAATTCAAAAAGCTCTGCACCAAAGAAAAAACCTGCAGACAAACAGCAACCTGCAAAGAATTCACAGCAGAAGCTTTCTGCGGCGGCAAAAAGTCAGCGCAATTCCATAATCGTTATGGCGGTTGCCGTGATGATGCTTTTTGTTGCTTTTATAGAAGGTCAGAGCGTATGGAAGTTTATGCACGAGAGTCTTTATGCTCTTTTCGGATTCCTTACGCTTATTGTTCCTTTCTATATGATTTACGCGGCTTTTGTTTATGCAAATGACAGAACGCTCAGGGGTGCGGCGGCAAAGCTTATCGGCATCGGCTCAATAATTGTGCTTCTGAGCGGCGTGTTACATATCGGATTTGAGAATGAAGAATATTTTCTTGCCAATTCACTTGTGAATCAGATTGCAGACGTTTGGGAAAAGGCGCCCACTCTTAAGAGCGGCGGCGTTTTCGGTGCAATTTTCGGCGGTATTATTGCGAAGCTTTTCGGCAGATTGCCTGCGCTGATAACTCTTTGCATTCTGCTTGTTGTTACGTTTCTGCTTGTTACGGGAATTTCTCTTGAAGCTGTTTTCTCGGCAATCAAGAAGCCTGTTAAAAAAGTTGGTGAATTCACAAATGAACAGCTTGAACGCAGTGCTCAGCGTCGAGAACAGTTAGCGGCTGAAAGAGCGGAGGAAGAAAAGAAAAAGAAAGCTTTTGCTCCGCCTGCAAAGCCTACCATAAGCGTTGATGAAGATGATGATGATCTTGATTCAGATGAAACAACTTTTGTTGAAGAAGCACCGCCTTGTGATTCTGACCCGATAATCGAATTCACTCCCGAGGATTTTGTGCCTGAAATTCCTGTTATCAGACTTCCTGATTCAACCGAAAGCACCGTTGTTGAGGATACAATTGAGAATGCGGTTAACGAAAACAAACGCAAATCAAAAGCACCTTCTATGCCCGACGGTGATCCTTTGGATGAGGATAATGATGATGAAATCAAAGAGTTCCCTGCGATTGAAGACGAAGCTCCCGAATACGTTTTTCCGCCTATGGATTGCCTGCGTCTTGCAGAGCGTGACGGCGCAACCGATAACGTTGCCGAAATGCAGATAGGCGCGAAAAAGCTTATCTCAACTCTTGAAAGTTTTAAGATTAAAGCGGAAGTCACAAATATATGCAGAGGTCCTTCTGTTACCCGCTACGAGCTTGTGCCCGATGCAGGTGTTAGAATTAATAAAATCACAAACCTTTCCGACGATATCGCTTTGCGTCTTGCCGCAACAAGCGTGCGTATCGAAGCACCTATTCCCGGCAAATCAGCTATCGGTATTGAAATTCCCAACAGTGCAAAATCAATGGTAACAATGCGTGAAACCATTGATACACCGCAGTTCCGCGATTCAAAGAGCAAGCTTAACGTTGCTCTCGGTAAGGATATTACAGGCAATATTATCTGTGCAGACCTTGCAAAAATGCCCCATCTTCTTGTTGCGGGCACAACGGGTTCGGGTAAATCCGTTTGCCTTAACGCAATGATTGTCAGCATACTTTATAATGCAAGTCCCGATGAGGTCAAGCTTCTTATGATTGACCCCAAAATGGTTGAATTCACAAACTATAACGGCATTGCTCACCTTGAAGTTCCCGTTGTTTCTAACCCCAGAAAAGCCGCAGGTGCTCTCGGTTGGGCGGTAGGCGAAATGGAAAAGCGCTATGCTCTGTTTGCTGAAAACGGAATCAGGGATATCAAGGGATTCAATGCTCTTTGCGAGTCACGTCCCGACCTTAAGAAAATTCCGCAGATCGTTATTTTTATTGACGAGCTTGCTGACCTTATGATGGTATCGCCTAAAGAGGTTGAAGATTCAATCTGCCGCCTTGCCCAGAAAGCAAGAGCTGCAGGTATTCACCTTGTTATTGCAACTCAGAGACCCTCCGTTGACGTTATCACAGGTCTTATCAAAGCGAATATTCCCAGCAGAATTGCTCTTTCCGTTTCATCGCCCACAGATTCAAGAATTATCCTTGATGCAATGGGTGCAGAGAAGCTCCTCGGTAACGGCGATATGCTCTTCTGCCCGATAGGTTCGTCAAAATCTCTTCGTGTTCAGGGTTGTTATATTTCAGAAGAAGAGGTTGAAAACGTTGTTTCGTTTATCAAATCGCAGGCAACAACAACCTATAATGAAGAAACAATCAAAGAAATCGAAAACAAGGCTGCTGAAGCTGAAAATGCCAAGAAAAAGGCAGTTGACGATGATGACGAAGGCGATTGGGATCCCGCTCTCAATGATGCAATCGAAGTTGTTGTTAACGCAGGCGGTGCCTCAACAACAATGCTCCAGAAGAAGCTCAAACTCGGTTATGCAAGAGCTTCAAGAGTTATGGATCAGCTTGAAGAAAAAGGCATCGTAGGCCCGTCGGAGGGTGCGAAGCCCAGAGCGGTTCTTATTTCAAAACAGCAGTGGTATGAGATGCAGGCACTCGCAGAGGGTGCGGCACCGAATATTGACGATGTTTTTGATGATGACGATGATTATGCAGGCACAGACGAATTTTAACAACACACAGGCGGTTAATCTAATTGACCGCCTGATTGAATTTGAGGTATTATGAACGGATTTTTACCCGTAACAAAAGAAGAAATGACCGCAAGAGGATGGGAGTGCGCTGATTTTGTTTACGTCAGCGGCGATGCTTACGTTGACCATCCTTCTTTCGGTGCGTCAATTATCACAAGAGTTCTTGAAAATGCGGGTTTCAGAGTGGCTTTTCTTGCTCAACCCGATTGGCGGACAGATGCCGATTTCAAGCGTTTCGGTAAGCCAAGACTCGGATTCCTTGTGAGCAGCGGCAACATTGATTCAATGGTTGCTCATTACACTGCGGCAAAGAAAAAACGCAGTGAAGATGCATACAGCCCGGGCGGTAAAGCGGGTTTCAGACCCGACAGGGCAGTTATAGTTTACTGCAATAAAATCAGAGAAATTTACGGTGATATTCCCATTATTATCGGTGGTCTTGAAGCGTCTTTGCGCCGCTTTGCCCACTATGATTATTGGGATGATAAAATCCGCCGCTCCATTCTTTTTGATTCGCAGGCAGACCTGCTTTCATTCGGTATGGGTGAGAGGTCAATGGTTGAAATTGCAAGGCTTCTTGATGACGGTGTACCCGTTTCAGATATCCGTGCCGTCAGAGGCACCTGCTACAGCGTTGACGTGCGTGAAACTCCTTATATCGGTGCGGAATGTCCGTCTTTTGAGAATGTCTGCAATTCAAAAAAAGAATATGCGGTATCCTGCCGTATTCAGCAGGATGAGCAGGATTTCTTCAGAGGTAAGGCAATCAAACAGCGTCACGGCGGCAGAATGCTTGTTCAGAATCCGCCTGCAATTCCTCTTTCGCAGGAAGAACTTGATGCGGTTTATGCTTTGCCGTTTATGCGCACTTATCACCCGATGTACGAAAAAGACGGCGGTGTACCCGGTATTGAAGAGGTTCGTTTTTCAATTTCACATAACAGAGGTTGCTTCGGTGCCTGCAATTTCTGCTCGCTCGCATTCCATCAGGGCAGATACATAACAACACGAAGCAAGCAGTCGATTGTTGATGAAGCGAAACTTTTGACAACCTTGCCCGATTTCAAGGGATACATCCACGATATCGGCGGCCCGACGGCGAATTTCCGTCGCCCAGCCTGTGATGGCCAGGAAAAGAGGGGACTGTGCAAGGGTAAAAAATGTCTTGCGCCTGCACCTTGTCCGAATCTCAAATCTGACCATACCGAATATCTCGATATCCTGCGTACTGTGCGCACGCTTCCCAAGGTTAAAAAAGTGTTTATCCGCTCGGGTATACGCTATGACTATATGCTTGCGGATAAAGACGATACGTTTTTCAGAGAGCTTGTTGCAAACCACGTCAGCGGTCAGTTAAAAGTTGCTCCCGAGCATTGCTCTGCGGCTGTGCTTGATAAAATGGGCAAGCCTCATATTGAAGCGTACGTTGAGTTTTCCAAAAAATATTTCAGTTTCAGTAAAAAGGAAGGCAAGGAGCAATATCTTGTGCCTTATCTTATGTCGTCGCATCCGGGCAGTACGCTCAAGGATGCGGTTGAGCTGGCTCTGTTTCTTAAAAAAATCGGCATCAGACCCGAACAGGTGCAGGATTTTTATCCCACACCGGGTACGGTTTCAACTTGTATGTTTTACACGGGTCTTGACCCCTACACAATGAAAGAGGTTTACGTTGCCAAAGACCCGCATGAGAAAGCTCTGCAGAGAGCGTTGCTGCAATATTTTGATCCGAGAAAAAAAGAACTTGTTATTGAAGCTTTGCGGAAAGCGGGCAGAAGTGACCTGATTGGCAACAGCGAAAAATGCCTTGTCAGAGCGCCTGTGAATGCAAATCGCTCTGCACAGAATAATAACCGTTCATTTAATAACAATCGAGGTAAGAATTATGCGAAAGAAAACAATAAAAAAGGCGGCAAAGGTCGCAGGTAAAATCGGCAAAAATATCAAAACCACAAAGGGAAAAATAATATATGCGGTGGTACTTGTCGTTATTGCGGCGGCGGTGCTTTTTGCAGGTATCCAAACGGGTATTATTCCCAATCCGTTTGCAAAGCAGGAGTCTCTGGGCGACGGATGCCGCGTGCATTATATAGACGTTGGTCAGGGTGACTGCGAGCTTATTGAATGCGGCGGCAAATATATGCTTATCGACGCGGGCGAAAACGGTCACGAAACCGAGGTTCTCAATTACCTCAATTCTCTCGGCATAACCAAGCTTGACTACGTTGTTGCTTCGCATCAGCATTCAGACCACATCGGCGGTCTTGCAGAGGTGCTTTCGGAGTTTGAGGTTGCAACCGTTATTATGCCCAAATTGACTAAAGAACAGACTCCTACCAACAGCACTTATTATGAGTTTATCAATGCAGTCAAAGAGTCTGGGGCAAAAGCGGTTTATGCTAAGGTTGGTGCAAGCTATGAACTCGGCGGCGGCACTTTTGAGATTCTCGGACCTGTGACGGATGATGCAGAAGATATCAATAGCATGAGCGTTGTTGCACGTTTTGATTACGGTTCAAACTCGTTCCTGTTTACAGGTGATGCCGAAAAGGATGAAGAAGGTGAGATTCTTGAAACAGGTGCAAATCTTGATTGCGACGTGCTCAAGGTCGGTCACCATGGCTCAACAACGTCATCGGGCAAAAAGTTCCTTAAGGCAGTTTCTCCCTCAATCTGTGTTATACCCTGCGGAGCGGATAACAAATACGGTCATCCGCACGATGAGATAGTTGAATTGCTTGGAAAATACACGGATGATACGTATCGCACGGATATCTGCGGCGATATCGTTATCACGTCCGACGGTACAACTCTGACCGTTGAATATGAAAATCAATGAGGTGAAAAAAGATGTTTCTCAGTATTGACAGAATAGTAGGCGGCTTTGCGGTCTGCATTGATGATTTCGGCAATGTTTTCAGTATTGAACTCGAAAAAATCAAGGGCGATTTCAAAGAAGGAAGCATCATAATTTCAGACGGAGCCGACGGTTATATTGCAAGCGGTTATGAAACCGATAAACGCAGAGAAGATATGTTTATGTTAACTGAATCTCTTTTTGAGGAATAATCAAAAAACAGTCATAAAAAATTAACAAAAAAAGCGTCACATTATTCATTTTGCTCTTGAATAATGCGGCGCTTTATTATATAATATATATTATTATGCATATTATGGAGGAATATGGCTTTGTCAGTTAATTCCGATAAACTTAAAATCAGCATTTCTGCCGAAGAAATTGCAAGGCAAAAGGATTTCACAGCCCTTGCGGCAAGCCTTGTTGCCGAGCGCTTTGAATCGGCACCCAAAGCTTTTGTGCACACCTACGGATGTCAGGGCAACGTGGCAGACGGTGAGCGACTTAAGGGTATGCTTGAGCAGATGGGTTATAAGATGACCGAAACGCTTGAAGAAGCAGATCTTGTGCTTTATAACACCTGCGCAATCCGTGAGCACGCAGAAGACAGAGTTTTCGGCAACGTCGGTGCGCTCAAGAATATCAAAGCGGCAAAAAAAGATATGAAAATTCTTCTTTGCGGCTGTATGATGCAGCAGGAGAGAATTGCAAAAAAAATCAGGACAAGCTATCCGTTTGTTGATATTGTTTTCGGCACTCACGTTATTCATAAGCTTCCCGAGTTTTTATATAAAAGTCTGAGTGCAGGCAAAAAAATTTATGAACTTCCCGATGAAGACGGCGTTATTGTTGAAGATATGCCGCTCCACCGTGACAGTGATTTCAAAGCCTGGATTCCCGTTATGTACGGTTGCAATAATTTCTGCACCTATTGCATCGTGCCTTATGTCAGAGGCAGAGAAAGAAGCCGTGACCCCGAGGTGATTATTGCTGAGGCAAAAGAACTTGTTGCAAACGGCTATAAAGAAATAACCCTGCTTGGTCAGAACGTTAATTCTTACGGCAAATATCCCGATTACGGCTGCAACTTTTCTCAGCTTCTTCGTGAGCTTAACGCTATTGAGGGCGATTTCATAATCCGCTTTATGACTTCTCATCCCAAGGATTGCACACACGAGCTTCTCGAAACAATGGCACAGTGTGAAAAGGTTGCAAAGCATCTGCATCTTCCTTTCCAGAGCGGAAGCAACAGAGTGCTTGATGCAATGAACAGACGCTACACAAGAGAAAAATATCTCGGTCTTCTTGAATATGCATATTCGCTTATGCCCGAGCTTTCGGTAACAAGCGACGTTATCGTCGGCTTCCCGGGCGAAACCTATGAAGAATTCTGTGAAACGGTCACTCTCGTTGAGCAGGCAAACTTCACTTCAATGTTCACCTTCATTTTCTCTTCAAGAGAAGGCACTAAAGCGGCATCGATGCCCGACCCTGTTTCAAGAGAAGAAAAAGGCAAATGGTTCAAAGAGCTCCTTGATGCGCAAGAAAAGGTTGCCGCAAAAAGAACGGCATCAATGGTTGGCAAAACCTACAGAGTGCTTTGCGAAAGCGTGAGCAAGGGCGGTCTTATAGAAGGCAGAACACAGGGGAATATTATTATCGAATTCCCTGTAGACACATCCGTTATCGGCTCGTTCAGAGAGGTCAAAGTCACAGAGTCTTTGACCTGGATTTTAAGAGGCGAGCTTGCGGATTGATTCAGTTTAATAATTTACGTTTTTCGTAATTTATCAAAAATAATTTTCAGTTAGGAGAAACAAACAATGGACGCAGTAATTGCAAAAGCAAGAGAACTCGGCGCACTCCTCCAGCAGGATGAACGCTATCTCAAATTCGCAGAAGTTCAGAAGGCAAATGAAGAAGATAAGGAACTCAACGAGCTTATCGCAAGAATTCAGCTTGTTCAGATGTCCTTCCAGCACGAAGCTTCAAAGGAAGATAAGAATGAGCAGAAGCTTCAGGCTTATGATAAGGAATTCGGCGAAATCTACACAAAGATTATGGCAAACCCCAATATGCAGGCTTTTGAAAAAGCAAGAGGCGAAATCGATGAGCTTATGAACTACATCAACGCTATCTTTGCTCTTTGCCTTCAGGGCGAAGACCCCGCTACCTGCGAACCCCAGAAGCAGGAGCATAACTGCGGCGGCGAATGCTCATCCTGCAGCGGTTGCCACTAATTAATTAAAAATTGCAGAAAGAGGCGGCTTTCAGTCTGCTTCTTTCTGTAACCCGAGCGGGATTTTTTGAAAGGTACGGTAGACTTAAATGGCAGAGCTTACCCCGATGATGAAGCAATATTTCGAAATAAAAAAGAATTACCCCGACACAATCCTTATGTTCCGTCTGGGTGATTTCTATGAGATGTTCTTTGACGATGCAAAGCTTGTTTCAGCAGAGCTTGAGCTTGTGCTCACGGGCAGGGACTGCGGTCAGGAAGAGAGAGCGCCTATGTGCGGCGTGCCCTTCCACAGCGCAGATTCTTATATTGCACGCCTTGTTGCTAAGGGCTATAAGGTTGCAATCTGCGAACAGCTTGAAGACCCCTCAACCGCAAAGGGTCTTGTTAAGAGGGACGTAACAAGAGTTCTCACCCCCGGCACAGTCATTGAGAGCACAATGCTTGATGAAAGCAAGAATAACTTTCTTGCCTGCATCTATGCTTCTAAAAATAATATCGGTCTTTGCTTTGCAGATATCTCCACGGGCAGCGTTCACGTAACGGATTTCGAAAGCAAGAATGCACAGCGCAGAATTATTAACGAGATGGGCAGATTTATGCCCAGCGAAACCATCATTAATTCCGATGTGCTCAAGCTTACGCAGGTAACTGATTTTATCAAATCAAGGCTCAATTCTTCCTGCGATTTGCTTGATGATGATTGCTTTGACCTTTCAAAAGCTTCCGCTATGATTATGAAGCATTTCGGTGTAAATTCGCTTTCAGAGCTTTCTCTCGGTGATGCACCTGCCGCCGTTTCGGCTCTGGGTGCGGCTATGGATTATCTCCGCAGTGTTCAGAAAACCGAGCTTGAAAATATCAAGAGCATCGATTTTTACGGCGAAAGCAGTTTTATGCGCCTTGACGTTTCGGCAATGCGCAACCTTGAAATCACCGAAACAATGCGCAACAGAGAAAAACGCGGTTCGCTTCTCTGGGTGCTTGATAAAACAAAAACATCAATGGGCAAGCGTATGCTTCGTTCCTGGCTCGAACAGCCGCTCATCGGCATCGCAGGCATAACAAAACGCCACAACGCTGTTTCAGAGTTGTGCGAAGACCCTGCCTTGAGAGAAGACCTTATCGAATCTCTCACAGGTTGTCAGGATTTGGAGCGTCTTATAACCCGAATCGCCTATGCAACCGCAAACGCAAGGGAGCTTAAAGCTCTTTCTGCAACGCTTTGCCGTATGCCCTCAATCAAAAGCCGACTTGCAGATTGCAAGAGTGCTTTGCTCGGTGAGCTTTGCACAGGCATAATGCCGCTTGAAGAAACGGTTGAAATGATTGAGAATGCCATTGTTGACGAGCCTCCGTTTTCGGTGCGTGAAGGCGGTATGGTCAAAGACGGTTTTAACGAAGAACTTGATTCTCTTCGTGATATCGTCAATAATGGCAAGGGCTATATTGCGGATATTCAGCTTCGCGAGCAAGAAAAAACAGGTATCAAAAAGCTGAAAATCGGATATAACAGAGTTTTCGGCTATTATATCGAGGTTTCAAACTCATTCAAAGAGCTTGTGCCCGAAGATTATATCAGAAAACAAACGCTTGCAAACTGCGAGCGATACATAACACAGGAACTTAAAGAGCTTGAATCAAAAGTTCTCGGCGCGCAGGAAAGAATCGTTCGCCTTGAATATGAGATTTTTGATTCCGTTCGCAAGAAAACTGCAGAACATCTTTATGAAATTCAGAAAACCGCTTCTTCCGTTGCGGCAATTGACGTTCTTGTTTCTTTTGCGAGAGTGGCTTCAGAGAATAACTATTGTTGCCCCGTTATGAATGCAGGCACGATGATTGATATCACAGACGGCAGACATCCCGTTGTTGAAAAGATGCTCGATTCGCCGTTTGTTCCCAATGATACCCGTCTTGATTGTGCAGATAACCGTTGCGCAATCATAACAGGTCCCAATATGGCAGGTAAATCAACCTATATGCGCCAGGTGGCTCTTATTTCGCTTATGGCGCAGGCAGGCAGCTTTGTACCTGCAACGTCTGCCGAGCTTTGCGTTGTTGACGGCATCTTCACCCGTATCGGCGCAAGCGACGACCTTTCATCGGGCTCATCAACCTTTATGGTTGAAATGAACGAGGTTGCCGATATTCTTAAAAACGCAACTTCAAAGAGCCTTATCATCTTTGATGAAATCGGCAGAGGAACTTCAACCTTTGACGGTATGAGTATTGCGAGAGCTGTTCTTGAGTTTGCAGCTGATAAGCGCAGGCTCGGCGCAAAAACTCTTTTTGCAACTCATTATCACGAACTGACCGAGCTTGAGCAGAGCGTTGACGGTGTTAAGAATTATAACATCGCCGTTAAAAAGAGGGGAGATGACATCACCTTCCTTCGCCGCATCATTCCGGGCTGTGCAGATGGCAGCTACGGTATTGAGGTTGCAAAGCTTGCAGGCGTACCCAATAGTGTTGTTGAAAGAGCAAAGGTTGTTCTCAACGAGCTTGAAACAGAGGGCGTTCAGAGAATCGTTACCGTTTCCGAAAGTGCAGAAGAAAACCAGCTTTCATTCGGCAGCACGGCGGCAAACGATATTGTTGAAAAGCTCCGTAAGCTTGACGTTAACACTCTTACCCCAATTGAAGCGATGACAGTTCTTTACGAACTTTCAAAGCAGGCAAACAACTGATTATTTTTTTACTGTTGACTACTATTTCAAAAAGGAGGTGCCGTATGCCAAAGATTAACGTTCTCTCAAAACAGCTTGCAGAGCTTATTGCCGCAGGCGAGGTTGTTGAGCGCCCTGCTTCAGTTATCAAAGAGCTTCTTGAAAACTCGATTGACGCAGGCGCAGATACCGTTACCGTTGAAATCAGAAACGGCGGTATTTCATATATGCGTATAACCGATAACGGTTGCGGCATTTCCCGTGACGATATAAGAAACGCTTTCGTCAGCCACGCAACAAGCAAGATTGCTGATGCCGATGACCTTAACAACATTATGACTCTCGGTTTCCGCGGCGAAGCTCTTGCAAGCATCAGCGCCGTTGCAAGGGTAGAGGTTATGACAGCTACTCCCGAAGAAAGCATCGGCACAAGATACGTTATTGAAAGCGGCGAAGAAATTCTTTGCGACGATGCGGGTTGTCCCAAAGGCACAACGATTATCGTCAGAGATTTGTTTTATAAAACTCCTGCGAGAATGAAATTCCTCAAGAAAGACGTTACTGAAGCCAATGCAATTGCAAGCGTTGTTGACAGAATTGCTCTTTCGCACCCCGAGGTTTCAATCCGCTTTATCCGCGAGGGTAAGCAAGTGCTTATCACAAGCGGCAAGGGTGATTTGCGCACCTGTATCCGTGAAGTTTTCGGCAAGGAATTTGCGCAAACGCTTATCCCTGCATCTGCCGAAACAAACGGTGTTAAAATCAGCGGCTTTGTTTCAAAGCCTGTTGCCGCAAGACCAAACCGCAATATGCAGTTTTTCTTTATCAATAACCGACTTATCAAGACAGGCACAGGTAGTGCCGCTTTGAGCGAAGCTTATAAGAATTCGATTATGGTCGGCAAATTCCCGTCTTGCGTGCTGAATATTGAGTTGGACCCCTCGTTGGTTGACGTTAACGTTCACCCTGCTAAAACAGAGGTCAGATTCTCCGATGAAAGAATGATATTCAACGCAGTCTATTATGCTTGCAAGAATGCGCTCGATTCGGGCGATACCCCCAAGCAGGTGCGTGAGATAAAAAAAGATTTCTTCAAAGAGCCTGAAAAGGCTGCAGAGCAGTTAACTCTGCCTCGCAAGCCAGAGCCCTCAAAGGATTTCTGGCAGCATATCCCCAAATCACAGCCTGCTCAAAAACCGCAGGCAACCCCCGTTTTTGAGGTTAAACCCGCAGAGGTTATATCTGTATCGGTTCAGAACGTTGCAAAGCTTTCTGCACCCGATAACAAACCTGCGGCAAAACCCGAAACAACAGAAGATATTCTTCTGCATTCACAGCCCCAAAAACAGGAAGCACCCGTTGAAATAAAGGTTGTTCCCGTTGAGGTTAAACCTGTTGAAACTAAACCTGTTGAACCCAAAGAAGAACCCCGAAAAGAAGTTGAAACGTTTTGCGAAGAAGAGTTTCTTCTTATAGGTGAAGCGTTCAAAACATATATTATCTGCGAATACCGCGGCAAAATGGTTATCATCGATAAGCATGCCGCACACGAAAGAATCATCTATGAAAAGCTCAGGAAAGAAAGCGGAGAAAGAACTCCCCAGCTTCTTCTTGTGCCTGTAACGGTAACTCTTTCAAAAGAGGAATATGCCGCAACAATCGATAACCTTGACCTTATCAACGAATCAGGATTTGAGGTTGAAGATTTCGGCGGCGGTTGTGTAATCGTTCGCGAATGTCCGATGGAGCTTTCTGCAGATGACGTTGAAGAAGTTATCTGCGAAATCGCAGGCAGATTCGTTGATAAAAAGCAGGATGTGGCTTTTGAAAAGCTTGATTGGATTTTCCATTCCGTTGCGTGCAGAAGCGCCATCAAGGCGGGCAATTTCACCTCACGCCTTGAAATGGAGCGTTTTGCAAAGCAGCTTCTTTCAATGCCAGATATCCGTTACTGTCCCCACGGCAGACCCGTTTTGATTGAAATGACAAAAAGAGAGCTGGAAAAGAATTTTGGCAGAATCTAAAATACCGCTTATTGCAATAGTCGGCCCGACTGCTTCGGGCAAAACTTCGCTTGCCGTTGCCGTGTGCAAAGCGCTTGGCGGCGAAGCTGTTTCGTGCGATTCAATGCAGATTTATAAGGGCATGGATATCGCAACCGCAAAACCCACGCAGGAAGAAATGCAGGGTATACCGCATCATCTTATCGGTTTTGCCGAGCCTGATGAGGTTTTCAGCGTTGCAAAATATTGCGAATCGGCAAAAGAGATAATCGAAGATATCCATGCAAGGGGCAAAAAAGCCGTTCTTGTAGGGGGTACGGGTCTTTATTATTCGTCGCTTGTTGATAATATTGAATTCCTGCCCGAAGAAACCGATTTTGAATATCGTGAAATGCTTCGCAAAAGAGCTGAATCCGAGGGAGCGCAGGCTTTGCTTGATGAGCTTGCGGCAATCGACCCCGAGGCGGCATCAAAGCTTCATCCGAATAATCTCGGCAGAGTTATCAGAGCGCTTGAGATTTATCACACAACGGGCAAAACCATAACAGACCAGAACGAGCAGTCGCGAAACGAAGCATCGCCTTTTGAAACGGTTGCAATCTGCCTTGATGCAAAAGACAGACAGTTTCTTTATGACCGTATCAATAAGCGCGTTGATATTATGCTTGAAAACGGTCTGGTTGAAGAAGCAAAAGCTTTTTATGAAAATCCTTTGGGCCGAACTGCAAAGCAGGCGATTGGTTATAAAGAGCTCAACCCATATTTTGCAGGTGAGAAATCACTTGAGGAATGTGTTGAAAACTTAAAAATGCAAACCCGTCGCTATGCCAAACGCCAGTTAACCTGGTTCAGACGCGACGAAAGAATTAAATTTATTTATATTGATGACTATGCCTGCTTTGACGATATGCTCAAAGCGGTGCTTGAGATAATCGAAAGGAAGTGAGAAAATGAAATCCCGTGACAGGCTTTTAAAAATACTTGCAGCTGCGGCGGCGGTAATAATTGTTGTATTTTTTGCCGTTGAGCTTTACGGGCTTACTTCTCACTCCTACACAACACAGACTGCTTATGAGCAAACCGTTCTTGAAGCGGTTGATGCCGAGATGTATATTATCCGTGACGAAACTTTGCTCACATCAAGCGGCTCGGGTGTAACCGTTCAGCTTGCTGAAAACGGTGAGCGAGTCAGCAAAGGCAGTTCAATCGTTGCCGTTTTTGACAGCGAAGCAACCGCGCAGAACTATGTTGAGGCTGAAACTCTTAAACGCAAGCTTGAGGTTTATCAGGAAATCAGCAAACAATTGAAGCTTGATAACATTGATATGGATAAGCTTTCGGATGAAATCAACGCCGAGTTTATGAATATTATTGAAGCTTCCTATGGTAACGATTATTCCTCTATTGAAGAAAACAAGCTGAATTTCAGCGAAAAAATGTCGCGCCGTCAGGTGTCGCTCGGTCAGACGGTTAACTGCTCCGAAAAAATTGCAACCCTCACTTCGCAAATTGCATCTCTTGAAGGTGCGGCAAAGGTTTCAAGTATCATAACTGCAGAAGCCTCGGGTTATTTTGTCGGTGAAGCGGATGGCTATGAATCCGTGCTTACCGTTGACAACATTGATAATATCACTCCCAAAATGCTTTCCGATGCCCTTAATGCAAAGAAAAAAGACGTTCCCGAAAACACAGTCGGTAAAATCATCAACGGTTATAACTGGTATGTTGCAACCGTAATTGATACGGGTAAGGCGGTCGGCTATGAAAAAGGCAAGGCGGTCAAGCTTATTCTGGGCGATTCCGAATCACTGACCGTTTCTTCAAAAATTTATTCCGTACAGGCAACCGAAGGCAACAAAACTCTCGTAGTTTTCAGATGTAATCTAATGAATGATGAGCTTGCTGCTTTGCGAAAGGTAAGCGGCAAGGTTGTTATAAGCGAGCATACGGGTCTTAAAATCGGCAAGGAAGCTCTGCGATTTGATGAGCAGGGCAACCCGGGTGTTTATGTGCGCAGGGCAAACATAGTTAATTTCAGAAGCGTAAATATCCTTTACTCTGATGATAAAATATTTGTTGCCGCCGCCGATGAAAACATCAAAACGCCGCATCCGCATCTCAAACTTTATGACGAAGTTATTATTTCGGGAAAGGATTTAAGCGATGGTATGGTTATCGGATAACGAACGCTTTGCTGCGATTGAAGAGAATCTCAAAATCATTCGCAATGATATTGCCGAAGCCGCCGTTAAAAGCGGAAGAACTCTTGATGATATCAACCTTATGGCGGTCACAAAAACGGTTGAGCCCAAATTTATCAACAAAGCGATTGACTGCGGTATAAATCTTATCGGTGAGAATAAGGTGCAGGAGCTTTTGCTCAAAGAGCCCGAACTCAATCTTGCTTCTTGCAAGGCGCATCTGATAGGTCATCTGCAGTCCAATAAGGTCAAAAAAATTGTTGGCAAGGTTGACACAATTCAGTCGGTAGATACAGTGGATATCGCCAAAGAAATCGGCAAACGCTCCGTTCAGCAGGGCATAACAACAAAGGTTTTGCTCGAGGTTAACGTTGGCAATGAAGATAGCAAATTCGGCTTTTCTTCTGCAGAGCTTTTGGAAAAGGCCTGCGAAATTGCCGAAATTGATGGCATTGCAGTTAACGGCCTTATGTGCGTTGCTCCTATTTGCGAAAAAGAAGCTGAAATTCGTGCGATTTTTTCAAATATGAGGCGTATGTTTATTGACATCGGCACTAAAAAAATAGATAATATAAATATGAATATTCTCTCAATGGGGATGTCAGGCGATTATGAAAGTGCAATCCTTGAGGGCGCGAATCTTGTGAGAATCGGTTCTGCAATTTTCGGCGCAAGGATTTACAGATAATAAGGAGGAAGAAAACAATGAGTTTCAAAGACAAGCTTAAGCAGTTTATCAACGTAACAGATGACGATTATATTGAAGGTGGCGAAGGATACGCAGACGATTTTGATTATGCGCCTGCTCAGCCTGCACAGCCTCAGGTTCAGTATGCAACCAATTCAAAAGCAGAGAGAGGTTCATCAAACGTAGTTAACTTCAACGCAGGTAAAGGTGCAGCCAATCAGCCCAAACCCCACGTTGTTTTCCAGAAGATTGATAAGTTTGAAGAAGTTGGCGAGGTTGCTGATATCCTTAACGAGAAGAGAATTGTTATTCTCAATCTTGAAACCTGCCCCAACGATGTTTCACAGAGAATCATCGATTTCCTTTACGGTGTAGCATACGCAAACCACGGTGATTTCAAAAAGGTTGCCGGCAGAGCATATATCATCACTCCTTATAATGTTCCCGTTTCCGGTGAGCTTGTTGATGAAATCAGTAATGCCGCCATTGAGCAGTAAAATAAAAGTGAGAGAGGAAGTTGACAGTTATGCTTACAACCGATCAGATTTTAAACGCAATGTTCACCCCCATCAGCAAGGGTGCTTACAGCGCAGACGAAGTTGATTCATTTTTAAAGACTGTTGCAGAATCATACGAACAGTCACTTCAGGATAATAAAGAGCTTATCAAAAAAATCAGCATTCTTGCCGATAAGATTGAAAGCTACCGCAATGACGAAGAAGCTATCAAGCTTGCTCTGCTTGATGCACGCCGTCTTGCAGAAACAATTAACAGAGATGCAACTGTTAAGGCAGAGGCAACCGTTGCCGATGCAGAAAATAAATCAAAAATCATTCTTGACGGTGCTTCCAGACAGGCAAATCAGATGATTGACGAAGCAAGAGAAAAGGCAAAGGAAATTGTTGATAACGCAAGAATTGCCGTAACGTCTCTTACCGACAGAGCTCAGAATGAAACTGAGCAGGCAATCACCGCCGCTCAGCAGAAGGCAACAGAAATCGTTCTTAAGGCTGAGGCACAGGGCAGAGAAATCGTTGGCAGAAGCAAGGCCGATTATGAATATTATTCATGCGAGCTTGAAAGACTCAGAAAAGAAACCGAAGCTTTCAAGCAGGCAAGCGAAAAGCTTTGCAAGGACCAGCTTGCACTCCTTGACGGTGTTGCTGTTGTTGCCCCCGAAGCATATCCCGTTACTCTTGAAGAACCCACCGTTCCCGAAGAGTTTATCATTGAAGAAGAAGCAGAAGTGATTGCAGAGGAGCTTGCATCAGCTGTTGCGGCTGTTGAAATTCCCGATGCAGAAGAAATTGAAGCTGCAGCCGAAGAAAAGGCTGAAGAAGCAGTTGAAGAAGAAATTATTGCTGACGAAGAAGAAATTCTTGAAGTTCCTGAGTTTGAAGACGTTGAAATCGTTGCAGAAGAAGCAACAGAAGAGCCCGAAGAGGACGAAGACATTTTCAGTATGATTGAGGAACTCAACTTTGATGATATCATCGCTCCCGAAGAGATTCCCGCAACTCTCGAAGAAGCAGTTGCAGAAGCTGAAAAGTCAGAGGCTGAAGAAGCTGAAGCTGATGAAGCAGAAGAAGATGATGATGGTGATGACGAGTTTGAAGGTTTTCAGATTGACCTTGATGAGCTTGATGAAATCACATCCGATGTAAGCACAGAGGACGAAGATATCACTTCTCTTTTTGACAGCTTTTTTAACGAATAATATTTTTTGAGAGGTTGCTATGTTTCAGGCAATATCCATAGCGCTGATAGCGGTGCTTACCGTTATCGATCAGTTAACAAAATATGCGGCGGTTGCAACCGTTAAAGAAAACGGTCCCACAGAGTTTTTGTTTGGCTTGATGCAGTTCAGGTATGTTGAAAACACGGGTGCGGCATTCAGTATGTTTTCCGAAAACACGTCGGTGCTCACCGTTTTTTCGGTGGTGCTTATTATTGCGGCTCTTGTTGTGCTTGCGATGCATAAAATCAAATCAAACTTTGTCAATGTTTCCGTTATGCTTGTTATTGCAGGCGGCATCGGCAATGTGATTGACCGCATAAAGCTTGGCTATGTTGTTGATTTTATAGAACCTCTTTTTATGGATTTTGCGGTTTTCAATTTTGCGGATTGCTGCATAACCGTCGGTGCGTTTATGCTTATCGGTTATCAGATTTTTGATATTATCCGCGATAATAAAAAGAAAAAGGCGTCTGAAAATGATTGAGCCCGTTACATTAATAGAATATAACGAACCTGTCAGAATAACCGTTGATGCGGATTGTGCAGGTGAAAGAGCCGATAAGCTTCTTTCAACGCTTCTTGCAGAATATTCACGCTCGTTTGTGCAAAACCTTTTTAATGATGAGCTTGTTTTCTGTAAGGGTAAGGCGGTGAGCAAAAGCTTCAAGCCCAAGGCGGGGGATATCCTTGAATTCACCGTGCCGGAGCCCGAGATGCTTTCGCTTGAGCCGCAGAATATTCCGCTTGACGTAATGTATGAAGACAGCGATTTGCTTGTTGTTAATAAGCCTCGCGGTATGGTTGTTCATCCGGCACCGGGTAATTATTCCGGTACGCTTGTGAATGCGCTTTTGCATCATTGCGCAGGCAGTCTTTCAGGTATTAACGGTGTTATCCGTCCGGGTATTGTTCACAGAATCGACAAAGATACAAGCGGTCTTTTGCTTGTTGCAAAAACCGATGCCGCTCATATCTCGCTTTCTGAACAGATTAAGGAGCATTCGCTTGCAAGAGAATACCGTGCAGTTATTCACGGTCATCTTAAAGAGCAAGAGGGTGTTGTTGATGCACCCATTGGCAGAAGCCCCAATGACCGCAAAAAAATGTGTGTAACAGATAAAAATTCAAAGCACGCGGTAACGCATTACACGGTGCTTGAAGAATATAAAGATTTTTCCTTTATCAAGCTCAGGCTTGAAACGGGCAGAACTCATCAGATAAGAGTTCATATGGCTTATCTCGGTCACCCTGTTGCAGGCGACCCTGTTTACGGCCCTAAAAACGGTGTAACGTCACTTGCAGGTCAATGTTTGCACGCAGGCTTGCTTGGCTTTGTTCATCCGTCAAGCGGTGAGTTTATCCGCGTTGAAGCACCGTTGCCTGAGTATTTTACAGATTTTATAAGGAGAATAAAGTAACTGATGGATTTTAATTATTCCGATTGGCTTATTGTTTCTGATATCGACGGAACGCTCAACAACAAGGCAAGAAAATTGCCTGAGAGAAACAAAAAAGCCATTGAACGCTTTGTTGCAAACGGTGGCCATTTCACCCTTGCTTCGGGCAGAAACCCGAAGTCAATGGAGAGGCATTTCAAAAATCTGCCTATTGCGGGCACACCTGCCGTTGTTATTAACGGTGCAGGCATTTATGATTTTGATAAGCAAGAAATGGTGCATTTCAGCGCAATGAACGATGCAGCAATGGATATTGCTGTTAAAGCGGCAAAAAAATTCTGGATGGTTGACGTTGTTGTTGTTGCGAAAGATATTATTTATATCACCGGTTTAGGTGCTTTCGGCAAATGGTTTGTTGTTGTTGATAAACTTAAACACAAACACATTTATAATATAGCCAAAGTTCCTCGTGAGAACTGGGGCAAGGTTATCTTTTCAGGTGACCCGTTGAGTATTTCAAGGGTTAAAAAATATTTTGAGAAGATGAATTCTCCTGAGCTTACCTTGATGTCATCATCTGTTGCAAGCTTTGAAATTCTTGCCGCAAACACACATAAGGGAACAGCGGTTCTCAAGCTGGCAGAAGTTCTTGGTGTTGATAATTCTCACACCGCTGCAATCGGTGATTATTTTAATGATTATGATATGCTCAAAACGGTTGGTGTTCCTGCCTGTTGCGGTCAGGCACCCGATGAGCTCAAAGAAATTTCGGAATTTGTAACGTGCCACTGCAACAACGGTGCAGTAGCCGATTTCATCGAATACATTGAAACAAAAAAATAACAGGAGGTGGCTGCAATGGATGCAGTTATCAGAAAACAGTTAAAAATCAAGGCTTGCAAAGCAAGAATGGGTATCATTGAAGGTGTTTTCAATGCCAAATCAGGTCATCCCGGCGGTTCACTTTCGTGTGCAGATATCCTTACCTATCTCTATTTCAATCATATGAATGTTGACCCCCAGAATCCCAAGGATGAAAACAGAGACAGATTTGTTCTCTCAAAGGGTCACGCCGCACCCGCTCTTTATTCTGTGCTTGCTCTCAAGGGCTATTTCCCTGTTGAAGAGCTCAAAACTCTCAGAAAGAGCAACTCAATCCTTCAGGGTCACCCCAGCATCAAATATACCCCCGGTGTTGATATGTCAACAGGTTCACTCGGTCAGGGTATTTCTGCCGCTTGCGGTATGGCTCTGGGCGCAAAGCTCAGCGGCAAGAGCTTCAGAGTTTTCACCGTTCTCGGTGACGGCGAAATTCAGGAAGGTCAGGTTTGGGAAGCTGCAATGTATGCTTCCGCAAAGGGTCTTGATAACCTTGTAGCAGTTGTTGATAATAACGGTCTTCAGATTGACGGTAAAATCGCTGAAGTTAACTCACCTTATCCTGTTCCCGAAAAGTTTAAGGCTTTCGGCTGGAACGTTATCGAAATTGATGCGCACAGCTTTGACGAAATCGATGCGGCTTTCAAGGCTGCGGCTGAATTCAAGGGTAAGCCTTCTGCAATCATTGCAAACAGCGTTAAAGGCAAGGGCGTTTCATTTATGGAAGATCAGGCTTCATGGCACGGCACAGCTCCCAATGCAGAGCAGTATGAGCAGGCTATGAGCGAACTTCAGCAGGCACTTGCTGAGATTGAAGCATAAGAAAGGAAGGGTGAAAATAATGGCTGATGTAATTAAAACCGCAACCCGTGATGCTTACGGTAAAGCTCTTGTTGAGCTTGGCGGAATAAACGATAAAGTTGTTGTTCTTGATGCTGACCTTGCTGCAGCAACAAAAACAGGTATGTTCAAAAAGGAATTTCCCGAAAGATTTTTTGACACAGGTATTGCAGAAAGCAATATGATGGGTGTTGCCGCAGGTCTTGCAACAACAGGCTACACAGTTTTTGCAAGCACGTTCGCAATGTTTGCCGCAGGCAGAGCATATGAACAGGTAAGAAACTCAATTGCATATCCCAACCTTAACGTTAAAATCGGTGCAACTCACGCAGGTATCTCCGTTGGTGAAGACGGTGCAAGCCACCAGTGCTGTGAGGATATCGCTCTTATGAGAGCTGTTCCCAATATGGTTATTATCAACCCTGCAGATGACGTTGAAACAAGAGCTGCAGTTCTTGCAGCTGCTGAATATGAAGGCCCTGTTTATATGAGATTCGGCAGACTTGCAGTGCCCAGAATCTTTGGCGAAGATTATAAGTTCGAGTGGGGTAAGGCTGTTGTTCTGAGCGAAGGTGCAGACGTAACAATCTGCGCAACAGGCCTTATGGTTAAAGAAGCTATTGAAGCAAAAGAGCTTCTTGCCGCAGAAGGCATCAGCGCCGAAATTATCAACGTTCACACAATCAAGCCTCTTGATGCTGAAACAATTCTTGCATCTGCTTCAAAAACAGGTGCAGTTGTTACTGCTGAAGAGCACAGCATCATCGGCGGTCTCGGCAGTGCGGTTGCAGAAGCTGTTTGCGAAAGCGGCAAATGCGTTCCCGTTGTCAGACTCGGTGTTAACGATGAATTCGGCAAATCAGGTCCTGCCGTAGAATTGCTTCATATTTACGGCCTTGATGCACAAAATATTGTTGCAAAGGCAAAGCAGGCAATTTCTCTCAAATAATTATTGCGGCGGCTGCTTTGTTTTTGCAAGGCAGCCGCTTGTTAAAAATTTTGCGTTCAGAGGTGATTTGAATTGGCTGACCGTAATGATGAGATTTTGAATTCTGCCGCCGATATGCAGGCAGATGATTTCACTAAAGAATTTAAACTAAATAACGAAACGCTTGAGCAAACAAAAGAATTCAGGCTCGAAGAAGCAGATAAAACTGTATCTGAAAAAGCATCTGCTTTTAAAAATTTGCCCAAGAAAGCAAAGATTGCTATTATTGCCGCCGCCGTTTTGGTGGTTGCGATTCTGGCAATTGTTATCATTGTTCTTGTGGTTAAAAGTAACAACATTGAAAATAACAGTATTCTTGTCTTTAAAAAAGGCAATGAATGCGTGATTCGTATAGATGATAAAGAAGCGACTGTTTCAGATTCAACGGCATCAAACTTCAAAGCAGTTAAAGAATCAAAAAGGGTTTATTATACAATAGTTTCATCTTATGACAGTAACTATTATGACCTTTATTATGTTCAGCTTGAAAAGGGTGAAATAACCAAACCTTCGCTGATTGACTGCGTTGTTGAATATGATTACGAGGTTGTTGGTGATAAGGTCTATTATTCAAAATATAATGAAACCAACAAGGCGGATGACGGTTGCATCTGTGATATTGAATCCAAAAAAACAACCGTTTTTTCTTCAAACGTGAACGGTATATACTATCTTAACGGCAACGGAATTTATTTCACAAAGCCTGACGGTGAGAATCTTGCGCTTTACAGCTTTTTCGGTGAAACACCGCAAGCGGTCAGCAGAAATGTTACCGAGCTTTATTGCTATCCTGAAGCTGAAAATCCGCATGTTCTTTATACAACCAATTCAGGTGCATTTAACAGCGCTTCGTCGCTCTTTATTGCCTATAACGGTGAAAGCCCTGAAACAATTTGCGATAATGCATATATGGTTGCTTTTGATGAATATAAACCCGGCGGCAACCTTTATTATTTCACGTCATCGGAAGAATCAGTTTCATGGAGCTACGTTATATCCGATGAATTTGCTGAAAGTGATAAGCTTATAACCAAACCCAATGCTCTTGATTTTTTAGGAGGCATTTTCGGTATGTCGTCTGATTATACCACTGCCTACGTTGCTTATCAGGATAAATTAATCAGGGATGAAATCAGAGCGGCTCTTGATGAAACTGTTGCAGAAGGCAGTCTTACCGCACCTGTTTTTTCGGTGTTTGCATATAACGGAGAAAAAATAATGAAGGTTGCTCAGAATGTTGACCCTTCAAGGGTTTATTCGTATGCGGCATTCGGTGAGCCGAAAATTATTTTTGAAAACACCAGCATCAAAGAAAACGAAACCGATATGGCAACGCTTTCAGCAATTGCTGTAAGAAGCGGTATGGGAGAGGTTATTCTTTATGCCAAAAATATTGTTGCAAACAGCGTTAAATCGCACGGTATAGCTTTGGCGGTTGGCAAAAACGGCGGCGTTACCTATGCTTTTGATGAATATGATAAAAGCAGAACTAAGTTCAGGTTTTCAGAAAACGGCGAACTCATTTTTGCAATTGTCAGCGATATTCAGGGCGGCAAATACACCTTGTATTCCAACGATGTAAGCGGTAATTCGGTTGAGCCGAGAGTTGCCGTTGCCGCCAATATTAAAAGTGATTCAGTCAAAGTAAAAGGTGATTCGGTTGTTTATCTGATAAGCGATACCGGTAAAAATACGGGTGATATTTTCAGCTTCAACGGCAAGAAAACAACAAAGCTTTCAAATTCTGCCGAAGAATTTATTGTTGATAGGTTCGGTAACGTTTTTGCACAGAAAAACATTGATTTCACAACGGATGAGATAAAGGCTGATTATTATACCTGTTATGAGGATAAAGAAATTCAGCTTGGCTCCGGTGTGCTTGCTTCGTCTTTCAAAACAAGAGAAGATGGCTCAGCGGCTTTTATTGAAACAGACGGCAAAGACTCAAATCTTATGATTTATTATAACGGTGAAGCAACAACGGTTTGTGAAAACGCTTCTCAATTGTTGCTTTATAAGTAAGGTTAGCTTGAAAGGAAAGTTTATATGAGTTCTAATCAGATATTGAAAAAATCATTGTTGGGCGGCTTTAAAAAAGAGGGCGTTATCAATTATATAGAACAGCTTCAGGCAGAAATTTTTCGTCTTAAAAACGAGGTTGCCCGCCTTAATTCCGAATCAGAAAAGTCAGAAGCTTTTGACGAAGAGTTAAATGAATTGAAAAAGTGCAATGCAAATCTTGTTAAAGAGATTGAAATAGTGAAAAACGAAAAAACCTCACTTGCGGCAGAAAGTGAAATTCTTAAGGTTGAAAAGTCTGCTCTTGAAGATGATATAAAATCTTTGAGCGAAGAAAATAAGCGCTATGCCGCTGAAATTGAGAGCTGCAAAAGCGAATATGCAGAAAAGATGAAGCTTTGTGAAGAAAAAATTCAGTCAATCGAAGCGGCGTTTGCTTCGATTGAAGCAACATGCGCAAACAGCATTCAGATTGATTCAAAAGCAAGCGGAATTCTTAAAGATGCAAGTGCTGATTCTGAACTCATAATTACCAAAGCACAGAACAAAGCGGATGCCATAACAGAAAAAGCCAGCGATGCCGTTGCCAAAGCGGCAAAGCAGGTTTCTGAGGCTAATGACCGTCTTAAAAGTGCCTGCGTTAACTATGATTCATCAACCGTAGCTCTCAAGGCTAGTGTTGATAATCTTATTGCGGTTCTTAATTCCGTTTCGGAAGGCTCGGATAAGTAATATGGCAGTTTATAACATAAGAATTGAAGAAATAAAAGAATACGCCGAGAAGCTTGTTGCAGGCGACATTGTTAACCTTAGCGGAGTAGTTTATACCTCAAGAGATGCCGCTCACAAACGCATTTTTGAGCTTCTTGATAAGGGTGAGTCCCTGCCTTTTGAGCTTGAAGGTGCCTGCATATATTTTGCAGGTCCAACACCCACACCCGAAGGTATGGTTATCGGCAGCTGCGGCCCGACAACTTCAGGCAGAATGGATCCGTTTTCGCCCCGTCTGCTTGATTTGGGGCTTGCGGCAATGATAGGCAAGGGAGAACGCAACGCGGCAGTTTGTGAGGCTCTTATCAGAAATAAAGCGGTTTATTTTTGTGCCGTTGGAGGCGCGGGAGCAATCTGTGCAAAGAGTATTGTTGCCTGTGAAGAAATTGCTTTCAAAGACCTTGGCTGCGAAAGTGTAAAGCGTCTTGAACTCAAAGATTTTCCTGTTGTTGTTGGTATAGACTGCAAGGGCGGAAATCTGTTTGCGAAATAAAAAATCAGGAACCGATTCGTTTTGAATCGGTTCCTGTTATTTTTTTAGTCATTAATAAAATGTTTTGCACTCGGCAGGAATGAACATATGAAAGAGCAAAGAGCGCCGAAAAGAATGCCTTTAACCGCACCGAAAAGAAGCATAAACGCTATAACTGCAATGAAGCAAGCGAGTGATGGAACGTCAATAAAAGCTTTCTTGATTTCGCTCCATTTAACGCTTTGCCATGAACCAACAATAAGAATAACCGCACAGCTCGGAACGGGGATTCTTGCAATGAACTTGCTGCAAAGAAGAAGAACTGCAACGCAAAGAATTGCCGCGGGTATGCCGGCAAAATTCTTGCGTTTATATGTCATTGCGGTTACGGGGATATATGAACCCGAGAAAGCTGAACAGATGCAGTTTGATGCGCCTGTAACGGCATAATCAAGATTGGTGCCCTTGAATTCAGAAACGGAATATGCCGTTGTGAAGAAAAGAGCAAGTCCCGAGGTAAGAATACCTGTCAGATTAGGCTTATCCTTAAATGCGGGCAGAAAAACAGACTTAAAGTCAAATGAATATGCACCGATTTCGTTGATTGGTGAAATCATATCGGCAGGGTTAAGAATAAGATTAAGAGCAAGGGTCAGCGCAAGAGCAACAAAAGGTGCTCTGATTATTTTATCTGCTTTTTTGAATTTTCTCGGATATGTTATCATCAGAACAAGCACAATCGTGCCAAAAAGAATTCCGCGCCAGTTTGGATGAAAACCGAGAGAACGGTATGAGCCCAGCATTTGTTCAACGATGTTGCCTGTTGCACCTATGCCGAAATAATGGGTCGTTTCAAGCACGGTTACAGTTATTGCCGTTGCAAGCATAATTGCAATAGTTACGGGCTTAAAAATGATTTGTTTAAAGTCAAAGCCAAGGAACGCAAGGGCTATCATTGCCGCACCGCTGAGCGCAATTGCAAGAGCTGCGGTTGATGCACCGTATTCCTTGAAAGCAAAAGAAACAATAAGGTATGAGGCAAAAACGGGCATAATCATTTTTGTTTTATTAAAGGTAACAAGCAGGCAGGTGAAAACAGATGCGAAAATTGCACTTGTTACTCCGAATCCCGAGCAAACCGCCATACTGAGAACAAAAGGAAGAACGGTTGTGAATAAATAAGCCGAGTCAGCGGCGAAGGTTTTCAGTTTTTTGTTATCAAAACCCAAAATAAACTCTCCAATACAACTTTATCCTTGATATTCTACAATAAAAAAAAGAATGATACAAGTATTTTTTAATATTTTGTTAAATTTTATGTTTTATCTATAGTAATATTTAAAAATATATGTTAGAATAATTAAGATTGAATTTTATAGTGGGGTTAGTATGAAAAAAAGAGATGCAAAAAAAATAGCAACCTGGATTATTGTTCCGCTTATGCTGGCAATATTCCTTCTTGATATAGCAACCGTTCTTATCGGCAATTCTTATGCGCGCCGTTACAATATTGAAAGAGAAACCTTTACCCTTAAATCGGGTGATGACAGAATTCATTTTCTCAACGTTGGCAATTCCGATGCTATTTTGCTTGAGAGTAACGGAATGTTTGCGCTTATTGATTCAGGTGAGGGCAACAGCAATCCCAGACGCAAAACAACATACAGAGGCTATGAGCAGGACGTTCTTAATTATATTAAAAACGTTGCTTCGGTTGATGGCGAAGTTAAGCTTGAGTTTGTTCTCGGCACCCACTGCCATTATGACCATATAGGTTCTTTTGAAAAAATAATCAGTGATGATTCAATTCAGATCGGATTGGCTTATTTCAAGCCGTTTGATGAAAAAATCGCTAAGGATTACGAAGTTGAAAGCTGGAAGATTAACGAGGTTTATAATGCAGTTATCACCGCTCTCAACGTTAAGGGAGTCAGCGTTATTGACGTTATTCCCGAGCAAATGAGTTTTGGCGATTTCTCACTTGAGTTTTACAACACAGAAACCCCTCCCGAGCTTGAGGGCGAGGGTGAAAATGCCGCAAGCATCGGCATCAAGGTGACCAAGGGTCAAAAGAGCGCTTTCCTTGCCGCAGATTTCACAAAGTCCTGTGGTCTTGAACAGATTTACGGTGACGAAATCGGCGATATAGATTTGCTTAAGGCAGGCCATCACGGTTATTTCGGTTCATCATCGCCGTCTTTCCTCAAGAAACTCAAGCCCGAGATTATTGTTGTTACCAATCAGCTCGGCAAGGTTTATCCAAACGTCAAATGGAATTTCACTATGGTTGCAAAAACTCCGTTTTACGCTACATACGATCACAACGGAATTATCGCAACGTTTACAGATAACGATGAAATACTGCTGACCGATAATATTCATTGATCGGTTTTTGCTTATTAATATATGATTGGAAAGGTAAAAAATGAGTATTACTTGTTACGATTATCTTAAAAAGAGCATAGAGATCAACGGTGATTTCACGGCGGCAATAACTTTTGGCAACAAAATCAAAATGTCAAAAATCGTGAGCGATATAGATGCGATTGCCGCATATCTTAACGGAATCGGTATCGTTAAAGGCGATTCGGTTACTGTGTTTCTGCCAACAACCGTTCACGCTTTTGTCAGCTTTTATGCGTTGAATAAAATCGGCGTTATAGCCAATATTGTGCATCCTCTCACATCTCCCGAGGGCCTGCTTGAAAGCATAAATATCACAAAATCAAAAGCGGTGTTTATTCTTGATATTCTTGCGGGTCAGTATGCTGATGTTATTAACGAGAGCGGCTTGCCTTGCATAATCTGTTCAAATTCTGATTATACTTCATTGCCCGTTTCACCTGCGATCAGGATTTTTGAAAAGGTCAAGGGCAAGGGGCTGGATTCTTTCAAAAACAGCATCAGATATAAAAAGGTTGTTTCGGCAGGTGCAGGCAAATTATGTGCAGACTTCCATGACGGAAGCTTCACTGCAGTTTATCTTCACGGCGGCGGCACAACGGGCAAAAGCAAAACCATTATGCTCTCGAGCGATAATATCAATGCTATTGCCGATAAGCTTGAACCTCTTGACGAGGACCACGCACCCGGCTCTGAATGTTCGCTTGTTGTTTTGCCGATGTTCCATGCATTCGGTCTGGCGGTTGCGATGCATTACCCCATAACCCACGGCTTTACGCTTCTTCCCATGCCGCAGTTTTCTGCAGAAGCAGCAAACAAGCAGCTTAAGAAACACCGCGTTTCTTTCCTTCTCGGTGTTCCCAATATGTATAAGAAGATGATGGAAGCCGATAATTTTGAGGGTGAACATCTCAAAAATCTTCGTCTTGTTTTCTGCGGAGGTGACTTCCTTTCAGAAAGACTTGTTAAGGAATTCAATGCAACCGTTGCAAAGCACGGCGGTAAGGGCAGACTTTTCAGAGGCTACGGCTTAACAGAGGTTGCTTCGGTTTGTACCGTTAATAACTATAAAGACGTTCGCGAAGATTCAATCGGCAAACCCCTTACAGGTATGACCGTTGAAATCTGGGACGAAATGAAAAATAAACTGCCTGCAGGTAAAACAGGCGAAATCGTTATCACAGGCGAAACCGTTATGCAGGGTTATTTCAATGGCGAAGAAACAGTTCCGGATGACGGTGTTTACGTTGATAAAAACGGTGTGCGCTGGGTTCTTTCAGGTGACCTTGGCTATATGGATGCCGACGGATTTGTTTATTTCACAGGCAGAAAGAAGCGTATGATTGTAATTTCCGGCTATAACGTTTATCCTGCCGATATTGAAAATGCGGTTCTTCAGCTTCCGTTTGTCAGCGAAGCCTGCGCAGTTCAGGGCTATATCAAGAATAAGCCTTGCGTTAAGCTTTGCGTAACCCTCAAAGAGCAGATGAATAACGACGATGCAATATCTGAAATTCAGACTTACTGCAAAAAGAACCTTGCAAGATTCTCTTGCCCGAGAAAGATTGAAATTATGGATAGCTTCCCCAGAACCAAAATGGCAAAGGTTGACTTTATGAAGCTTTCTGATAAATATGATCCCAATAAATAAGAAAGAGGCAAAATTATGAGCAAACAGGTAAGAACTCCCGAAAAAGGCGATATAGTTGCAACAATGAAAACCACAATGGGCGAAATCAAAATTCTTCTTTTCCCCGATGCGGCACCCAAGACGGTTGAAAATTTCACAACTCACGCAAAAAACGGCTATTATAACGGCATTATCTTCCACAGAGTTATCCCTGATTTTATGATTCAGGGTGGCGACCCCACAGGCACAGGCAGAGGCGGCGAAAGCATCTGGGGTAGCAGCTTCAAGGATGAATTCAGCGTTGATTATCACAACGTAAGAGGCGCACTCTCAATGGCTAACGCAGGCCCCGGCACAAACGGCAGCCAGTTCTTCATTGTTCAGGCAAAAGAAGTTGATGCAGGTCTTCTTGCACAGATGGAACAGCTTTCAGACAGAGGCTTCCCCACAGAATGCGTTGAAGATTACAGAGCTCTCGGCGGCACACCCTGGCTTGATTTCAAGCACACTGTTTTCGGACAGGTTGTTGAAGGAATGGAAACTGTTGATGCAATCGCAGGTGTTAAAACAAGCTTCGGCGATAAGCCTGTTGAGGATGTTGTTATCCTTGGCATCGACATAGAAGAAATTGCATAAAAAAACAAGCAGGAGGCTTTCGCTTCCTGCTTTTATATTATATTAATGTAATTAATTATTCCGCAAATTCCTTTTCGATTGCGGCGATAACGTTATCAACGTCAGACTTAACAACAAGCATTGCAATCTCAATTTCTGATGTTGTAATCATTCTTACGTCTGCATCTGCGCTTGCTGCAGCCTTGAAAACCTTTGCAGAAACACCGGGAGTGCCTCTCATTGCTTCGCCGCTTACAGTCATCTTGCAGTTACCGCTGCTTACGCTGATTTTTGTTTTGGGGTTGATTTCGCGAAGCTTTGATGCAATTGCAAGCACGGGAATAAAATCATCATCGCTTACGGTGAATGAAAAGCCGGAGCTTGAGCCGCTTGCGGGTAACTGCGAAATCATATCAACGTCAATGCCTGCATCAGCAATCATCTTGAAAACGTCTGCAATGTGAGCAATGTCTGCAGGTGCGTCGCAAAGTGAAAAAAGAGTAACGTCTTCTGTTATAAAAATGTTTTCAACAAGCTTCATTTTTCTTCCTCCGTTTATTTGAGCATCGATGCCATATCATACATACCTGCGTTTTTGCCGCAGATGAATTTAGCGGCGTTAACTGCACCCGTTGCAAAGAGCTCTTTGCTTCTTGCAGAGTGGGAGATTTTGATTATTTCATCGTGACCTGCAAAAATAATCTCGTGCTCGCCTGTGATTGTGCCGCCTCTGACTGCGTGAATACCGATTTCGTTTTTGGTTCTCTTTTCACGCTTTGAATGGCGGTCATATTCATATGTTGTTTCACCGTCAAGCTCGTCTTTGATAGCGTCTGCAATCATCAGAGCCGTGCCGCTGGGAGCATCAATCTTCTGGTTATGGTGCATTTCAACAATTTCAATGTCAAAATCATTGCCAAGCACTGCAGCTGCTTTTTTTGCAAGCTCGCAAACGAGGTTAACGCCGAGTGACATATTGGCGCTGAAGAAAACGGGGATTTTTTCGGCAGCGGATTTCAAAAGCGATTTCTGCGAATCGTTAAGACCTGTTGTGCAGATAACTGCAGGGATATTGTTTTTAACCGCATATTCAAGCAGGCCGCCAAGAGCCGAGGGGTTTGAAAAGTCAATGATAACGTCAGCCTTTTTGGTTATCTCATCAGGGATGAGAGCAGGGGAGCCGAAAACGGGATAGCCGTAAAGACTCTCTGCATATATATCAATGCCGCCGATGATTTCAGCACCGCTTGTAACCGCAACGTTTGCAGTAACAGCTTTGCCCATTTTTCCGTTGCATCCGCTTAATAAAATTCCTGCCATTTTGAATTACCTCATTAATTTAAGATAATCCGAACCTGTTTAAAGACAAGTTCGGATTTTGTGTTTTGATTATACAAGACCGTGGCGTGCAAGGCTTGCTCTGAGCTTTGCTTTTGCATCGTCTGTCATTTCGTAAAGGGGAAGTCTGCAAGGACCAACGTCAAGACCCATCATATTCATAGCTTCCTTAACGGGGATGGGGTTAACGTCAACAAAAAGATTGTTGCAAAGGTCAAGATATTCAAGCTGAAGATCGCGGCTGCCCTTGAAATCGCCTGCAAGGAATTTTGCGGGGATATCGTGTGCAACCTGAGGCAGAATGTTTGAAAGAACAGAGATGCTGCCCTTGCCGCCGAGTGACATAAGAGCGGTAACCTGATCGTCATTGCCTGAATAAACAGAGAAATCTTCGCCGCAAAGAGCAATTGTTTTTGCAACTGCGGAGATATCGCCGCTTGCTTCCTTTGTGCCCACGATTCTGGGATGCTTTGCAAGCTCAACGTAAGTTTCAGGGAGAATGTTAACACCTGTTCTTGAGGGAACATTATAGGTGATAATCGGCACGCTTACTCTGTCTGCAATGTAGTTGTAGTGAGCGATAAGACCTCTCTGTGAAGTCTTGTTGTAGTAAGGTGTTACGGAGAGAAGAGCATCAACGCCTGCCTTTTCAGCTTCGTTTGAAAGCTTAACGGCATAGTTTGAATCGTTGCTGCCTGTGCCTGCGATAACAGGGATTCTCTTGTTAACAACCTCAACGGTGAATCTGATTGCTTCTGAATGTTCATCGTGGTCAAGGGTTGAACCTTCGCCTGTTGTGCCGCAGATTATGATAGCGTCTGTGCCGTGTGCAATCTGATATTCAAGCAGCTCTGCGAGCTTGGGATAGTTAACTTTGTTGTCTGCTGTGAAAGGTGTAACGATTGCAACGCCTGCGCCGGTAAAAACAGTCTGCTTCATAGCTGACTCCTTTCGTTAATTCGTCAATTAGTTCTTGGGGTTGATGTAACCCTGTGCGCAAAGCTGCTCTGCCATAAGAACAGCGCCGCCTGCGGCACCTCTGAGGGTGTTGTGTGAAAGGCAAACAAATTTATAATCAAACTGGCTGTCTTCTCTGAGACGGCCGATTGAAACTGCCATGCCGTTTTCAAGGTTTCTCTGAAGCTTTGTCTGGGGAAGGTTATCTTCTTCAAAGTAGTGAAGGAACTGCTTGGGAGCAGAGGGAAGCTCTGCTTCCTGGGGATAACCCTTGAATTCTGCCCATACTTTCTTCATTTCTTCGATTGAGGGCTTATTCTCAAATCTTACGAAAACTGCTGCCATGTGACCGTCTGAAGCGGGAACACGAAGGCACTGTGCTGTGAAGTTGGGAGCGGTTGCGTTAACGATTTTGTCACCGTCAATCTTGCCCCAGATCTTGAGGGGTTCAACTTCTGATTTTTCTTCTTCACCGCCGATATAGGGGATAACGTTATCAACCATTTCAGGCCATGTTTCAAATGTTTTGCCTGCGCCTGAAATTGCCTGATATGTGCAAACAAGAACGTCTTTAACTGTGTAGCCTGCTTTATCAAGGGGATAGAGAGCAGGAACGTAGCTCTGAAGTGAGCAGTTGGACTTAACTGAAACAAAGCCTCTTTCTGTGCCGAGGCGCTTTCTCTGAGCTGCGATGATTTCAGCGTGGTCGGGGTTGAGCTCGGGAACAATCATCGGAACGTCGGGAGTGTGTCTGTGAGCGCTGTTATTTGAAACAACAGGGCATTCAGCCTTTGCATAAGCTTCTTCAAGAGCTTTGATTTCGTCCTTTTTCATATCAACTGCGCAGAAAACAAAGTCAACTGCAGCAGCAATCTTTTCGATATCTGCGGTTGCATCCATAACAACGATATCTGCAACGTTTGCGGGGATTTCGTTAGCCATGCACCATTTTGCGCCAACGGCATCTTTATATTTTTTTCCTGCGGAGCGGGGGCTCGCAGCGAGAACTTCGATATTGAACCAGGGGTGATTTGCAAGCAGGGTGATGAAACGCTGACCAACCATACCTGTTGCGCCAACAATACCAACCTTGTAGTTTTTCATTTCATTATACCTCATTTCAGGTTTACTTTCTGCGGCAGATTTTCGCCTAATCTAACGCTTGACAAAAACCTCCGATAATATTATGATGATATCACAAATGCCTCGGAAAATCAAATGTCATTTATAACAATATATTATATAATTTTATTAATATTTTAAGGATTTTTTATGAAACGAAGCGATTTTTTCTATGATTTGCCCCAGGAGCTCATTGCACAAACTCCGCTTGAGCCCCGCGACAGCTCCCGAATGCTTGTTATTGACAGAGAAACAGGTGAATGCTCTCACAGAATTTTCAGAGACGTTACCGAATATTTCAGACCCGGTGACTGTCTTATTCTCAATAACACCAAGGTGCTCCCGGCAAGAATGTACGGCACGAGAATCGACACAGGCTCGGTGGTTGAATTTTTGCTTCTAAGCCAGAAAAGCGGCGACACCTGGGAGGTTATCACAGGACCCGGCAAAAAGGCGAGAGTCGGTCACAAGTTCACTTTTGGTGATGGCTTGATGAGTGCTGAAATCATTGAGGTTTTGCCTGATGGCAACCGCATTGCAAAGTTCGGCTTTGAGGGCAATTTTTATGAGGTTATCGATAAAATCGGCGAAATGCCTCTGCCTCATTATATAACGGAAAAGCTTGAAGATAAAGACCGCTATCAGACTGTTTATGCAAAGAACGAAGGCTCTGCGGCGGCACCCACTGCAGGCTTGCATTTCACGCCCGAGCTTATGGATAAAATCAGAGCAATGGGTGTTGAAATCGGTTTTGTTACTCTTCACGTCGGTCTCGGCACGTTCAGACCTGTTAAGGCAGACGATATCAAAGACCATCATATGCATTCCGAGCATTATTATCTGCCTGCGGAAACAGCAGAAATCATTAACAGAACTAAGGCAAACGGCGGCAGAGTTTTTGCGGTTGGCACAACCTGTTGCAGAACGCTTGAATCCGTTGCAACCTTCACGGGTGAAATCAAAGAAGCTGAAGGTAACACCGATATCTTTATTTATCCCGGCTATGAATTCAAGTGCATCGATTGCCTTATCACCAATTTCCACCTGCCCGAAAGCACGCTCATTATGCTTGTGAGCGCATTCTGCGGCTATGAAAACACAATGAACGCATATAAGATTGCGGTTGAAGAAAAATACAGATTTTTCTCATTCGGCGATGCGTGTCTGATTTGCAAGAATAACTGATTTTAACGGAGTTAGCTATGTATAAACTTATTAAAAAACAAGGCAACGCAAGGCGCGGCGAATTTGAAACCGTTCACGGAACGGTGCAGACGCCTGCATTTATGAACGTTGCAACCTGCGGCGCAATCAAAGGTGCGCTCTCGGCGGTTGACCTTAAGGAAATCGGCTGTCAGGTTATGCTTTCGAATACTTATCACCTCCACGTTCGTCCGGGCGATGAGCTTGTGCGTGATATGGGCGGTCTGCATAAGTTTTCGGGCTGGAGCGGACCCATTCTCACAGACAGCGGCGGATTTCAGGTTTTTTCGCTTGCAAAACTGCGCACAATAAAAGAAGAGGGTGTTTTCTTCCAGTCGCACGTTGACGGCAGACACATTTTTATGGGTCCCGAAGAGAGTATGCAGATTCAGTCAAACCTCGGCTCAACAATAGCTATGGCTTTTGACGAATGCGTTGAAAACCCTGCAACATATAAATACGCAAAGCAGTCCTGCGAAAGAACTGTTCGCTGGCTTGAAAGATGCAAAGCGGAGATGCAAAGGCTGAATTCATTGCCCGAAACAATCAATAAAAACCAGCTTCTTTTCGGCATCAATCAGGGAAGCACCTATGATGATTTGCGAATTGAACATATGAAGCAGATTGCGGCTCTTGACCTTGACGGTTATGCTATCGGCGGTCTTGCAGTCGGTGAGCCTAAAGAGGATATGTATCGCGTTATTTCAGCGGTTGAGCCTTATATGCCTGCAGATAAAATCCGTTATCTTATGGGTGTCGGCACACCGGGTAATATCATTGAAGCGGTTTACAGAGGCGTTGATCTGTTTGACTGCGTTATGCCCAGCCGTAATGCGCGCCACGGTCATCTTTTTACACAGAAGGGTATAATTAATCTCAACAACAAGAAATATGAAAAAGACCCTCTGCCGATTGACCCCGAGTGTGATTGCCCTGCGTGCAAGCATTTTTCACGCTCATATATCCGTCACCTTTTCAAGGCAAAAGAGATGCTCGCAATGCGTCTTTGCGTTATCCATAACCTGTATTTTTATAATACGCTTATGGAAAGAATACGTGACAGTCTTGATAACGGCACTTTTGATGAATTCAGAGAAAAATATGTTGAGCTCTATGATACAAGAATTTAAATTGTAAAATTTAATTTAACTCTTGCATTATGGTTGCGTTTGTTGTATAATTTTAACATTATGTTTTGGAGGTTACTCAGATTATGAATTTTATTTCACTTATGGCTCCTGCAGGCGGTGCAGCAGGCGGTGCGGCAGGTGGCAGCACAAGTATGCTTATTATGATGGCGGCTCTTTTCGGCATTATGTATTTTATGATGATCAGACCCCAGAAGAAAAAGCAGAAGGAAGAGCAGGCAATGCGTGATAACATCCAGATTGGCGATGAAATCACAACCATCGGCGGCATTATGGGCAGAGTTGTTACCGTTAAGGAAGATTCTCTCATCATCGAAACAGGTGCTGACAGAAACAAGATGAAAATCACAAGATGGGCTGTTTCAGCTAACAACACAGCAAATGAAAAGGCTGAAGCTGAAAGACAGGCTGCAAGAGAAGCTGCAGAAGCTGCTAAGAAAGCAAAGATGGAAGAAGCTGCTGATGCAAGCAAAGCAAGACGTAAAAAGACAAAGAAAAAAGACGATACTTTTGACGCTTAATGTGAATTAAAACAAAACTCCTTTCATATTATTGATTATCAGTAATATGAGGGGAGTATTTTTTATGCCAAAAAAATCATCTCGCAGAGAAGAAAATATCAAGGCTATGCCATATAAAAGAATAGGTGTTTGCTCCGTTATCGGAGCGGCACTCTGGTTTCTTGAAATCATCGGCTTTTCAGCCGCAGAGTTAAGTCTGGATCTCGGTGAAAATTTTTATTTGCTTGCAGGTATTGCGGCGGCGTTGGTTTCAGGGTTTATTGCGGGTTTTGCGGCACTCATAAAGGATAAGAAAAAAGCTTTGCCTTGCGGCGCTCTTGCAGGCTCAATTCAGGCTTTGGTTTGCGATATTCTGCTTGTTATCGTCAATAACGGCAGTGCAGGCAAGGGGCTTTTATTTGTTGCAGTCGCTTCAGTTATAGGTGCGGTTGCAGGCGCGCTTGTTGCGGTAAACGTTAAAACAAAAACCAGATATTGAGCGGCGGTGACAGAATGAAAAAGATAGTTTTTATTGTTGTTGCCCTTATGGTATTGATGACCGCTTGCTCAACGCAAAGTGAGGTTAACCCCGATCTGTTTATCGGCAGATTTATTGAAGCCTATCCTGAATTTACCGTTAATACGGAGCAGATGTTTTATGAAGATAACAAGTGTGTTGCGTTTATAAATAACTCTGCAGGCAGGCGTTTTGCCGCCGAAATGACTGTTGACGATGCGGACAGAGTGCAAAAAATCAGCCTTGCCTGCACCGAAGCGGAAAAGGCTGAAGAATTTTATCATCTTGCCGAATGCGTTTCAAAGCTCTATGCACAGCAAGAAGATTTTGATGCGGCGGCAAAGAAGCTTTTCAGCGGCAAAAATTATGCTTACCACGAAACACAGTGGTATTATTATTGCTTTTCGGAAACGGAAACAGGCTTGTTTTTTTCAATCGAGAGCAAGCGCCTTGCTCCTGCAAAAGAGGAAAGGTTAACCTTGAAAGAAAATGAAACACTTATCGCTCGATAAAGAAAAACTCCGACAGATGATATCTGTCGGAGTTTTGTTGATTACATCATTTCTGAAAGCTTAATGGGTCTGCCTTCTGCAACAGATTTCTTTGCAGCAAGAGCAACAAGAATTGAGTTAAGACCGTCAGCACCTGTTGTGGGCGTTTCTTTGTCGTTGATAACTGCGTCAACAAACTGAAGCATTTCATCTCTGAAAGACTGCATATATCTCTCAAGGAAGAAGTAAAGGGGCTTATCGGCAACAACGCCTTCTTCACCCATAAATACAACGTTTGTGGGGGTGTCGTTTGAAGCAACAGCGGCACCTTTGCTGCCGAAAACTTCAATTCTCTGGTCGTAACCGTAAGCGGCACGTCTGCTGTTATCGATAACACCTACTGCGCCGTTTTCAAACTTAAGGCTGATAACTGCAGTGTCAACGTCGCCTGCTTCGCCGATTGCGGGGTCAACAAGGCAAGTTGCGTTTGCATAAACTTCTGTAACTTCACAGCCTGCAAGGAAGCGAGCCATATCGAAATCGTGAATTGTCATATCAAGGAACATACCGCCGCTGACTGCAGAATATTCTGCCGGAGGGGGAGCAGGGTCTCTTGAGGTAATTTTAACAATGTGAACGTCACCGATTTTGCCGTCGTTAACCATTGCTCTCACGTTTGCAAAGTTGTGGTCAAAGCGTCTGTTAAAACCAACCTGAAGCTTAACGCCTGCCTTTGCAACTGCATCGATAACTGCGTTAACCTTTTCAGGTGTGAGGTCAACGGGCTTTTCGCAGAAGATGTGCTTGCCTGCCTGAGCGGCTTCAATAGCGATATCTGCGTGAGTGTCAGTTGATGAGCAAACAAGAACTGCGTCAACGTTGGGGTCGGCGAGCATTTCTTTATAGTCTGCGTAAATCTTGGGTATGTTAAGTTCTGCGGCAACCTTTTCTGCGTTTGCCTTGAAAACGTCTGTGATACCTGCAACAACGGCTGTGGGCACGTTATAAGTGATTGACTTAGCGTGAACATAACCGATTCTGCCGGCACCGATAATGCCAATTCTGAGCTGTTCCATAATATCGGTCCTTTCGTTTTGCGGGAATAATCCCGAATTCTATTTGATTTTAACATATATTAATTCTGAATTCAACAAAAAATTTTCTATTTTGAATATTTTTCTTTTGTTGCAAGACCGCCCCTGATATGTCTTTCAGCTTTGTTTATATCAAGCACTTTTCGCACCGAGTTATAGAGCGACGGGTTTGAAAACCGCAATCTTTTTGTGATGTCCATATGTACGGTGCTTTTTGAAACACCGAATTTTTTCGCCGCCGCTCTGACTGTTGTTTGATTTTCGATGATATATTCTGCAAGCTCAACGGCTCTTTGCTCAACAAATCCTTTCAAAATAAGCCCTCCGAGTTCAAATTATACTGTTAGATACTATGAAAATCAGAGGCAGAATATGCCAAAATATTGACAGGGCTTAAATAATAAAATATAATGGAAATATCAAATTACAGGAGTAACTTTATGGCATTTATCAGCGTTTTTGAAGTTATAGGGCCCAATATGGTCGGCCCTTCAAGTTCTCATACAGCGGGTGCGGCTTCCATTGCCCGCCTTGCGTGGAAGATGATGCACGAAAAAATAAAAAGCGTTCATTTCACTCTTTACGGCTCTTTTGCTCAAACTTACAGAGGTCACGGCACAGACAGGGCTCTGCTCGGCGGTATGATGGGTTTTGAAACCGATGATATCCGTATCCGTGATTCGTTTGAAATTGCAGAAAAAGAGGGGATAGAGTTTTCTTTCACTGCAAATACCGTTGAAACTGACGTGCATCCCAATACAGTTGATATTGAGATTGAAGACGTCACGGGCAGAAAGCTCACCGTCAGAGGCGAATCAATCGGCGGCGGCAAGGTCAGGCTCACAAGAATTGACGGTGTTAAGGTGCTCTTCACAGGCGAATATCATTCGCTTATTGTTGAGCATAAAGACCATCCGGGTGTTATCGCAAAGGTAACTTCAATTCTCGGCAAACGTCACGTTAATATTGCGTTTCTGCGTGTTTACAGAGAAAACAAGGGTGGCATAGCATATATGATTATTGAGTCAGATGAAGAGATAACAAAGGAAATCGTTGACGAAATTGAGAGCAATCCTTTTGTTAAAGATACTATGCTGATTAGGAGATAAACAATGGATTTTAATACGGCAAACGAGCTCCTTATGCTCTGTAAAAAAGAAAATAAAAAGATATCGGAGATTATGCGTCTGCGCGAAATTGTTTATGGCGAATGCGATGCCGAAACCGTTGATGCAAAGATGAAAAAATCTCTTGCCATAATGAAAGAATCTGCCCACGCACCGCTTCATAATGCGGTTAAATCAATGGGCGGTATGATAGGCGGCGAATCCAAAAAGCTTGAAGAAAGACGAGCTTCGGGCAAATCAATCTGCGGCACCGTGCTCACAAAAGCGCTGATTTATTCGCAGGCTGTGCTTGAGGTGAATGCTTCAATGGGTGTTATTGTTGCCGCTCCCACCGCGGGCTCGGCAGGCGTTGTGCCGTCGGTTCTTTTTGCACTTGCGGAAGAATTTGATATTCCCGATGAAAGGCTTTGTGAAGCTCTTTTCACTGCAGGTGCGGTAGGTTCAATTCTTATGAAAAACGCATCGGTTTCAGGTGCAGAAGCAGGTTGCCAGGCAGAAATCGGCTCTGCGGCGGCGATGGCGGCGGCAGCGGCGGTAGAGCTTATGGGCGGCACTCCCGAGCAATGTTTTGAGGCAGCGTCAATAGCAATCGGTAATATGCTCGGCCTTGTTTGCGACCCGATAGCAGGTCTGGTTGAAGCTCCTTGCCAGAGCAGAAATGCCGCAGGCGCATCGAATGCAATAACAAGCGCAGAAATGGCTCTTGCAGGTATAAAGTCAGCAATTCCATTCAATGAAATGACCGATGCAATGTACCGCGTTGGCAAAAAACTTCCGATGGAGCTTCGCGAAACGGCTCTTGGCGGTTGTGCCGCAACCCCAACAGGATGCGCTCTTAAATGCTCCATTTTCGGAGGTATGCAAAATGCTTAAAAGAATTATCTCCGTTTTACTCGCAGCACTTATAACCGCTTCGTGTGTTACTTTTGCATATGCAGATAATACCACTGCAAGGGTGTATTCGATTTATTCCGATAATATGCTGTTTAAGCAAAATGAAGAAGCAATCATTGCAGGAACGGGAGAGCAGGGCGCGGAGATTACGGTTGAGCTTCTGCTTGGGGATTCTGTTGTTTCAAGCGGAAAATCCTTTGTTGGCGATGACGGAACATTCTGTGTTTCTTTTAATGCTCCTGCAGGCGGATACGATACATATACGGTTTTGCTTAAAGAAAACGGAACTGAATTCAAAAAACTTGAAAATGTTGTTTTCGGTGAACTCTGGCTTTCAAGCGGACAGAGCAATATGCAGTATCCGCTCGGACAGGAAAAATACGGCTCGGAAATGATGAATAAATCAGAAAAACTCAGTCCGTGGATTAGAACTCTGATTATTCCCGCTTATCCCGAATATAACGGTTCAAATGAGCTTGTTCCTTATGAGCCACAGAATGATATTATTGATGCAAGGTGGATAACGGGGGAGAGTTCCGAAATTTACGGTATGAGTGCGGTTGCATATTTCTTTGCCGCAAAAATGCAGGAATCCCTTGATATGCCTGTGGGTATCCTTAATCTCTCGCTTGGCGGATCTTCGATTGCCTCCTGGCTTTCGCGAGATGCTGTTGATGGCTGTGATAGCGTTAAAAATGATTTTATAAATAATAACAGATATATAGAAAAATCCGATTGGAAAGACGATGAAATTAATGTTTATGTCGATATGACAGGTAACTATAATCTCCGAATAAATCCTGTCAGACATTTCAAGCTCTCGGGTATGATTTGGTATCAGGGTGAAAGTGATATCGGATGGTCGGGCGAAGAGTATGAAAATGCATTTAATCTTATGCAAACTTCATATACAAAGCTTTTTAATTATCAAAACGGCTTGCTTCCGATAGTTTATAGCCAGCTGGCAGCGTATTTCTATGACGAAAGCGGCTTTTGCCTTCCCGAACGCAATGTTGACTTTACTGAAATACAGCAGAAAGAAGCTTCTTCAAGAGCTGTTGTTCCCATATACGATATTCCGCTTACTTTTATTCCGGGAGTAGGCTCCATTCATCCGGAGCATAAAAAAGAAATAGGTGAGCGAATGGCTTTTGCTGCCGACGGACTTGTTTACGGAAAACGTGATTATTATTCCGCACCTGCAATTACGGCTTCGGAAATAAAAGACGGTGCGATATATGTAACGTTAAATAATGTCGGTGACGGACTTAAGATTAACGGTGAATCGGAAGAAGGCTTTGCTGTTTGCGGAGATGACGGCATTTATGTAAAAGCCGATGCGGAAGTCGTATCGAATAATACAGTTAAAATTTTCAACAAAGATGTTACTGAACCCAAATCCGCAAGCTATGCATTTTCAGTCAGCAATATGTCCTCAAATCTTTATGCAACCGAAAACGGAAATCTTGCGTTGCCTGCCTCGCCGTTTATTACCAATCCCGATTATTCAACTAAATTCTGGATTGAAAAACCGTGGGCAGACAATGAATCAGATAAGGTTTGGCGTACCCATAATGATGAGTACAGCGCATTCTATCCTTTGTGGAAAGGTGAAAATGCAGAACTGAGCTATACATCCGAAAGTGCATTCAGCGGTACCCTCGGATTGACGATTTTGTCAAATGGCGGAAGTTTTTCCGCAAATCCGTTTATATCATTTAAAAACGGGATTTCAAGCAAATCTTTCGCAGATTCTGAAACCGATTACAGTAATTACGGAACTCTCACTATGAAAATAAAAAACAACGGCAAGAAAGATGTTGTGTTAAGCGGGATTCGCTTTCAGAGAAACTCTTTGATGTGGTATTCACCGTCCGTTAATGGCGAAAATGATATTGATTATGTCATTTCTGCAGACGGAGAATGGCATTCCGTAACATTTGATTTAAATAAACTTTATTTATTCGGAAACGAGTGCGGAATATCAGTTTCAAACCGTGCGCTTTCAAACGTTAAAAATATTGAATTTCTTTTCTCATCAGATATAAATGCCGATATCTCGCTTGACCATATCCGCTTTACTTCATCAAAGGCAAGTATAGGCTTGGGGTTTGATGCCGATGTAAGCAAGGCTGATAATCCGTTTGAATTTATATCTGCTTTGTTTGTAAGTTTATTAGGCATTTTTGCTGAAATCCTTTGATCGGTTGCGGCCTGCAGATTTTCAGTCTGCAGGCCGTTTTTCTCAATTTTTCCTTGATAATGTTTAACAAATTCTTTGTTGTTATGTCGATTGAAAATTAAAATTAAAATTTTTAAATTAATTATTGACAAATTAAAATCTTTTTGGTATTATATCTATCGTTGCGAATGCAATAAGGGCCATTAGCTCAGTTGGTTAGAGCAACCGGCTCATAACCGGTCGGTCCGGGGTTCGAGTCCCTGATGGCCCACCACCAATTTATATAGGGGTATAGCTCAGTTGGTAGAGCAGCGGTCTCCAAAACCGCGTGCCGAGGGTTCAAGTCCTTCTGCCCCTGCCATTCAAGTCCCGAAACCGTTGATATACAAGGGTTTCGGGATTTTTATTTTAATTTTTTCGAAAATCGTTATTTTTCTAAAATAGCATCATTACCGCAAAATATCGCACATTTTCGATAGCTATGTGCCCCTTTATGTGCCCCTTTTTTGAAGGTACAAAACACCCAAAAACCCAGACAGCAGAAGGGATTTCCCAACTGCTGTCTTTTTTTATTCGGTAATATAATGTATTTCTTGTTTATCTTTAACTGTTATAATTTGATTTTCTATTATTTACGTTGCCACTATGTTGCTATATTCAATTTATAAGGTTATAATGGAGTCAGGAAAAAATATTTTGAAATATTTTGAAATTTCTGCGTTACATTTTTAAAATTTGTTGACTACATTATGAAGACCAACGAAAGGAGTGAGGATGATGAGCGAAAAGAAGCGTGCAAACGCATTGCTGCAGGAATGCTATGAACAATACCGCATAAAGATTTTCAACTATTGTCTTTCACGCCTTGACGGTTCACGGGAGGCTGCAGACGACTGTGTGCAGGAGGTCTTCATCGTTTTCTATAACAAACTTCTCGACGGAGAGGAATTTGAGAATCCGAGAGCATTTCTTTATCGGACAGCCGACAATTTCGTCAAACGGCAAAAACAAAAAGATGCAATGGAGTTGCGGCATAACGTTTCGCTGGATGAAGCTGAACAAATCGGAGTAAGCGATTCGGAATACACCGAAAGGCTCAACCTGATTGATTATGAGGAATGTGCAAAAATTCTTCTGAATCTTCTGACCGATGAAGAAAAACAAATTTATGATTTGCGGTACATACATAAAATCGGAGTTGAGGAGATTGCAGAAAGACTCGGAATATCAAGACCTGCCGCATCGATGCGGTTAATGCGATTAAGAAACAAGATTAAAGATATGGTTTATTCTTTTGATATTGAAAAGAAAGGAGGCTGACGGAATGATGACAGTAAGCAAAGAAATACTTATGCACCCCGATTTTATGGGCAATCTTGCCAATGAGCTTTGCCATATGCTTGAAGCGATTATTGATGCTGAATTTGATAAAGGTGATGACACGGATTTTGATTTTATCGATGAATGTGCTGATGCGATAAATGCAATCCGATCGGGTGATGAAGCAAAGATTCTTCCCCTTATTTCACGCAAGGATTTCTTAAAGAAAGTCGGTATCAAAACCGAACGCAAATTTAAGGCTCTTATTGCGGCATGTGCTGCGATTACGGTCCTTTTCACCGCAGGCACACAGATTAAAGTTGAAGAAAACGTTACTCTTGTTCAGGCACTTTCAGGTTTCGTTTCGGAATTCTTTGAAAATGTTATTTCAGAAGATGAAACAACTCAGCATGTAACAACTACCACAGAAAAAGAAGCAAGTTTAATTAATATCACCGTTGAAACAACTCCCGAATTCAAAACGGAATATATTGTTGGCGAAAGCTTCAGCGGAAACGGACTCAAGGTTTTCGGTGAATACGATAACGGCGAAAGAATGCTTGTCCGTATTGATGATTACACCGTTGAGGTTTCCGACAGCTTCGGTACAGAGCCGAAATATGAAATGGTTAAAATCACAGTCGGTGATTTCACGCAGACTCTTGAAGTCAGAGTTATCGAAAGCCTGGAAACGAAAAAACTGACGTCGATTTATGCAATATTCCCTGAAAGTTTTGATTTCACGGCGAATGATCTTAACAACATCGATCTTTCAGAAATGCAGGTTTATGCGGTTTACAGCAACGGCGACGAAACGGAGCTTTCAGCCGATGAATATACGGTTGAAACCGAAATCGGAAAGACGGTGTTCAAGCCGAAAGAAGCTTTCGTTACCGTCAGTTACGAAGGATGCTCATGCTCGTTTATGGTGTTTAAGGAATAGTTTGATTACGAATTTATCATAAATCAAAGGAGGTCATATTTATGAAAAAAACTTTTTTAAATATATGCTCGGTATTTCTTGCAATATCGCTTATTGCGGGCACACAGTTATTCAGCGAATTTGCTTTGGGAGTTATAAAGGCATATGCGGCTGAAAAAGAGTGCGAAGTTTTCACCAAAGCGCAATATAACGACGGAACCTGGGCATATGAGGATTATACCTGGAGCCAGCAGGAGGAACTTGTTGGCGATGAGGTTGAAACCGTAACGGTTGAGGGTGTGCGTATTCTTGACTATCACGGCTCGGATACAAACGTTGATATTCCCGAATATCTTGACGGCAAGCCCGTTATTGCCGTTCAGTTTGTAAATGATAAATGTTATTATCGCGGCACTAAACGAAAAAACGTTGAAACAGTGTCTCTTCCCAGAATGCTTAAGGTGATATCATCATATTCATTTAAGGAAATGACTGCCCTCCAATCAATAGTAATTCCTGCCGGAGTTGAAACTATAGAAAGAGAAGCGTTTACAAAATGCAGCGCACTTAAAAGCGTTAGTTTCCTTTATGGTGAGGGGAAGGGACTCACAAGAATCGGCTACGCCGCTTTTAAAAGATGCACATCACTTACTTCTGTTAAATTTCCCGATTCATTGAAGGTTATTGAATCCAATGCATTTGAAGACTGTGTATCACTTTCCGAAATTGTTCTCAATGAAGGTCTTTGCAAAATAGAACAGTATGCTTTCCAGTATTGTTCTGCTCTTAAAACGTTGGTTCTTCCCGAAAGCATTCAAAGGCTCGGAAGCTCTTTTATCAGAGGTACCAAAATAGAAAAGCTTGATATTCCGCGCAATCTTAAATCTGTGAGCTATCTTCTTGACGGCACAAGGATTAAAGAAATTGTTCTTCCTCCGATTTTCAGCAAACTGACATCATCTGTTCTCGGCTCAAGCGAATATCTTGAAAGCCTGACTCTTGAAGATATCGGCATTGCAAAAGGTGCCATCTGCTACCCGAATCTTAAAACGCTGATTATTAAAGGATCGGGAGTAATCGAGGAGAATCCGTTTTTCGTCAGTGTAACACAACATAACGTTACTTCGCCTGGCGGAAGCTATACCTATTATACAGAAAAGACTTATGCTCCGGAAACGGTTATTCTCACCGATGGCTATAACGAAAATATCAGCAAAGTTCTTGTGGATAAGCTGAATTATTACCAGCGCATTGACCCCGAAACAGGTTATTGCATATATTCAAAAGAATATTCGGGTGAAGAAGAGTTCAGACCGCAGGGCAGCGGCTTTGTAAGCGGCGATTATACGTATGATTTAACCGCAAACGGTGCAATAATAACAGATTACAGCGGAACGTCAACGGGCGTTGTAACCGTTCCCGACGTTTTTGAAAACGAAGGTGTTGAATATCCTGTTATTGCAATCGGCACAAAAGCTTTTGAGGGCGCAACCGCAGCGGAAATCATTCTTCCCGAAACGGTAAGAAAAATTGAAGCATATGCGTTTAACCAATGTGCAAATCTGACCAAAACAAATCTTCCCAATGGAATAACGGTAATCGAACCTTATACCTATAGCCTTTGCAGCAGTATGAGTGAAATAACCATTCCCGAAAGCGTTGTTTATATCTGCGAAGGTGCGTTTGCAGGCAAAAGACCCGCTTCTGAAATCGTTATTCCCTCGTCGGTTAAATCCATAGGTCCAAAAGCGTTTTATGCAAATCCGCTTATAACTTCTCTGACACTTAACGAGGGTCTTGAAATAATCGGTGAAAACGCATTTGCAAACCACGATAATTTTCTTGATGTTCTTGAAGAATATTCGCTCACACTTCCGTCATCAATCAAAGAAATCGGAAAAGGTGCATTTGAATATTCGGGCGTCAGCGGTGAGGTTGTTATTCCCGAAAGCATAAAGGTTATCCCTGAAAATATGTTTATGGAAAGCCCTTATCTCACCTCTGTTGCTATGCACAGCGGAGTAACAACAATCGGTGTAAGTGCCTTTGAAGGATGCTATGCTCTTGAATCCGCACCGCTTTTGGAGGGTCTTGTATCAATTGAGGATTATGCGTTCAACTATTCAAGCTTAACCTCTGTTGATTTCCCGTCAACCGTAACGCATCTCGGTAAATATGCGTTTGCAGGCAACTGCATTACGGAAGTTACAATCCCTGCAAACATCAAAACCGTGCCCGAACATTGCTTCGACACCTGTTATGATTTGAAAAACATAACGCTCGAAAATGGCGTTGAATATATTGATGGCTATGCGTTTGCCACCTATGGCACGATTGAGAGCATTGTTATTCCTCCGAGCATGAAAGAAATCCGTTCCGATTACGTGTTCCGATATGTTGACAGAATCGAAAATTTTGTTTTCAACGCAACCTGTTATGAATCCGATTTAGTTCCTTGCAAAGACAGTTCTTTAAAACTGAATGTAAGCGGAAGATTTAGAGGAATTGTCAGTTCAAGCGGTGTACAGATAGGTAAATTTATTATCGGTGAAAACGTAAAATATATCCCCACAGCGATTGCGTATAAGGCGAACATAGAAGAGCTTGTTCTCCCCGATAATATTGTTGCCGTAGGCGAAGATGCGTTTGAGTATTGCACTATCGAAAAAGCTCTTGTTATTCCCGAAAGCGTAAAAACCGTTTACAAGTCTGCGTTCTTCGGAATAACGATTCCCGCAATCACTCTGCCCGAAGGTCTTGAAAATGCTAAAGAACGTGCATTTTCGGAGATTGTGGCTGACGTGTTATATTACAACTGCAAAAACTGTGTTTTTGAAACCGCTTCCAGTGAAACAGAAATTGACGGCATTTACGATTCTCCGTTTTGCGGCGATGAACTTAAAAGCATCGTTATCGGCGAAAACGTTCAGACTCTTCCCGATTTCACTTTCTGTTATGTAACAAGCCTTGAAACCGTGCATATTCCCGAAAACATAAAAGCTCTCAGCAAGGGCGCATTCGCATTCAGCGGTGTTAAAATAGTAACGGGTATGTCGGGAATAACCAAGCTTGAAGATTATACGTTCTATGAATGCGAAAATCTCACTTCGCTTGATATCGAAAACAGTAAAATAACAAAAGCAGGCAACTATGCATTTGCAAACAGCGGAATAGAATCATTAAGCGGTCTTGAAAATCTTCTTGAGGTTGGCGACTATACGTTCTATGAATGCGAAAACCTTGCTTCGGTTGGCATTGAAAACAGTAAAATAACCAAAGCAGGCAACTATGCTTTTGCAAACAGCGGAATAGAAACGTTAAGCGGTCTTGATAATCTTCTTGAGGTCGGTGAATATGCTTTCTATGAATGCCAAAACCTCGCTTCGGTTGGTATTGACAGTAAAATAAGCAAAGCAGGAAAATATGCTTTTGCTTACAGCAAAATCAAAAACCTAAACGGTCTTGAAAAGTTAAAGGATATTAAGGAATATACATTCTACGGCTGTGAAAATCTTACGGAAGCCGACCTGACAAATTCTGAAGCAACCGATATCGGCGGTTATGCTTTTGCAAACAGCGGTATCACCTCGTTTACAGGCGGCAATTATCTTGAAAGCATCGGAGACAACTGCTTTGCAGACTGCACAGGCCTTGAAACCGTTGCTCTCGGCGGCAAACTGATGCTTATCGGTGAAAACGCTTTTGCAAACTGCACTGGGCTTAAACAGATTACTATTCCCGACAGCGTTAAAAACGTCGGCAAAAAGGCATTTTACGGCAACACCGCATTGGTAAGTGTCAAAATGTCAGATAACGTAATTTTCATTCCCGATGAATGCTTCAACGGATGTTCTGCACTCGAAACCTTCACCTGGAATCCTGAAACCAAGCTCATCGGCAGACTCGCATTTGCCAACTGCATTAAGCTTGCAAAATTTGATTTTGTCAACCTTGAAAAGCTTTATGATAACAGCTTTCTTGGCAGCGGTGTTACCGTTGCTCAGCTTGGTGAAGGCGTGGATGATTCCGTTTCCAAACTTGAAGAAATCGAAACACAGAGCTTTATGGGTTGCGAAAATCTTGCAACAGTCGGTATCGGCGGTAACGTTGAAACAATCAAAACTCAGGCTTTTGCAGACTGCACAAACCTTGAAACCGCAGTTATTGCCGATAGCGTAACAAGCATCGCTCCCGACGCATTCGACGGCTGCGATAATCTTACGATTTATTGCTCATCAACTTCTTATGCCTATACATATGCACAGGAGCAGGGTATTCCCGTGAGCACACTTGTTATCGCTCCCATTCCCAATCAGACCTATACGGGCAGTAAAATTGAACCTGAAATCTCTGTTTCCGCTTCGGGCAATAATCTTGAAGTTAACGTTGATTTCGGCGTAACCTATGCCAATAATATCAACGTCGGCGAGGCTGACGTAAACGTTAAGGGCAAGGGCGATTTCAGAATGTTTGCAAGCAAAGCAAACTTCACAATCGTCACAAAGAACATCGTCGGAGTCACAGTTGCTCCCATCGACGACCAGCCTTACACAGGCGAAGCCGTTACACCCAAACTGACCGTAATCGACGGCACAAAGTATCTTGTTGAAGGTAAGGATTATACCGTAACCTACTATAACAACACAAATGAAGGCACTGCAACGGTCAAAATAACGGGCAAGGGTAATTATTCGGGCTACACCACAACCTCATTCGTTATTTCTGAAGAAGCAAAAGAACCCACCTACTTTGAAAAGCTGATAGCGGCAATCGAAAACTTCTTTAAAAGAATCGCTTCTCTTTTTGCCTGGATGATTGTGTAACTCAATAAAACAATGCAATACGTATACGTTTTGAACTGCCCCAAATTGTACGGACAGTACGCAAAAGGTTCTATGGCAGAAATATTTAATTAAGCGACATACTGACTTCGTTTTTTAACGGAGTCAGTTTTTGTTTATAGAGAGACGAACATACCCGATTTTGGTTTACAAGGATAAATTTAAAATATATAATAAATGTAACCTTTTCACTAAAAAGGGTGTTTATAGATATGAGAGGGAAATTTTGAGAAAGGGGTTGAAATCTTGAATGATGAAGAAATAATCGAATTATATCTTGCACGTGATGAATCCGCCATTAAAGAAACCTCTTTCAAATATGGTGACAGATTAAGAAAACTTTCTTACTCAATAACCGAGGATAATTTTACGGCAGAGGAATGTGAAAACGATACATATGTCCAAGCATGGAATTCAATCCCTCCAAATGAACCGAGAGAGCATTTTTATGCGTTTCTGGCAAGAATAACAAGAAATCTTTCATTAAATGTAATAAGAGATCGGAACAGAATTAAACGCTCGGCTAAACTTACCGATATAACAAACGAAATTCAATACTGTTTATCGATTTCGGATGATGCTGATGTTTCTCTTGATGAAAAATTGCTTGTTGATTCAATAGGTAAATACCTCAAATCGGTTTCAAAAGAAAAAAGAATAATATTTATCAGAAGATATTGGTATCTTGATTCGGTTACTGATATATCCCGAAAAATGGGTATCAGCGAAAGCAAGGTTAAAACTACGCTTTTCAGACTTAGAAAAGAACTGAAAAAATTTCTTGAAAAGGAGGGCTGGTCTATATGAAAAAAAGCAATATGAATTTTCTTGAATTGATAAACGGTCTTGATGACGAACTGATAGAAGAATCAGCGGAATATGAAATAAAAAAAGACGTGAATCGTTTCAGAGCAAGGCCTGTAATAGTTGCCGCCGCCATGATTGCAATTTTATTTACAGCTCTCTTTTTATCAACCGGTTTTTTCAAAAACGATATTCCGAAAATCCCCGATGCAGCTGATATCGTTACAGCAAACGAACAAACAACACAGGTGCAAAACAAAAGTGAAGAAACAACGGTAATAGCAGCAGAAGATGAAACTGAGGTTTCCGAAACACCTGATAATGAAATTGTTTCTCCGATGGTTGTTAATTATGACATTCGGGATATCAGAGATCTGCCTATTACTGCGCAGTTTCCCGTTGTTATTTATAACTCAAATGCTTATTCGGTAAAAGGCAGCCTTATTCAGGATATCAATAACGGCAGGATAACCCGAAAAATTGCATCACAAAAGGCATATACTTATGATTATAATTCGCAAAAAACCTTTGAAGCCGAAGCTGAGATTTATGAAATAAAAGGTATAAGCTCCGAGTTTGCAATAGGAATTAAGTTTGAATCAGACAGCAGAATATACCCCTATATCAACGACAGTGCTGAAATCATATCGTTAAAAACTCTTTATGGATATGCTTCTCCAAAAGAAAATTTTTCTTTCGGCGAAGTAAGCTTTACATATGATTCTTTGGCTTTGCCGATTGAAAGAAAAATGGCTGTTGATGAAAACTATATTTATAGCTGTCTTCTTTCAGATTTGGAAGCTGAAAATCTCGGAGAAATAAGTATTGATCCGATATTCACGATTTCCGTAAACTGTGATGCAATCGGATTGAACAAAAAAACCATTTCTGTTTCAAGAAACGGTTATTTGCAAACGGATATTATGGGCGGAAGAATATGCACGTTTTATATAGGCAAAGAAAATGTTGAAAAATTTGCAAGAGAGGCGCTTGAAGCCAATGCCGATAAACTCTTAAGCAATAGTGTAAAAACCAATAATACGGCAGGCTTTCTGAATGCTTCGCCGATTTTACCTAAAGACAAAACGGATCTGTAGAAAGGATGATTTTGATGAAAAAAATACTGTCTTTTGCACTTGCTCTTGTAATAGCGTTTTCTGCCCTTGTTTTTTCAAGTGCAGAAACTTCGGATAACGGTCATTTCAGAGGTGACACAGTAACCTTCGGCAGCTACCCTCAGAGTGAAGTTACCGATGAAAATCTGACAGCCGAGCTTAACGGTCTGGTTTCAGAGGATGATTTTGTTTCTTTCGGTTATATGAGCGGAAACGGCGAGCTCAGTTCAGAACAGCAGGGCGATTATATGAGCTATGCCGATGTTACATATAACGGTGAAAAATATCGCGGAGTCACATTCACGGAATATAAGCCGTATTACATTTTTGACGAAGCAAACCAAAACTCATATATAAGCAATCATTATTACGAAAACTTTAAACCCGGCGAGATTTATTGGTTTAAGTTTGAGCCTCTTAAATGGAAAATTGGCGATGCCGCTCTCGGCAATCTGCTCTGCAACAGCATTATTGATGCTCAGCAATTTGCAAAAAGAGTTTATAAAAACGGCAACTACTACTATTGCGATTCCGAATTCAGCTTTTATGCCAATAACTATGCAGAAAGCTATATGAGAGAATGGCTTAACAGCGATTTTTATAACACGGCATTCTCCGAGGAAGAAAAAGCAATCATAGAAACAACTGAGGTTTCAAATCACGCATCTTTTGTCGGTGCCGGTCCCTTGGATCCGCAAAAATATGCAAGTGAAACAACCTATGACAAGGTTTATCTGGCAGACGTCATGGATGCCGCGTATCAGTTTGATTTTTATCCGTGGGAGTATTATGATAGCTATTCATCAAACTCCAAAAGAATTGCTTATCCGACCGATTATGCTCTGATTCAGGGTGCAACGAGTGAGTGGCTTCTCCGCACGGCAAGCAACTATTCCGATTTCACAAATTTTACAACCACATCGGGAGGCGTAGCAAACTTTGCAAGGTCATATTGTAATTGCAGCGGCGTCAGACCCATGGTGCGAGTTGATGTTTCAAAGTTAAACTGTGAAACTTATAATATTAAGTGGTATTCGGACGGAAAACTGCTCAGAGAAAACAACTATCTTGAAGGCTCAAAAATTTTTCCGCCAACAGGTTTTCCACATCCCGCGGGATGGATATTCAAAGGCTGGGATAAAGATTTTTCAGCAGGTATGCCTGCGGAAAATGTTGTTATAAATGCCGTTTATGAAAGACAGTTCCCCTTTGAGGCGAGTATTACCGAAACAGAGCTTAAATATAAAAAGACTGCTCAGATAACAGTTGAAAGCGAAATTTCCGCAGTGCGGAGTCTCGGCTATAAATCAAGCAATGAAGATATCGCAACGGTTGACGCTAACGGCAAAGTAACCGCAGTGGGCAAGGGCGTTGTGAACGTAACCGTTTTTGTTGTTGAAGTCGACGGAATGCCCCTTATGCGTGAAGACGGCACCTTTGTTGAGCAAACCTTCCAAGTTGTTTGCACAATGAATATTTTTAATATGATTTCTGTGTGGTTTAACAATTTCATTAATCTGATTATTGATATTTTTGATTGAATAAATTAAAAGGGAGGCGAAGCAAATGAAAAAAACGTTAAGTATAATTATTACGGCTGTTATTCTTTTTTGCTCGTTTGCTATGCCAAACGCCAATGCAGTTCATTTGAAAGAGGTTGACACAGTTGAAATAACCGTCAAAAACGATATTGACGGAATGAGGTTAAGTGAATACAAAAAATTTGTGAAAATAAAAACAAAAGGTTTGGTTTTTGACGATTACAACGGAGGACTGTATCCTGTTTTTGCAATAAAAGACGGTTATAACAGTGCAAATAAATTTCATGAAGGCAACGGATATACACTTACAGTTTTTATGAAAGCCGATGATGTGAATTATTATGTGCTTGCCGACAGTATGAATAAAGTAACGATAAACGGTGAACCTGCAAATTATTCTCTTCGGCTTAAAAAATATGAATCGTCAATAAACCACGATTACATTTCCGTTACTTGCCACATTGATGTTGTTAAGCACGAAACATTTTTTGACAGGATAGTTAATTTCTTTTTTGAACTTTATAATTCAATATTTAACATCTTTACCAGAATAACACAATCGGAAAGTGTTGTGGCGTGAGAACGGATGTGTTGCAATTTATACTTGCACAGTAACAGTGAAATATAATATAATGAATTGTAAATATTCTTCTTTTAGGTTTTTTATGGTATTAAAATCGGAGGTAAAATATATGAAAAAGACAATTTCTTTAATTCTCGCACTTGTTATGATTATGGCGGTTGCACCGCTGAACGCTTTTGCAGCAGAGCCTGATAAACTCGTTGATAACATCGAAATAACTATCGATACACGAATCGCAGGCAAAACACCTTCAGAATGTGCCGATTTCCTCACCGTCAGTGGAGAGGGTATTGAGTTTGATTACAGCACGTTCAAAGCAACTTACATCGACGGACATTTCAACAGCGGTGTCAAGGAGGCCGAAGTGTTTGAAGAGGGAATCAGTTATTCATCCATTCTTTATGTTTACCCTGCAGACGGATATATTCTTCCGTATTATACGGAAAACAGCGATATAAAATATACCGTTATCCGTCAAGCAGGTACTTTTGAAGGCTCTTATTCCATAACATCCGAAGGTCATTATGATGATGAACTGGCAGAGTATTATAAAATACTGATTCACTATCGCGCCGAACCTCAGGTACCCACTGGAGCCGCAAAAATCCCGTACTTAATCGGCAAATTCTTCGAATCAATTGCAAATTTCTTCACAAAAACCTTTATTCAGCCTATTGCTGACCTGATTATGAAACTCTCATAAATTTAACTGCAGGCAACGTCTTTTTGGTGTTGCCTGTAATTTTTTTTGATTTTCTTTAGACCAAACGGCTGTTTCAATCGTAATAGTAGTGAAAGGACTGAAACGGAGGTGTGAAATGAATAATGAATTGAAAACAACGAGAGTCAATCTTGACGGCGTGCATTCGCTTGATATTAAGGTAAACGAAAAGGCTAAAACCGTTGTGGCAGAGTTGATTGTCGGTGATGAATCAACTTTTATTTATGCTGAGAAATTTGATGCACCCTGCAATTATCTTCGGACTGCTATAAAAAAAGGTATCGTTTATCTCAACGAAGGTCCGCCCGAAACCAAACCTGTCAGCGAAAAGAAAAAAGGCAAAAACTGTATTTGCTTGAATACGGAAAGATATGTGATATAATGGAAAATAGGAAATATTGCTGTGACTGAGGTGAGAGGATGAAAGACGAAAACAGAAAAATCGCCCGATTGGTTAAGCAGATACAGCGCGGAAAGCAATCCGCTTTTGAAGAATTCTATAAGCTGACAAGTCCCAAAGCGTATTTTATTGCGCTTAAAATAACGCAGAATGAACACGATGCAGAGGATATTCTGCAGGAAAGCTACATAAAAGCGCTTGAAAAAATCGGAGAAATCGATACTTCGCAGAATATATCCTCGTGGTTTCTGAAAATTGTTGCCAACAAGAGCAAGGATTTGCTCAGGAGCAGAAACCGACTTGTTTTTAACGGCGACGAGGACGTTTCCTTCGATGAGATTCCCGAAGAAAAAACTGAATTCTGCCCCGAAGAAAACCTCGACCAGGAGGAATTGCGGCTTGAGGTTATGGCGGCAATCGATGAACTGACCGAAGAAAAAAGAGCCTGTATTATGATGATGTATTTCGGCGATATGAGCGTCAAGGAAATTGCCGAAAGCATCGAGGTGCCTGAAAGTACGGTCAAAAACCGACTTTATACGGCGAGAAAAGACCTGAAAAGTAAGTTCGAAAAGAGCGGAACCGTTCTTCACGGCATTGCTCTGGGCGGTGTTCTTATCTGGGCGCTCAACAAAACGTCGCTTACCGCTTCGGCAGGTTTTGTTGCAGGAGCGGCATCGGCGCAGATTGCAGCAGGTGTAACGGCAGCATATTCGTCAGGTGCAACGGCGGCAACTGCGGCGGCATCGGGTGCGGCGGCTTCAACTGCCGCTTCGGCAGGTACGGGCATTGCGGCGAAGATTGCGGTGCTTTCCGTGGCGCAGAAGGTTGCGGTCGGCGTTGCGGCAACGGCGATTATCGGCGGGTCATCCGCAGGCGTTGCAACCGTTGTCAAATATGCAGTCAATGACGAGCCGACAACCGCATATCACGAGGAGGTCACAACCGCTCCTGTTCTTTCAACAAAATATGCTTTCAACGAAATTACCCTGCCTGTGGTATCCGAAACCGAAACAAGTCATTTATCCACAGACAGGGGAACAAGGGCAACGGAAACCGAAAGGACAAGCAAAGCCGAAAGCACTACTCTCACTGCAACAACAACCAAACCTGTTACTCAGAGAGAAACAACAACCCGGAAAATCACAACCACACAAAATATAACGACCACGCAGAAAGAAACAACTACACTCCGCCCGACAACAACAAAGCCAACGACAACACTTCCGACAACAACTATGCCCACAACGCAGGCAAAGGCAACCGCAATAATTGATATAATCGACCTTGACGGCTCTGTTATCGACACAATCAATATTGAGGTTGAGGCAGGAACAACGCTTTCGAGAGAATATATCGTAACTGCGGTTCAGTCAAAGGGATATGAGCCGATGGCAGGTGTTTACGGCGACATCGGCTCTGTTGCCCAAGGCGGAAACATATACAGCTTTGAAGCTGAACTTTAACCGTTCCCTAAAAAAGGAGGTAACACTATGAAAAAAACAATAGCTTTATTATTATCGGTATTGACGGTAATCGGCATTGTCTCGATTGGCTTTTCACCGATACATATCCACGCCCACGCAGAGGACAGCTGTTCAGAAAACGGATTTAAATATGTTGTAGAAGACGGCTTTGCACAGATAACAAAGTTTCCTGATGAATCAGAAAATGGTGAGTTAATAGTACCTGAAACACTTGGCGGATATCCTGTTAGAGTTATATCTTCATCGGCATATAATGTTTCAAAATATTCATCTGTTTATATACCGGCAAGTATTGAAGAAATTTCTTTAAGAACTTTTTCTTACGGTTCATTGCTTGAAAAAATTATAGTTGACCCTAAAAACAAAGTCTATTGTTCGGATGAGAATGGTGTTCTTTTTTCAAAGGATATGTCAGAACTTGTTGCATACCCGAGAAATAAAAAGGATGCGACCTACAAAATCCCTGAAAGCGTTCATTCAATAGCTCTCTACGCATTTGATGATAATAACAATCTGACAGAAATGATTATTCCCGGCAATGTAAAGAAAATCGGTCAGTATGCTTTTTATGATGCTTCTTCTCTTTCAAAGGTTGTGTTTGAAAATGGTGTTGAAGATATCGGTCATTTTTCTTTTTATGGTACACTGATTTCAGAATTATCAATTCCTGAAAGTGTTGAAAAAATCGGTGCAGGTGCTTTTGAAGGCACTCCGTTTACTGAAAACAACAGCAACTATGACAGTGATGGTGTTCTTTACCTTGATAATACGGTTATTTCAACCCTTAAAGGTTCTTTGAAAACCTACGAAATTAAAGATGGCACAAGACTTATTGCAGGTCAGGCTTTTGGTGACTTTGGAACACTTGATGAAATAATAATACCTGCAAGCGTTCAATATTTAAGCTCGAGTCCTTTTTATGCTAAAAAAATAACGGTAAGCGATGACAGCGCATATTTATGTGTTGGAGAACACGGAATTCTGTATTCAAAAGATAAAACCCAATTAATTCGTTTTCCGTCTGAATCAGACTTGGTTTGCTACACTATTCCCGAAGGAGTTAAGGTTATTTCGGGAAATGCTATTCAATCAGATGTGCTGAACAATCTCTATATTCCTGACAGCGTAGAGTTTATAGATGTTTTTGGATTTCCTTCTGGGGACATCGTAATTAATTATCAGGGAACAAAAGAACAGTGGGACGAAATGATTTTTGGTATTGATGAGTATAATAAGCGATGGCTTATGCAGTTAGATGGAAAAACTGTTAACTACAATACCTATTCTTATGAAGAACACGCTACCCTTAGTTATTCCAAAACGGAACCAAACTGCACCGAAATCGGTGAAACAAGTTGGGAATGCTTGTGCGGTGAATCAGGTTATATTGTTTATCCGCCCAAAGGACACACTCCCAAAAATCAACACGGCTCCGATAAAGAATACGGTCCAACATGTTTCAAAGAGGGTTTTTACGCTTCTACTTGTATCAATTGTGGAGAACTTTTTAATATAAAACCTATTCCTAAGTTGGATCATTCAAACAGTCAATTCGTTATTGAGAGCGTTAAGCCTACCTGTACAAAAGACGGATATGATGTTATACGATGCCACCATACAAGTTGCTACGAAAAAAATACTGTTTATTATGAGAAACTTGGTCATGCCCCCATTCCCGGTGTTTCATATACAAAAGACGGCATAACCTATAGTCAATGCTCACGTTGTGATGAATTTTATATTCCCGAAGAAGAACATATTCACACAAATGAATGGATTTATACCCCGGGTAAATCGTGCACCGCAAGCGGAACAGAAACGCTTACCTGCACTGAATGCGGCTTTATATCAGATACAAGAGTTGCCGTTCCCCAAGGTCATGATTATAATGTTTATATAACAGGTGAAACCTGTACAAGTGTGACGAAATATTATTATTGCAAATCTTGTGGAGATAAGTATTACAGTACCACAATAAGAGAAGGCGTTCACGGAAAGCTCGAAACAGTTATAATTGAACCCAGTTGCAGTATTGTAGCGAGAGGACAAAAATATGAAAGATGTACTGTTTGTGGTGCTCGGGTAAGTGACATTACTTATATTCCATCAACAGGTCATACCTTTACGGAAGAAATTATAAAAGATGCTACTGACAGTGAAGAAGGAATAAAACGTCTCACTTGTACCAAATGTTCATACAGTAAAGAAGAAACAATCCCGATTAGTTCAGATGCCTATAAAGTAGAATGGATTGTTGACGGAAATGTTGAGATCGTGACCGCAATTAAAGTGGGAGACAAAATAAAAGCTCCTGAAAATCCCCAAAAGGAAGGATACGAATTTGTCGGATGGACTCCTTCGATTCCTGATGTTATGCCCGCTGAAAACATTGTTTTCAATGCGATATTCAACAAGATTTCAAAAGCCGAAAATTTCGATGTTTCGGCAACCTATGCACCCGAAGCTTTTAGTGAACCCGTTTCGCTCGATGTTAACGAAGTTCAGGGCGACAGAGAACCCGGCGGTGTATATATGGTTGAGGGCGCCTATTACGAGCAGATTGGTCTTTACAACATCAAGGCAGTCAACGACAGCTTGGCTGTTGTTCAGCCCAACGAAGGCTATAAGGTCACAATTAAGCTTGCTCTTCCCGATGCATATAAAAACAGAACAGCTTTTGTTATCTATCACCGCTTTGTCGGTGGCGGCAGAGAGCAGCTTTCAACCGCCGCAGGTACGGTCAAAGTTGAAGACGGTTATCTGATTTTTGAAGTCGAAAGCTTCAGCGAATTTGAGGTTATGGCTGTTGCACCCTCAATCAAAATCACAAGGCTGCCTATAAAGACAGTCTACACTTACGGCGAAGAAATTGACCTTACAGGCATCAGAGTAATTTACACCAAGGCAGACGGCACGGAAACCGTTGTAACAAGAACCGAATACCTGACTGTCAGCGGTTTTGACAGCACTAAAACAGGCAAGCAGATCGTTACCGTCGGCTACGGTCAATACAGAGATACGTTTGAGGTTGAGGTGAAACTCAGCTTCTGGCAGTGGATTATCAGAATTTTTTTCTTCGGTTTTATTAAATTCTAAAAAATCGGGTATGCCCTCCAAAAGATCGTTCTTTTGGGGGGCATATTGCGGAAAAGGACGGTGTAAAATGAAGAAGATAAAATATATTTCCGCAATCATCTCTTTTTTATTGATTCCCGTTATTCTTTCTTCCTGCTCATCGTGGACCGTAAAGCGGTATTTATATGAATTTCACCGTGAAGAGTTTGAAGCGGAGGATTTCCTGCCATCAGGCTTTGCAGGCTATGAAAGCGTTTATTACGATCACAACAAAGACGTTATTCTCTGGTTTGTGACCGATACGATGACGGTCAGGGTGAAGTATGACGATTTTTATGAAAGCAAAAAGAACGAGATTGAGCAGAGTTATAAGTTTCTGACCGAGCCGATTGAATCCGATATGCTTGAAGGTCATTATGACGTGCCCGTAACCGAATTTGAGTATAAAGGATTTCATATGAGAGTTGCAGACGGGGGAGAATACCCCAAAAAGTTCGGCATTGTCGGTTATAACGATGAAACAAAAGAAATTGCATATCTCTGGTACAACGACCCCGATAATGATTTAATATCAGAGCCCGATGAGGATAAAGAGCAGGCTATGATTGAGTTCGTTGATGATAATTTTAAGCTGAAATAACACTGTCATTTTACTGTCAGACGAATTTGTAAACCTGAAAAGCATTGATACAAAAGGGGAGAGGACAGTTTCAATTTTCTCCAAAACCGCGTGCCGAGGGGTGCGGGTCTCCGGTGGAGACCTCTGCGAAGCAGAAGCACCGACCGAGCCGGTAGGCGAGACAAAGTCCTTCTGCCCCTGCCATAAAGAAACAGTCACTTTGTGGCTGTTTTCTTTTTTTGTAATTGAAGGACTTGAAGGACGAGCGGTACAGAGCAACAGTCCGGTGGACTGTTGTGACCGCGAGCGACCAAGCGACCGCAGTCGCGCGAGTCAAGTCCTTCTGTCCCTGCCAAAGAAAAAAGCCTTGAAATCGTTACATATCAACGGTTTCGAGGCTTTTCTCTTTTTGTGTTTTCGGAGGAAGATTTATCGCAAATATCAGAAATTATCGCAAATTATCGCAGAAATGCAAGTCAGGATGCAAGTCAAAATGTAATCAAGGATTTTATTCTTTCATACGCAAAATAAATTGTCTATAAAAAATTGAACTCCCTCGGAAAACCAACGGAGTTCGTTTCTGTGTATTTAGTTTTATAATGCTTTTCCGCCGGAAACTTTTATTACCTGCCCCGTAATCATTCCTGCTTGCTCACTTGATAAGAACAAAATCGTTTCGGCGATATCCTGAGGCTGAATTAACTTGCCCATCGGAATCAGGGGAACAACTATTTTTTCAAAGTCCTCATCAATCCATCCCGTCTGAGTCGGACCGGGAGCAACACAATTTACCGTGATTCCGTACTTTGCAACTTCAAGTGCGATACTGCGGGTAAGTGCTTCTAAAGTTGCCTTGCTTGCTCCGTAGGTAATCTGACCTGCAAAAATCTGTGCGGCATCTGTTGAAATATTGACAATTCTTCCGTAGTTACCACGGTGTCTGATAAATTCTCTTGACATCAGAACGCTTCCCCGAACATTAACAGCAAACGTATCATCAATAACGTTTTGGGTAATTGTTTCTATTGTGTCACATCCTGTTTCATCATCTGTTGCCGCATTGTTAATCAGAATATCAACCCGTCCGTATTTCTCAAGACCTGCAGAATAAATTTCGTTTATAGATGCTTCATCGGAAATGTCACTTTCTATAATCATGAAGTCTGCATTCATTTCTTTGAGTTTCGATTCTACGGCATCTGCACTTCCTGCATTGGCGGAATAATATCGGTCAACACCGTTTTTATCTGTTTTGGTTTCATCAAACGGTCTGTCGATTTTTTTGTAAACCAAAACAACTTTCGCACCTTCACGGGCAAAGGCAAGCGCTGTTGTTGCGCCGATTCCCCACGGGTTATTCGCTCCTGTAATGACAGCAACTTTATCTTTTAATCCATAGTCAATCATTTATGTCACCTCTGCAAATTCTTGTTTGTATTATTCTTTATCGGGCTGCTGTCCATCGTGTGCGAGCCATTTGCAATCTGTGATTTCCATATTAGTGAATTTTGCTATGAAAGATGAATTTTCAGGACTGCAGGCATAAACTCCGAATCGGATATTTCCTCCGCCGTTCCACATATGACATACACGCATCTGCCTGAATATTACGCCATCCTCCGAACACTCTATGCAATAGTCATCTTCACGACGGCTTAATCTGTACCACATTGATTTTACAGCCGCATCAATTTCGGTTGTTGCCCAGTCCGAATATCCGTTATTTGTAACAACAGAACCAAGATGCTGAAATTTTTCGTTTTCATATTCAATCGAAGCTTTGAGCCAGTTTTCACTG
>JAZQYY010000017.1:0-54208 GCA_045633805.1 Acutalibacteraceae bacterium
CATAGCTTTTGCAGAAATTTTCGATAAAACGCATGAGCAGAACGGACGTTATCCACTCATTTGCGTGATGAGAAGCGTTGTAAAAAACCTCATTTTTACCGTTGCCGAGGCGGATATACGGGATATCCTTACCCATAACGCTTTTGCCCGCCGTTGAATGAACAAGAAACGGATACCGCATTTTCAGCGCATTTATATTACGGACGAGAAGCCCGTATCCGTAAGAAACATCTGTCGGCACGACATTTATATTAAGCGGAACAGTTATTTTGCTGCCGACAGCGATATTCTGCGGGTCGATATCGGGGTTTGCAACGGTGATTGAGGAGACAGTTGTGCCGTATTTTTTTGCGAGGAGCCAGAAAGTGTCGCCGAGAGCCGCTGTGTGGACGGTATAGCCGTCGATATAGGGAGCGAGAGCCGCCCATGTATTATCACCGACAACCCCGTCAACGGAAATGCCAACGGCATTCTGGAAACGTCTGACCGCGTTTTCTGTTCGTATGCCAAAGATGCCGTCAATGTTGCCCGAATTATAGCCAAGACGGTTCAGAATACTTTGAAGAAGCTCGACCTGCGGCCCTTTTGAACCGCGTTTTAATAAAACCATAAGATTCTCCTAAAAATAAAGATACTTTATAATATGAAAAAAGGACGGAAATGTTAACACAGGGGCAGAGAAAAAATATATTTCCGAATTTATTCACAAATATCTCTTGATTTTCCGCGCAGATTATGATATAATGGTTAAACAAAAAAATAACGCCGGAATGATGGAATTGGCAGACGTGTCGGACTCAAAATCCGATGGTAGCGATACCGTGCGGGTTCGACCCCCGCCATCGGCACCAGAAAATAACCCCTTGCGGCACTTCGCCGTTGGGGTTATTTTTTTGAATAAGGTATTAATTGAAGGAGTTGTAGTATGAAGAAAAAAATTCTCATCTCAATCTTGTGCGTAATCCTTGCTGTTATCGTTTTACTCTCCGCCGCAGGACCTTACATAGTTCTTCACTGCGCGCGCAGACCAGCATATGACGCAGATTATGCCTACAGCGAATATTTTTATAACAGTTACAGCGATATCAGGACTCACCTCAAAGAGCGTGCGGCAATGCTTCGCGAAAACGGCGTTACCGTTGAGGCAACCGAATATGCGGTTGATGCAAGCGACGACCTTTATATCGATAACCTGTATCTGCCTTCAAAAGACAAAAAAGAAAACCTCATTGTTCTCACAACGGGCGTTCACGGCATGGAAGGCTATATCGGTTCAGTTATGCTTGACGTTTTCTTTGAAGAGATTTATCCCACCCTTGACACAACGGACACGGGCATTCTTGTTGTCGCAAACGTTAATCCCTACGGTATGAAATATAAGCGCCGTTATAACGAAAACAACGTTGACCTTAATCGCAACTTCATTCTTGACTGGGAAAGCTTTGTTCTTTCATCAAATAAGGATTACCCTGAAGTAAAAGATTTCCTTCAGCCCGAAGGTAAAATCGGCAATGCATTCTGGCACGAAGCAGGTTTCTATGCAAGTCTTGCAAAAGAAGCTCTCACAAAGGGTGCAGACAAGGTTTCGGACGCTCTGCTTTCAGGTCAGTATGAATATCCTACAGGTGTTTATTACGGCGGTAACGGTGACGAAATTTCAACCGCATACCTCAAGAGCGTTTTCAACGATTGCCTTGACGGCGAATACGAAAACATTGTTCATATAGATATCCATTCAGGCTATGGTCCACGTTACAACATGGTTATCTTCAACTCTGTTTTCGAAACAATGACAGAGGCTGAAACCAAAGAAGCTTTTGGTTACGACTACGTTATTTCACATGATTCCGAATCTTTCTACGCAACAACAGGCGACACAACCGACTATTTCTACAGACTTGCGGAAAGCAAGAATTCCGATAAAGAATTGTTCTCAACCTGCTTCGAATTCGGCACAATCGGTGACAGTTTTATAGATTCAATCCTTTCACTCAAATATACCGTTGACGAAAACAGACAGCATTGGTATCCCACAGATAACGAAATTTCAGCAGAAGTTGTCAGTGAAAACTATAACGAACTTTTCTATCCTGAAGAGCCCGACTGGCGCGCAAAAACCGTTGAAGATTTCAAAGCCGCAACAATGGGCGTGCTTAACGCTAAACTCAAATAATTAAAACAACCCCTGCAGCTTTTTGCTGCAGGGGTTTCTGTTTGTCTGTAACATATATCAAAGACCCATTGTTTCCATAAGCTTTGCTGAAATTGCCTTCTGTCTTGCAATGGCAACTTCTGAATTTTCACCCTTAACGGAGAAGTAAAGCTTAAGTTTGGGCTCTGTGCCCGAAGGTCTTGCGGCAGCCCATGAGCCGTCGCAGAATTCAAAGAGAAGAACGTTTTCTTTGGGCAGACCGTCGATACCCTGTGAGTAATCTTTGAGTGCGGAAAGATCAGCAAAAGCTTCTGTTCCCTTTTCTCTGAGAATCTGCATTGAAGCCTGAATCTTCTCTGCGCCTTCCTTGCCCTTGAGAACGATTGTTTCAAGGCTGTCGTAATAATAACCGTAAGCGGCATAGATATCGTTGAGAGCATCAACGAGAGTTTTGCCCTGATTCTTATAGTATGAAGCCATTTCGGCAATAAGCATTGAGGATGAAACGGCATCCTTATCTCTTGCGTGTGTGCCTGCAAGATAGCCGTAGCTTTCTTCGTAGCCGAAGAGGAAGCTGTATTCGCCGTTTTCTTCCCAGTTGCAGATTTTTTCGCCGATATACTTGAAGCCTGTGAGGGTCTGAACGGTTTTTGCACCGTGGCTTTCAGCAATAGCCGCACCAAGACCGCTGGTTACGATTGTTTTAACAACCGCCGCATTTGAAGGCATTGCATCCTTTCTGAACTTAAGAACGAAATCAACAAGAAGTGCACCTGTCTGGTTACCTGTGAGAAGAAGATATTCACCGTTATGGCAAACGCCAACACCAACTCTGTCGCAGTCAGGGTCTGTGCCGATAACGATATCTGCGCCCTCTGCTTCAGCCTGCTTGAGAGCAATATTAAGAGCATCTTTTTCTTCGGGGTTGGGTGAACGTACGGTTGAGAAATTGCCGTCGGGAAGTTCCTGTTCTTTAACGATTGAAACGTTTTTGCCCTCAAGAATCTTTCTCACGGGAATATTACCTGTGCCGTGAAGGGCGGTATAAACAATTTTAAGCTCGCTTGCTTCGTTATAAACGCTCTGCTTTTTAACCTCTGCAAGGAAAGCATCAAGGGTTTCTTCACCGATTTCGATAAGCAGACCGCTTGCTTTTGCTTCAGCGGCATCCATAAAAGGAATTGCCTTGAGGTCTGTGACAGCATTAACGTATGCTATAACCTTATCGGCATATTCGGGAACAAGCTGGCAACCCTTTGCATCATAAACCTTATAGCCGTTATATTCCTTGGGATTGTGGCTTGCGGTGAGAACGATACCTGCGGTGCAGTTATGGTATCTGACCGCAAAAGAAAGAACGGGTGTGGGCATAAGAGACGTGAAAAGATATGTCTTTATGCCTGCCGCATTGAGAACGGAAGCGGCATCTGCTGCAAAAGCAGCGGAATTATTGCGTGAGTCATAAGCGATTGCAACTGACTTTTCGCCGTCAAATTCAGCGTTAAGATAATCAGCAAGACCTTTTGTTGCCTTTGCAACTGTGTATTTATTCATTCTGTTGGGACCTGCACCCATAACACCGCGCAGACCGCCTGTGCCGAATTCAAGTTCCTTATAAAATCTGTCTTCAAGCTCCTTGGCATCTGTGATTGCTTCAAGCTCTGCCTTTGTTGCCTCATCAAAGGTGAGCCAATATTCATAACCTTTCATTGTGTATATCCTCCTTATAGTTCAAAACCAAGTGTTATTATCTCAAACGGTGCATATTCAATTTCTTTTGCCGCACCGATTTCATCCTCAAGCATATTGAGGATTTTTGCTTCTCTCGGCAAGGTCAGCAGACCGCGCTCGCCGTTTTGCTCGCATAGTCTTACAACAACCGTTTTGCCGTTTTCAGAAAGCTTTATCGCCTGAAGCCAGAGCTTGCCGCCAAAATCATAATCGCAGTCAAAATCAGCTTTGCCAAGCGGAATATTATATTCAAATGCAGTTTCGTTTATGCCTGCATCGATTGCATCACCCGAATGCGGATAAATCATATAGCAGAAATCGTGGCTGCCGATATCCGAGGTGGGATCGGGTCGGATTGTTGCACGCAGAAGTGAAAGCGCCATAACGTTTTTCTCTGCAGAAACACCGTATTTGCCCTGATTGATGAGAGCAACGCCGCCGCCGTGCTCGCTCATATCACACCATTTATGGTGGCAGACCTCAAAACGTGCCTGTTGCCACGAAGTGTTGCGATGAGTTTCTCTGCGGATAAAGCCTGCCGAGGTGTCGCACAAAAGCTCTCTTGAAAGCACGTTGCAATCAAACTCAACCTTGGCAAGGCGATGCTTTTCGTTCCAGTCAACGATGTTTTCAACCTCAATTCCCCTTGAACGGCGGAAAAGACGGATAAGCATACGCCAACTGCTTTTTTCTGTTGCAAGAGTAACACCGAATTCAGCGCATTCAGAATCGCTCTTTATAAACTCAAACGGACTTACAACCTTGATTTCTGCCTGCTTATCTTTATAATTCGGCAGAATATCCCATGCATCGTAGTTACCCGGAGTATCGTGATAAATCTTAAGCTTATTGAAGTCGCCCTTTACCCATTCGCGGCAAAGCTCTTTATCTTTGAGAGAAAGAATGCTGCCGTCGGGAGCAAACTCAACCGAATAAAACGGTGTTTCAATTTTGTTGCCGTTCATTTCAAACCAGCCGTCGGCATTCTGCTTTTTGATTTCACCGCAGGCAAAAGCCTTGATATCAGGTACGGCATAATAACCGCGCACACCGTTGCGGACAAAGCCGCCGTTTTCGTCAGAAATAAACGAAACCGATTTTCTTGCAAAATTAAGCGAATTGAAGTATCTGTCACCGCCACCGATGATTGCGGTAAGCTCTTTTTCAATCTGCTCATAATCTGCCATAGCATCACGGTAAACAGGAGTTATGTGGCTGCCGGGCAGAATATCGTGGAACTGATTTATCATCAGTTTTTTGTAGCATTCGCGAAGCTTTTCTGCAGGATATTCAATCCCCTGCTTCATTCTTAAAACAGAACGGATTTCTGCCTCACGGAACATAAATTCAAGCTTGCGGTTGAGAGCCTTGAGGTTTGACTTTGTTGTGAAAGTGCCTCTGTGCATCTCAAGATAAAGCTCGCCGTCCCAGACCGAAAGCTTCTCATTGCCGTCAAAGTTTTTATGCAAAAACTCTTTACCCGTTATATGCTCTGTCTGAGGCATTGCCGAAAGCTTCTCAAAGCGGTGCATAAGCTCAACCATCTCTTCGGTTGCGCCGCTTCCGCCGTCACCGTAGCCAAACATCTGAAGCGTTGCGCTGCCTGTGTTTTTATCCTGATAAGCTTCCCAGTTATCAACAACCTGGCTCGGCATATTCCACGAGATAAAGTGGGTCGGCGGCACGCAGGCATAAACCTCTGAGCCGTCAATTCCTCGCCAGATGAAATTATTATGCGGGAATCTGTTTGTATCATTCCAGGTTGACATTTTGTTTGAAACAAAATAATCAACTCCGCTTTTCTTGAGTATCTGCGGAAGAATCCAGCTGTTGCCGAAAACGTCGGGCAACCAGCAGTTATCAACCGTTATGCCGAATTTCTCTCGGAAAAAGCTCTGTCCGTAAAGGCATTGGCGAATAAGACTCTCGCAGGAGGGCACGTTGCAATCAGGCTCAACGTACATCGCGCCGACAGGTTCAAACCTGCCCTCGGCAATGCGCCTTTTAAGTTCTTCAAAAATTTCGGGATAATATTTTTCAACCGTTTCATAGGTATATGCCTGTGTGTGGGCATATTTGAAATCGGGGTATTTATCCATAAGGCGAAGCTGAATCAGAACGGTTCGCAGGTTCTTCTGAACCGCGTGGATTCTGCGCCAATAATAAGCAATATCAAGGTGCGAATGGGCAACAAGCGCAACCTTGCCGCTGCCCGAATAATCTTTGTTTGAGAAAATATTTTCTTCGATGTAAGCCGATGCTTCTCTGACGTCTTCGTTTCTGATATCATCGAAATCAATGAAGTTCAGCGCTTTATCAAGCGCATCAATAACCATTGCGGAAAAATCCTCGTTGAAAGCACCGCTCAGGGCTGCATCAAGAAGCATCTCTATATCATAAACGAGCGACTGCACGGCTTCGTTCACAACGGCAATATATCCGCCTTCAAAAATCTGCCTGCAACCTCTGACCGAAAGGCTTTCGGGGTTTCGCTCATCATCGGGCTTTGAACGGTTATAGCCCATAATTTCAAAATGAAGCTTTCTGCCTTCAACGTATTCGGAAAGATTCATTCTCTCTCTGTTGGGATCAATGCCGCCAACGTATCTGCCGTTGACCTTAACAATCATTTCGGCAGCAGTCTTAAGACTGAAAACGAATTTTTTGCCTTCAAGATGTTCGGGCAATTCATAATCCGCTTCAATAAAAGCGGTGCCGTCGGGAGTGAAATACATATCCCCTTTTTTCAGCGGTTTCGGAGTTTCGTCATAAAACTCAAAGTTCATCTCGGTGGTCTGTCGGGCTTCACGGATCATAAACGTTTCAATCTCGTGTTTTTCGGAGTAAACCGCTCTTTTAAGCCAGCCGAAGCGGAGCTTTATCCACTCTTCGGGACGCATACTTCGTCTTTCAACTTTTATATGAGCCATAATGCACCTCCTTAAACATCCTGAAAATAAGGTCTTTTGCGGATTCCGATAACTCTGACCTTGCGGTTAAGGTCAACCTCAATTCTTTCTTCAATCCATTTCAGGCATCTGTCAAGAATAAGACACTTGGAACATTCACCCTGCAAAAGAACCGTTACCTCATCACCCTTTTCTTCAACAAAGGTGATTTCGCCGCCATCGCCCTGCAGTCTGGGGCGTATATATTCATTGATATATTTCTCCATAATCTTATCCTCTCCGAATTAATCCAAGTGTAATTATATCACCATAGTTTTTCAAGTGCAATTAATTTTTCAAAAAAATGTATAAATATTTATAAATTATCTTTAACTGAAGCTTTTATTATGATAGAATATAAGCAGAATTATGTTTTTGAGGTGAAATAATGCATATTTTAACAAGCAAGCAGATGTATGCGGCAGAATGCAATGCCGTTGAAAGAGGCATCAGCTTCCCTCAGCTTATGGAAAACGCGGGCACCGCCTGTGCAAACCTTATCAAAAAGCATTTCTGCATAACAAAAGAAAATCCCAGAAACGTTCTCATCATCAGCGGCAAAGGCAAAAACAGCGGTGACGGCTTTGTTATTGCCCGTAAGATGTGGGAATTCGGTTGCAACGTTACCCTTATGCTTGCCTGCGGTGAGCCGAAAGACAAAATATCAAAAGATATGTTTTCGCTTGCAGAAAGCACGGGCATTGATATCCTCACATATAACAGTAACCTCACTCTGCTCAAAGAGCATATCAACAAAGCTGATATCATTGTTGATGCAATTTTCGGAACAGGCTTCACAGGTGCACTCAACCAGCCGCTTTCCGCCCTTGCGAAAGCGGTTAACGGTGCAAAAGCAAAAACCGTTGCGATTGACGTGCCCAGCGGCGCAAACTGCGACACCGCAAGCGTTGACGGCGAAATATTCAAAGCCGATATGACTATCGCAATCTCGGCATATAAACCCATACATATTATCAAACCCTGCAACGCATATTGCGGCAGAACGGTTATTGCCGATATCGGTATGACCGAAAGCGATTTCAAAAAGCTTGATTGCGTAACCTGCTTCACTCTTGATTCCGCGCAAATCAAAAAGATGCTCCCCAAGCGTAATCCCGTTTCAAACAAAGGCACTTACGGCAGAGCGTTGCTTGTTTGCGGCAGTATGAGAATGACAGGCGCCGCAACCCTTGCCGCAGGCGGTGCTTTGAGAACAGGAGCAGGTCTTGTTACGCTTGCGTTTCCGCAAAGTGCATACCCTGCAATTGCACCCAAGCTGACAGAAACTCTTTTTCTTCCTCTCGAGCCTAATTTTGAGGGCACCTTTGCTTTCTCTGCCCTTTCAGGCATTCTTGAAGCTGCCAAAAATTCAACCGCCGTTCTTATGGGATGCGGAATCGGCTTTAATAAAGACACGGCAAGAATTATCCATTCCGCCGTTAAAGAAATAAAATCACCGATGATTATTGATGCCGACGGCATAAATGCGCTGAGCACTAATATAGATATATTAAAAGAAGTTCAGGCGCCCGTTATTCTGACACCCCATCCGGGTGAAATGAGCAGAATCTGCGGCAAAAGCATTCCCGAAATCATTGCTAACCCTATTGGAATCGCATATGAGTTTGCCCGTAAATACGGCGTAACGGTTGTTCTCAAGGGCGCAAACACGGTTGTCTGCAGTCCCGAAAGCGACAGAGTTTACATTAACCGTACCGGCAACGCAGGTCTTGCCCGTGGCGGAAGCGGAGATTTGCTTGCAGGTATGACGGTCTCACTTGTTGCACAGGGTATGAAACCTTTTGATGCGGCGGTATGCGCGGTTTATCTTCACGGTCTTGCCGCCGATGCCGTTGCCGCAAAAACCTCAATGAGAGGTATGCTCCCGAGCGACGTTCTTGATTTTCTGCCTGAACTCTTTTCAAAATTTGAATAGCAGGTGATGGTTTGAAAAAGGTTTTGTCTTTTTTTGCGGCAATCCTGGTTATGCTTGCCGCAGGATGTGAAAAACAGGACAAAACAAATATTTCCGACGGCAATATTCCCAATTCATTCACGGCAAAAGCTGAAATAACTTTCAAAGAAACTTTTCTGACTGCCCAAATCACAAGAAACGAAAACGGAGAGCTTAACGTTAAAATTCTCTCCCCCGACGTTCTTGCACCGCTTGAAATCAACTGCAAAAACGGCGTTTGCTCCGCCGCCTATGACGGAATAAGCTTTGCAGCAGATTCAAACCGCTTTCCGCAAGCAGATTTTGCTCTGATTGCCGCGCAGGCATTCGACTACACGCAGGCAAACATCGACCTTAAGAAAACAGTTTCGGACGGTGTTACAACATATCAGGGCAGCACCGACAGCGGTGTTTTTGTTCTTAATATGGATTCTGAAAGCGGAAATTGGCTTGACCTTTCGGTTGAAGGAACACAGCTGCACATAGTTTTCAAAGAATTCAGCAGGCAATAAAGAAGCGGTCTGTCTTATCATAAAGGCAGACCGTTTTAATTTAAAAAGCAGTAAAAATTGAAATAACCGAAAACCTGAAAAGATTTTTTGATTTTTTTAAAATTATACTTGACTTTTGAATTTTCTGTGTTATAATAGCATTCGTTGAGTTGAGAAACCCAACCAAATGAATATCCGGGTGTGGCGCAGTTGGTAGCGCGCTTGACTGGGGGTCAAGAGGCCGTGAGTTCAAGTCTCGCCACTCGGACCATACAAGAATCGTTGAAAATCTTTGGTTTTCAGCGATTTTTCTTTTTTGTGTCGAAACGGATTTCTGAAAAAAGCACACAAAAAAGCACACAAAATCGTTCAAAACCTTTCCGAAAGTGTTTTCACACGGAAAGGATTTTTTATGGCAACAGTAATTGAAAACAAGAAGAACGGCAAAACAGTTTCATTCAAATTCCGTGCATATCTCGGAAGAAACGAAATCGGAAAGCAAATCAACAAATACACAACTTGGTTTGCACCTGACGGTTTAACTCCTGCAAAGGCTTTGAAAGCCGCAGAACAAGCCGCCGAGGAATGGGAAACAAAGATTAAGGAAGAATACGAAAGAGATGTTCTTGACCCTATCAGAGTTCGAGAACGAGAAATAAACGAGGGTAAAACTCCGTTTACAGTATTCATAAATGATATTTGGTTTCCTATTGCAATTTGTGACGGAGAACACAAGGCAACAACAGTTGAATTTTACCGCAACATTTGCAAACTCTCTGAAACATATTTCAAAGACCGAGTTATCCAGAAAATCACATCAAGAGATTTGCAATTGTTTCTCAACTATTTGAGAACAACATACAAAACCGCAAACGGCAACCGTCTTTCACAAAAGACAATAAGACACCATTATAGATATTTAACCTCTGTTTTTTCATTCGCATACAAACAAGAGTTCATCACAACAAATCCAATGGATAAAGTTGATTGCCCCAAACTCCCCAAAAAGAAAGTTGACGCATTAACACAAGAACAAGCAGAACAGTTCTTTTCTGTTATTCAGAAATGTTCACTTGATTTTAAGTGTATGCTTTTCTTAATGGCAACAACGGGAGTTCGCAGAGGTGAATTGCTCGGTTTACAATGGCGTGATATTGATTTTGATAAACTGACGGTTGATATTAAACGGAATGTGACCTATACACCGCAAAGCGGAACAATCGTTGACACACCGAAAACAGAATGCAGTATCAGAACAATTCCGCTGATACCGAGTGTTGCAACAATGCTGAAAGAATACAAAACAGAAAAGCAAAGGAATTTTAAAACAAAAGACTTTGTATTTCCGAGTGACAAAGGAAATTCAATTCCGAGAGACCCAAATTCATTTACTTGCAGAGTGAAACGCTTTATGAAAGCAAATAATCTGCCTGACCTTTCACCGCACGATTTGAGACATTCTTGTGCAACGCTTTTGTTGAGTAACGGTGCAGATATAAAGAGCGTACAAAGCATTTTAGGGCATACAGATGCAAGTACAACATTAAACTTTTATGTGCGTTCTGATTTACAGAATATGAAGAATGCAACAGACAAATTGAGTTCGGCATTCGGTATATAAAACAAAAGTGGGAGAGCAAAATTGCTCTCCCACAAATCATATATTAATGGTTATATTTGAAAGATTTGCTTTTATTTCTTTTACTATTCTGTCAGATATAACCTATTTGCATTTTTTACTGTTGAATATTTCTTCGCCGCTGTCAACCGCAACAGAAACAACAGTTTCGATATCGTATTGTATTGCCCCTATAAGCCTTTTAATGGCTTCGTTATATATATCTGCCGCCATTTTGGGAACAATATCATTTATCGCTTTTTCGGCGATTTCTCGCATTTCTGCACGGTGTCTTGCGGCATTGCCGCCGTGACCGTCTCTCGGATATACCGCATTTGACGGAATGTTTCCTCCGCATAAATTCATTGTAATACCTCCTTTGGGGTGGGGTGACTTTCGGGATTTCCGAAAACCGCCGCAATTTTTATATGGGTATCAGAATATAAGGTAATCTGAACTAAAAATTCGGTTTAATTGTTCTTTCAGAAACGGTGCTAATGAATAGTAATCACAACACATTGAAACATCTTTCACAAACTGTTCTGTGTTGCCCTTATATTCAACGTTTACATAATTCTTTATCATTTCAACAAGTGTATCCAAAGCAAAATAATATTGTGATGTTTCTTCAAGTAACTTTTGAATATAACCGTAAAATTCAATTTCCTATCTGCCGTCAATACAGATTTCTTTTCTGTCATTAATTTTTGAAATATCCATTGTCCTATCTCCTTAAAAGTCAATATATTCTTTGTAAAGGTATTCCAACCTTTCTTTGTCTGCTTCCGTCTTTTCTTCTTTTTGTAAAAGTTCTCTTAATTCAAATTTTTCCTGATATGTATAATCGTTCATTCCATAATCCAAAAAGCGTTTTAATGTTTTGCACTTTTCATTGAACAAATTACTATCCCTTTTCTTTGGGATTTCTTTTGTTTTATTTTGTATTATAACTGTATTATTTATATTATTTCTCTATGTTTTTTCAGAATAAATTATAGGATTTTCAGAAGCGGTGTTCTCGTTTTCCGAAAAGTATATCGGGATTTCCGAAGTTGCTATTTCGTGGAAATCATATATATTACTATACGGAGTAATCGGAACTAAATAACCTCTATCAATTAAATCCTTTACCGCACTGTAATAACTGTCTTTTTTTATGCCCCATTCTTCACACGCTTTTTGACTTAATTCAAACTGATAATTGTCTTGGTTTTTGTTAAAGTATGCCCATAATTTGAACGATGACCCTTTTAATTCCTACATAGCAAACTGCAACGCATCCAAATTCATTGTTGCATAAAGATGTTCTCTGTCTCTCGGCATTCTTTTTGAAATCCTGACTATTTTTTGATTTGCAACACTCATCTGTTTTTTTACCTCTCTTTCATTAGTGTTTTTTCTGATTATCCGAAAAATTCAAGAGCATTTGCAAATCCCTATTTATACATAGAATTATATATAAAAATATAAGTTTAACTTATACATATATGTAAACGTATAGTCTGTCGGAATACAGTATTTTCGAATACGGGAGCTTAAAACAAATTTCTGAAATTTCGGGAGCTTAAAATTAAGTGTCAGATACAAGTTTCATTTATCTTTCACTTTCTATATTTATTATATCAAAAATTTAATGTATTTTCGAGTTTTCAGAACTGTCAAGTTTTATTGCATAAAAAAATGACCTCACACAAGGTGAGGTCGGAAGCATTCATTGTGTTGCTTGGTTTTGCTCTATCAAGCGAACATCATCAAATAACAGATTTACCATACCGTTGTAAAAATATATTTCTGTAAGCATACCTTCAAAATATATTTTATCATCTTCTCTAAGGTTTAAAATTATTTTCTCTTGTTGCTCATCATACTCATTGGACAAAGAAAGACCAATACTATTAATCTTAATTCCATAATCGTAATCATACACACTGTTATTAAGATGATGCATATAACAATCTATAGAGCTTCGGCTGTCAACTTCATAAACATATGCAAAATAAGTATATCTTTTTCCTTCTAACCTACCTATAACAGCACCATTACCGGTTGATAATGCATCTGCTATCTGTTCTATGGATAAATCCGGAGCAGGAGCGGATGTTGTTTCTTCTTGGCTCTCTTTTCCGCTACAAGCTGAAAAACTGAAAGCAAAAATGAAAGACATAATAATGCAAATTACTTTTTTGCTAATACTCATAATTAACTTCCTTTCGCATTCAAGATATAACCTGCCGCACGAACTGCCGCTTCGTATGTTTGAACGTGACGTGAAACTGTGTCGGGGCTTCGCCTTAATTTCTTTGCAACCTTTGTATAGCTGCCGAGTTTTTGATACAGTTCCCACATCTTCTGTTTTTCTTTTTCAGTTACTTTCTTTGACATTACTTAACAACCTTATCTTCTGAACGAAGCATTGTTTCTTTGATTGCTTTGTTGAACTGCTCTTTTACATATTCTTCTGCAGTCCATTTCTTGTCAGAGCCGCCCTCTGCAAGAATTTTGTTCATTTTGTCAAGCTGTGTGAAAAAGCTTTTCGGAAGAACGATTCTTCCCTTTTCTGTGTCGATTACAATACGCATTTTGGTTTCCTCCATAAAATAAAAAATGTACGAAACTGTGCTGAAAAATGCACAAATTCGTACAAACCATTATATATATATATATATATTGTCAATAGTTTTGGCAAAAATAATCGAAAAAAGTTGTAATTTTTTTATTTCAGAAAGAAAACGCAGAAATTGTTTTAAATTTCATCAAAAATTTTCGTTTCCGAGCGGAAACACACGAAATCAAAAAAGATATGTTGAAATCGAATAAAAACACGCTCAAAACGCTTTGTTTTTGTGCGTTTACTGACGTGATTTCAAAAATTCTAACCGAATACTGTTGTTTACTTGCGTAATTCGATAAAAACGAAAAGATTTTGTTTGTTTCTCTCCGTTTCTGACAAATTCTGTCAGAAATTATAACTATAAATTATGCAGTCGCCGCAGTTGTGCGTAATAAGAATTAAAAAGCACACAACCCAATCAAAAGCAAATCGTAAAAGCCTTATATATCAACGGTTTTGACACCATTTTCAAGGCACACAAAAGGCACATTTTTTTGCTTTTTTCTTTGATTTTTGCTTGATTTTCTTGTTGATATGTGATATAATTAAATCACTGAAAAACGTAAGCGTGACAACGCTTTTGGGGTTTTTATACGATGATTTATAAGTGGTGAAAAATGCCCACTTATTAACTGGGGGTCAAGAGGCCGTGAGTTCAAGTCTCGCCACTCGGACCATAAAAAGCTGAAACCAGTGATTTCCACGGTTTCAGCTTTTTGTATTATAAGGAGTGTGAAATATGAAAACCACTTCGTTCAAAGCAATAGTTATTTGGTTTCTGAAAGTATTCGCCGCAGGCATTATTTCACTTGCGGTTTTATCTGTTATCGCTTATTTTTACAACTACTCGGGAATTCATATCACCAATCCAACAAAATCAACAGACTACACTTGGTTACCTGGCCAAAAAATGAACAATATGAAAGAGGGTTTCTCTTCTGTTGAAATGGATTTCAACGGATTTAATAACCTTGAAACTCCTAATCAACAAATCGATATTCTCCTTATGGGAAGTTCTCATATGGAGGCTTATCAAGTTAACCAAGATGAAAACTGCGGATTTCTTTTTAATAAGTTAATGAAGGAATATTTTACCTATAACATCGGAATTTCAGGACATACAATATATCGAATAACAGACAATATTGAATCCGCATTGAATGAATATGCTCCATCAAAATATGTTGTAATTGAAACAAACACCGTTCAGCTTGATATCAATTTGATGAACGAGGTGATATCAGGCGAATCAACTCCCATAGAATCACATGACAGCGGGCTACTGTTTTATTTGCAGAAAATTCCTGCTTTCAAACCATTATATAATCAGCTTGATAATTGGATAAAAACAAAAAGCAATAATGAAGATAACGATATTCTGCAAGAAACCGTTATCACCAACGAATACTGCTGTATTCTTTCAGATTTTCTGAAGATTATAGCGCAAGAAGCAAATAAGCATGGAGTAACACCGATAATTTTTTACGCACCGAACGAACATCTTTCAAAAGATGGTAAGCTGACTTTCGAAACGGACGAAAAATACTTTAAGGTTTACAAAGAAACCTGTGAAGAATTAGGCATTGTTTTTATTGATATGTCGGATTCATTTTTTGAATTATACAATAATAACAAAACCCTGGCTCATGGTTTTTCCAACACTGCAGTAGGAGTCGGTCATCTTAACAGATACGGTCATACCCAAATAGCTGAAACTCTTACTGCTGAAATACGTAAAATGGAGGGAAGATAAATGTCGTTTACCGAATATAAGTTTTTTATCTTCTTTGCCATTGTTTATGCCGCAATGTGGGTTTCAAGATTCTGCATATCTGACAAACCTTATTATATAACTGCAAACAAGATATTGCTTCTGATATCGAGTTATGCCCTTACAGCCATCGTTGACTGGAAATTTTGCATAAGTCTTTCGGCCGTTACTGTTATAGTATATTTTGTTTCTTTAAAAATAACAGAAAATTCAAAATTCAGTAAATTGTTAATGGCTTTATGCATCACAGTTATTCTTATTCAGCTTGGTTTTTTCAAATATTTCAACTTTTTCTCTCAATCAATCGGAAACCTGATAGGAACAGATTTTGTTACACTCAACCTTATCGCCCCTCTAGGGATTTCATTCTATTCTTTTTCTGCAATCGGCTATCTGATTGACGTTTACAGAAAAAAATACTCAGCAAACAAAAATTTTATCGACGTCGCTCTTTATATTTCTTTTTTTACAAAGCTCGTTTCAGGTCCGATTGTTAAACCCGAAAAATTTTTCGGTCAGCTTGATGCAGAACATTGTGTCTCACTGAAAAATCTTGAAACAGGTATACAAATAGTTGTTCTCGGATTGTTCAAAAAAATGGTTCTTGCTGATAATTTATCTGTATTTGTAAATGATGTTTTCGGAGTGCCGAAAGCTTTTGATTCGGTAACAATTCTGTTGGCAATGATTTCATATTCATTACAGATTTATTTTGACTTTTCCGGCTACTCGGATATTGCCATAGGTTTCTCAAAGATTCTCGGATTTGATTTTGACAAAAACTTTAATCTGCCTTATGCATCACTTAATCCTACCGAATTCTGGAAACGTTGGCACATAAGTCTTTCTCAATGGCTTCAGGAGTATTTGTATATTTCGCTTGGAGGCAACCGAAAAGGAAAAATCAGAACATACATCAATTTGCTGCTCACTATGCTTATAGGTGGGTTGTGGCATGGCGCTAATTTCACTTTTATTGTCTGGGGCGGAATAAACGGATTGGGCTTAATTATTCACAAATTATTCCGTAGTTTTGATAAAAAGAAAACAGAAACGCTCGTTGCTAAAATTGTTTCGTGTGTTTTTTGTTTTTGTTTTGCAACAATCACGTGGGTTTTCTTCCGTGCCGAATCTTTCGGAAACGCCGCCGATATGTTTATCGGATTGACACAATCCGAAGGAATAAGACAAATTTACAGTTGGAGTTTTGTGGCAATTGTTTTTGCGCTTGCCGAAATTATTATTGCACTCTTAAAGAAAAAACAAAATAACGAAAAAATCTCTGCCGAATACATAATATTAGATTTAACAAAAATTTCAGGATTAGCATTATTTACTATATTTGCAGGAATAACAGTTTTATTTGCATATATAGGAAACACGGCATTTATTTACGGAAATTTTTAATTTAAATAATATTGGTAATATAATTCAGGCTTATTCCAAAGGAGATGTCAAGCTCCTTATTGGGGGTCAAGAGGCCGTGAGTTCAAGTCTCGCCACTCGGACCATATTGAGTATTCATAAGGGATTTACCTATGAATACTCAATTTTTTGCTTAAATAGAGTTTTTTGATTGGTCGCAGACTGTTGAGGTCTGCGACCTTTTTATGTTTGTTATGCCGTTATGCTTTCGGGTAACGCTCTCGGTATATAGCTGACCTGAACGCCCTGCCGTGTGTCGCTTTTGTAAAAGTCATCTTCCTTGGTCGGTAGTTCAATATACCCCACAAATCTGTAGTGGATTACAACCCGCTGTGTTTTGTTTTTGCCTTTGCCCTGTGTCTCATAAACATCAATGTGGTCTATGAGTTCTCTCACAAGCGGTGCAGATAATGCTTCCATTTCAATCACTTTTCTTACCGCTTTCATAAACATATCTCTGCTTTGCTGAACAGTATTCATTGTTGTAAGCTTTGTTCTGTAATCCGCTATCTTGGATTTGAGTGCAACACGTTCGGTTTCGTACTTGTGTGCCATGTGCATAAACCATTCGTCTGTTACTTTTCCTACCGCATTATCCTCATACAATTTTTCGTAAAGTATGTTTACAGATTGCTGTCGGGAGATTGCATTTTGCAGTTCACCCTCAATAAATCTCTGTTGTTCGTGAAAATCCTTGTTTGTTTTCTTTTCAAGTATGTCGGCAAGTATTTCTTCATCGTTTTTGAGATAGCTTGCAAGATGTTTAAGTTCAAGGATTACAATGGCTTCAACAGCATCCGCACGGATATAGTGACGTGTAGTACAATCTCCACGGGTATCTTTAGTATAGTTACCACAACTGAAATAATGAATGTCTTTGTTGATGGTGTTGGTGTGGTAACGCAAGTTGTGACCGCAATCAGCACAGCGAAGCAATCCGCTGAACAAGTGCTTTTCAGCATTCTGTTTCTTCGGTGAACGCCGTTTGGTTTTCTTAATCATAGTCTGAACAAGTTCAAAGGTTTCACGATCAATTATAGGCTCGTGAACATTCTTGAACACCTTCCAGTTTTCTTCGGAATTCGGTATTCTTGTCTTGTTTTTGAAAGACTTTGAGAATGTTCTGAAATTGATGACATCACCGCAGTATTCCTGCTGTGAAAGTATCTTGGCTATTGTTGTTTTACACCATTTGTACGGGTCTTCCTGAGATTTCTTTCCGCCTCGGTTTAACCCCTTGCTTCGCCAATATGCCATAGGTACAAGCACCTTGTTTTCTTGAAGCAGTCGAGCAATGGTTTCGTTGCCTTTACCTTCAAGGCACATACGGAATATATCCCTTACAACCTCTGCCGCTTCGTGTTCAATTTCCCACTTTTTAGGGTTGATTTTATCTTTAACATAACCGTAAGGCGGCTGTGCAAGAGGTTCTCCCATATTACCTCTGATTCTTTTTGCTGAACGTACCTTCTTTGAAATATCTCTTGCATACATCTCGTTCATAACATTCTTGAACGGGATGATTTCATTTTCGCCGTCAGCACTGTCAACCAAGTCTGTAATGGCAATAAAACGGATATTGTTTTCGGGGAAGTATGATTCGGTGTATAATCCTACCTCAACATAGTTTCTGCCGAATCGGGACATATCCTTGACAATGATTGTTGAGATATATCCTGCTTCAACATCTTCCATCATTCGCTTGAAATCTGGTCGGTTAAAGTTTGTACCCGTAAACCCATCATCAACATAAAATCTAGTGTTCTCAAAACCCTTTTCTTGAGCATATCTTGACAACATAATTTTTTGATTCTCAATGGAGTTACTGTCCGTTTCTTTGTTGCCGTCATCACGGGATAAGCGGCAATAAAGAGCAGTAATCCCTGCTTTGTTTGACTGCATTAATCCTCCTCTCCGGCAGTCGAACATACATATTCCGCTTGTATTGTATTTTCATCTTCAGTATTTGTCAAATGTGCGAAATCGCCGCCTAAATATTTTCCGAACCTTTCGGTAAGTGTAGAGCCGAGTTTCGATGCATCAAAACCCTCGAATTTTGAAGAAACCCTGTAACATATTCCGTTGATGAAATAGTCACAGTCAAAGTCTGAAATCGGTATAATTTCACCCATAAATCATCTTGCACCTCGACTTTGTTTTCTCTCCAGATACTTTGCGTAATATTCACAAGCGTTGATTATGAACTCCTGCATTTGTCTTTCATCGGATTCCGGAGAATATTTCTGCAAACGTTCCATAGACATCTTGAACATCGGCTTTTGGTTAGCTTTTTCTTCGTTCGTAATTGCCTTGATTGCGGTTTCATTCAGCTCTCCCGATTGAAACAGTTTTCGCATTCTGTTCGCCTGAGAGTATGACGGGGTACATTCCGTTTCTTTGATTTCATTCAGCAATATCCGTTGAGTGCTTTTGTCAAGATACGATAACTCAACAGCAACGGAAAATGCGATTTTGTTTTCATCAACCATAGTAAGCAGTTCGGGGATAAGCATCGTCAGACGAATATATCTCTGTACCTGTCTGCCGCTGTCGGTGTCAGAAACACTTTCTCGGGACTTGTGGACAGCTTGTCCACAAGTTAAGTCTGTCCTCTTGCCTTGTGCTTTCATAGCATCAAGCTTCAGTTTGTATGCCATAGCTTTTTCACTCGGTAAAATATGTTCTCTGTGCAGGTTACTGTCAACCAGCATAATCATTGCATCTTCTCTGCTTACGTCACAAACGGTAACGGGAACGGTTTCAAGATTCAGCATACAGGCAGCGTGTAATCTGCGGTGTCCCGATATGACTTCAAACTTGCCTTTCTCCTCCGTTGGTCTGACAATCAGGGGTGAGATAATTCCGTTCTCGCTTATACTGTCAAGCAACGATTCCAATTCTTCACCCTCACGGATTTGGTACGGATTCTCATTAAACGGTAAAAGATTGTTGATATTAACTTTTTCAATTTTCATAATTTGACTCCTTTCTTTTTCTTACGCTTTCTGCCGTAAGATACATAGTTTGCATTTCTTAAATTGCGTATTGTTTCAAAAACAAGATTTGATGTTTCTTTTGCTTCGGTTCCTTGGAACATCAAAGCACCCATATCTGTTGCGAGTTTTCTTAAGGCTGAGAAAAGCTGCATACAATCATCCGAAGGCTTTTCCTGTATCGGGTAACCCTCAACGATAATGCGTATCATCTTTTCTTTCGAAAAAATGCTTTTGCTTGCCATTTCATTGATACAGTCAAATTCCTTGTTTGTAACTCTTACCGCAATTCTGTTATTTCTGTTTCTCATGGTTAATCTCCTTTGTTAATTCATCATTGATTTTTGTCATAAGTATTTGGGTGTCCCGAATAACTTTTCTGAACATCGGGACATCAAGAACCTTGCTGTGCCAAGCACGGTCAGCAACAACTCGAAATTTATCAACCAGTTCGGTTGCTTCGTTGGTTAGCTCAACATAGTTAATATTTACTGTTGGCTTCATAACCGTTTCATTGATACATCTGCGAACATACTGCGAGCGAGTTATTCCTGCCAAATCTGCTTCTTCATCAAGGTCATTGAGTTCTTCATCATTAAGATAGAAGAATATTGTTTTGGTGTATTTCATTCTTACCTCCTTTCTGCTTCTGCGGGTATTAGGGTGTCCCTAACAAGTGGGATTTGTATGCACAAATCCAGTGCTTGCTAAGACTAATGCCACGGACAAAGCCGTGGTTTTGTTTTGCCTTTCGGCGGGTACTAAATCATAGACATCAACTCCTTGTTTTTTAATGAAGGGCAAAATACCTTTCACTTATTTGAACAAACATCCCCAAAACGCACACCCAAATTTGACTGTTTTCGGAAAAGTTCAAAAAGATTTTTAAAAAGTCCTTCATTATGTATGAACTGGGAGAGGGAAAATTGTAGGGTGTTTTGCAAAAAAATTTAAAATTGCCTTCACTTATTTGCACTGGGAGAGGGCAAAATTACACCCTAAATCCGAAATTTTTACAAAGAATTCAAAAAGTCCTCTCATTATGTTTGCACTGGGAGAAGATGAATTCGGCATCATTTCTGAAAAGTTTTTCAAAAAAATTTTGTGACAGCAAAAGTGCCGTCACATTTTCGGAATTGTTTAGAGTTGTCTGTAGGTTGACGGCAGAATTGCCGTCATTTGCAAACGCCCTTCACTTGTTTAGAATTAGAAGACACTTTTGCATACCTTAATTTGAAAAATTTTAGATAATAAAAAATGCCCTCCCAAAAATCGGGAAGGCAATGCTAAAAAGATAGAAAGATCTATGCTTTATAATATTCTGCTATGTGAACATAAAAGGAATTAATATTGTTGATTGAACTTTCCTTTAAGTAAAAATGGCTTGATTTTCGACAAATTAATAGTTAAAATATTAACAAGAGGAGATGAAACATATGATTTTTAAAAACATTATAGCGACGACAGAACTGGATGCTCATGGACAGCAAATTCCAGAAGATGTTTTGTTTGATATGGCAGAAAATATAAATAATTCTCCTAGTGCTATCAAGTATATTGTTGGGCACGATTCAACAATACTTCCAATCGGTAAAATCATTTATGCAGAACTTATTGAGTTGCCTAATGGTCATAAAGCGCTTCAAGCCACAATAGATAGATTTTTGGAGAACTTCAAAAAATCTGAAGGACCTAATGGAGAAATTGTATATATTGGTAAAAGTGAATTAGATAATAGACCGTTTGTTGAATACGATAATAAAAATCATTTTGAATTATCAATTAATCCACTTAACTTCTCAAAAGAAGATTTTTATGAAATAGTAGATTATATAAAAAATGAAACAAACATAAAGATAAACCCCGTTATTAAAAAAAGTCTCATACCCGAACCTGAATTAGTTTTACATGTTGTTTCTGGACTAATTTTAATGTTAGTGACCAAAAAATCCATAGATAAAATAGCCGATAAAATCTCAGAAGATGTTGTATCTGTTTACGATAAAATAAAAGAAATAATTTTAAAGGTTTCATCAAAAATCAAAGATGGAAAAACAATCACATATATAATTTCTGAACAAGGACAACCCATTGAACTTGTGGTTAGGACAGCAAAAACAGAAATTCTTTTTGATGCTTTAGATTCTCTGAAAGATAATTCTATATTGAAAAAAGTGAATTTATATTCTAACTTTTTTGATAGTCCAATAAGCAAAATACAGTTTATATATAATAGCGAGTTGTCAAAATGGGATGTAAACTTTGCAACAACAATAACAGGAGAATCAATTGGATCCGAAAAATGTTATATGAACGCTGTCGAATTACATGCCAAAACTTTAGAAAGTCCCTCTGTAGGATTTTCTATTGGAAGTTCTATTAATGGATAAAACTAATATGTTCGAAAACGGTTGTTATACTATGACAACCATACTGATTTAACCAAATTTTTGTGGTTTTCTAAGAACAGTTCAAAGTAAAGAACTCTTAATTAAACCAAAAACAACGGAACCAAACACAGTACAGATTCTTTTTTGAAATTTAAAGCGTATACATTAAAAACGAGCAGGCAAAAAACCTGCTCGTTTTTGTTTATGCTTTATTCTCCGCATAATACTGTGCTTGAGCATTCCAAAGTTCGCTGTATTTGCCGTCGGGGTTTTCGAGGAGGTTTTCGTGTGAGCCGTCCTGAATCAGCTGACCGTTATCGAACACGAGGATTCTGTCGCAGAAACGGCAGGATGACAGACGGTGAGAGATATAAACTGCTGTTTTATCCTTAACCATATCATTGAAACGGGAATAGATTTCATGTTCAGCGATGGGGTCGAGTGATGCAGTCGGTTCATCAAGAATAACAAACGCAGCATCTTTATAGAGCGCTCTTGCGATTGCAAGCTTCTGCGCTTCACCGCCTGAAATTTCAACACCGTATTCTTCAAAATCTTTGTAAACGGGAGTTTTGAGCCCTTTCGGCATAGCTTTTACCCTTTCAAGCATACCTGCCTTTTCAAGCGATGACCATACTTTTTCTTCATCATAGTCAACACTTGCCGCAACGTTCTCTCCAACAGAGAATGAGAATAGTTTGAAATCTTGGAATACAACAGAAAACAGTTTCAGATAATCTTCATAATCGTATTTCTGAATATCTATGCCGTTAAGTGTTATGTATCCTTCTGTGGGGTCGTATAGACGACAAAGCAGTTTTATCATTGTTGTCTTACCGCTACCGTTCATGCCGACAACCGCAATTCTGTCACCAACCTTGAATTTAAGGCTGAGATTTTTAATCGCATATTTATCGGTACCCGGATATTTAAAACTGACATTGTGAAATTCAATGTCATACTTGTTATCCATTCGTTTTTCGGTAGGAATGGTACCATAGTGCATTTCGGTTGGTGTATCAACATATTCAAAGAAATCTTCGATGTATTTATTGAGCGAGTGCATTCTTGAAAGCATAAGGCTGAAATCATTCGTATTCCACATGAGTTTCTGAATGCAAGTTGCGTATTTTACAAAACTGCCGATACCAAATGTTCCTGCTATCGCTTTGAGAGCAACAAACGAATAAATAAGTCCGAGAATAATGTAATCAATAACTTGTGTTTTTTCTCCGTATTTCTTGGTTAATTCGTTTTTATCTTTTATAAGCGAAAGCCATTTTGAATGTATTTTATCTGAAGCATTTACTATAAGCTCCTGCTGATTGAAAATATGAACATCCTTGCAAGCCTTACTGTCATCAAGATAATCGCCAAGATAATAAGAATATATCTTTTTGGTAGCAGAAATCTTTTTGTTGATTATATAATCTTTGCTCTCAACATACTGAACACTTATGAACGAAACAACACACGATACAATAATTACTACACCGAGCAATAACGATGCGACCCACGAATCTGCAAAAGCAACAATTCCGGTAAGTGGTTTGTCGGAATGATTGAAAAACATATCAGCAACCATAATAATGCTGAAAACAATGTTAATTATGTTTCGCATTATGTGTGACAGTCTTGAAACAAGATAGGATAGACCTCCCAAATTACGGTTGTCAACAATAGCCTGACGTTTTGCTCTGATTTCGGGATCTTCCATATTCTTGTAGTCCATTGAGAAACTTTTGTTGTTGAGATAAATTTCTTCCCATTGCTGTGTTATAATTTCATTTACCCTTATTCTTCGCCACGAATACTTGCTTAGAAGCACCAGCACAAGCTCTGATATAACCATAACAGCAACCATTATTGCCATCTTTTTTATATCTTTACCGCCCGTTACTTCATCTGTAATTTCTGCCGCAAGAAAATAACCGATATACTGTGCAACTGCTAAATCAAAAGCAAACAGAAAAGAATGAAGAAAATAATTGGGAGTAAATGTCTGAATAAGTTTTATTGCTCTTTTTGTAGTGTTAAGATCTTGTTTTATAATTTCAATAATCTTTTTAATTTTCATTCTTTTTCACCTGCCTTTTCATAATATTTAGTCTGAATAGCAAACATTTCTGCGTACTTACCGCCCAAAGCCATAAGCTCATCGTGAGTTCCCGTTTCGGTAATTGTATTGTTATCAAGAAGAACTATTCTGTCGCAGAATCTTGTTGACGAAAGTCTGTGAGAAATATATACGGAAGTTTTTCCTTTTGTCAGTTCGCTGTATCGCAGATACATTTCGTTTTCTGCAATCGGATCAAGTGCAGAAGTAGGCTCATCAAGAATAATTACAGGTGAGTTTTTATAAATCGCTCTCGCAAGCAGGAGTTTTTGCATTTCGCCGCCCGAAAGTTCTTCGGCATCATCATTTACGTTCTTAACAAGTTTTGTTTCGATACCGTTTTTAAGGCTTAAAATTTTATCTGAGAGTCCCGCAAGTTCGATACAATAGTTGATTTTTGCAATGTCTGATTTTTCAATCGGTTTCATTGAAATGTTTTCGGCAATGCTTATAGGCATAAATCTTGCATCCTGAAAAACAGCGGAAACAATTGAATAATATTCATCTCTGTTGAACTCTGCAATGTTTGTGTTGTTGAGCAACACTTCTCCGTCACTTGGTCTGTAAAGACCGCAAATCAGTTTAACAAGAGTTGTTTTACCTGCACCGTTAAGACCGACAATCGCTAACTTTTCACCGGGTGCGATGTGGAGATTTATGTTTTGCAAAACAGCGCTTTCGCTACCGGGATAAGTAAAACTCAAATTGTTGATTTTGATATCATATGGTTGTTCGCTTGGAATCGGCAAACCGTTTTTGTTCACCATCGAGTTCTTGATGTCAAGAAATTCTCGGTAATCGCACATGCTGATATTAAGTTGATGCACTGAGTTGATGCTCATACCAAGATTTGAAATCCAATTTCCGAAAGTCAAAATCGATGTGATATAGAGGACAAGCTCTGAACCGCTCAAATCAGAAGTCAGACACATATAAATCAGATAGGCATAGGCACCGCCTCGGACAACTATGCCCATAAATGTTCTTACAACATCTGATATAAAATAATAAAGATAAACCTTGTTTGTCCAGAATTTCTTTTCGCCAATGAAATATTCACTCATTCGTTGCAGACAATCTCTCATATTATATAGCCTTATATCTTTGGCTATATAAAAATCTCTGGAGCTTTTGGTCATATAGTTGAGGTGTCTGTCAATCTCTGCTCTTTTATCTTTTGTGCCGTTAACAAGCTTATCTGCAACCAAATCAGCAAGAAGCGGCAACACAAAAGATATAAACAGAATAACGACTATCCACGGATTAAGTGTTGAGAGAATAACTACAAAACTTGTGAAGCCAACAATTGCAGTTATAAGTTCAAAGAAATAATCGATAAAGACATAAACACCTTCGTTGCCGAGAGAGTTTTTGGCTTTCTGAAGCTTGTTTTTACCGTAAGGACCTTCGAGAATTTCAAAGTCCATGTTCATAATTTTTGAACTGAGCATCATATCAAACCTATGGCTTATATCCTGTCGCTTATTTCTTGTGATTGCAAGAAATCGCTGATTATACTTTGCAGACAGTGCAAGAATACTGCTTATTGCTATGGTAACCGACAAAATTACACCAACACTTTTTCCGCTTTCAACAAGCGCAATAACAATCGGTGCAAAATATGATGTTCCCAAGCGGTAAATAATCTCTAAAGGAGTTTTGGCGAAATAAACAGGCAAAGCCCATTTATCCCACGAATGAATGTTCCTGAATACGAATTTTAAATTTTGAAACAGATTATACCGTTTCTTCTTTTTTGATTTACTCATATTTATCACCCAACATTAACATACCAAAAAAGCAACCCGAAAAGGTTGCTTTTGCACGAGTGGTTATTTCTTTTGCACGAACGGTAACATTATCTCTGTCCCGAACACTCCGTCCTCAAACTGACGGTTGACAAATCCATTGTATTTATCGGCAATTCGGTCAACTCTTATAAGTCCGAAGCCGTGATTTTCACCCTTTGAAGATTTATATACCTTGCCCTTTTTAGCAGGAGTGCCAATCATAGAGTTAGTCACATTTATGTAAAGCTGTTGTTTAAAAAGCCCGATATAAACACGGATAAATCTCTTTGTTTTGTCCTCGATTTTTTCGCAGGCTTCCATTGCATTGTCAAGCAAATTGCCGATGATAACGCAAAGTTCAACATCGTTTACACTACATTCTTCGGGGATGGTTGCCGTAACCTCATAGGGAATATTCCTTGCTTTGCAAAGTGCCAGCTTACTGTTGAGAATAGCATCCGCCATAACGTTTCCGGTTTTGACAACCGTATCAACCGTGTTGAGGTCAACCGTAAGTTCACCGAGATAGTTACCGAGTTCGGTAAGATTTCCCATTTCAAGTGATGCACGCATAACCTGAATGTGATTTTTATAATCGTGACGCCAGCCACGCATTGTCTTATAAATATTCTGAACTTCCTCGCAATGCTTTGTAATGAGGTCATTCTGATATTCGGCGATACGCTTGTCCGTAAAGTTGCGAATATATCTTCTCGTGAAAACAACCGCCAGAACTATTACAAGCAAAACGCCCGCAACCGCTGTGGCAATAATCCAATAATTCATTTTATTTTACCTCTGTAAAAATTGATGAAAGCCATATTTACATAGCTGTACAACCGCCTTGACACGGGAATGGTTTTGCCATTGTCAAAGACTACATCCGTTTTGGTGATTCTTGAAATATGCTGAATATTTGCTATGTATGAACGGTGGCATTGAACAAAACTCTCATCAAGCATTTTGGCAATATCCGAAATCGGGAGCTTAACGTTATACTCTACATTTTCGCAAACAACACAGCTTGAATGTCCGAAGGCTTCAACATAGATTATGTCTTTAAGATTAATTTTGAGGCTTTCATTATCAACCGAAAGCAGAATGAATTTTTCTTCTTTCTTCAGGTTGTCACAAGCCTTTGATAGAACCTCAGAAAGCTTTTCTTTCTCAACGGGTTTTATCAGATAATGAAGCGCCGAAACATCGTATCCACGGGAGATATAATCGGGGAAACCGGTTATGAAAACAATCTGCATACTGCTGTTGTTCTCACGAATTTTCTCGGCAAGCTCAATGCCGTCCATCGCTTTCATCTGAATATCGAGCAGAAGAATATCGAAGTTTTTGTCTTCCTCATACTCGAAAAGAAACGCTTCCGCGCTCGCAAAACTCGAAATATTTACGGATGTTTTAGTTGCCTTCGCCCACTCCTGCGTGAGCGATGTCAGATATTTAATTTCAATCAGTTCATCATCGCACACGGCAATATTGAGCATGGCAATCGTTCCTTTCGTTGGGATAATATAATTTTAGTTGCAAACGGAATAAATGTCAATCACAATAAAATATAAAAGCAAGTTGCTTGAGTAAGCGAATAAAGGTTTTGTGATCATCTACCTTACATATTAAAATGACTTATAATTATTCTCTGTAGATTTGTAAAATCTCCAAAAATAATTCATTGGGGTCCATCTCTAATGCATATGCGTGCTTTATCAACATTTCCAGGCTTAACCAGTTTTTTCCTAACTCAATATTGGCTAAATGTCGAGAAGAGATCCACGGAACGCCGTTAAAAATTTCATCACTTCGTAACTCAATAAATTTTTCTCTTGTTTCAAATTGTTTTCCTAAAGCTTTTCTTTTTTGGGTTAAATATTCTCCGATATTTACTAATTTTTGATTATATGATTTCTTTTCTGCCATATTTCACCTGTAAATGAACCATGGTTCATTGATATTTGTTTACGATGATGTTATCATATAATTAAACACAAAGCAATAGCTTTCGTGAAAATAAAATGAGGTGAAAAATCATGGAAAACAAAAAACTTCAATTCAAGGTTCATTCCTTGAGAACAATGGCATCTCCTTATAACAGAACAGGAGATACAGATGACAAATTCGAAACAATTCATTATTTATTAGTGAATATGAGAGATTTGCCTTCGGAAATACCTATGGATGTAAACCCTAGAGAACCTAAGATGACGACAAATGTCGCTAAAAGACTAAGAGAAGCGGTAGTTGAACCTGAGATGGACTTTTACCTTAATAACAGAGGTATTGTTATTTCGGCTCAATCTTTAGCCTTTGATACTAGCAAATCACAGGTTTCAATTGATCTAGGTGATCAGACCGATGAAAATGACAGATATTTATACGGAATTTTGGACGGAGGTCATACTTATACTGCAATCATTCAAGAACGCGACTTAATTCCCGATGATGTAGATAAATATGTTAGAGTTGAAGTCATTACAAATGTTCAAAACATCACTAGGTTGTCAGATGCAAGAAATACTTCTGTTCAAGTTTCAGATATTGCATTGTTTAACCTGGATGATAAATTTGATAATATTAAAGAAGCAATCAAAGACCAGTCTTATGCAGACAGAATCGCTTACAAAGACAACGAGAACAAAGATATCAATGTTTCTGAACTTTTGCGTTTAATGTATGCCTTTGATATTGATAAATATCCTGATGACAATTCAGCACCTGTACAAAGTTATTCGGGGAAAGCGCAAGTATTCAAAAGATACAAGCTGTCATTTTCTACTGATTTTTACAAGTCATTAGTTTCCCAAATCCCCACACTGGTTCTTCTGTATGATACCATTGAAAAGGAAATGAGCCAAAAATACAAAGAATATAAAGAAGGTTTAGGCATTACAAGGTCAAAATTTGGCCGAGTAAGAGGTGTTGAGTCTGTCAACAAAGACGACGACGGAGATCTCACTACACATACATTTTTCTTGAAAAATGATACCAGATATAAAATTTCAAGTGGATACATTTATCCGATATTTGGGGCGTTCAGAAGTTTGCTTAAATATAATGATGCAGAAAAGAAAGTGTGTTGGATTTATGATCCTATTGAAATATGGAAACTGATAGGCGCCAGCCTTGTCCAAAACACTTTTGAGTCTTCTTCAAACCCTCAGTTTGCAGGAAAAGACAAGCAACTGTGGCTTTCGAATTATCGAATCGTTGAAACTCAAAGTTTGAGAATGCTATTGAAAGAAAAAACAAGTAAAACATTATAAAACTATGAGGCAAAGGTGTAATTGCATCTTTGCCTCATGTGTTTTTATTCGTAAATAATTACAAAATCAACAATCTCTCTTACCCGTGCTTCAATGTTATTCATTCGGGCAACCCATTCCATTTGGTTGTCTGCCTTGAGTTGTTCTGTTACACCCTCATTGACTTTCATTTGTTCCACCAGCCGAGAGAACATATCTGCCGCTTGTTCATCAACTTCTGCAAGATGAGTCCACAAGGTTCCTGTCATAAGCATAATATTAAACTGAACTCGTTTGTGCTGCATAAGATAATCTTTGCGTTTCAGTCCCCACACGCCAAGTGGTTTTCTTGCTTCAGCAGGTAATGTGATGTTTGGTATTCTGTAATCACCAACCATTCTGTATGTGCCGCCATTATGTTCAAAAGATGATTTATTCATAATTTTACCTTCCTTTCATTCAGTAACAAATGTGTCGTATGTAAATTTAGCACCGAGTCTGAAACCTGATATAAAGCTGTCCGAGTTACTTAAACTCAAAAACTCATTGTACATTTTCACATAGTCAATGAACAGCTCTTTATCCTTATCGGTAAATTTGGCTGTGAGTTGTTCTTCCTTTTCTGTAAGCTTGTTCAATTTCTTGTTTAACTCAACTGACAATTCAGAACTCAACGCCTGCGGTTCGATGTTACCGTAATAAAATGCTTCAATTAATTTGGACATTATATAATCCTCCGTTTAAATAAACTGTATTCAAACTCTTAAAGCATTTTGGGAGGATGAGAATATGTTTGTTACTGCCGAAGGTTATTATTTTTTTAGTAAATCCCTTATGAACATCCGTACCATAAAAAGCTGAAACCAGTGATTTCCACGGTTTCAGTTTTTTCTTTTCTCCCCTGCCGATGCTTTGGACATTATCGGCTGAGAAACACCGTTTTTGACAAAAAGGACATTGCTCAGAGCAGTTTTCACTCTCGGGCAATGTCCTTGATTTTTAAAATATTTAAATGGTTATATTTGATAAACCGAAAAGTACAAGTTGTTTCTATATTATTTTGTATCCTTTTCCTTAACAAACACTGCAATATACAATGCATATCCGCCTGAAATAATTGCAATTAAAATGCCCGAAACTATTTGCCTTTGTGGTGTCATTACAGCTTCATTTGAAAATGCACTCAATCCGTTAAAGACACTATGCGTTACAACACAAGGCAGCAAACTCTTTGTCTTGTAATAAATCATCGCGAATGCAAAGCCTATAGATACCGCATATATTATCTGTAAAATATTGGGCAATAATTCTGTCCCGGAACCATTTATAAGATTAACAATATGTCCGATTCCAAACGTGATACTTGAAACAATAATCGCTGATTTCACACCGTTTTCAGCCATTGCTTTAAACAAAAAACCACGGAATATCATTTCTTCAAGAAAGCCAACACAAAACATGGACAAAATATATAACAACACTTCTGTCGGTGATCCATTCAGTGCAACACCATACCACAAATTGGCTGTCAGAAGAACAACCAACGGTAAATAAAACAGCATCTTTGCTGAGAAAATCTGTGGCTTGCAAAGACCATATTTTTCTGTTAATCCATTTATTTTTACAAAGAAAAACAATACCGCAGACAGTATCATCAATACAGGCAGTGTAACAATCTTCGGGATACCTATATTGGCAGATATGTTATCTCCTGCTGATGCAAGTATAACATATGCAATAATCCATACAACAGCAAACCAAATTTCACTCTTATCATATAATTTTTTTATCATATCATGCCACCTCCCCGTTAAATTATTATTTTACAAACTGTTCGATAAATTGGAATTTGTCAATTAAAAAATACCATTATTATATTTTTTCTGCACCAAAAAAATGCAGATAAATCCGATTATCAATCCAAAGATCAATACTGTAACCGCAATCAACGTAATCTTTTCCGAATCTCCCAACAGACTTACTATGCCGCTGAGCAAAAGTGTCGTTGAAATAACAAACATAGCTTTTCCGAAAGATTTTCCGTATGCGGATTTATCGGTAACGTTTGTTTGATGATAATCATGAATCAAATTGGTTTTTCCCCGATATATTGCAACACCTATCACAAGAAAAAGTGCCGCTGTCAAAAACATAATTATCGAATACACAGTCATAATGTTACCCCTCTGTAATATCAAACCAAGTAAATCATCATAATTTTTTATCCTGAGGATATTCAACACCCACAATTTTTCTGATTTTATCCATCTGCTCTGTTATATAAAGCGTTTGTTCGGGAGTTACAACAGGGCTTTCTTTCATTCCCTTAATCGCACATTCGCTGAAATGGATTATCTGCTCCTCAAAACCGTTGCCCATATACGGCACGGATATTGTTTGCGTTTCTCCGTTATTGAAAAACAATTCGATTTCTTGAGGCGCATAAAATCTGCGCAAATGAGCATATCCCTTGCTGCCGTAAACGTAACCTTCATTAGGCTTTCTGAGAAGAATTGCGCTTGATAAGTCTGCAATCGCACCGCTTTCATATTTAAGCATAGCGCAGGTATGAACATCCACCCCGTTATAAATGTTGGTTTGTGCGCTGATTTCTTCAACGTTTTTTCCGAGATACCAGCTTGCAAAATTCAAGCCGTAAACACCTACGTCAAGAAGTGAACCGCCGCCGTGTTCGGGCTTAAATACGTGGTGATCCATCTCATCCTCATCCATAGTATAACAGAACTTACCCTCAACGCCGAGTACGTCACCAAGAACACCGCTTTCTGCAAGTTCAATCATCTTTATTGTGCCGGGCACCAGCCTTGCCCACATTGCTTCCATAAGAAGAACGTTGTTTTCTTTTGCACAGCGGAACATTTTTTCTGCTTCAACAGCGTTGATTGCCATCGGTTTTTCGCAAAGCACGTGCTTCCCGTTTTCCATCATAAGACATGAACAACCGATATGACCTGAATGCGGAACAGCAATATATGCCGCATCGATAACATCGGAGCAAGCCATTTTTTCATAACTGTCAAAGCGAACGGGAATATCAAATTCATCACCGAATTTTTCTGCGTTTTCTTTAGTTCTTGAGGCAACGGCAACAAGTTCGGCATTGTGAACGTTTTTTATTGCTTGCGCAAAGCGGTGTGCAATTACGCCCGTTCCCACTATACCAAATCGGATTTTATTATTATTCATTTCACACCTCGTCAACTTCTGATTTATTTGAATTGATTTTATCATAACGCAATCATCTGCGCAATGTTTTTCAATCACAAGAGTCAAAATCGTTCAATATGTTTCCAAAATGTATAATTATTGTTGCCAATATTGAAAAACAAAAACAAATGCATTATAATTTTTAATTGGCAAATAATTATTCTGAATAAAAATCGGAGGAAATTAAAAATGAGCAAATTATTCAACATCGAAGGCAAATCCGCAATCGTTACAGGTGCATCATCAGGTCTTGGACGTCAGTTTGCACTTGCACTTGCAAGAGAAGGCGCAAACGTTGCTATCCTTGCAAGAAGAACAGACAGGCTTGAACAGGTTAAAGCAGAGGTTGAAGCACTCGGCGTTAAGTGCATTTCAGTTAAATGTGACGTTGCTGATATCGAAAGCATCAAAGCAGCCGTTGCTGAAGTTAAAGAAGCTTTCGGCAGAATCGATATTCTTGTTAACAACGCAGGTATCGGCACAGGCGCTCCCGCAGAAATGATGGAAGACAGCACATGGGATTCAACAATCAGAATCAACCTCAGCGGCGTTTATTACGTTGCAAGAGAAGTTGGTAAGGTTATGATTGAGCAGAACTACGGCAAAATCATCAATCTCGGTTCAATCCACTCAACAGTTGCTATGATGGGCAGCCCCATTTCAGCTTACTGCGCAAGCAAGGGCGGCGTTGAAATGCTCACAAAGGCTCTCGCCAACGAATGGGCAAAATACAACATCACAGTTAACGCAATCGGCCCCGCATATTTCGAGAGCGAAATGACCGATATGGTTATCAACACCCCCGAATTCGGTATGGCTCTTCAGGCATACTGCCCCATGGGCAGAGCAGGCAGACCCGGCGAGCTTGACGGTGCACTCATCTATTTTGCATCAGATGCTTCAAGCTACACAACAGGTCAGCTTCTTACAGTTGACGGCGGCTGGACAGCAATCTGATTACCTCAAAAAAAATCAAAGGCAGGGAAGAATCCCTGCCTTTTTTCTTTTATTCCGCTATTTTGTAAAAAGTAAGGTTTGAACTTTTGCGGCGTTCTCCCCTGTCAAGAACGCAGATAACGGGATCGCCGTTTTCATCGGCATAAACAGTAAGACCCTCGGCTTCAAAGCCTTTGCCGATGTTTCTTGCAAAGCACACTTCAACCTCACCGCTCTCAACGTCAAGAGTGAAAATGCGCTTCATATCATTCTCTTCGTCGCAGGACATATAAAGCTTGCCGCCAAACATTTCGGCACCCTGAATTCTGTCAATCGGTTCAGAAAGTTCAACCGTTTTGACAAGGCTCATATCGTCAAGCGAAAAAACGTTAAGAACGGTTGCATTTGACCATTCTGCGGTATAGAGATAATTTCTCTCAACGTCAACGGCACACCAGGGCACGCCCTCGATATGCAATTCGTGAGGAAGCTCATAATATGTTCCCGTAAACTCAAGTGTCTGAGCATCATACAAAACGATGAACGAATTGAGATAATCGGGGCCGTCCTCAACGGCGGCATAAATATATCCGTTATAACAGCTCAATCCGCCGATATGGTTGCAACCCTTTGCCTGCAGTTCTTCGGGGATTGCGTTTGTGTTTATGAGAAAAATTTCTCCAGATTCCATATCCGCTTTACCCAGATGCTTGTTACCGCTGAAATAGAAATATTCACCGTCGTTTGTAACGCCCTGAGAGGTTAACTGATAATCAAAAAGCACGTATGTGTTTTTTGATATGATTTCAGCACCGTCGGGCAACGGAAGATTTTTTTCGTCTGCACCGACAACCAAAAGCATAATTGCCGAAATAAGGCTGATTAATTTTTTGAAAACAACATAAACCGTTCCGAGAATCATAACAAATCTCCTTAAATTGATTTCCTATATTATACAACTTCATCAAAATATAATCAATCAAAAGCTTAAGAATTTTTGAAAATTTCCGCATAGTATTGACTAATTATTTTAATAGTGCTAAACTACGCTTTGAATGTAATAAATATTATAAATAAGGGGATTATATGGGAAACATCATAAATGTTATCAACAGCGCTCTCAGTTTTGCATATGACAACGTTCTGAGCATCCTTATGATGGTTTTGCTCATTGCCGCAGGTCTTTTTCTGTCAATCAAAACAAGATTTCTGCAGTTCAGACGCTTCGGTTACGTTCTCAAAAACACAATCGGCAGTCTGTTCAACAAAAATCTGCATCATCAGGATAAAGGCAGTGTCAGCCCCTTCCAAGCGGTCACAACCGCCCTTGCAGGCACTATCGGCACAGGCAGCATCGCAGGCGTTGCAACGGCTCTGGTTCTCGGCGGACCCGGCGCAGTTTTCTGGATGTGGATAAGTGCTCTTCTGGGTATGGTGACCAAATATTCCGAAATCGTTCTTGCGCTTAAGTTCAGAGAAAAGAATGAAAACGGCGCTTACGTTGGCGGACCGATGTATTATATAAAAAACGGTCTCGGCAAAAAATGGCTTGCCGCTATGTTTGCCGCTTTCGCTATGATTGCCTGCATCGGCACAGGCAACGCAACACAGTCCAACTCCATTTCGGGCGTGCTTGATATGAACTTCGGCGTTGCGCCCTGGATAACAGGTGCCATTCTGACCGTAATCGTTGGTGTTGTTATTATCGGCGGTGTTAAAAGAATTGCAGCGGTAAACGAAAAGTTAGTTCCCGTTATGGCTGTTTTCTTTATTCTTGCTTCTGTTTTTGCCTTGATTTTCAATGCAGACAAAATACCGAACGCATTTGCCCTTATCTTCAAAGAGGCATTCAATTTCAAATCAGTATTCGGCGGTGTTTCGGGCTACAGCATTCTTTCGGCAATGCGCTACGGCGTTGGCAGAGGTGTTTTCTCAAATGAAGCAGGTCTCGGCAGCGCTCCCATCGCCCACTCCGCTTCAAGTGCAGAGAATCCTGTTAAGCAGGGTCTCTGGGGCATATTTGAAGTGTTTATAACAACAATCGTTATCTGCACAATGTCTGCAGTTGTTATTCTCACATCGGGAATTTATACCGACGCATACAGTGCAGGTGTTGCACCGACAGTCAGCGGTGCCGCACTCAGCAGTGCCGCATTCAACGAGGCTATCCCCTACGTTGGCGGTTTCGGCATTGCTCTTTCAACCGTTTTCTTTGCTCTTTCAACAATGCTCGGCTGGGCATACTACGGTGAAGCAAGCGTTGGCTATCTTTTCAAAAACCACGCAAAAACAGCAATCACCGTTTACAGAATCATCTACGTTATTTTTGTTTTTGTTGGTGCGGTTGCGGAAATCAACACAGTCTGGCTTGTTGCCGACTGCTTCAACGCTCTGATGGCGTTGCCCAACCTCATTGCACTCATCGGTCTTTCGGGTCTTGTTGTTAAGATTACCAAAGAACATTTTGCAACAAACAAATAAAAATCAAAGCAGTTTCGACCAAACGGTTGGGACTGCTTTTTAAATTTCGGTTTCAGAACAAGGGTTGACAAAGCAATTCAAAGCGATTATAATGGTCAAAAATGAATAGTGATTAACGAGATACGGTTTGAAAAGTTGTACGCTGAGTAAATCAAAAGGGAAATCAGGTTCGAATCCTGAACAACCGCCATTACTGTGTTTCTGCAGATGTTTCTGCATATGAGTCAGAATACCTGCCGTGTCTTATTAGGTTTTTCACAACTTTGGTGAGAAGAGTGCAACCGATTAACTGCTTGATAAGCGTTTCGGTTTTATTTTTTTGCCCGAAGCTGTGCGAAGCGGTTTATCTGTTGTGCTCTTTTAACCTTTTGGGGTTAAAGGAGCTTTTTTTGCGTTCAAAATCAGTGGCCACTGTTTTGATAAAAAATTCACAACAAAGGAGATTCTTATGAAAAAAATCATTTCCGCTTTGCTCGCAACTCTGATTTTTGCCTGTTGTTTGGGCACAACCGCTTTTGCCGCAGATGAAACCGCAACCGTTTACGTTTCAATCGCCGCCAAGGGCGAACTCGTTGCTTCGCAGGTGAAGGTTACCGTTTCGGATATCGATAATGACGGTGCGCTCACAGTTAACGACGCTCTTTATGCCGCACACGAATCAGCTTATAACGGCGGTGCCGACAAAGGCTACGGCTATTATATCCACAAGGATTACGGTCTTTCTCTCGGCAAGCTTTGGGGCGATTCAAGCGGCAACTTCGGCTATTATTTAAACAACAGTTCCTGCTGGAGCCTTTCGGATAACGTTAAAGACGGCGACTGGCTGAACGCTTTTGTTTATGCCGACGGCAAAACTTATTCAGACGCATACTGCTTTTTCAGCGATTACACCGTTTCAGCAAAATCAGGTGAAACAATAGAATTAACCCTCAATGCATCTGGCTACGATGCAAACTGGAACCCCGTTACCCTTCCCGTTGCAAATGCCGAAATCATAATTGACGGTGTTGGCACAGGTATCAAAACCGATTCAGACGGCAAGGCTGAAATCAAAATTGACAAAGCAGGCACACACGTGATAAGCGCCGTTTCATCTTCACAGATTCTTGTTCCGCCCGTTTGCACCGCAGAAATCGGCGGCGGATTTTTCAGCAGTCTTCTGGCAAATCTCATTTCGCTTTTTGAAATCATTCTGAACTTATTCTCACTTATCTTCTGAAAACTATGAAAACAATGCACAGATTAACGTCTTTGCTTGTTGCGATTGTTGTTTCGGCGGTATGGTTTATCCCTGCCGCCGCAAATACCGCCGCACAAAAAGCAGAGCTGATAATTGATTATAACCTTGCAAAAACTTCTTCCGAATCCGTTCAGTCTTGGATTGACGGTGACCTGACCCAAAACGCAGGCACGGGCGCAGAATGGTATGCGCTTGCTCTGTGCAATTACGGCGATTTTGATTTTTCAGGCTATGAAACAGCATTGAAAAGTTATCTTGACACCAACGAAATCAATTCGGCTTCTTCGCGCCAGAAATATGCGTTGGTGCTTATTGCTTTAGGCAACACGGAAGATTCATATATAACCGAAACAGTTGAAAGCACAATCGGTGAACAAGGGATTATGAGCCTGATTTACGGCTTGCATCTGCTGAACAACGGTTGCAAAAGCAATGCCTGGACATGCGATAAAGTGATTGATGAAATTCTGGCGCTTCAGCTTGATGACGGCGGCTGGGCATTAAACGGAGCTTACGGTGACGTTGACGTTACGGCAATGACCTTGCAGGCATTGGCCGTACATTATGACGATGCCGCCGTCAAAACCGCAATCAACCGTGCGCTTGATTTTCTTTCTGCCCGTCAGCTTGAAAACGGAACATATTCAAGCTACGGTCAAGCTAATCCCGAAAGCATTTCGCAGGTGATTATTGCTCTTTCTTCTCTCGGAATCGATGCCGCAACAGACGGCAGATTCATTAAAAACGGCAACACGGTTTTTGACGGACTGAACCTGTTTTTACTTTCTGACGGAAGCTATTGCCACAAAGGCGGAGAAAGCACAAACTCAACCGCAACCGTTCAGGCACTTTGCGCTTTTGTAGCATATAGCAATTTAAAAGACGGCAAGAATTTCTATGTGTTCAGCCAAAAAGCGCCTCCTGTTCAGGAACCAGAAACGAACGTAACCCCTAAAGTCACGCAACCCGAAACAACAAGTGTCCCCCTGCTTATGAATGACACAGGCGAAGCTTCGGAAGAACACACTCCGGCAAGCACACAAGAAAAAACAACCGATACCATTATTGACAAAGCGAAAAACAGTTCTGACTGTAAGCTTTGGGCTGTTGCGGGAATTTTGATTCTTTGTGCGGTGATATGCATAATTCTCATGCTTTCTAAAAAGCATCGCTTAAGAGACTATCTGATTGTGTTGCTTATTGCCGCCGCAGGCATCTGCTTGGTTTTGACGCTGAAAATCGAAAGCGTTGATAGCCATTATGAAAATGCTTCGGCAAGCAAAAACGCAATCGGCACGGTAACAATCAGCATCAGATGCGACACTGCTGAAGAGAAAAACGAAGTTATTCTGAAAAACAAAGAAGTTGAGATTGAGGCAGACGATACTGTTTATGACGTTCTTTATGAAGCCTGCGCCCTCAATAAAATCCACCTTGAGGTTGACGCTTCTTTTTACGTTGAAGGGATAAACAATATCTACGAAAAAGATTACGGCGATTTATCGGGCTGGATGTATTTTGTTAACGGTGCTTCACCATCCGTGGGTTGCGGAGAATATAAGCTCTATGACGGCGACAAAATCGAATGGCTTTATACCTGCGAGCTCGGCAAAGACTTGCCGTATACGGTCAGCTATTGACAGGATATATAAGAATATAGTATAATATTTTTACGGTTTGAAAGGCATATGCCGAGTAGATTAAAAGGGAAATCGGGTTTGATTCCCGAGCAACCTCCATTACCGTGTTTGCGATTTTCGCATCAGTCGGAACACCTGCCGTTAACTTTTGCTGACGTCTCTTTGGTTGGAAGAGCAATGCTGATTACGCCATAAGTATGTATTTGGTTAATTGCGCTCTTTCGCCTGTTTCGGGTGAAAGAGCTTTTTTATTTGGTGATTGAAATGATTGATGAAAAGAAAAAACAATGGGCTGTTTCGCAGCTTCAGGCAAAAGCTCTGGAGCTTGGCAGACAACCAAAAAAGGACGATTTTGACGTTGTTACAATGTCCCGCATAAAAGCATTTCTCGGTCCCTGGCCGAGAGCTCTTGAAGCGGCAGGATTAAAAAAAGCAAAGGACAAATAAGATGAACTCTTTTTCAAAAATTCATCCCGCGGCGCTGATGATTTATTTTGTTGCCGTTATGTCGGTTGGTATGTTTGTGACTAACCCCGTTATCGGGATTGTTTCGCTTGCAGGCGGCATTCTTTTTTCGTCGTTGCTGACAGAAAACAAAGAAAAAAAGGGCGATTTGCTTTTCTTTTTGCCGCTGATGCTTCTCATAGCAATAATAAATCCGCTCTTTTCTCACAACGGTATAACTCCCCTGTTTTTTATAAACGGTAATCCGTTTACCTTTGAAGCTCTTATCTACGGTGTTTATCTTGCAGTAACGGTTGTTTCTGTTGTGCTTTGGTGCAAGGCTTACAGCCGGGTTATGACGAGCGATAAATTCCTTTATCTTTTTGGACGCATTCTGCCGCAGATTTCGCTTGTGCTTTCAATGGCTCTGCGCTTTGTGCCGATGCTCAAAAGGCAGGCGCAAAAGGTCAGCCGCTCGCAAAAAGCTATGGGGCTTTATTCCTCCGAAAGTCTGTCCGACAAAATTCGGGCAGGCGCAAGAGTGATTTCGGTGCTTATCGGCTGGTCTCTCGAAAATGCCGTTGAAACAGGCAAGGCTATGAAGGCGAGAGGCTACGGTCTTAAGGGGCGCACAAATTATTCGGATTTCAGATTCAGAAAATCCGATTTATTTTTCGTTTTGCTGTGCATTGCTTTGTGGATAACAATCCTCATCGGTATGGCAAGCGGTAACCTTGATTTTGATTATTACCCGCAAATCACCCATATCCCATCGGGCGTTTTTGCGGTTATATGCTATACGGCTTACGGCACGCTTTCGCTTTTGCCGTTTATTTTTGAAGCAGAGGAGATGATTAGATGGAAATTTTACAGGTCAAAAATCTGAGCTTTTCTTATCCGCAAAGTGATAAAAAAGCTCTTGACGGCATTAATCTTTCTGTCAAGAAAGGCGAATTCATTCTCATCTGCGGTGCTTCGGGTTGCGGCAAAACAACGCTTCTGCGTATGCTGAAAAAAGAAATCGCTCCTCACGGCGAAATTCAGGGTGAGATTTTATATAACAACTCCCCCGTCAACTCTCTTGACGGCAAGATTGCGGCGGCAAAAATCGGCTTTGTGGGTCAGAATCCCGATGAGCAGATTGTGACGGACAAAGTCTGGCACGAGCTTGCTTTCGGGCTTGAAAATATTGGTCTTGAGCAAAGCAAAATCCGCAGAAGAGTTGGCGAAACAGCAAGCTTTTTCGGCATCCATAACTGGTATCACGCAAACACCGACGAGCTTTCGGGCGGTCAGAAGCAGCTTCTTAACCTTGCCGCAGTTATGGTTATGCAGCCCGAAATAATTCTTCTTGATGAGCCTACAAGTCAGCTTGACCCCATTGCGGCGGCGGATTTCATTGCCACTTTGCAAAAGCTTAACCGTGAGCTCGGACTGACAATTATACTTGTTGAGCACCGCCTTGAAGAAGTTTTTCCCGTTGCGGATAAGGTTATTACAATGGAAAATGGCAAGGTTATTTTCTTTGATAATCCCAGAGAAGTCTGCAAGCAGATGAAAGGTCATCCTCTTGAAGCGGGCTTGCCGAGTGCGGTGAGAATTTTCAATATGCTCGGCGGCAAAGGCGAATGCCCTCTGACCGTCAGAGAAGGCAGAGATTTTCTTGAAAGCCTTCGCCCCTCCCCTGTGCCGTTTATTGCCGAAGAAAAAAATTATACAAAAGAAACCGTTCTTGAAGCAAAGAATTTGTGGTTCAGATATTCAAAAACTTCGCCTGATATTGTGTCGGGTCTTGACGTAAATATCAAGAGGGGTGAAATTTTCAGCATACTCGGCGGTAACGGAAGCGGAAAAACAACAACGCTCAATCTTCTCGCAGGGCTTGATAAGCCCTACAAAGGCAAAATCAAGCTCGGCGGCAAAAAGCTGAGTGATTTCAAAGGCGGCAGTCTTTACCGCAAAAATCTTGCGTTGCTTGCGCAAAACCCGAAAACTGTTTTTCTCAAGGACAGAATTGATGAGGATTTCAGCGAAATTCTTGACACTATGGGCGTTGCGGCTTCAGAGAAAAAAGGCAGAATTGATGCGCTCGCAGAACGCTTCGGAATAAAACATCTGCTTGATAAGCACCCCTATGACCTCAGCGGCGGCGAACAGCAGAAATGTGCTCTGTGCAAGCTTTTGCTCACCGAACCGCAGATTATTCTGCTTGATGAACCCACGAAGGGCTTTGACGCATATTCAAAGCTTCGCCTTTCGGAATTTCTTTTCGAGCTCAAATCTGAAGGCAAAACAATTGTCATAGTTACGCACGACGTTGAGTTTGCCGCATCGGTTTCAGACAGATGCGCGCTGTTTTTTGACGGCAAAATCATATCCGAGGGCGTGCCGACTGAATTTTTTGCCGAAAATAATTTTTACACCACGGCGGCAAACAGAATTGCCCGAGGGGTTATTCCGAATGCCGTTCTTTGTGAGGATGTTGTGAAATGCTTCAAAAAATAAAAAAACACCTTCCGCTGATGATAACGGTGCTTCTGATACCCGTTATCATTGCGACAGGCACTTTGATTTTTAACGATAAACAATATGCTTTTATCAGCCTTGCGGTTTCCGCGCTTGCTCTTGTGCAGTTTTTTCTCTCATTTGAGAAAAAAGAAAAAGCCACCACAAGGCTTGTTATCATCGCGGTGATGACCGCGCTTTCGGTTGCAGGCAGAATGATTTTTGCAATGATTCCCGGCTTCAAGCCCGTAACTGCGCTCGTGATTATAACCGCGCTGTATTTCGGCAAAGAGGCAGGCTTCATAACAGGGGCGCTTTCTGCGGTGCTTTCAAACTTTTATTTCGGTCAGGGTCCGTGGACACCGTTTCAGATGCTCACGTGGGGCCTCATCGGCTGGTGCGCAGGTGCGCTGGCAAAAACACTTGCGGATAACAAAATTCTTCTTTCAGTTTTCGGTTTTCTCGCAGGAATCAGTTTTTCGCTTCTTATGGATATCTGGTCAACGGTCTGGCTTTTCAATTCATTCAAGCTCAGCGCATATATGACCGCTCTCACGGCCTCGCTTCCGTTTGCGGCGGTTTATGCGGTTTCAAACGTTGTTTTTCTGCTTATCCTCACAATTCCCATCGGCAAAAAGCTTGAACGAATAAAAAATAAATATGGCATTTGAGCAAAATATATGTTAAAATAAAATAAATTCAAAAAGGAGATATATCAATGGCAAAAATTCTTATCAGCCCCGGCAAATATGTTCAGGGCGCAGGCGAAATGAAAAAGCTTTATGACTACGCAAAGAGCTACGGCAAAAAGGCTCTTGTTCTTATCACCGAATCAGGTTATAAGAGAATCGGCGCAACTGTTGAAAGCAGCTTTGCAGGTCAGGATTTTGAGCTTGTTTTTGATTATTTCAACGGCGAATGCTCAAAGAACGAAATCAACAGACTTATCAAGATTATGAAAGAAAAGGGCTGCGAGCTTGTTATCGGTATCGGCGGCGGCAAGATTCTTGACACATCAAAAGCAGTTGCTTACTACTGCAAAACACCCGTTCTTATCTGCCCCACAATTGCTTCAACCGACGCTCCCTGCAGCGCACTTTCGGTTATCTACACTGACGACGGCGTTTTTGAAGAATATCTTTTCCTCCCTGCAAACCCCAATATGGTTCTTATGGATACAGATATCATCGCCGCTTCACCCGCAAGACTCACAGTTTCAGGTATGGGCGATGCACTTGCAACTTATTTTGAAGCAAGAGCAGTTATGGCAAAGGATGCAGGCACTTGCGCAGGCGGCAAGGTAACAGGCGCTGCTATGGCTCTTGCAAAGCTCTGCTTTGACACCCTTATGGAAGAAGGTGTTAAAGCAAAGATTGCTCTTGAAGCAGGCGCTTGCACAGAAGCAGTCGAAAAGGTTATTGAAGCAAACACACTTCTGAGCGGCATCGGCTTTGAAAGCGGCGGTCTTGCAGGCGCACACGCTATTCACAACGGTCTTACCGTTCTTCCCGAATGCCACCATATATATCACGGCGAAAAGGTTGCTTTCGGCACACTCACACAGCTTGTTCTTGAAAACGTTGACGGTGACGAGCTTGAAAGAATCGTAAGCTTCTGCATCGAACTCGGTCTGCCCGTAACATTCAAGGAACTCGGCATCACCGAAGTTACAGGCGAAAGGCTTATGGCTGTTGCAAAGGCATCCTGTGTTGAAGGCGAAACAATCCACAATATGCCCTTTGAGGTTACGGCTGAAAAAGTTTGCGCCGCTCTCAAGGCAGCAGACGCTTACGGAAGATATTTTCTCGGTGAATAATTAAACCGACAATTAAATAAAAGGACTGATAAAATGATTAAAAAAGCATTTATCCTGTTAATCACATTAAGCTTAACCTTTGTCTTTACAGCTTGCGGCGACATCGGCTCAACAACAAATGAGTCTACCTCAATTGCAGAAACAACAAAACAGCAGGCAAAAGAAGTCAGCATCATGGAAATGTATGATCTGATGGAAAGTAACATTGTTGCTGCCAAAGAAGAATACGAAGACACACCCTATATCTTTTATGTTGAACGTGTTCAGGAAATTCACACATCTTATATACTTGCCACAATAGTTGAAGAACCCATAAAAGACAAATGGGACCTTGAATACTATAAGTATACTTTAACTAATGTAAGAATATATTTCGACCCCGACCATCTTGATGATTTTAAAGATATCAGAGTCGGCAGTGAAATAACGATTGAAGGCTATGCTGAATTCTTTGACACTAGCCAGAAAGATAACATTAATAAAAAAGAAGGCAGCCTTCGCATAGTTGATGCTGTTATTGCAAAATAGTTTTTTCACACGAACGTCATTACAAGCTGAAAAGTAAAATTAAAACGGCGGAAGAATTTTCGCCGTTTTTTTATTTCTGCAAATATATTTCTGTTGCATTTTTGTTGTTTATATTATAAAATAGAATTTATTAAGGATAAAACACTTTATCACAAACACAAGGAGATGTAAAAATGAACGCGGTTAAAACTCCTGAAAATGCAGTTCGTCCTTTCGGCTGGCTTGACAAAATCGGCTATGCTCTGGGCGACACAGGCTGCGGCTTCTCTTTCCAGCTTGTATCAACCTTTATGCAGCTTTTCTATATGCAGTATATCGGCATTTCAGAAAACGCATACGCAATCATCATTCTGCTCTCAAAGGTGTTCGATGCAATCAACGACATCGTTATCGGCAACCTTGTTGACACCAAAAGAATCAGCAAAAAGAGCAAATATATGCCCTGGATTATCTGGGGTGGCATAACGCTTGTTATCTTTAACGTTATGCTCTTTGCACCTGTCAAGAGTTTCCCCTATATGGGCAAATGCGCCTGGTGCCTTATCGCCTATTGCCTGTGGTCAATCGCTTACACAATGGTAAACGTGCCTTACGGCTCTCTCCATTCCGTTATCACCGATAACCCGCAGGAAAAGGTTTCTCTTTCAACTTTCCGCAGCATCGGTGCTTCTCTGCCGGCAATTGTCATTATGATTGTTCTGCCCAACATAGTTTACAACACAACAACAAATGCAAAAGGCGAAGAAGTTCAGAATCTTAAGGGTGAAACCCTGCTGCCCGTTGCGCTTGTGCTTTCATTCTTTGCGCTGATTGCTTTGTGGGCAACAACAAAAATGGTTAAAGAACGCGTTGACCACGCATCAAGCGAAAACGCAGTTGGCTTCAAGGCAATGCTTTCATCTGCAAAATCGTTCTTCACAAACCGCGCAATGGTTGGCGCAACAATCGCTTCAGTTGCTTCGGTTGCTCTTTTCAACTCAACAATGTCACTGAACAATATGGTTTTCCAGTATTTCTTCAAAGATACTTCAAAAATCAGCATTGCAATGATCGGCAGTTACGCACCGATGGTTATTTTTATAATTTTCATCGGCAAGCTTACAAAGAAATTCGGCAAAAAGAACGTTATTGTTTCAACAATGCTTATCGGTGCAATCGCAGGCATCGCTTCTCTGTTTGCTCCCATCTCACCCGATTCAAAGGGTATGATTCTTTACGTTTGCTGTCTTATGGGTCTTAACCTTGGCAATGCAGGCTTCCAGATTTCTGTCTGGGCTATCGTTGCAGACTGCATCGAGGTCAGCTACAGACAAACAGGCAAGAGCGAAGAAGGTTCTCTCTATGCGATTTATTCGTTCTTCCGCAAGCTTGCACAGGGCATCGGTCAGGCGGTTGTTGCCCTCGGTCTTTCGGCAATCGGCTTTGCAGAGGGCGAAAACGCAGTTCAGCCCGAAGGCTTCGGCGAAAACGTTAAAATGCTCTATTTCGTTGTGCTCGCAGTCGGCTCACTCATCGCTTTCCTTTCGATGAAATTCATCTATAATATCGGCAAAAAAGAAGAAGAGGAATTTGCTCTTCAATCTAAATAACCAAAGAAAAAGGCTTGCAGATTAACCTCTGCAAGCCTTGATTTTTTATTTCATCAAATCGTTATACTGATAAACCTTAACATAATCAACGATAAAATGCGCATCCTCTGCAGGAGCATTTTCTCGCTGTGATGGAATACCGTCTTCGCCCTTCATTTCAACCGAAAGAATAAGATACTCTTCATTCTGGCTCACGCCGCCGAAATCCGTGCGGAAAGTTTCAACGCCGTTGATATAGAAAATATATTCATTCTCGTTCCATTCAAGACCGTAGGTGTTGAATTCCTCATAGGGATTGTTTTTGAGAAGAAACTGCTTTGCACCGAGCTTCTGATGATAATCGCCGTAACCGTCAAAATGCAGGTTGCTTGTTACCGCATTTTCAAAAAGGTCACCGTAGCAATCACTCTCAAAAATATCAATCTCGGTACCGTCAACGCCGTCATTGCCAACGTCATAAACACCATCGTTCATAAGCCAGAATGCGCTCCAGATATCAGCTCCCTTGGGCAGAATGCAACGGCATTCAAAATAACCGTATTTCTGGCTGAACCCTTTGGGCGAATCGGAATCGGTATCAATGCCTGCGCTGTACCAGCCTGCACCCGTACCGCCCATACCCTCTTCAAGATAAGTTACGGGAATAACGAGGTTTCCGTCTTCAGTGTAAACAAGGTTTTTGTTCCAATAACTGCCTTTTCTTGATTCTGTTTTGTTGCCGTACTGATAATGACCCGACCACACGCTTGTGTCAAGCTCACCGATGAAATCATCGCAGAAAGTTTCGGTGAATTTCTCCATATCCAGCTTTTCACCCATCGGGTAACAGGGCAAATCAAGCACCGAGCAGATGAACATTATTATTGAAGCAAAGAATGAAATTATTGATTTGAAAACTAACATTTTATTTCTCCTCTCTCTTATTATTTTAACTTTACCATATACGGAAATAAAAGTAAATCATAAATATTAATTCCTTAAATATGTTGAGTTTTTTGAAGCGGTATGATATACTTTTTTTATAATTGGTTTGGAGGTAGCAAAAGTGAACAAAACTGCAATTTACCCCGGTTCTTTTGATCCTTTCACAAACGGACATCTTGATATTGTAAAAAAAGCTTCGGTTCTCTTTGAAAAAGTTTATATCGTTCTGGGCACAAACCCGCAAAAGAAAAGATTTTTTGCCTGCGACGGTATGAAAGAGGCTATCGAAAAAACTCTCGCCGCCATCGGCATAACAAACTGCGAGGTTTACGTTTATGACGGTCTTATCGCTAAATTCGCCAAAGAAAACAACATCAAATATATGATAAGAGGTCTGCGAAACAACCTTGACTATAACTATGAAGAAAACATCGCAGAAGTCAACAAGCTCATAAACCCCGATATGGAATACATCTATTTCAGGGCAGATAACATCGCCGTTTCTTCCTCAATGGTGAGGGAGCTGAATTTCTATGACCAGAACGTTTCAGAATACGTTTCAAAACCCGTGCTCGACTATATAACATCCGTTAAATAAAAAAGAAATGCCTTCTCTTTGAGAGGGCATTTTGTGCTTCGGAGGTAACATTATGTTTTCAAAAGTTTATAATTCAGAGATAAAAATTGATTATAACAACGTTGACGGTCTTAACAGATATCCGCAGGATTTGATGGCGGAATATAACCAGTCAATCGAAGAAGGTCTTGACGTTGAAAAATACAAAAGCCTTTTCGAGGCTGTTGCCGCATTAAAGCCGAGTGAATACAAAACAAAGATGAGCGATATCATCTTTGAAATGGTTATCAATGCGGATATGCTGAAAGACTATAAATATAACGAGCCCAACACTCTCAAAGAAATCAAGGCTTTGAGAAAGGCTCACAATTTTGACGAGGTTATGCCCGACGAAGAAACTCTGCGCAAGAAAATTCTCGGTGCGTGGACAGGCAGAGCCTGCGGCTGTCTTCTGGGTAAACCCGTTGAATGTATGCGAAGCGACGAGCTTATTCCCCTGCTCAAAGAAACGGGCAACTATCCGATGCACCGCTATATTATGAGCACCGACATCACCGACGAGGTTTGTTCGCATTATAAATTCTATCTCAAAAACAAAGCTTACGGTGATAACGTTGACGGTATGCCTGTTGATGACGACACAAACTACGTTGTGCTTGCCCAGAAAATCATTGAAGAATTTGACCGCGATTTTGATTCCGAAGATGTTGCAGCTGCTTGGATGAAATATCAGTCGGTATTCTCATATTTCACCGCTGAAAGAATTGCATACGTTAACTTTATCAACTGCATTATGCCGCCCGCCTCGGGGATGTATAAAAACGTTTGCCGTGAATGGATAGGCGCACAGATAAGAGGCGATTACTTCGGTTATATCAACCCCGGTGAGCCTGCAAAAGCGGCAAAAATGGCATACAAGGATGCCGTTATATCTCACGTTAAAAACGGTGTTTACGGCGAAATGTTTGCCGCAGCAATGATTGCCTGCGCCGCTGTAACAGATAACATTGAGGATATCATTCTCGGCGGTCTTGCACAGATTCCTGCAACTTCAAGACTTTATGAAGCCGTTATAAAAATCCTTGACGGCTATAAAAACGGTATGACCTATGACGAATGCTTTGAATTCATTCATACCGCTTATGATGAGCACACCGACCACGGCTGGTGCCACACAATTTCAAACGCTATGATTGTTGTTGCCGCTTTGCTTTACGGTGAAGGCGATTTCGGCAAATCAATATGCTGCGCAGTCGGTATGGCTTTTGATACAGACTGCAACGGCGCAACAGTAGGCTCAATTATGGGTATGCGAAACACGATTGACGGCATCGATGAATGCTGGAAAAAGCCCATAAACGGCAAAATTCACACTTCGATTTTCGGTTGTGATACCGTTGATATTGAAGCCGCAGTTGACAAAACATTGGAACACATCGATATGTAACGAGGTAGTAAAATGATTAAAACCGCAAAAAATGCAGGTGCAGATAACCTGACACCTTCAATTCCGCAATATTTTTCATGGATTAACAACACAAACGAGGGCTCAACGGAAGAACACACTCTGATCAACCTTGACTTTTTCAAATATCTCAAAGATACCTATGGCATGGAAATCAAAATCTATGCCTGGGATGCAGGCAACTTTGACGGTGCAAGCGAGGGCTACGGCAATCTTAACAGTCCCAAATTCCGCAGTCAGTATCCCGATGAATATAACAACGTTGTTGCAAAGGCAAAAGAGCTTGGCATAAGAATGGGTCTTTGGGGAAGCCCCGACGGCTACGGCGACACCGAAGAAACACAGAAAGAACGCTTTGAATTTTTCGTTCATCTTTGCCGTGACCATAATTTTTCACTCTTTAAGCTTGACGGTGTTTGCGGCAGACTCCGCCCCGAAAAGGCAGGCGTTTTTGCCGATATGCTCAAGGAATGCAGAAAATATTCGCCTGACCTTATCGTTCTCAATCACCGCCTTGATTTTTTTGAAGCCGAAGAATTTGTCACAACCTATCTGTGGAACGGAACGGAAACCTACGTTGACATTCTCTCCTGCAATCAAAATACAGCTATGCACGGCAGAGCGTTTATGTTTGAACGAGGTCACACCGATAACCTTGAGCGCCTTGCAGAGGATCACGGTGTCTGCATTTCGTCATCAATCGATTATTTTGAAGACGAGCTTATTTATCAGGCATTTAACCGTTCACTCATTCTTGCGCCCGAAATTTACGGCAATCCCTGGCTGATGCGTGACGATGAGCTTGCAAAGCTTGCAAGAGTTTATAACCTGCACAAAAGGAATGCCGCAATCCTTGTTGAAGGCAAGCTTCTGCCCGAAAGCTACGGAGCAAATGCCGTTACCAGAGGCAGCAAAACAAAGCGCTTTATCTCAACAGGCAATAATTCCTGGCAAACAAAAACAATCGCCGTTAAAATCGGTGAAGAAACAGGAATTGAAACCGATAAACCGATTGTAGTCAATATTCATCACCCCTTTGAAAAGCACGTTGGCGTTTTCAAAGTTGGCGATACTGTTGAAATTGAATTGATGCCTTTCAGAGCAACGCTCATTGAGCTTGCAGTTGAAAGTGAAGCAGAGCCTATGCTCAAAAACTGCGAATACGAAATCATCAAAGAAGACCAAAACGGCAACCCCGTTGAAGTTAAATATCTGACCGCAGAAACAAAGGAAAAAGCACCCCTTTTCATCGGCAGACTTGATAACGAAACAAGAAACCCCGAAAACGGCGAATTCCTTTATGAAACGGCTATGTATGCCATCGGCAACGATGCGCTTGAATGCCGCAGTCTGCGCCGCTCGGGCGAAACAAAAATTCCGCAGGTGCAGGCAGCAAGAGATGCATTCTTTAATCAGGAGCATTTTAAACTCCGAGGCTGTGAAGCAAAGAATATGTTTGACGGCAATGCCGAAAGCTTTTTTGATTCACAAACCAAAACTTATCTTGACGAAAACAGAAGAGTTTGCGGAGGTTGCCTGCGAGTTGATTTTGGCAAAGAGATTAATTGCGACTGTGTTGAAATCGAATTTTTCTCGGGCGACTATGCCACAAGAGAGGTTGCAACCCAGAAGGTGCCGATGCTTGCGGAATTCTCAACCGACCTTGCAAGCTGGAACAGTTCCGACATGGTTAAACTCAGCGTGAGCGACGATGATTTCACGGCAAAAATCATTCGCTTCACGGCTCACACGCTCTATGACCTGCACGGCAAAAAAGTTGTTGCGAGCTACGGCAACATCGGCAAGCTCCGTTATCTGAGAATCGAAAACCCCGTTGACAGAATCTATGCAGTAAGGCTTATCAAAGACGGCAAGATTATCGCAACTCCCGATGCTTTTGCAAGCAATATGCAGGCGCACTACCGCCACAAAAACGTTGCAGTTTCAAAGCAGAGCAAATTCACTCTGCCCCAATATAAAAACGGCTCAAGCATCGCAATTGCGGTTGAGGGCACTCACGGCGAAGAATGCGTTTACTGCGTTGCAAAGATTGACGGCAAGCTCTGCGGCTTCCCCAAAAGAGCTCCCGATTACAGGGCAAACCAATGGGAGCATGCAGTTTGCGGCAGTGACAAAAACAACACCTTCTTCCTTGAATTACCCGATGGTATGCAGGGCAAGGATATTGAACTGACTGCTGTTTTCAGCAACAGACGCAAGGCTGAAAATTGCGTTTGCGACGTTTACATCTGCGAAAAGCATTAAGGTGATAATATGGGAAAAATAATAAATCTGAATAAAGAATGGAAATTTCACCTCGGTGATGCAGTCGGTGCGGATTATATGGGCTACAGCGACGGTGCGTGGCGAAGCGTTACCCTGCCCCACGATTGGTCGATTGAACATATTTTTGACACCGCAAACGCAAGCGGTTCCGGCTATCTGCCCGGTGGCACCGCTTGGTACAGAAAACATTTTGCTCTGCCCGAAGGTATCTGCGGCAAAAGAGTGCGCATCACCTTTGGCGGGGTTTATAAGCACGCACGGGTGTGGATAAACAGCAATTATCTCGGCTCTTGGGCTTACGGCTATTCAACCTTCACTTTTGATATCAGCGATTTTGTGCGTGAGGGCGAAAACGTTATCTGCGTGCGCTGTGAACACAATGAGGTTGCAGACTCAAGATGGTTCACGGGCAGCGGAATTTATAGAAACGTTGAGCTTGAAATCACCGAAATGAATTGCTTTGATAAAAACGGTATTTTTGTTACAACCGAATCGGTTGACGAAAACAATACCGCGGTTATCGGCATTGAATATTCCGCTTTCGATTGCGACGGTGCGGAATTTGAGATTGTCAGAAACGGTATTACCGTTGCCGATTGCAAGGCAAGCGGCACTTGCGGCAAGGCAGAAATCACACTTGCCGATGCCGATTTATGGTCGCCCGATTCCCCTGCAATGTATAATCTTCATTGCAAAGCAATCAAAGACGGTAAAATCACAGACGAAACCGATATCCCCTTCGGCATACGCACAATCCGTTTCGACCCCGACAAAGGCTTCTTTCTCAACGGAATCAATATGAAGCTTAAGGGCGTTTGTGTGCACCACGATGCAGGCGCACTCGGTGCCGCCGTGCCCGCTCCCGTTTGGGAACGCAGGCTGAAAAAGTTCAAAGCATCGGGTTGTAATGCTCTGCGAACGGCGCACAATCCCCCGTCGGCAGATTTGCTTGACCTTTGCGATAAGCTCGGTCTGCTTGTTATGGACGAAGCTTTTGACGAATGGGAAGGCACAAAAAATAAATGGTGGCAGGGTCACAACGTTTATCCGCCCAAGCGTTACGGTTATGCAGAAGATTTTCCGCAATGGCACAAGGCTGACCTTGAGGCAATGATTCTGCGTGACAGAAACCACCCTTCGGTTATTCTCTGGTCAATCGGCAACGAAATCGATTATCCCAATGACCCTTACGTTACTCCCCTGTTTGACGAAGTTCTCGGCAACAACGATGCAAACAAGCCTGCAAGCGAGCGTAAATATGACGATAAGAAGCCCGATGCGCGCAGACTCACAACTGTTGCAAAAGAGCTTGTTGAAATCGCACACAACGTTGACACAACAAGACCCGTTCTTTCTGCTCTCTCTTTCCCCGAGCTTTCAACAAGAACAGGCTTTGCAGACGTGCTTGACGTTTCAGGATATAACTACAGAGAACATTTTTATGAAGAAGACCATAAGCGATTCCCCGACAGAGTGATTTTCGGCAGTGAAAACGGTCACGGCCCTCGCGAATGGCACGCAGTCAGAGATAACGATTATATCTGCGGTCAGTTCCTCTGGACAGGCATTGATTTTCTCGGTGAATGCGTTGGCTGGCCTGTGAGAATTTCACAGGCAGGTATGCTTGACCTTTGCGGAAACGAAAAACCGCTTTTCTATATGCGCAAAGCAATGTGGTCAGACGAGCCGTTTGTTAAAATTGCCGTTTCAAAGGGTGATAAAGAGCATAGCCACGTCTGGTCGGACTCATTTGTTTATATGGCTGAAAAGGGCGAAACGGTTACCGTTACCTGCTACACAAATCAGCCCTGCGCAGAGCTTTTCTTAAACGGCAAATCACTTGGTGCAAAAACGCCCGATGATTACCGTGCAAGCTGGGAAATGCCCTATGAAGGCGGCATTCTGACTGCTGTTGCAGGCGAAGCGAAAGACGAGCTTGCCGCACCGCAAAAGGCCGAAAAGCTTGTTCTTGATGCAGAGAAAAACGGCGAAATCATTCAGGTTGAGGTTTCTTTGCTTGATGCTAACGGAAACCTTGCCGGCACAGACGATAAATGCATTTATTATCAGCTTCTCGGTAACGGCGAAATTATCGGCATTGAAAACGGCAAACCCGATGACCTGACCTGCTATGCAGAAAAATATCGCTCCACCTACAGAGGAAGGGCGATTGTTTACATCAGAGCAAACGGCAGAATTCTTTTGCACGCTTTCACAAAAGACGGAATCGAAAAGGATATCGAACTCTAAACGCTTCACGTTTTTATATAATCAATTCCGCTCTTATAAAGTTTTCAGAATATCAATTGACAGCAACATATTATTTTAGTAACATAAAAATATATTAAATAACGGAGGTTAAATTATGGGTCGTCTTGAAGGAAAAGTTGCAATTATCACAGGTGGTAATTCAGGCGTTGGTGCAGCAACAGCTGTTAAGTTTGCTGCTGAAGGTGCAAAGGTTGTTATCACAGCCCGCCGCGAAGAGCCTCTTCTTGAGGTTGCCGCAAAAATCAAAGAAGCTAACGGCGAGGTTCTTCCCGTTGTCAGCGACATTTCAAAGGATGAGGATGCAAAGAGAATCGTTGCAGAAACACTTGAAGCTTTCGGCAAAATTGACATTCTTATCAACAACGCAGGTGTTCTTGATAACGGTCTTAAGGCTATCGACAGCTTCAGCGATGAAGATATGAACAAGGTTATCGATATCAACACCAAGGGCACAATGTGTATGATGCGTGCAGTCAGCGCAGAAATGGCAAAAACAGGCTACGGTTCAATCGTTAACGTTGCATCTGTTGCAGGCGTTATGGGCTGCGGCGGTGCTGCTTACGTTGCATCAAAAGCTGCGGTTATCGGTCTGACCCGTCACACAGCACTCCGCTTTGCAGGCACAAACGTACGCTGCAATGCAATCTGCCCCGGCACAATCGTTACACCCATGGTTGCAGGTATGAACCCCGCAAATATGGATATGAACATCTTTGGTCAGATGATGAAGCATAATGACTTGAAGGTTCAGCCTTGTATGCCCGATGACGTTGCCAATATGCTTCTTTTCTTCGCATCTGATGAATCCAGAGCAATCACCGGTCAGACCATTGTATCCGACTTTGGTTCCACTCTGTAATCCAAATAGTTGTTACACCGATCTCCCGATAGACGAGTATATCGTCTGTCGGGAGATTTTGAGTTAAATGATACGAGAATGGATATTTAACAGTGAGATAAGATAGAAAAAAGAAGAAATATAGAAGACGTTTGATTTGATTAAACAAAGAAAAAGCGGTAATCGCAGCTCGCGATTACCG
>JAZQYY010000018.1:0-44051 GCA_045633805.1 Acutalibacteraceae bacterium
AGTTGATAAGCGTTGCTACACAATCTGGGATAACCAGGACGGTGCAGGTGACGTTCAGTCAAAGAGAACCGCTAACCTCGGTTCACTTAAGGAAGAAGGCAAGTACGCAGCAGCAAAGCGTATGAGCGTTCAGAACTGGTACGACATCAACGACTTCCTTGTTGACGACTGCTCACATACATTCACAATCGGTGAACCCGAAGCAACAGGCGTTAAGAAGTATAACGTAACATTCCTTGAGAATGACGGAACAGAAATCTCATCAGCAGATTACAAAGAAAACACAGAAGCTAACGTTCCTGCTGCTGTTGCTGACGAACTCGGTTGGGTTAACGTTGCAACAGGTAAGATTGTTGATACAGTTGTTTCCGGCGAAACAATCGTTGTTACAAAGAACGCTACATATCAGAGAATTCTCTCAACTGATAAGTTTGACGTAACAATCAACCTTGATGGCGGCGCAATCGACGGTGAGAGCACTCTCGTTGTTAAGGCAGGCTACGGTGAAGAGGTTGACCTTACACAGTATGCTCCCGTTAAGGAAGGCTATGATCCCATTTGGGAACCCGCAACCGTAACAGTTGACAGCACAAAGGGTGTTTCAGCTAAGGTTAAGTGGGAAGCAAAAACATTCAAGGCAACATTCTATCTCAACAAGGGCGATGCAGAAGCATTTGCAGTTGTTGATGTTAAGTATAACGCTCCTCTCCAGAGCGGCACAGCAACCAAGGAAGGCTACACCTTCGCAGGTTGGTATGACGTTGAAACTGACACTCTTGTAAGCACAACACCTTCACTTGGTAAGTACACCAAGCTTGGTGATTCAGCTTACTATGCACAGTGGAATCAGCTTCCTGATTCAATCACCTTTATGGCAAAGAACTTCAAGACAGGCGAATGGAAGCCCATCTTTGTTGTTTACGGTGACGGCGCCGGCAAACTCGGTGCAGCAACAGCTCCTTACACAGTTAACCAGCTTAAGGCTGTTAAGTCAAAGGTTGACGTTGCAAACGACCTCGGTTGGGATGGCAACGTTACATTTGCAAGAGGTGCTAACTACACTTCAATGACATTCAGCGAAAACTACGTTCAGAACGAAGTTATCCAGGATGCAGTTGCATTTGAAGGTGCAAAGGTTATCTATATCCATGCATTCCCCGTTTACGAAATCGAATTCCAGGTTCCCGTTTACGATGAAATCGCAGGCGAATACACAGACGAATATACAACCGAAACAAAGACTCTCTCACTTGCAGCGTTTGAAGGTAACATCGTTTACTCCAAGTCAGCTCTTGCAGTAGAGACAGGTTATGTATTTGATAAGTGGGTAACAGTAGACGGCGCACAGGCTGATTATAATGACTCGGGCGCTAACTATGTATTCTCACTTTCAACAGATAAGCCCGCAAAGCAGGTTATTAAGGGTCAGTTTAAGCTTGAAGAATATCAGCTTCGCTTCAACATCGGTACAAGCGACGGTCAGACTGTTGCTCCCGTAGAAGTTAAGAACATCGGTGATGTTCTCGATGCAGAAAACAACACATTCGTATTCGTAGGCACAGGCCCCAACGTTGGTAAGACAACAAAGCTTCCCGTTATCGGTCTTGTTAACGAAGATCAGGAAGCTCCTGTTTCAGGTAAGCAGGGCTACAAGCTCATCGGTTGGACTCTTCCCGGTTCAACAGAGGTTATCACAGACCTCACAAACTTCGAAATCACTCCTGAACTTGCTGCAAAGGCTTATAAGGCTAACGACGGATCAAACGTAATCCTTCTCAACTCTGTTTGGGAAGCACAGAACTTTGACGCTAAGTTCTATTTCTGGGCACCCGGCAGCACACTTGATAATCCTGTTTACGATATGGAAAATCCCATCGTAATCTCTGCTCCTGTTGGCACAAGCAGAAACAACCTTATCAAGCTTATGTCCGATGCAGATATCGCTCTTCTTAATGCTTCCGTTCCCAAAGGCTACAAGCTTGAAAACAGCTGGAACAATGCTGACGGTTCAGATACTACCGGCGCAGACACAATGCCCGCAGGCGGTATCAGCTTCTATGCAGAATATTCAGTTCTCACATTCAAACTTTATGTTGACCTTAACAACGGTAAGGAAGACAGCGTCAAGATATACGATGTTATCAGCCCCGTTTACGGTGAAGACGTAACAGTTGACCGTTCAGAAACTGAACTTGGTGTTCAGGCTTCGGCTTATAACTACGGTATCAGCGCAAACGATAAGCCCAGCGAATATCACGAAATCGCAGGCTGGAAGGTTTACCACGTTGAAGATACAACAACTGTAAACGATCCTTCAACATGGCACGAAGGTGTTAACGATGAAGGCACAAACATCGTTGAAAGCGCTCTTATCTACCAGGCACAGTGGAAGCACCACAGCGAATTCCTCTTCAGAGTTTATAACGTAAGCGGCGAGCTTACAATGGCTCTCGATAAGAGCTTCAAGTGGCACTACTGGAGATATAACAGAGTTACAACTAAGGATAACGCTATCATCGATACTGACCCCGCAATGCTTATCCTTATGTTCATCCCCAAACTTGACGGCTTCAGCTGGGACGGCTTCTTCTCAGCAGAAATGTGGAAGAACGTTTCACTCAGAATCGATCCCTTCTTCCTTCCCAGAGAAATGTTCACATGGGAAGCATTCAGCGGTCTGTTCAAGGCTCTTGGCACAGCAATCAAGACACTTATCACAGGTGGTTGATCTGTGTAACTCGGATTAATTCCAAATAATAATTTCCGCCCCATTGCGAAAGCAGTGGGGCGGTTTTCTTTTTGATTGACAATGTTATAAAAACAGGGTAATATATAATCAGGTATATATAAAGGAGCAGATGCAGATGAACAACGTTGAATCGCTCTATAATCTTTGGCTTGAGAAAACAAAGAATAATCCCGAAATTCAGGGTGAGCTTCTTTCGGTTAAAGATAATGACGAAGAAATCCTTGACAGATTTTATAAAAATCTTGAATTCGGCACCGCAGGTCTGAGAGGCATTTTGGGCGCAGGAACAAACAGAATGAACACATACACCGTTTGCCAGGCAACGCAGGGTCTTGCAGATTATCTGAACAGCAAAGGAAGCGGCGCAAGTGTTGCAATTGGCTATGATTCACGAATTAATTCTGATGTTTTCTCGGTGCAGTGCGCAGAGGTGCTTGCTGCAAACGGAATCAAGGTTTATCTTTTTCCGCGCCTTATGCCAACGCCAATGCTCTCTTATGCGATTATGCGTCTCAAATGTGACAGCGGTATTGTTATAACCGCGAGCCATAATCCCTCAAAATATAATGGCTATAAATGCTATGATTCCAAGGGTTATCAGATGACTGATGAAGCTGCGAGGGCAACCTATTCTTTTATTCAGAAGGTTGATATGTTTGACGGTATAAAGCGTATGCCGTTTGATGAAGCTTTTGCTAACGAGCTCATCGAATATATATCCGAAGATATTATTGAAGAATTCTATGCTCTTGTTTTGCAAAGAGCAATAAACCCTGAAATCAACAAAAACAGTGATATCAAAATTATTTATACACCGCTTAATGGCACAGGCAATATTCCTGTGCGAACTGTTCTCGAAAGAGCGGGCTTTAAAAACATTTCGGTGGTAGGGCAGCAGGAATTGCCCGACGGCACTTTCCCGACCTGTCCGTATCCCAATCCTGAAATTAAGCAGGTTTTTGAGTGTGCGCTTGAAATGACGAAGACAGAAAAAGCAGATCTTCTGCTTGCAACTGACCCCGACTGTGACCGTATTGGCCTTGCTGTGCTTGATAAAGGTGAATATGTTTTGCTCACAGGCAATGACGTTGGTGTGCTTCTGACAGATTATATGCTTTCTGCGAGAAACGCAAAAGACCAGTTGCCACAAAATCCTTTGTTGACTAAATCTTTTGTTTCAACACCTCTTGTCAGCAGAGTTGCGGAGAAATACGGTGCCAAAGTTATTGACGTACTCATAGGCTTTAAATATGTCGGTGAGTTTGTTGCAAACCTTGAAAAAGCGGGTGAAGAACATCGATTCATTATGGGCTTTGAAGAAGCATACGGTTATTTGATAGGCACACACGCAAGAGATAAAGACGGTGTTTCGGCTTCGCTGATGGCTTGCGAAATGGCGGCATATTATAAAGAAAAAGGTATGACGCTTATCGAGGCGCTTGAGGCAATCTATAAGGAGTTCGGATATTACACCGACAGTCTTTATAATTTTGTGTTTGAAGGCGCAAGCGGTATGGTTAAGATGCAGGAGATTATGAGAGAAACCAGAAATAATCCGCCTGCCGATTTTGCAGGATATAAAGTGCTGAAAGTGCACGATTTCCAATCGGGTCTTATCACTGACACGGATAGCGGCGAAACTGAAAAAATCGGTTTGCCCAAATCAAATATCCTTGCTTATACTTTGCCCGACGGCAATTTCGCAATTGTCAGACCGTCGGGAACGGAACCGAAGATAAAGGTTTATATAACAGGCATCGGCAAAACAAAAGAAGAATCGCAGACGGTTGCAAACGCGATTGGCGAGGCAATGAAAACTCTGCTGAAAATAGGATAAGGTGAAATTTATGCATAAAAGAAATCTTTTTGTCAGAATAACTGCAATCGTGCTTTGCGCAATAATGATACTCGGCGTATTTACAGTTGCTCTTTATGCCTTTGCGGCAGAGCCCACAGCGCAGGCGGCGGTTGTTGAAACAGGCAGTTCCAATAACACCTGGGTAATTGTTGCGGTTGTTGCGGCAATACTGGTTATTGCAGCGTGCGTTGTTGTACCTAAAGTAAGCAAGAAGAAATAACAAAAGCTCCGAACAATCTGATTTGTTCGGAGCTTAATTTTGTTTGAAATCAAAATCGCCCCCACCTTGCGGTGAGGGCGAAATTTTTTATTTATCAGCCGATATCAGATTTGATTAGTCAGCCTTGGGAGCGTAGAGATCCTTAAGACGAAGGAGATGCTCATATCTCTCGCCGGCTGTCTTCTCTGCAAGAGCGAAGAGTTCTTCTGCTCTTTCGGGGAATGCGCGTGTGAGTGATGAGTAACGAGCTTCGTTGAGAAGGAATTCTCTGTAGCTGCCTGTTGCGGGCTTGCTGTCGATGGTGAAGGGATTCTTGCCTTCTGCCTTGAGAGCGGGGTTGTAACGGAACATGTTCCAGTAACCGCAATCAACAGCCTTCTTCATTTCAGCCTGGCAGTTAACCATACCGCCCTTGATTGAGTGCATTTCGCAGGGTGCGTATGCAATGATGATTGAAGGACCGTTGTAAGCTTCAGCTTCTGCGATAGCCTTGATTGTCTGGTTAGCGTCAGCACCCATAGCAATCTGTGCAACGTAAACGTAGCCGTAGCTCATTGCGATTTCAGCAAGTGACTTCTTAGCGATGCCCTTACCTGCTGCTGCGAACTGTGCAACCTGGCCGATGTTGGAAGCCTTTGAAGCCTGACCGCCTGTGTTGGAGTAAACTTCTGTATCGAATACCATGATGTTTACGTCGTCGCCTGCTGCAAGAACGTGGTCAACACCGCCGAAGCCGATGTCGTATGCCCAGCCGTCGCCGCCGAAGATCCAAACTGACTTCTTAGCGAGGAATTCCTTGCTTGCAAGGATTTCTTTGCAGGTATCGCAATCGCAACCTTCAAGAGCTGCAACAAGAGCTTCTGTTGCTGCGCCGTTCTTTGCGCCGTCGTTAACTGTTTCAAGGTAAGCGTTAGCAGCTGCCTTGATTTCTTCTGTTGCGCAGTCTGCTGCTGCAACTGCTTCTACCTTAGCGATAAGAGCGTTGCGGATAGCATTCTGACCAAGGTACATACCGTAGCCGTGTTCTGCGTTATCTTCGAAGAGTGAGTTAGCCCAAGCGGGACCGAAGCCCTTCTTGTTAACTGTGTAAGGTGATGTTGCTGCGGGGCCACCCCAGATTGATGAACAACCTGTTGCGTTTGAGATATACATTCTGTCGCCGAAGAGCTGAGTGATAAGGCGAGCATAAGCTGTTTCTGCACAACCTGCGCATGAGCCTGAGAACTCGAGAAGAGGAGTCTTGTACTGGCTGCCGATAACGGTGTTGTCAGCGAGGTCAGCCTTAACGGTTACGTTTTCAACCATGTAATCGAATACGGGCTGAAGAGCATCCTGGCTTTCTCTTGAAACCATCTTGAGTGAGTTTGTGGGACATACGCCTACGCAAACGCCGCAACCCATACAATCGAGGGGAGAAACAGCGAGTGTGTACTTATAAGCATCCTTGCCCTTGCCCTTCTTGTCAACGATGATTGCGTTGGCAGGAGCAGCAGCAGCTTCTTCAGCTGTGAGAGCATAGGGTCTGATTGTTGCGTGGGGGCAAACGTATGAGCACTTGTTACACTGTGCGCAAGTTGCGCCGTCCCAAGCGGGAACAAGAACTGCAACGCCTCTCTTTTCGTAAGCAGAAGCGCCCTGTTCGAATGTACCGTCAGCGTGGTCAACAAATGCTGAAACGGGAAGTGAATCACCGTTCATAAGGCCAACGGGCTTCATGATGCCGTCAACCATCTTAACGAGCTTTTCTGCGCCCTTTGAAGCTTCGGGAGCTGCATCGTCGGTAGCATTTGCCCAATCAGCGGGAACGTTGATCTTAACGTAAGCTGATGCACCTGCATCGATAGCCTTTTCGTTCATTTCAACGATTTCTTTACCCTTCTTCATGAACTTCTGTGCCTTTTCCTTCATGTAGCCGATAGCTTCATCAGCAGGAAGAACGTTTGAAAGTGAGAAGAATGCTGACTGAAGAACGGTGTTTGTTCTCTTGCCGAGACCGATCTGAGCAGCGAGGTCGATAGCGTTAACTGTGTAAAGCTGAACGTTGTTCTTAGCGATGTATCTCTTTGCTTCAGCGGGAAGCTTAGCTGCAAGCTCTTCTTCATTCCACTGGCAGTTGATGAGGTAAACGCCGCCGGGCTTAACGTCGTTAACCATCTTGTAGCCTTTTTCTACATATGAGGGGTTGTGGCAAGCAACGAAGTCTGCCTTGTTGATGTAGTAGGGGCTCTTGATGGGGCTGTCACCGAAACGGAGGTGAGAAATGGTGATACCGCCTGTCTTCTTTGAGTCATACTGGAAGTATGCCTGAACGTATTTGTCGGTGTGGTCACCGATGATCTTGATTGAGTCTTTGTTAGCACCAACTGTGCCGTCGCCGCCAAGACCCCAGAACTTGCACTCGATTGTGCCTTCTGCAGCGGTGTTGGGAGCTTCTGTTTCTGCGAGTGAAAGGTTTGTAACATCGTCGCAGATACCAAGTGTGAACTGAGCCTTGGGAGCATCCTTAGCAAGTTCGTTGAATACAGCGAAGATGCTTGAGGGAGGTGTATCCTTTGAACCGAGACCGTAACGGCCGCCGATTACCTGAGCGCCTGTTCTGCCTGTAGCAGCAAGAGCAGCAACAACGTCAAGGAAGAGAGGCTCGCCAAGTGAACCGGGTTCCTTTGTTCTGTCAAGAACAGCGATTTTCTTTGCTGTTGCGGGGATAGCTTCAACAAGCTTTTCAGCTGAGAAGGGTCTGTAAAGACGAACCTTAACAAGACCAACCTTTTCGCCCTTAGCTGTGAGATAATCGATAACTTCTTCTGCAACGTCGCAGATTGAACCCATAGCGATGATAACTCTTTCAGCGTCGGGAGCACCGTAGTAGTTGAAGAGCTGATAGTTTGTGCCAAGCTTAGCGTTAACCTTGCCCATGTATTCTTCTACGATAGCGGGAAGTGCATCATAGTAGCTGTTGCAAGCTTCTCTGTGCTGGAAGAAGATGTCGCCGTTTTCGTGTGAACCGCGCATAACGGGTCTTTCGGGGTTGAGAGCTCTCTTGCGGAAAGCTTCAACTGCGTCCATATCGCACATTTCCTTGAGATCTTCATAGTCCCAGATTTCAATCTTCTGGAGCTCGTGTGATGTGCGGAAACCGTCGAAGAAGTTGATGAAGGGAACTCTGCCCTTGATTGAAGCAAGGTGAGCAACTGCACCAAGGTCCATAACTTCCTGAGTGTTTGTTTCAGCGAGCATAGCGAAACCTGTCTGACGGCAGGCATAAACGTCTGAGTGGTCGCCGAAGATGTTAAGAGCGTGTGAAGCTACGCAACGAGCTGAAACGTGGAAAACGCTGGGAAGAAGCTCGCCTGCGATTTTATACATGTTGGGGATCATCAGGAGAAGACCCTGTGAAGCTGTGTAAGTTGTGGTGAGAGCACCTGCTGCAAGTGAGCCGTGAACTGTGCCGGCTGCGCCTGCTTCTGACTGCATTTCAGCAACCTTAACGGTTGTGCCGAAGATGTTTTTGCGGCCCTGTGCGGACCACTGGTCAACATAGTCTGCCATGGGGCTTGAAGGAGTAATCGGGTAAATGCCGGCTACTTCTGTGAAAGCATAGGAAACGTGAGCAGCTGCGTTGTTTCCGTCCATGGTCTTCTTGATTCTTGCCATATTCTTTTCCTCCTAAAAATTTGTACGAAGTGAATTTGTTTTAATACACCACTCAATATATTAACACCTTTCATTATATTTGTAAACCTTTAAATATTCCAAATTGATGAAATTTTTTGAAAATAATTTGTATAAACATATCAATTAACGGTTGAATTTGCATATCCGAAGCAAAAACGGCATTTTAAAAGCCGCAAAATGAACGTTTTGCCAATGTTTTTGTCGCTTGACTTTTTTGTATAAAAATGCTATTCTATGGTGTATATTTTTTATGGAGGTGTTGGCTTTGGTGCTCAACATAGTTCAACAGTTTTTCTTTAAACTCTTCTCACTTTTCCTTGCAATGACTTACTCGATTTCGGGTACTCTTGCACCGCCCGCAACCGATGAACCCATCGATGCCAAAAACCCCGACGAAGCAAATCTTGTTTTTGCTGCGTTGGCTGATCCTCAGGTTTCAAACTATATGTTTGACAGATACATGGTTTTTGAGAACACAATGATGGATCTTCACGCAAGTGAATACGACCTTGATGCAGTTATTCTTGCTGGTGACGTTGCAGAAAACGGTCTTGCAGAAGAGTATCAGCTTGTTTATGACGGTCTCAGCGGCATTGAAGGCTGCCGTTATATTTCAGCAACAGGCAACCACGATATCAGACTCCGTGCTTACAACCAGTCCAAAAAGCGTTTCAATGAGTTTGCAAACGCTCTCAATAACAACGAAAATCCCGTTTCCGAATTCCATTTCACAGAAGAAGTGAACGGTTATAAATTTATCGTTATGGGCTCTGATAAATCAGTTTTTGAAGAAGCTTATATCAGCGATGAACAGCTTGATTGGCTTGACAGCGAGCTTGCTGCACAGAACGGCGAACTCACATTTGTTATTCTTCATCAGCCTCTTAAGCTCACTCACGACCTTCCCAACACATGGGGCAGCGGCACAAATCTCAACGCAGGTTCAGTTGGCGACCAGAGTGATGCCATTGAAGAAATTCTCACAAGCTACAAGAATGTTGTTCTTATCACAGGTCACCTTCACACAGGCTTCGGCGAAGCTTCATATGAACAGATGGGCGACCTTCATATGGTAAACGTTCCTTCACTCACAATTGACAACAAAGATGGTGAATACAACGAATCAGGTCTTGGTTACATTGTTGAAGTTTATGACGATGAAGTTCTCTTCAGAGCAAGAAACCTTGAAACAGGTAAGTGGCTTCCTGATTATGATGAAACCATTATCATTTCAAAATAAATAAAACGGAGGATACCGTCAAATGAAGAAAACTTTTCTTAAAGTAATCAGCGTTGTTCTTTGCCTTGCAGTGCTTTCAACAAGCTTTATGTTTATGGCATTTGCAGAAGACGCTGCTGAAAATGCACCTTTCCGTGTTTCCGTTGCAATGAACGGTGATGCGTCAAGCAGCAGAGGTTTCTGCTGGTACACAAAGGCAAATACCGAAAGCAAGGTTGAAATTTATGCCGCTGACGGTCAGCTTGTCAATGCAACCGTTGATTACGAAGAAGTAATCGAATGGGAAGGCAACTACTGCCACAAGGCTGTTGTTTCAGGTCTTGAAGCAGGCAAAACATATAACTACAGAGTTGGCAACGGCACAACTTTCAGCGAACTCGGTTCATTTGTTACAGATAACGGTGACAGCAAGTTCGAATTTATTGCCATTGCTGATGTTCAGGCAGGCAACGAAGAAAACTTCCTCAAGGGCGCAAAAGTTCTTGATGCAGCTTTTGAAACAATGCCCGGTGCAGAGTTTGTTGTAAATCTCGGTGACTTCACGGATGACAGCACAAACGAAGAATGGGACTGGTATGACAGCAGTTTCAAAAAGGCCAATGCTTCAACAACTCTCGTTCCCATTTCAGGTAACCACGACGGTCTTGGCGTTGAATATTGGTTCAACAATATGTTCTGCCTTGACACAAGCGAAAGCGTTCAGGTAAAGGACGGTGTAAACTATTCATTCGATTACGGCAACGCTCACATCGCAGTTCTCAACACAAACGACCTTCTTGCAATGTCAAATGCACAGCTCAAGTGGCTTAAGAACGATATGAACAGCACCGATAAGGACTGGAAAATCGTATTTATGCACAAGTCACCTTACTCACTCGGTAAGGATGCAAAGTGGCCCGATGCTCTCTATCTTCAGGAATCACTTGCAAGCACTCTTGATAAGTGTGACGTTGATATCGTTATGAGCGGTCACGACCATATGTACCTTCGCACAAAGGCTCTCAAGAATAATAAGGTTGCCGAGGACGGCACAGTTTACGTTCTTGCAGGCACAGCTGGTGCAAAAAGATATGAGGTTCGTTCATTCCTTGCAGACCACTATCTTGATACAGATTTCATTGATGCAATGACTGTTCAGAAGCACGGTTATGCAAACTACTGGGACGGCGAAGATTGGGATCAGTCAAAGGATACAAACATCGGCGGTTGCTTCAACTGCGTAAGCGTTGACGGCGGCAACCTCACAGTTACTGCATATATCCTTGCAGATGAACCCGATGCAAACGGCGACCCCGTTATCACAGTTATCGATACTTACACACTCACAAAGGAAACAGGTAAGAACGTTGCAACGTTTGAAGGTGATAACACAACAAGCGAGTTCGAATATATTCTCGGTGTTGTTCCCAGCTTCCTTCGTCTTGCAATTTATGCATTCACAAACTGGCTTCCCAAGTTCTTCATTATGCTTCCCGATATGCTTGACGTTGTTATAAACGAAGGCACATTCTAAATAACAGTTTTAAAGCTTGCAAAGGTGTTGCGCCTTTGCAAGCTTTTTGTTTGTTATGAGGTTTCTTCAATCATCATCGGTGATTCTTCGCCTATATTTTCAAGGCAATCGAATTTGCCGATTATTCTGACCGCACCGTCAGCGGTTTCAACGGTCAGTCTGCCGTTTTCGATTTCTTTGCCTCTGAAATCTTCAAGGCAGATTTCGGAATATCGCAGCGAAGCAAGCAAAAGAGAATCGGCTTGAGTCAGCGGACATACGGCTTCGGTATAAATATTTTCAACGGTTTCTGTTAACCCCACAGGGAGTGTAACGCCGTTGATACAAAGAGAAACGGTTTCGTCAAAGCCCGAATCTGTTTTTGCACCGAGGGGAATGTCAAAAAACAAAAAGTGCAGGGTGAAGCGTTTCTTTTTTTCTGCGGTTTTATTTACAGAAATTTCAATCGGCAAGACGTATTCGTTGCTTCGCGAAGTTTTTGCAACGGCATAGCCCTGTGCTTTGCAGAAACTTGAAGATAGGTCTTTGTTTTCTTCAATACCGCTAATCAGCAAATCACCTTTGAGCACAGAAGCGCCGACGTCTGTTTCTGCAGTGCCGTTAAACGGACGGAAAATAACGAGCTGACCGTCACGGGCGGCAACAAGATTGGTCGGAGTGTTATCTTTGAAAGTGTCAGGCTTTTTAACGGTTTCTCTGACCTCAATCATAGCCGTACAGCCCGAAAAATTTATGTTCAGCCACGAAATTTCGGGCAGGTTGCGCAGAGCGGCGGCTTCGATTTCAGATGCGTTCACGCCGTTTGATGCGGCACCTTTATATATTCCGAGCTGTGCAAAAACAGCGGTTATCTCATTGGCAGAAACTCTGTTGTTGCCCGTAACCTCAATGCGCCAGATTCTTGTTGAAAGAAACAAAACCGCAAAAACACAGAAAACCGCACCTGCAACAAGCCCCAACCTGTGACGGTGGCGGTTGAATATAAACGGCAAACCATGCTTTTTATCGATTCTGACCTTCATACCCGATTTTTTTGCTACGGGTCTTATCCGCTTGTAACTGTTTCTGTCTGTTTCGGCAGTGATAACCGAATCGGTGCATCGAAGATTGCGCAAGGGAATTTTGTTGAGCCTGCACAGATTAATGAATCTTTCGGGGAAACCTGAACGTGCGGTGAAACGTACGTACCCCAATAAAAAGCCGATAAGTTTGATTATTAGCATTGGTGGCCTCCGTTTTCAGTTTCTGAAATCAATGCAGGTTATCGTGCCTTTTATTTCCGTACTGCCGTCTTGCAAGGCAGTAATCGTGAGGTCACTGCCGCAGAATTTAACGGTCAGCTTGCCTGTGTTTATCGCAACGGCACAGTCGCTGTATTCAAGAATACCTTTGCATCCTTCGATCAGAGCTTCGCGATTGCCGCAAAGCTCAATGTGCGCATATCCTGCGAGCGCATCCTGCGGCAAATCAAGATTTTTGCTTATTGATTCTATAAAATTTTCGTTGCGGGTTTCGCGGCAACGTCTGTTTTTTCTCATTCGGATTACCTCCATTCACCTTAATGTCTATGTTTTTTCGGCAAGAAAAAGAACACGGATGCATATCTTTTAAGTGTTGAAAGGGGTGGGGTGTTGAAAAAAGAAAAAATTTTTGCACTTGCGGCAGGGCTTGTTTTGGTTGCCGCGGTTTTTGTTTTTCCGAAGGAGTTTTCGCAGGGAGCGGCAACGGGTCTCAAAAACAGTGCAGGCATAATTGTGCCGTCACTTTTTCCGTTTATGGTTGCGGCATCGCTTCTCGGTGAAAGTGATTTGCCTGCGTTTTTGAAAAGAATGCTTGACCCTGTTATGCAAAGGCTTTTCGGTCAGCCTGCGGAAAGCGCGGTTGCGGTTTTTATCGGGTTACTCGGCGGATATCCGTCGGGCGTGAGAACGGCATCGGTTCTTTGTGAAAACGGAAGAATAAGCAAAAAACAAGCGGAAAGTCTTATGCTTTTTTGCATAAATTCGGGGGCAGGATTTTGCATAAATGCTTTGGGAAATTCGCTTTTAAACTCCGAAAGAGCAGGAAAAATAATTTTTTCATCTCTTTGTTTTTCTGCGTTGGTTACAGGCTTCTTCACAAAACCGAAAGAGGATTTGCAAAAGCTGAATTTTGATAGCCGTGAAAGCAAACGGTTTGCAAAAATTTTTGTTGATAGCGTTGCTTCAGGCGCATCAGGCATCATCAACGTGAGTGCGTATGCAACACTTTTTTCGGGGTTGATTTCGGTTGTATCCGTTCTGATTGCAAATAAAAATGCTATGATTGCGGTTTCGTGTCTGCTTGAGATAACAAGCGGTTGCGCATCTGCGGCAGGCAAAATTCCGTTGCCGATGATAGCAAGTGCCTGTGCCTTTGGCGGTATATGTGTGCATATGCAGATATTTGCATCGGCAGGCAAGCTTAAGCCCGATATCAGAAAGTTTTTGATTTTCAGAATACTGCACGCGGTGCTTTCCGGCACAATCTGTACAATTCTTCTTGAATGGTTCCCCGTCACTGTTCAGACGGCTGTACCGCTGACTGACGGTGCGGAGCTTTTTTCTTTTTCAATGCCTGCAGCACTTTCACTTCTGTTTTTCTCGTCGCTTCTTATTTTTGACCTTGATAAGCAGAGAAAAATATGCTAAAATTCAAGTCAGAAAGGTATGATGGACAATGAAAAGCAAACTTTTTAATAAAAATGCATATGAGGCGGTTTGCAGAAACTGCAAAAACGGCAGGCTTAACCCTGAGGGAGAAAGTGTTCTTTGCGTTAAAAAAGGCATCGTTGACCCTGACGGCAAGTGCAGAAGATATTCTTATGACCCTCTTAAAAGAGTGCCCAGAAGAAAGCTTGTTGTGAGCGAAGCAAACCCCGAGGATTTTGTTATTTAATTTTCAAAAGAGAGTGAGAATATGAAAACGTTAAAAGAATTTGTTTGTAACCCTTTGCCCACGGCAAATTGCCACGCATCAACCGTTTTGCCGCTTCCTGACGGAAGTGTTGTTGCGGCTTGGTTCGGCGGCACCAAAGAAAAGGATGACGACGTTGATATCTGGTATGCACGCAGAGATGAAAACGGTTGGGGCGAACCCGGCGTTGTTTCATATGCGAAGCATTTACCTCATTGGAATCCCGTTCTTTTTCTTCGCGAAAACGGAGAAATCTGTCTTTATTTCAAGGTGGGCAAAAACATACCTACGTGGCGCACTTTTGTGAGCGTTTCAACGGATGGCGGCAGAAGCTTCGGTAAGCCTGCAGAACTTGTTAAGGGCGACAGAAGCGGCGGCAGAGGCCCCGTTAAAAATAAGTGTATCCGCCTTGCAAACGGCAGAGTGCTTGCTCCGTTATCCACAGAAATCAGAGGATGGAACTGCTTTGTTGATATTTCTGATAACGACGGTGAAACGTGGCGAAAGTCAGCGAAGGTTAAAACTGAGAGAGAAACACCGATTTTTAACACTCTCAACGCATACACAAGCAATAAAATCCCGATGATTCAGCCCACACTCTGGGAATCCGAAAACGGCAAGGTTCATATGCTCACAAGAACACCCGTGGGCAGAATTTACAGAAGCGATTCTTTTGACGGCGGCGAAAGCTGGTGCGAAGCTTATGCAACGGATTTGCCCAATAACAACAGCGGCATTGACCTTGTTAAAACGCCCGACGGCAGTCTTTATCTGCTTTCAAACCCCGTTGAAGAAAACTGGGGCGAGCGTTCACCGCTGACGTTGCAGAAATCAACGGATAACGGCGCAACCTGGCAAACTGTTCTTACCCTTGAAGAAGAGAAAAAAGACAGTGAGTTTGCTTATCCTGCCATTGAATATATGAACGGCAGTCTGTACGTTTCATATACATATGAGCGTCTTAACATTGCTTTTTGGAAAATAGAATTATAAAAACGAAAAAACCGTTGACAATTCAACGGTTTTTTCAGTATTATAAAGGTATAACCAAAGAAAGAGGTGTCCCGATGAAAAAAAGAATACTTAAAACGGTTTCTCTCGTTATGACCCTTGTTCTTCTCGCTGTTTCGTTGGCTCCGTGTGCAACGGCATCAAGCGGCGATATTGACCCTGCAATCATTGCCGAAACAAAGCAGATTGCAATTGACATTGAAGGCGAAGGCATCGTTCTCCTCAAAAACGAAGATAACGTGCTTCCGCTTGAAGGCAAAAAGCTGAATATTTTCGGTGCAGGCTCGGTTTGCCCGTTTTTCGGCGGTGCAGGTTCGGGTTGTGTAACCTCAGATAATCCCGTAAGTTTTTATGATGCTCTTGATGAAGAGGGTATTGAATATAACGCGGAACTCCGTAAGATTTATGAGGATTATTGCGGCACAAGCGCAATTCCCAAAACACAGAACACCGTTATCAATAACGCTCTCGGTCTTATTCTTGCAAAAAGCTCTCTCAAAGAGCTCCCTGCATCAAAGCTTACCGATGAGGTTATGAGCAATGCAAAGGCATATTCCGACACGGCTCTCGTTATGATAAGCCGCACAAGCGCAGAAGGCACAGACCTCACCGATGATGAGCTTCGCCTTAACGAAAAAGAAATTGCAATGCTCGAAAAGGTTAATGCAACGTTTGAGAATATCATCGTTCTTTTCAACATCGCAAACGTTATGGAAATGGGCTGGCTTGAGGATTATGAAAATATCAAGGCGGCGGCAATTGTCTGGATTCCCGGCGAATTCGGTCTGCTTGGCGTTGCACAGATGCTCAAGGGCGATATCAATCCTTCGGGCAGACTTGCAGATACCGTTGCTTTCAGCGTTAATGACCATCCCTCGAGCGAATGCTTCGGCTCGCATAAATATAATGGCGGCGGTCACTACGTTGAATACCTTGAAGGCATCTATGTCGGCTACCGCTATTTTGAAACCTTTGCAAAGGATAAGGTGCAGTATCCCTTCGGCTACGGTATTTCGTACACAACCTTTGAAAAAGAAATGACGGCACACAGCGTTGAAAACGGCGTTGTTTCCGTTTCTGTTGAAATAACAAACACAGGCAACCGCAGCGGTAAAGACACCGCACAGGTTTATTACAGTGCACCCTACTATGAGGGCGGCATTGAAAAGAGCGCAATCTGCCTTGGCGGATATGCAAAAACAAAGCTCCTTGCTCCCGGTGAGAATCAGACACTTACTGTTACTTTTGACGTTGACGATATGGCATCCTATGACCATAAGAATGCACAGGCATGGGTGCTTGAAAAGGGCACTTATACCATCATTCTCGGTGAAAACGTCAGAGAGCATATCGACAGCTTTGAATATGAGCTTGCCGAAGAAAAAATAATCAAATACGATGACGATACAGGTACTGAAATCGTTAACAGATTTGACGACGTTTATGGCGGATTCCCCGTTCTTTCAAGAGCAGATGCGCAGGGTACATATCCTGTTTTCAGACAGCTGGATGCAACGAAAGAAACCAAAAACGTTGATAAATCTCCCGAACCGCAAACGGAGGGAGAAGTTCCTAAAATGGGTGTTGAATATGACGAAGTAATCACCCTTCAGGACGTTTATAATGATGATAGCCTCTGGGATGCTTTCCTTGACCAGCTTACTCTTAACGAGATGGTAATGATGGTTATCGACGGCGGCTACGGCACAAGAGGTGTTGAGCGTCTTGGCATTCCTCAGACGTGGGATAACGACGGCCCTGCAAGCGTCAAGGGTCAGAACGGTATTGTTTTCACAGACAGCGGCACCGCATATCCCTGCGAAACCTGCCTTGCCTGCACATGGAACGTTGAGCTTGCCGAAGAAATGGGCAAGGGTGTTGGTAAAGAAGCAAGAGATATCAGCACAGATATCTGGTATGCACCCGGCGTTAATATCCACAGAAACCCTGCAGGTGGCAGAAACTTTGAATATTTCTCCGAAGACCCCGTTATCTCGGGCAAAATGGCGGCGGCTGTTATCGACGGTGCTTCCTCCGAGGGTCTTGTTGTAACAATAAAGCACTTTGTTCTCAACGACCAGGAATCCAACAGAGAAGGTGTGTTCACCTGGGCGGATGAACAGGCGATGCGTGAGATTTATCTTAAGGCATTTGAAATTCCCGTCAAGGAATCAAATTGCAAAGGCGTTATGTCGGCATTCAACCGTATCGGTACAAAATGGTGCGGCTCAAGCTCTGCGCTTCTTAAGGACGTGCTCAGAAAAGAATGGGGCTTTGAAGGCTTTGTTGTTTCGGACTATTCATGGAACTTTACAGGCACAGGCTATATGAACCCTGTTATTGCGGTTTATAACGGCAACGATACAATGCTCACAGGTATCTGGGCAATCAACTGTCCTTCTCACGTTATTGCGGTTACCGCGGCATATTACCGCGACCCGATCGGTATGGGCAATGCATTGCGCGAAGCCTGCAAGAATCTTTGCATAGCGAAGATGGAAACAAAAGCTTTCCTTGAACCCTATGAATATGACGGCTCACTTCTCGGCGCACTTGATAAGCCGTCGGAATGGGATTTCTATTCACCCTATATCTTCTCGGTCAGCTGGTACGTCATAAATAACATTCTTAACACAATCATTTATTTCGTAAGACACATTCTCTAAAATAAAGAAAGCGGCGGTCAGATGACCGCCGCTTGGTTTTTATAAGGTTTTGTTGAAAATTCCAGATTTCTTGATTGCATAGAAAAGCGGAATTCCGCCTGCAAGGCAAACCGCAAGTTCGCCTGCACCCACTTCAAGAGCCGAGATTGCAAAAATCGCAAGGGACGCATCGCCTTCTATGAAAAGGAAGGTGATTTCTGCACCAACAATCAGCGCATTGAAAATCACGGGCATCAGAAGAGATAAAAACGGGAAGCCTCTGAAGGTGACTTTTCTCAAAGCTCTTGCAGAAATTGCCGCAAGCAAGGTTGCCGCTGAGCCAAAGAGAATGTCCCAGATGCCCATCGGGCTTGTGATGTTACCGATAATACAGCCAACTGTAAGACCGGGTACCGCCGCAGGGGTGAAAACCGAGAGAATTGTGAGCGCTTCGGATAAACGGAACTGAATGTTTCCGTAAGCGATACCGAAAACTGCGCTCAGGTAGGTTGCCGCGGCATAGATTGCCGCAATCATCGCTCCGTGAACAAGGGCGGTGATTTGTTTTTGTCTTTTTTTCATTTTTTGCTCCTTTTGCTGCCAAGCAGCGCCTTTAGTTTTGTTTGACACCGAGCAGGTATCTGTCGGGAAGGTTTCGAACCGACATTTATGCAAGCGGATTGCAAATCCGCAAGTGTCCGTTATTAAAGATAATCCGCGAGAGCCTTGAGGTTTTCAACCGCAACGCTTGCCTTGATATCGGATGCGGCATATTCTTCAGGAGATGTAACACCGCTGTAAACAAGTGCGCAGGGAATGCCGTGGTTTGCGCCGATTGCAATGTCGGTTGCAAGTCTGTCGCCGATGAATGCAAGCTCGCTTCTGTCACAGCCGAGCATTTCGGTGATGTAATCAACCGTTGCAGTCATAGGTTTGCCGAGCACCTGAGGTCTTTTGCCTGTTGAAGCGGCAAAAAGCTCAATCATTGAGCCTGTGTCGGGCATATATCCGTCTGCGGTGGGGCAGTTGAGGTCGGGGTGAGTTGCAATGTAGATTGCGCCCTTATCGATATACTTAACGGCATCCCACATTTTCTGGTAGGTGAGTGTTGTGTCAAAGCCGAGCACAACGATGTCGGGGTCGGCATCAACAAGGTTTATGCCTGCCTTTTTGAAATCGCCTGTGAGTCTTTCGTTGCCGAGAAGAAAAACTTTTTTGCCTGCATAGTTTCTGTTAAGATAATCCGCGGCAACGTGAGAAGAGATGATAACCCTGTTTTCGTCAACGGGGAAGCCCATCTTTTCAAGTTTTGCTCTGCAAACCTCAACGTTGTTTGATGAGTTGTTTGTAAAGAAATAAAAATCTCTGCCCGATTCTCTTGCTTTTTCAATAAAATCAATCGAGCCTTCGATGATGTTGCCGTCAAGATAAAACGTGCCGTCCATATCGATAATGAAATATTTCGTATTCTTGAAAATATTGTTTTCCATATCAAATATCCTTTCAATGTTTGTCCGAAAAATTATTCTATCACACTGTCGCATTTTATGCAACACATAGTTTGCCACTTGCTTAAATTTCCGTTTGCGGTTATAATTGAAATATAATCAACAGGGAGGTGAGCCGAATGAACGAAAAATTGCCCGAGCTTCGCAAGAAGTCTATGAGTCTGCCTTTAACGCCGGGCGTTTATCTGATGAAAAATAAAAAGAACGAAATAATCTACGTCGGTAAGGCAAAAGCTCTCAAAAACCGTGTCAGCACCTATTTCGGCTCGCAGAATAACCACACCGCCAAGGTGCGCAAGATGGTTGAAAACGTTGAGGATTTTGATTATATCCTTTGCGACAGTGAGTTTGAAGCCCTTGTGCTTGAATGCTCACTCATAAAACAGCATACACCCAAATATAATATTCTTCTCAAGGACGATAAGGGATATCATTATATAAAAGTTACCGATAACGGCTGGAAAAACATTCTTGCCGTCAAGCAGCGTCTTGATGACGGTGCGGAATATATCGGTCCCTACACAGGCTCTTACGGAATCACGAATGCGGTTGATTCGGCAAAAAAGATTTTCCGCTTGCCGCAATGTTCAAAGGTTTTTCCGCGAGATTATAAAAAAAGCCGTCCTTGCCTGAATTTCTATATCGGTCAGTGTGCCGCACCCTGTGCGGGCAAAACAGACCGCGAAACGCATAATGAGGCTGTCAGACAGGCGCTTGATTTCATAACAAACGGTTCGGGAAGCGTTATCGATGAGCTGACCGCCAAAATGGAAGAAGCCGCTGAAAATCTTGAGTTTGAAAAAGCGGCAAAACTGCGTGATAAGATAAACGCAATCAAAAAAGTAACGGATAAACAGAAGGTTGTTTCCGCTTCCGTTGAGGAGCAGGACGTTTTTGCTCTTGTTTGCTCTGGTGGCGAAAGTAATCCCAAAGCTTGCCTTTCCGTTTTGAGATTCAAAGAAGCAAGGCTCTATGACAGCGAGCATTTCATAATCGATATGCCCGAAAATCTGCCCGAAGCAAGGCACGAGCTTATCAGAAGCTATTATTCGATGCGCGATTTTGTGCCGCGCAGAGTTGCTGTTGACGGCGAGGTTGACGGTGCAGACGTGCTTTCTGAATGGCTTTCGTCACTTGCAGGCAGAAAGGTGGCAATTGCTTTGCCGCAAAGGGGTGAGCAGCATTCGCTTGTTGAAATGTGCCGTTCAAATGCAGCGCAGAAGCTTGCTCTCTATCTCGGCAAAACAGGCAAATCAACTGCGGCGCTCGATGAGCTTGGCACGCTTCTCGGTCTGAAAGCTCCGCCCGAATACATTGAATCTTACGATATTTCGCACACGGCAGGCAGCGAAAACGTTGCGGGTATGGTTGTTTTCAAAGGCGGATATCCGTATAAAAAAGCGTATAAGCGTTTCACGATAAAAGGCTTCTCGGGTCAGGATGACTACGGCTCGATGGCGGAGGTGATTGAACGCAGAATACTGCGTTATTTTGAAGAAAAAGACAGCGGTGAGGGCTTCGGCAGATTACCCGACCTTATTCTGCTTGACGGCGGCAAGGGACAGGTTAATGCGGTTTTGCCGGTGCTTGAAAAATACGGGCTGGATATTCCGCTTTTCGGTATGGTCAAGGATTCACACCATAAAACGAGGGCAATCGCACGCTCGGGTGACGAGCTTTCTCTCACGTCAAAAAGAGCGGCGTTTACGCTTGTTTCAACTATTCAGGAAGAAGTTCACCGCTTTTCAATCGAATATCATAGAAGCCGCCGCAAAAAAGCGTCTGTTTCAACAACTCTTACTGCCATTGAGGGTATCGGTGAATCAAGGGGCAAGGCTTTGCTTAAGCATTTCAAAACAATGAAGGCAATTTCTGCCGCAACCGAAGCGGAGCTTGCGGCCGTTAAGGGAATGAATAAAAACGCGGCAAAAGCGGTTTTTGAAGCTTTTCACGGAAAAAATAACCCCGAGGAAGAATAAAAATTTTTCTTTTATCGGTTTTCTGCTTGACAATTTATGCTTTTTAGTGAGATAATAAACCGATAATGTATAATAATGTGTTGTTCCGTCTTTAAAAAACGGGAGGAAGATATGAGAGTAATTACAGGCTCGGCAAGAGGTATGGTGCTCAGAACGCTTGAAGGCGAGAGCGTCAGACCCACAACCGATAAAGTTAAGGAAGCTGTTTTCAGCGCAATCCAGTTCGAGATTGAAGGTCGCAGAGTGCTGGACCTTTTTGCGGGTTCCGGTCAGCTTGGCATCGAAGCACTGAGCAGAGATGCGGAGAGTTGCGTTTTTGTTGATGCAGATAAAAACGCCGTCAGAATAGTTAAAGAAAACCTTGAAAAGACAAAGCTTGCATTCAAAGCAAACGTTATGCAGACAGATTCTCTTGCGTTTCTCGGTATGACAGACAGAGTATTTGATATTGCGTTTCTTGATCCTCCGTTTGGCACGGGTCTTTTGCAGAAAGCTCTTGCAAAGGTTGAACCGCATATTGCCGAGGGCGGTCTTGTTATCTGCGAGCATCCTTTTGGCGAGGATATGCCCGAGATTCAGGGCGGTCTTGAAAAGCAGAGAGAATATAAATACAGCAAAACTGCAGTAACTGTTTACAGAAAAAACTGATTCACATACGAAATACGAGGTAAAGAAAGGAAGCAAAGATTATGAGCATTGAAAACTTACTTGACCAGATAGAAGATATACTTGAGGCAGGCTCAAAGGTTCCTCTGAGCAGCAAGGTTGGCGTTGATGCAAAGGCAATCAGAACGGCTATTGAAGATATCAGACTCAGCCTTCCCAACGAAATCACACAGGCAAGAGCAATCGTTGCAGACAGAAATAATATTCTTGTTAAAGCAAAGAACGAAGCTGTTGCCGCCGTTACAAGCGCACAGGAAAAATCAAGAGCTCTTATTTCAACTGCAGAAGACAAGGTAAGAGAGCTTGTTCTTAAAACAGAAGATTATTCAAAAAATAAGGTTGAAGAAGCAGAAGCACAGGCAAAGAAGATTGTTGCAACCGCAAACGAAGATGCAAAAATCATCAGGGCAAATGCTCAGCTTGAAGCTGCCGCTATGGTTGACAACAGCGAAATCGTTATCCAGAGCAAGGCAACTGCAGAATCAATTGTAAAAACTGCGCAGGAAGATGCAGCATCAACAATCGCAGGTGCAAAGGCACAGGCTGAAAACATCATCAATGCCGCAACAGAACAGGCAGAGAGAACAATTGAAGATGCTCGCAACCGTTCCGATGATGCTATCGATAAGGCAAATAAGTGGTCAGCAGAAATCAGACTTGCCGCAGGCGATTTCATTGAAGAAATTATGAGAACGGCTGACAGCGCAATCTCAAACAGCCTTAACGAAATTCAGGCTGCAAGAGCAAGCATCAGAAACGTTACAGGCAAAATCGAAGCTCCCGAAGAAGAATAAAGAAATAAAGACCGCCAAACGGCGGTCTTTTTTATCGCATAATTTAATTTTCATCCTCTTCGCAGTCTTCAAGAAAAATTGACTGTGTGAAATCCAGAACAACGTCTTTGCGGATGCAGTTTCTGTAATAGTCAACAAGCTTTTGTTCTTCTTCGCTGAGCAGATAAACTGCAATCTCCTTGTCGTCTGAGCGGAGTGCGGCAACGGTCTGCGGCAAATCGTTATTTTCAAAAAACGGCGCGAGAAGACTGTTTGCCGAAACGTTATAAAAAGCGGCAATCTTTGCGATGGTTTCAACGTCGGGGGCGCGGCCAAGCTCATATCTGGCATAGGTTGAGCGGTCAACGTCTATATTATCTGCAACAACTGCCTGCGAATAGCCAAAGTTTTTTCTGAGCTTTTTAAGCATTTCGCCAAGCAATTTTGAGCCGGCTTCATTAAAAACAAGATCCACAAAAGCACCCTCCGTTTCTTGAGTCATTGGCTGTATTATATCGCAGAATTCGCCGAAAATCTACAGTTTTTTATCAAATTCTGCAATTTTTTTGCTTTTCGGGAGTTCGGAATACAGTCAAAAGTGCTGAAATTTTGTTTTTGGAGCAAATAACTTGACAAAATAAAAATCATCTGTTAAAATTATAGACCGCTGCGAAAAGTGCAGCAGGATTAAATAAATTTTTATTCCTTGCCACGGATGCACCGTGGCCAAAGACCAGAAGGAGGTGCTTTAAGAATGTCAGCAAACATCAGCTACGAGACAATGATGGTTTTTTCAGTTGCCAAAGGTGAAGAAGCTGCTCAGCCTCTTGTTGAGAAATTCAAGGCTATGATTGAAGCTAACGGCACTCTTGAGAGCGTTGATGAATGGGGCAAGCGCAAGCTCGCTTACCTTATCAACGACGAAGCAGAGGGTTACTACGTTCTCTTCAACTATCAGGCTGCTCCCGAATTTCCCGCAGAGCTCGACCGTGTTGTTAAAATCACAGACGGCGTGCTTCGTTCACTCATTGTTAAGAAGAACTAAGGAGGTCGCAAAATGTTAAATAATGCCGTAATTATGGGCAGACTTGTTGCAGACCCCGAGCTTCGCACTACAGGAAACGGGAATTCCGTAACCACATTCACCGTTGCAGTTGACAGACGTTTTGTTCGTCAGGGTGAAGAACGCCAGACAGATTTCATCGACATCGTTGCATGGAGACAGACTGCTGAATTTGTCAGCAGATATTTCCGCAAGGGTTCAATGATTGCTGTTCAGGGTTCAATCCAGACCAGAATGTATGAAGACAAAAACGGCAACAAGCGTAAGGCGGTTGAAATTGTTGCAGATAATGCCAGCTTCTGCGGTTCAAAGGCAGAGAGCGGCACAGGCGACTATGGCAGAAGCAATTCTGTTATGAACAGCCAGCCCGCACCTTCGTACTCAACAGCAGACGAGGGCGATTTCAAAGAAATTCCCGAGGACGATCTCCCGTTCTGAGAGGTCTCCCAATCAAACTGAAACTGAAAAGGAGGTTTAATCCGTGGCATACGAAAAGAATGACAGAAGACCCAACAAAAAGGGCCGCAGAAAGGTTTGCTCATTCTGCGTTGATAAAGTTGAATGCATCGATTACAAGGATGTAAACAAGCTTAACAAGTTCACTTCTGACAGAGCAAAGATCCTTCCCCGCCGTGTAACAGGTACTTGCGCTAAGCATCAGCGTGAGCTCACCACAGCTATCAAGCGTGCACGTCAGATCGCTCTTCTTGCTTACACAAGTGACTGATAAAGCGATATAATGCGAATAAAACGGGAACACCAATCGGTGCTCCCGTTTTTTGTTTGCAAATCTGCCGAACGGCAGTTATCTCTCTTCCATAATTAAAGTCACAACAGTCATATCGTCATATTTTTTGCCGCATTTGCGTTGTGCGGTTCCCAGAAGCAGTTCCGAAAATTCCCGTGCATCGGGGTTTCGGGCTGCTTTTATTTCGTCACGGATCCAATTGCTGCCGCAGCCGAGCATACCGTCGCTGACCATAACAAGCATATCTCCACCGCGAAGCTTGAGCGAATAACGGCTGAAAACGATGTTGCTTAATATTCCGAGCGGTGTTGACGGGGGCTCAACGGTGCGCACTCTGCCCGAAACGGTATAAAAGGACGGTGCGGCGCCTGCTTTCAGAATCTGTGCTTCACCGCTGAAAAGGTCGATTTCCGCAACGTCAAGGGTGGAAAGCGACTCATCGTCGGACTTGACCGTGAGGGCGGTGTTTGTGATGCCCAAGGCGGTATCAAGGCTGATGCCTGCTCTTATAAGACGAGAAAAAAGCTCAACCGTCATTGCCGAGTCGATTGCTGCTCTGCCACCCGTGCCCATACCGTCGCTCATTATGATATAGGCCTTGGATTCCGTGCGGAAGCATTCAAAATAATCGCCGCAAAGCTTGCGGTTGCCAAGGCTTGCCGATGCCGAGCCGAAGCGGAAATCAAAAATTTCTTTGCGCAGAAAAACAAGCTCCTTGCCGTCTGAACAAGGTGTTATTTTTGGGGGATTAAGCTCTGTTTCAAGTTCTGCAGAAAGGGTGGCGGTCAGCCGGGTGAGGCTTGTGCCGGGCGGAATATCCGCAACGGTGCATTTCAACCTTAAAGCACCCGAAACAGGCTGGGTGCACTCAACGGATTTAACTTCATAATCTCTGTCTGAGAGCACGCGCAAAGCGATGCGTTCTTTTGAGTGCAGGGTGGCGGCATCGTTTTCAACGTCATTTGAAAGCTCTTTCAGCAGTCTGGCGGTTGCGTCAAACTGGCTGCAGGCAAGTTCTCTGTTTCTTGCGGCGCCTGCCTGCAAAGCGTTTACTGCGTTTCTGCCCGAATAAATCCTGTTGAATGAATCGGCAAGTTTTGAAACGTTGGGGCATTTCATATTGAAATTGACCGAAAAGTCATCCGTCGCAACGGATTCACCCTGCGAAAGCTTTTCTATAACGTCGGCAAATTCGCCGTTTTCGGGGCAGAAAGAATCTTTCAGAGCGCAATCAGCACACACTCTTTCTTTAACCCGCATACAAACAATAACGTCGTTTGCCGGCGAAAGGGCTTCGATTCCGTCAGAAACCGATCTCACGCAATGCGAAACCGAGCCGATTGCCCGAGATGCTTCAAGAATACGTTCCTTTGCGCCACTGTATTCCGAAGCAACTCTGCGCTCTTGCGGACGGGCAATATCCGAGCGAATACCCATAAGAAGCTTCTTGGGTATGACGGTGAAAATCAGAGAGGCAACGGCGGCTTCGGCAAAAACCGAAACACCTTCTGCAGATCCGTCAATCAGAGCTGAAACACCTGCGATTCCCGAAAAAACAAGAGCGCTCATAAGTTGACCGTATTTTGAAAATATGCCCGAAGCAAGACCGCATATGCCGTAGCAAAGGCTCAGAGCAACGCTTGTGCCCGAAACAGCAACGCAGGTGCCGATTGAAACGCCGGCAATGCTTCCGCCTGCCTGTGAAAAGAGATATGCCGCCGTAAGAATAACAAACGAGCCGAAAAGTCTTGCAGGTCTGAAACCGAAAAGACTGACTTCCGATGACCCGAGAAAGAGAGTGCAAAGGCTCATCATAATGCAAATCAGACTGTGGGTATCAAGCATATAAATACTTCGCTTTTTCTTGATGCAGGCTACCGCACCTGTGTAAAAAGTTACAGACCCTGCACACAAAAAAGCGGAACAAAGGTTAAGCAAAAGCCCGTTTAACGACGGGTTATGCGCAAACATAAGCACTGTTGACGATGCAATAGAAAACAGGAATACAGCGGTGCACAGAATGCCTGTTCTTTTGTTTGTGAGGTGTAATTTTTCAAGAGTAAAAATCATTCCGACTGTGCCTGCAAGCGGAATAAGACAGCCGATAGAATTTTCGGGTGCCATTCGCAAAAAACATCCTGCAACGCTGCCTGCACAAACGGCAAGCAGGTCTGCGCCCGTGCAGGCGGCGGCAAGCCCCGTGCAAAGAGGAATCCTGACCGAAAACAGACCTGCACCCGATAAAATGAAGCCGCTCATAAAATACAGAGCCAAAGAAATCACTTTTCCGCCTCTGTCAACAAGCTTGTCCGCCATCTGTTTTTGTGTGGCGGAATTTATTGTTTCCATTAACAAACTTCCTTTCTTTTTGTTGTTCAGAATAATTTTAGGCAACGCGAAAAACAAAAAGTGTCAGTTATTGAAATGCAATTAAAAACATTTTAAAAAATTTTTTGTAAATATCATAAAATTACTGTTCAAATCCGAGATTTTGTGTTATAATAAATCGAATATAACAAAATATGGGGAGGTATACCCTATGGATTTTGAAAACGAACAGCAGCAAGGATTGATAATCGGCAGAAATGCCGTTACTGAAGCCCTCCGAAGCGGCAGGTCAATGGACAGCCTGCTTGTTGCAAAAGGCGAAAGAGGCGGCTCGGTAGGCAAGATTATCGGTCAGTGCCGCGATAAAGGAATAGTTGTTAAAGAAGTTGATATCCGTAAGCTTGATAAGCTTTGCGGCGGCGCAAACCATCAGGGCGTTGCGGCGTGGGCGGCGGTGCACGAATATTCAAGCATTGAAGATATTCTTTCTCTTGCAGAAAGCAGGGGCGAACCCCCGTTTGTTATTATCTGCGATGAGATTGAAGATCCTCATAACCTCGGCGCGATCATCAGAACTGCAGATGCCTGCGGAGCTCACGGAATTATCATTCCCAAGCGCAGAGGTGTTGCTCTGACTTATGCAGTCGGCAAGGTTTCTGCAGGTGCGGTTGAATACGTTCCCGTTGCAAGAGTTGCAAACCTTGCTTCAACCATTGAGGAACTCAAAGAAAAAGGTTTCTGGGTTTATGGTGCGGATATGGACGGCACACGCTGGGATAAGCAGGATTATTCGGGCAGCGTTGCACTTGTTGTCGGTTCTGAAGGCAAGGGCATCAGCCGTCTTATAAAAGAAAAATGCGATTTTATCGTTTCGTTGCCTATGAAGGGCAAAATCAATTCTCTCAACGCCTCGGTGGCAGCAGGCATTCTGATGTATGAAATTGCTAAAAACAGGTAGGTGAAGATTTTGAGCGATTATAATAAAATCACATCAGGCAGCGAGCTTGATGCGATTCTTGAAGAAGTGAAAAACCAGAAGTTTTCATCGGCAGGTGAAACGTCGGCACCCGCAAAAACCTGGTCACTTGATGATATTGACAGGCTGATTGCCGAAACCAACGGTGAAGAATATATTCCGCCCCAAAAAGAAGAAAAAACAACACCTGCGCAGGATTTTGCAAAGATTCTCGGCAGAGAGTTTGATACGGGTCTGTTCACCATAAGACCTATGGGTGAAGAAAATAAAAAGCCTGAAATGCAGGATATCTCATCGTCTTCGGGTGAAGCAGAGGTTGACGGACAGGAAACCTTCTATGACAAAGAAAACGATTTCGACGGTTCGATTTTTGAGATTGAAACCGTCATCGTTCCCGAAGATAAAACCGATAATGAAGAGGATAAGGTCAGCAAATATCTTAACCCCGAACCGATTCAGGTTGAAGAATCGGAGAATGAGCCTCCTGTGATTGAGAGCTTCTATGAGGGCGAAACACCTGCATCCGAATTTTTCAAAAAAATATCAGAAGTGCTTCCCGAAGAAGAAAAAACTGAAGAATATGAAGAAAAGGCGGAAGAAAATCTTCCCGAGCGTATTTCCGAAAAGGATTACAGAACACGCTTTTTCACCAAGCTTCAGCTTGAGAGAACAGCAGACGTTGATATAGAAGAAACGGGTCCTGTTGATAAACCGGGCATCGTGGTCAAGAAAAACGGCGATCCCGATGAGGGCGGTTTTCAGCCTGTTCCCAGGGTGCTCACCGCAGAGGAAGCCGAAAAAGAGCTTGCCGCCGATGATGAAAAAACAAGAGTTATCGGTGCGGAAACAGCGATACCTGTTTCAAAGAAACCCGAAAAAGTGTCTGATGACGTTGAGGGTCAGATTATGCTCACGGGCTTTGAAGACGTTTCATCCGAAACTGTGCCCGACCAGGCGGATGAAGAGGATATCGAAGAATCTCTTTGGGAAAAGCGTAAGCAGAAGGCGAAGGATTTCAGGCTTATTGATGCAATAGATCTTGACGAAGAATTCCAGGGCGACTTTGAGATGTCCGAAGAAGAAAAGGCGAGAGAAGAAAGAGCCCGTCGCAGAGAGCAACGCAGATTGGCTCTTGAAAAAGAAAAGCAGGATCTTATCAACAAGCCTGAAGCTAACGAATATACTTCTCCCGAAGAAAAAACGGCGTTCTATACCCGATTCGGAGAGATAAGCAAAAATGCAACGAAGGGCATCATCATTGCAGGTGCAATTGAACTGCTGATTGTTATAATCAACATTATCCCGTTCATTGCTTCAAAGCTTTCGGTTGAAACCGAGGTTTTCACCCGCAATTCGGTTGCGGTCAACGTTATGAATGCGGTTCTTCTTATCGCTGCCGCAGCAATAAACAGCAAGAGATTTGCAGACGGAATTAAGGCATTGACAACGTTGAAGGTTACAAGTGACACGGCAGTCAGCCTTTCGATTATCGTTGCGTTAATCCAAAACACTATTGCGGCAGTTGCGGCTCCCGACGGAATCGGTGCAACGGTATTTTCAGCCGCCGCAGTTTTCGGCGTTCTTATCACCAAAATCACAGAAAAGCTTGATGCACAGCGTATTCTCGGCAACTTTGAAGTTTGTGCGTTCAAGTATAAACATAATATGTATGCGGTTCATCCGTTTGATAATGAGTCAGAGATTTTTGAGCTTGGCAGAGGTCTGATGATGGGTAATGCAGAGTTGCTTTATTCCTCAAAGGTATCCTTCCCCGAGAATTTCCTTAAAAACTCAAAGGCGGTTGCAGCTGAGAACAGGCTTATGAATATTCTTGTTCCCGGTGTGGCAGGTGCGGCACTTGTTGCGGCAATTGCTTCGGGAATAATCAACAAGGATTTCATGGCGGCTCTTTCTGCTTTTGCAGGCACGTTCTGCATCTGTTGCCCTGTTTTCTCTGCATTCATTCCCGCATTTATTTCAAGAAGCACAAATGCAACTCTGAACGTCAGCGGTACCGTGATAACAGGTTCGGATATTGCCGAGAAGACCTCGTCTTCGAATGCGGTTGTGCTTGATTCGGCAGATATCTTTGACCGCGGTCGTTGTATGATGCACGGTATGAAGGATTTTAAGAATATCAGAATCGATGACGTTCTTCTTTATGCAGCGGCTCTTGTTATTAAATCCGGCGGCCCTCTCAGAGAAAGCTTTGAGCAGGTTGTTGACGGCAGACAGGATATTCTGCCTGCGGTTAAGGAACTCACATATGAGGATAAGCTTGGCATTGCCGCAAGAATCCATAATCAGAAGGTGCTTCTCGGCAACCGCAATCTGCTTATCAACCATAACGTTGAGGTTCCTGAAAAATCGCTTGAAGAAAGATATTCGCACAGCGGCAGAAAGGTTATGTATCTTGCTGTTGCGGGCAAGGTAGCGGCTCTGTTTGTTGTGAGCTATGCGGTTGATAAAAACCTTGGCGGATATTTCAAAGTGCTTGAGGATAACGGAATCCAGGTGCTTGTGAGAACAAACGACGTTAACGTTACACAGGAGCTTATTGCCGACAGCTTCGGTCTGCCCCGTGAAACGTTCAAGATTCTTTCAGGCACGGCAGGCAGACTCTTCAAGAGAAGAAGAGATGCAGTTTGCGACAAACTGCCTGCAGGTATTATCCACGACGGTACGGCATTCTCGATGCTCAGAGCGGTTGCGGCTTCTTGCGATATGAGCGCAAAAATGCGTTTTTCCGCTGTTGTTCAGATAATTCTCAGCGTTCTCGGATTTGTTTTGAGCATGGTGCTTTATTGTACGGCGCACGGCTCGTTTGTGAACGGTCTGACATCTGTTTTGTTCCTTGCGCTGGGAATGGCTGTTTCTGCAGGATTAATGCTTTTGAGAAAAATAAAGTAAAAAATCCTAAAAAACGCTTGACAAAACTGAAATAATATATTAGAATAACTTGCACAATAAAGCAGAGCAGGTTCGCTCTCACCTTCAGGGGAGACCCCTCGTTGGTCAATAGCTTGTTATTTGCAGGGGCAGTTTGCGCCTGTTTAAGCGTTGATTTTATGCGAGGTCAGGATTTCCTGCCCTCGCTTTTTTATTGCACAGGCTTCGTATGAAGCTAAATGATTCAGGAGGTGCTTTGACATCAGCAGCAAAGAACAGCAAATCAATGAGGAAATCCGTGATAAAGAGATAAGAGTTATCTCCAACGACGGTGAACAGCTGGGTATTATGACACCCGCAGAGGCTCTTAAAATTGCAGAGAGCAAGAATCTTGACCTTGTTAAGATTGCTCCCGCCGCAAAGCCGCCCGTTTGCAAAGTTATGGATTACGGCAAGTTCCGCTTTGAAAAGGCAAAGAGAGAAAAAGAAGCCAAAAAGAATCAGAGAATTGTTGAAATCAAAGAAATCAGGCTTTCTCTCAACATCGATACGCATGATTTTGACACAAAAATAAACCATGCACGCAAATTCATTGGCTCCGGAGATAAGGTTAAGGTTTCCATCAGATTCAGAGGCAGAGAAATGGCTCACCCCGAGCTTGGTCTTACCATTATGAATCGTTGTGCGGAAGCTATGGCTGACTGCGCTGCCGTTGAAAAACCTGCAAAGCTTGAAGGCAGGCAGATGCTGATGTTCCTGGCTCCGAAGAGCTCAAAATAAGAGCTAAATCAAAAGTGTTTAATTTTAAGGAGGAAATAAACCATGCCCAAGATTAAGACTCACAGCGGCGCAAAGAAGCGCTTCAAGATTTCAAAAGGCGGCAAGCCCATGCGCGCCCATGCTTACAAGTCACACATTCTCAACAAAAAGAGCACAAAGCGCAAGAGAAATCTTCGCAAGACAACTGTTGCTGATGTTACAAACTGCAAGCAGATCAAACGTCTTGTTCCTTACAAATAAGATCGGAACTTTGTAAACTACTTTTTAATTAACTAACGGAGGATTTAAACTATGGCTCGTATTAAAGGCGCTATTATGACTCGCAAGAGAAGAAATAAAGTACTCAGACTCGCAAAGGGCTATTACGGCTCAAAGAGCACACTCTTCAAGACTGCTAAGCAGGCTGTTATGAAGAGCGGCAACTATGCTTACATCGGCAGAAAGCAGAAGAAGAGAGATTTCCGTCGTCTTTGGATTTCCCGTATCTCAGCTGCTTGCAAGATGAACGGCATGAACTACTCAACATTCATCAACGGTCTCAAGAAGGCTGATATCAGCCTCAACCGTAAGATGCTTGCTGAAATCGCAGTTGCTGATCCCGCAGCATTTGCAGCACTCGCAGAGAAGGCAAAGGCTGCTCTCAACTAATTAAGCTTAGGATAATCAGAGATGTAATTTTCTTACATCTCTGATTTTTCGCATTTTTCAGTATGTGGAAAAGCAACATTTTTTCAAAATTTGATATATATAAAGGTATCAAATAAAATAATATATTTAAGGTATCAAATTAATTATATGGAAAAGATTACGGCTCGAACAAATGATAAAATCAAATATGCCGTTCGCCTTGGAGAGAGTGCTTCTTTCCGCAAACAAAACGGTGAGTTCTTTCTCGAGGGCGCACGGCTCTGCTTTGATGCGGCAAAAACAGGCGTTGAAATCAAGCAGGCGTTTTTCACTGCTTCTGCGCTTGAAAAATATTCCGCATATGCAGAGAGTATTATTGCAACGGATTGCATATGCTTTGAAATAAGCGCCGACGTTGCAAAAAAGCTTTCCGATACCGAAAACCCGCAGGGCATTTTTTGCATCTGCAAAACAAAAGATAAAACCGAAAAGCTCAATTATTCGGGCAAATATCTTGCTCTTGAAAATCTGCAGGATCCCTCAAATCTGGGTGCAGTCTGCAGAACTGTTGAAGCTCTCGGTCTTGACGGATTGATTGTCAGCGGCGGCTGTGATATCAACAACCCGAAGGCTCTCAGAGCGGCAATGGGTTCGTCGATGCGCATTTCGCTCATTGAGCCGCAAAACCTTGTTGCGTTGCTTGAGGATGCGCAGGCAAACGGAATGCAGACCTATGCCTCCGTGCCCAGAAGCGATGCTTCGGATATCCGAAAGGTAAGCCTTGACGGCGGCGTGATTATATGCGTGGGCAACGAGGGCAACGGTCTTTCGCAGGCGGTTACAGATGCGTGCAAAGATGCCGTAACCATTCCGATGGGCGGCAGAGCAGAATCCTTCAATGCATCTGCGGCGGCGGCAATCCTTGCCTGGGAGTTGATGAGATGAACGAAAATACTGTTTATTGGATATGGCTCTCAATGGCGCTCGGTGCGGCGGCAAGGGTTGATGAAATTCTTGCTTGCTTTTCATCACCCAGAGAGATTTATGAAACTGACCGCACGGGCAGAATAATCTCGGGTGTTTTTGCAAAACCACAGATTGACAGGCTCGAAAAAACTCCGCTGAGGAATGCGCAGGTTGCAATTGAAACCTGTAAACGAAACGGCTGGAAGATTTACACACCCGATGATGAGGAGTATCCCGAGGGACTTCGTTATATACCCGACAGACCGCTTGTTCTTTATGTTGACGGAGATATTTCTTATGTCAATTCAAGCGTAACAATCGGTGTTGTCGGTACGCGAAAACCTTCTTATGAAAGCATAAAAATCGCAAGAAAAATCTGCGCAGGTATGGTGGCGATGAATGCGGTTATTGTCAGCGGCGGTGCTCTGGGCATTGACAGCGCGGCTCACGAGGGTGCGCTTGAAGCAAACGGCAAAACCATATGCGTTATGGGTTGCGGCCTCGGTTGCGGATACCTCAGAGAGAATGAAGATTTGCGGCGCAGAATCAGTCAGTCGGGCGCACTTGTGACAGAATATCCTCCGCTTGCAGGTGTTACAAGGTCAAGCTTTCCGGAAAGAAACAGAATTATCTCGGGTATGTCAATGGGTGTGCTTGTTGTTGAAGCGGGCGAAAGAAGCGGCTCGTTGATAACCGCGCGCAAAGCCAATGAGCAGGGCAGAGACGTTTTTGCGATACCCGGCAGTGTTTTGAGCAGTGCATATATGGGAGTCAACAGACTTATCCGTGACGGTGCAGGGGTTGTTACCTGTGCCGAAGACGTTCTCAGCGGCTACGAAATGGTTTATCCGGATAGGCTCAATCTTAAAGCAAAGGTTCCCGATATGATTGAGCAACCGAAGCAGGCGGTTAAGCTTAAGTTTTACGGTGAGAAAGAAGAAAAGAGCGTTGTTCTTAAACTTGAAAAACAACCGCCTCAAAACCTTGACCCCGATTCACTTGCGGTTTATAATCTTTTTAAGGGTGAACCTCTTTCGGCAGATGAAATCTGCGCAATGAGCGGTTTGCCGATATCCAGAGTGCTCACGGCACTGATGATGCTCGAGGCGGAAAATGCCGTCAGAGCAATTGGCGGAAACAGTTATCAATTATCTTAAATGAATTCAAATAAATTACTGACAGGAGAATACTTATAATGTCAAAGCTTGTTATCGTTGAGTCGCCTGCAAAGGCGAACACAATCAAAAAGTATCTCGGCAAGGAATTTGATGTTGTTGCTTCAAAAGGACATATCAGAGATCTGCCTGCGGCAAAGCTCAGCGTTGATGTTAAAAATAATTTTGCCCCCAAGTATGCACTTATCAAGGGCAAAGAAAAGCTTGTTAAGGAGCTTAAAGAAAAGGTTGATGCAAGCGAAGCTGTTTATCTCGCAGCCGACCCTGACCGCGAAGGAGAAGCAATTTCGTGGCACCTTGCAACCGTTCTTGGCCTTGACCTCAAGCAGAAGAACAGAGTTACCTTTAACGAAATCACAAAAACAGGTATCGCAAACGGTATGGCAAGCCCCAAGCAGGTTAACCTTGACCTTGTTAATGCACAGCAGGCAAGAAGAATTCTTGACCGTCTTGTCGGTTACAGACTCAGCCCCTTTGTTTCACAGAAAATCAGAAGAGGTCTTTCGGCAGGTCGAGTTCAGAGCGTTGCGGTAAGACTTATTGTTGACCGCGAAAATGAAATCAACGCGTTTAACCCCGAAGAATATTGGATTCTTGAGGCAAAGCTTGCAACTGCACAGAGAAGAGTTCTCACAGCAACTCTCTATTCAGATGAAAACGGCAAAATCAAAATAACAAACAAAGAGCAGGCAGATGCTTATCTTGCTCGCCTTGACGGTGCCGATTACGAAGTGAAGTCCGTTAAGAAGGGTACACGAAAAAAGAATCCCGCACCTCCCTTTATTACCTCAACTCTTCAGCAGGAAGCTTCAAGAAAGCTCGGCTTCCAGGCAGAAAGAACAATGAGAACCGCACAGGAACTCTATGAAGGCGTTAACGTTAAGGGCATCGGTATGAGTGGTCTTATCACTTATATGAGAACTGACTCGCTCCGCATTTCAGAAGAAGCAAGAGCAGCCGCAACAAGCTATATTGCTCAGGCTTTCGGCAGTGAATATCTGCCCGAAAAGCCCGTTTATTATAAGTCCAGAGCAAACGCACAGGACGGCCACGAAGCTATCAGACCTTCGGTGCCTTCGCTCACTCCCGAGCAGGTCAAGGACAGCCTTACGTCTGACCAGTATAAGCTTTATGCTCTCATCTGGAAGCGCTTTATGGCAAGCCTTATGGCAAGCTGCGTTCAGAATACGGTTAAGGCAGAAATCGTTGCTCACAAAGAAACAGAAGCCGATAAATTCTGCATCTTCACAGCTGCAGGCTATTCCGTTAAATTCGACGGCTTCACAAAGCTCTACGAGCTTGCAGAAGAAGAAACAGACAAGGGTGTGCTTCCCGAAATCAAGGCAGACGAAAAGCTCAAAATCCGTGAGCTTAACGCAAACCAGCATTTCACACAGCCCCCTGCAAGATATACAGAAGCTTCACTCATCAAAGAGCTTGAAGAAAACGGCGTAGGTCGTCCCAGTACCTATGCAACAATCCTCTCAACAATCATCAAGAGAGGTTATATCCAGAGAAAGAGCAAGCAGCTTGTGCCCACAGAGCTCGGTGTTGCAATCACAGGTCTTCTCAAAGATAAATTCCCCAAAATCGTAAACACAAAGTTCACCGCACAGCTTGAAACAAACCTTGACCACGTTGGCAGCGGTGACGTTGACTACGTTAAGATGCTTGACGAATTCTATGCGGATTTTGAAAAGACTCTCGATAAAGCAAAGTCCGAAATGAAAAACGTTAAGATTCAGCTTGAAGAGGATATCACAGATATTCCCTGCGACAAGTGCGGCAGAATGATGGTTATCAAAACCGGCAGATTCGGCAGATTCCTTGCTTGCCCCGGTTACCCCGATTGCCGCAACGCAAAGCCGCTTATTGTTAACACAGGCGCAAGATGCCCTGAGTGCGGCGGCGAAATTATTGAAAGAAAATCCAAAAAAGGCCACGTTTTCTATGGCTGCAGTGAATGGCCCAAGTGTAACTTTATGAGCTGGGACGCTCCTGCAGGCAAGGCTTGCCCCGAATGCGGTAAAGCTCTTTTCAAGAAGAAGGGCGGCAAGCTTGTTTGTATGGCAAAGGGCTGCGGCTACGAAAAAGCGGCAGGCAAGAAAAAGAATGACGATGAATAAGATTAAAGTTATCGGAGCGGGTTTTGCGGGTGTTGAAGCGGCCTGGCAGCTTGCAAACAGAGGTATCGAAGTAGAGCTTTATGAAATGAAGCCCGTCAGATATTCTCCCGCTCATTCACTCGAAGGCTTTGCAGAGCTTGTTTGCTCAAACTCGTTCAAGGCAATGCGCCTTGGCTGTGCGGCAGGTATGCTTAAGGCTGAAATGGAGCTTATGGGGTCGCTCTGTGTTGAGTGCGCAAAGGCAACGGCTGTGCCTGCAGGCGGAGCCCTTGCGGTTGACAGAGATAAATTCTCTGCGCTTGTCACAGAAAAAATTCTTTCACGCAAAGAAATAACCGTTATCAGAGAAGAAGTTACAGAGATACCCGAGGGCGACGTTATCATTGCCGCAGGACCTCTTGCTTCCGAAGCTCTTTCTGAAAAAATCAAGGAGCTTTGCGGCGGCAACCTCAGTTTCTTTGATGCAGCGGCACCGATTGTTACTGCAGAGAGCATTGATCTTGAAAATGCCTTTATGCAATCGAGATATGACAGGGGAGAGCCCGATGATTATATCAACTGCCCGATGAACAAAGAGGAATATGAGGCGTTCTATGAAGAACTGATTAATGCCGAAAGTGCTCCCACGCACGAGTTTGATAAACGCAAGGGTGTTTATGAGGGTTGTATGCCTATTGAGGTTATGGCGTCAAGAGGGCACGACACAATCCGCTTCGGTCCGATGAAGCCTGCAGGTCTTGTGAATCCCAGAACAGGTCACAGACCCTGGGCAAATCTTCAGCTTCGCAAAGAAAACAAGGCAGGCACAATGTATAACCTTGTCGGCTTTCAGACCAACCTCAAATTCGGCGAGCAGAAGAGAGTTTTTTCTATGATTCCCGCACTCAAGAATGCTGAATTTGTGCGCTACGGTGTTATGCACCGCAACACGTTCATCGATTCCCCACGTCTGCTTGGTGAAGACTTTGGATTCAAGGCAAGAGAAGGTCTTTATTTTGCAGGTCAGATAACGGGTGTTGAGGGTTATATGGAATCCGCTTGCGCAGGAATTCTTGCAGGCATTAATGCCGCAAACCGTATTCTCGGCAAAGAAAAATTTGTGCCGAACGAACTTACAATTTCGGGCGCGCTTGCGAGATATATCAGCGACGAAAACGTTAAGAATTTTCAGCCGATGGGAGCAAGCTTCGGTCTGCTTCCGCCGCTTGATACAAAAATCAGAGATAAAAAACAGCGTTATGAAGCTCTTGCTGAAAGGGGACTCGAAGCCCTTAAAAATCAGCTTGCAGAGTAACGTATTCCTACAAGGATAAGATTATGAACGATAAACTTGAAAACTTGCAGAAAAAGCTTGGCTACCGCTTCAAGGATATTTCTCTTCTTGAAACGGCTTTGACGCATTCTTCTTATGCAAACGAAAAAAGCGAAAAAACCGCTTATAACGAAAGGCTTGAGTTTTTGGGCGATTCGGTGCTCGGTTTTGTTTCTGCAAATTATTTTTACAGCAATTTTGATATGCCCGAGGGTGAGCTGACAAAGCACAGAGCGGCAAAGGTTTGCGAAAAAGCACTTTGTGCCTATGCAAAGGAGCTTGATATCGGTTCTGCACTTTTGCTCGGCAGGGGCGAAGACAGAACGGGCGGCAGAGAAAGACCCTCGATTCTTGCCGATGCGTTTGAAGCGGTGCTTGCCGCAATTTATCTTGACGGCGGTCTTGAAGAAGCAAGCAAGCTTGTGCTTCGTTTTATTCCGCGACAGGATGAATACGATAACGCAAAGGATTATAAAACAACCCTTCAGGAAATTATTCAGCGCAACCGCGAAGAACGTCTTGAATACGTTGTTACGGATTCCTCCGGTCCCGACCACGCAAAAACCTTCACCGTTGAGGTGCATCTTAACAGCAACGTTATCGGCAGAGGCACAGGTAAGAGCAAAAAACTTGCGGAGCAGTTTGCTGCAAAAGAAGCTCTTGAGCTTATGGGCGTAAAATGAAGCATGTAAACGTGGCACTTTTTGTTGTGCATAAGGGTTGTCCGCATATGTGCTCATTCTGCAATCAGAGAAGCATATCGGGCAGTCAAAAAGAGATAACGCCCGATGAAGTGCGCTCTGCGGCAGAAACGGCAATGGCTTCTCTCACAGCAGGTGAGGCGGCAGGTGGTGAAATTGCGTTTTTCGGCGGCAGCTTCACAATGATTGAGAGAGGATATATGATATCCTTGCTCGAAGCCGCATATGAATATGTTGAAAAGGGTATCTTCAAAGGAATCCGAATTTCAACGAGACCCGACGGAATAAGCGAAGAAATCTGCAAAATCCTCAAAAAATACGGTGTTACCGCAGTTGAACTCGGGGCACAGAGTCTTGATGACAAGGTGCTTAAACTTAACGAAAGAGGTCACACCGCAAAGCAGGTTGAAGATGCGGTTTATCTTCTCAAAAGCTTTGGTTTTGAAACGGGCTTGCAGATGATGACGGGGCTTTATGGCTCCGAGAATTCGGATAGCCTTGAAACCGCTGAAAAAATTGTTGCACTGAAACCTGACACGGTGAGAATTTATCCAACCGTTGTTATAAAAGGGACAAGGCTTCACGAGCTTATGCTCACGGGTGAATTTATTCCTAAAGGGATTGATGAAACCGTTGAGCTTTGCGCCAAAATAATTCCGATGTTTGAGAATGCAGGCATTAAGATAATCAGAGTCGGTCTGCACTCGGGCGGCGGAGTTGAAGGCGATTTTTCGGGCGGAGCTTATCACCCCGCTCTAAGGGAGCTTTGCGAGGGCAGGATTTATTATGATATTGCGCTCGGAAAGCTTCGTGAGAAAAACTGCGGCAAATATTTGCTTGCGGTCAACAAAAAAGAAATTTCAAAAATGACAGGGCAGAAAAAACAAAATCTGATAAAGCTGCAAGCTCTCGGCTATGATTGCACCGTTGAAGGACGGGATGAGATGCCGAAATATGAGGTTGCGGTGATAGATAAAGGTTAGGTATTCAAATGAGATTAAAAGCGCTTGAAATGCAGGGATTCAAATCTTTCCCCGATAAGACCGTGCTTGAATTCGGCAAAGGCATAACCGCCGTTGTCGGCCCTAACGGCTCGGGTAAGAGTAATATTTCCGACGGCGTGCGCTGGGTATTGGGTGAGCAGTCAACCAAAACTCTGCGCGGCTCAAGAATGGAAGACGTTATCTTCGGCGGCACAAGCCAGCGAAAGGCTCTGGGCTATGCCGAGGTTACTCTGCGCCTTGATAACACAGACAGAGGTCTGAATAATGATAAGGACGAGGTATCGGTAACCCGCCGTTACTATCGCTCCGGCGAAAGTGAATATAAAATCAACGGCGAAGTTTGCCGTCTGAGAGATATCCACGAGCTCTTTATGGATACAGGTCTCGGCCGTGACGGCTATTCGATGGTTGGTCAGGGCAGAATTGCAGACCTTGTTTCGGCTCGTTCATCGCAGAGAAGAGATATGCTCGAAGAGGCGGCAGGTATTTCGCATTTCCGTTACAGAAGAGCGGATGCCAACCGCAGACTTGACCAGGCGGAAGAAAATCTTGTTCGTCTGAGAGATATTCTTGCGGAGCTTGAGGGCAGAATCGGTCCCCTTAAAACACAGAGCGAAAAAGCTCTCAAATTCCTTGCTCTTGCAGACGAGAAAAAGACACTTGAAATCGGTCTTTGGCTTCATACCATTGAGAAATCAAGAAACGGTCTTAAGGAGCAGGAGCATAAGCTCTCGCTCGCAACATCGCAGTATGAAATGACTGAAAACGAGCTTGTTGAGCTTATTGAAAAAATCGAAGCCGCAATCAAAGAAAGCCAGGATATCACCCTTGAGGTTGAGCGCCTGCGCCAGACTATTGCCGAAAGCGAAGAAGAAGCGGCTGTTATCGACGGTAAAATTGCCGTTGAAAAGAATACGATTGAACATAACACACAGACAATAGAAAGAATCAGCGGAGATATGGGCGACAGTGAGCAGTCTGTTGCTGAAACCGATGCGCAAATTGAAAAGTCACAGCAGAATATTGCCGCAAACGAAGCTGAAATTGCCGAAAAGAAAGAGGAGCTTTCAGCAGAGATTGAAAGGCTGAATTCTTTGCTCGGCAAAAACAGCGAAAACAGCGAAAAAGCTAGAGAAATCAACGAAAAACTTACCGCTTCCGCAATGAAAGCGGCAGATATCAGAGTTGAAAAATCAACCGCTCAGTCAACCCGAACAGAGCTTGATGCAAGAATAAAAGCTATTAACGAAGTTATCGAAACAAGGGGCGGTGTGCTGGATAATCTTAAAGCAGAAGAAGCCGCCGCAAAGGCAGAGCTTGACCGCCTTAATGCTGAAGCTGCAGAGCATGAAAATGCGCTTGAGGGCTACAGAATGATTCTTGGCACAAGAGGCGAAAAGGTTGAAAAATACCGCAAAGAAATCGACGCCCTTAACCTTGATATCTACCAGAAGAACGCTCGCATCAAGATGCTTGATGACCTTGAAAAGAACCTTGACGGCTATGCAGGCAGTGTTCAGAAGGTTATCAAAGAAGCAAACAGAGGCTTCCTTAAGGGCATTCACGGCACGCTCTCACAGCTTATCACCGCACCTGCCGAATATGCAGTTGCAATCGAAACTGCTCTCGGTGCGGCTATTCAAAATATTGTTACAGATAACGAAAACACCGCAAAACGAGCAATTAATTATCTTAAAGATAACAGAGCAGGCAGAGCAACCTTCCTGCCGCTGACCTCCGTTAAATCAAGACTTTTCACGGAAAAGGGACTTGATAACTGCGAAGGCTTTGTTGACATGGCAGATAAACTGCTCGAATACGATGCTAAATATGCTGAAATAATCGGCTCATTGCTTGCAAGAACGGCTGTTGTTGATAATATCGATAACGGCATCGAGATGGCTAAAAAGTATTCCTACCGATTCAAGATTGTAACTCTTGACGGTCAGGTGCTTAATGCAGGCGGTTCGATGACGGGCGGTTCAAGAGGCTCGGGCACAGGCTTCCTCAGCCGTGCAAACGAGATTGACGGTCTTAAAGAAAAGGTTGAAGCTCTTGAAAAACAGCTTGATGAAAAACAGGGCGTTTTCAAAACCGTTTCAGAAGAGCTTGCGCTTGTTCAGGCAGAGCTTGATGCTTCCGAAGCAGAGCTTATCAAGGCGCAGGAAAACATTATCCGTGCCGATGGCGAGCTTAAGCTTATAAGCGACAGATATGCCGCCGCAAAGGGTCATATCGATGAGCTTGAAGCGGAAAAATCAAGAGCAGAGCAGAGAATTGCCGAAGCTTTTGCAACCGAAGAAAAGGCTGATAAAGAGCTTGCCGCAGTTAACGAAGAAGCAGAAAATCTGACTGCTTCGCTCACCGAGCTTAACGCAGAAAAAGAATCAATCGATAAACTCCGCGAAGAATCGGGCGAGGTTCAGAATGCTCTTAACCTTGAAATCGTTTCAATGCGCAAAGAGATTGAAGCCGATAACGAGATGATTGAAGAATGTCTGCGCCGCAAGGATGCTTTCAGCAAGCGCGCAGATAAGCTTATTGCAGAAATCGAAGAGATTAAACGCATCAACGAAGAAACTGCTGCAGGCATAGCAAAGCTTGAAGAAGAAGCTGCATCACTGCGTGCAAATGCAGTTGAAACAAAAGAAAAAATCTCTGCTCTTATTGAAAAGCGTGTTCAGGCAGAGGGCGAAAGCACAGCGTTGAGAAACAAGGAACGCGAAAAAACCGCAGAACGCGAAAGACTCGGCGGTGAACTCGCAAGACTTGAAGAACGTCGCAACTCAATGCAGAGGGAGCTTGAAACCGCACAGAACAAGCTTTATGACGAATATCAGCTCACCTTGCGCGAGGCTGTTGAGATGGACATTGTTCTTGATGATATCCCCAAGGCACAGCGCACCTTGCAGGAAATCAAAAACAAAATCAGAGGTCTCGGCAACGTTAACGTTGGTGCGGTTGAAGAATACAAAGAAGTTTCAGAACGCTATGAATATATGAGCGGTCAGCTTGCCGATATTGAAAAATCAAAATCGGAGCTCACAAAGCTTATCGAAGAGCTTACGGGCAAAATGGCAGAGCGCTTCAGAGAACAGTTCAGACGAATCAACAACAAATTCGGCGAAACCTTCAGAGATTTGTTTGACGGCGGTAAAGCCGAGCTTGTGCTCGATGACCCTCAGGACGTTCTTGAATGCAACATCAACATCAGGGTTCAGCCCCCCGGCAAGAACGTTCAGAATATAGACCTGCTTTCCGGTGGTGAAAAGGGCCTTGCCGCAATCGCACTTCTCTTTGCGATTCTCAAGGTTACGCCCGCTCCTTTCTGTATCTTTGACGAGGTTGAGGCTGCGCTTGACGATGTTAACGTTTCACGCTATGCAAGCTACGTTCGTAATATGACGGGCAGCACACAGTTTATTCTTATCACTCACAGACGTGGTACTATGGATGAGGCGGATATGCTCTACGGTGTAACGATGCAGGAAGAAGGCGTGTCAAAGCTTCTTGAACTCAAAACCGCAGAAATGGCTAAAAAACTCGGTCTTGAATAATTTGTTGCTATATGATATAATCAAATAAATAGCAGTTGTTGCTTGGTTTTATGTTTAATTAAATTAATATATTTTGTAGGAGGAATTCAAAATGGCTAACCACGGCATCATCAATTACCCTGACGCTCAGGCTGTTCAGAAGCAGCTTGACGAACTCATTAAAAAGCCGATTTATTCAATCGCTCCCGACGCTCTCAAGAGATATGAGGAAGAATATTTCGAGAAGAAGTGCGCAAAATCAAAGGCTATGATTGAAGAAGCAAAGCAGATCATCCCCGGCGGTGTTCAGCATAACCTTGCTTTCAACTATCCTTTCCCCCTTGTTTTCACAAAGGCTGAAGGCGCATATCTCTATGATATCGACGGCAACAGATATTTCGACTTCCTTCAGGCAGGTGGCCCCACAGTTCTCGGCAGCAATCCTCCTGCAGTTCGTGAGAAGGTTATCGAACTCCTCAACACTTGCGGTCCTTCAACAGGTCTTTTCCACGAATATGAATATAAGCTTGGCAAGAAGATTGCCGACCTTATTCCCAACGTTGATATGTTCCGTATGCTTGGTTCAGGTACAGAAGCTTGTATGACGGCTATCCGTGTTGCTCGTCTTGCAACAGGCAAGAAGAAGATTCTTAAAATGGGCGGCGCTTACCACGGCTGGTCAGATCAGCTTGGTTACGGCATCCGTGTTCCCGGTTCAAAGTGGACTCAGGCAACAGGTGTTCCGCTGTTCTGCTTCAAGGATACAGAAGAATTCTTCCCCGGCGACCTCAATGACCTTGAAAGAAAGCTCAAGGCTAACAGACTTAAGGGCGGCACAGCAGCAGTTATGCTCGAACCCGTTGGTCCCGAAAGCGGTACAAGACCTGTTGACAAGAACTTCTGCAAGGGCGTTGAAACCCTTTGCCGTAAGTACGGCGCACTCCTTATCTTCGACGAAGTTGTTACAGCATTCCGCGTAAGCATGAGCGGTGCTCAGGGTTACTTCGGCGTTTCACCTGACCTCACCGTATTCGGTAAGGTTATGGCAG
>JAZQYY010000019.1:0-2392 GCA_045633805.1 Acutalibacteraceae bacterium
ATTCTTTCCTTCATTTTTTTCTCCTATTCGCAAAAATAAGTGTTTCCGATGTGCCTAACGATCTTCCAAGTATAACCGCAGCCGGAAGTCAATTCTGTACAATGACGTGTTACAAGTGCGCGTTCTTCGTTCTTATTCATATCCGAAATATCATAGACATGTATCCACGCGTTTTTGCAACCGGAAATAACAACAATCATGTTTTCTGTAATTTTCGGCATATCTTCGAAATTTTTCTTTCCAAAACTGCTCCAAACAAAAGCTGAGTTCTTGTCATAAGCATTGATACTTTTTATCATTTTTTCCTCCTTTTTATTCTGCCGGATAAACTATCGCGTTGTTGAATGCCGCCTCTCTTGCTTCGTTCAGCATATACTGGGGATTCTTGGCATTCTGTCTGATATAATCTTCAGCTTCTTCAATTGTGGTTGGTTCATAGCTGGTGTTCTCTGAGATCGTAAGAAGAAGCTCATTGAAGTATTGTCTGTTCTTCTTTGCTTCCTGCTCGTCGTATTCTTCCTGCGTCGCTTTGTCTTTGCGGCTCCAGTCATAGACATAGAATGTTCCGTCGAGCTTATAGACGCTGACTCCCTCCGCTTTCAGTTTGTCTTTGTGTTCGCGGTAATAATTCCAGAATGCTTCCGAAGCATACGATCTGCGAAAGTAGTTAAGGTTTTTTGCGACTTCGTAAACGCCCCATTTGATGCCGAGATTTTTTTCTTGTTCTTTGTTCATCTTTTCCTCCTAAGAAAAAAGTTAAAAACTCAAACTCAAATCAACCAATCAACACGTCAATACTACTGCGTTAAAAATAAAAGTCAAGAAAATTTTTGAAAAATATGAAAAAATTTGATAACTACGTTATTTTATTGAATTATTTTTGCAGATTTTTTTGATTAAAATGGCAATTCGTCATCTTCCGGTTCAGGGAATTTGATCGGTTCTTTCAGCTCTTCAAGTTTCATTTGTTTCGGTTTTGATTCCGGCTGTGTTGCTTGCTTTTCAACCGGTTTTGATTCCGATTTTGCTTCCGTCTGCGCCTGAGTTTCGCCCGGTTGTTCTTCGCCTTCGGATTTCGGATCGAGCAGCTGCAAAGTGCCGACAGTTACTTCCCATGCGGTTTTTTCGATGCCGTCCTTCCCTGTGTATTTCCGGCTTTTCATTTTGCCGGAAACGAAAAGCAAAGATCCTTTTTTGACGTACTTCGCCATAACATCGGCTGTTTTTCCAAAGGCTGTGCAGCGAAACCACTCCGTCTGATCCGTCCATTGATCGTTGACCTTGACGCGGTCATCGACTGCAAGCGTAATGTTGCAGACGCTCGTCTGATTTGTGACTTTGAGGGCTGGAGTATGTCCGACCCTGCCGATAAGAAAAATCTGGTTAAGACTTGCCATTTCGCTTCTCCTTTTTTAATTTCCATTGCGCTCTGTTGTAGCAGTGCGAACAAAGATTCTTGCAGACAACCGGCTTACCGCCGCATTCAACGCAGGTTTCCGTAGTTGTCCGCGGTCTGCCGATTCCTGTGCGTTCCTGCGAAAAATAATAAGCTGATACTTCTTTGACATTTACGCGCATTATGCCGTGTTTCCTCTCTCTGATTACCGCAATTTTCCCCTGTCTGATTGCAAGGTAAATCCAGCTTTTCGATAGATTGAGAGCGTCGGCGACTTCTTTGATCGTCATAACTTCATTATTAGCCAAGAAAACCTCCCTTAGCCGCGCAAACACGGACCGGAACACCTGTTGCCGCCATGATTGTTTCCTTTGCCTTTTTCGGATCGCAGTTGCTCTGAGACAAATGACAAAGCGTTATTTGTTGCAAATTCGGGAATTTCTGCCGCTCAAAAAACTCTGTCAGCGTCTCAAGTGACATGTGCGTGTTTCTGACTCTTTCCATTCTGATTGGATCCATGTCCGGCGAAATGTCTGATTCTGAGTAATTGCATTCGATAAGCATGTCTGTAATATTGAACTGTGAAAGATCGTAATTGATTCCGGCGGTGTCAATCGCAAAAAGTAGTATATCTTCCGTTTTCGGTGCTCTTATAAGATACATGAAGGGCTCGGCGGAGTCGTGGTTGGAACGGAGCGGAAAAACTTCGTAGGAAGTCTTGTAGCTGGGAATTTCTTGCCATTTATTTTCTTTTAACTTTCGAATTCGATTATCAGCATCACCAAGCGCATTCGCCGTGCCGTTGGAAGCAAAAACATCTCCGCCAGCATCAAAGATATTTTCCCAAATTTTAGAATGGTCAAGATGTTCGTGACTTATAAGCACCGTGTCGGTAAAAGGAGCGTCAAAAGTTCTTATCCAGCGGTTTTTTAACACATATACCGGCAAACCGCATTCCAGCATCAATGCTTGTTCTCTGTTTTTATGCTGTATAAT
>JAZQYY010000020.1:0-47112 GCA_045633805.1 Acutalibacteraceae bacterium
CGAATCACGCTACGCAAATGCAATTGACCGTATTCAGCCGCTTATTCTCAACTACCTGACCGACGGTCACACCTGGAAGCTCGGAGACGTTCATTCAACACAGATTCTCAAAAGAATGGATATAATCCGCACAACCTGCCCCGAGCTCTGGCCGATTGTTGAAGGCATAATCGCAACGTCAATCGAAGCGGGAATACTCAAGCCCTAACAAAAAAGGACTGCCAAAGGGCGATCCTTCATAAGGAATTTAAGCCTTAAAAAGGATATTTTGGCATATAACTGCGTTAAAAATGCTCGGAATCCGTCAAGGATTCCTGCGCTTTTCGCCTTGTTCTATATCCAAACTATCTCTTTTTAAGGTGCAAAGCAGTTTTTATCAGATTATTTTTCGTTCAGACAAAATGAAAGAAATCCCGCAATACTTGATGTATTACGGGATTTTTTCGTGAAGTATTAACGGAAAAGAAGCGATAAAAACCTTAACTTCCTTATGAAATGTCGCCCAAACGGCAGCCTGTTTTTTGTATATAAAGCGCGGTTGACTTTTAATGCATTGAATTTTATAATATAATCAGTAAATTGCGGAGGTGCGTTATGATTGCTTTCTTGAAATCCGTTCTGGCATTCCTGCTCTCATTCATTATGATTCCGTCTTTTTTCAGTATCCGTCTTTACGGCACTGATAATATAAACGAAAACGTTTACGGCGAAGTCAGACCTGACACCTGGGTTGCCGTTGACGGTCTTGGCAGATCTCTGCCCACTTATGAAGAGGTCGGCGCGACCGATAATGAAAAATTTGTCGGTCTTTTCTATTGGATCTGGCATTATAATTTTGCTTCGGGTTTTGAGGCGGATAACGTTACCGAGATTCTTGAGCAATACCCCGAAGCACTTTATGATATCAACCACCCTGCATGGGAAAACACAGAAAACGGCAAGCCTTATCATTGGAACGAGCCGCTTTACGGCTATTATCAGAACCTCGATGAATACGTTGTGAGAAAGCACGCCGAATTGATTGCCGATGCAGGCGTTGACGTTATTATTTTTGACTGCACAAACGGCACTTTTACATGGCAACCTGCTTACGAAGTTCTTTTTAAGGTGTTTGACGAAGCAATCAAAGAGGGCGTTAACGTTCCGCAAATTGCGTTTATGCTTCCCTTTGCCGCTTCGGAGGACACAAGAATTTCACTTCGTGACCTCTATGATAATATCTATTCCAAGGGCAGATACGAGCATCTTTGGTTCAAGTGGGAGGGCAAGCCTCTGATTATGGCTCACTCCGATGCTCTTGATAAGTCTGACCCTTATGAAAAAGAGATTTATGATTTCTTCACTTTCAGAAGAAACAACCCCACTTATTTTGACGGCAACTATAAAATAACCGAAGAAAGCTGGGGCTGGTGCAGCGATTATCCCCAGACACAATACGGCACCTCGCTTCTCGGCAATCCAGAGCAGATGTGTGTTTCTGTTGCGCAGAATGCGGCTGACGGTCAGCTTGTTGCGATGAATAACGGCGGCAACGTTCAGGGCAGAAGCTTCACAAAGGGGGATTATTCTTATACCTACCAAAAGGGCGATGAGATGGTGACCGTTAACGGCTCAACCGAGAACGCAATGCTCTACGGTCTTAATTTTCAGCAGCAATGGGATTATGCCATTGAATGCGACCCCGATTTTATCTTTGTTACAGGCTGGAACGAATGGATTGCAGGCAGACACTATGAATGGATGGGAACCGAAAACGCTTTTCCCGACCAGTTCTGCGATGAATACAGCCGTGATATCGAGCCTTCCGCAGGTGCGATGCAAGACCATTATTATTATCAGCTTGTTGCCAATATCCGCAGATTCAAGGGTGTTGGCGAACCGATGCAAACAAGCGGCGGTCAGACTATCGACATAAACGGTGCAGACAGCCAATGGGATGCCGTTACAAACGAATATTTCCATTATACGGGTAACACCCGCAACAGAGATGCCGACGGCTGGGTTGGTCTGCACTATGAAAATAACACAATGCGAAACGATTTCAAAAACGTTAAGGTTACTTATGATAATGAAAACGTTTATTTCAGAATCGAAACCGTTGACGATATAACTTCATATACCGACCCTGCGTGGATGCGTATTCTGATTGATACCGATTCCACGGGCAACAGCGCAAACTGGGAGGGCTTTGAATATATCATCAACCGCAGCGATGCTGATGCTTCTGCCGTAACAGTTGAAAAATCAACGGGCGGTTGGGCTTTTGAAAAAACAGGTTCGGCAGATTATACCGTTAACGGAAACGTTATGCAGCTTTGTGTTCCTCGAAGTGCACTCGGTATTTCTTCGGGAGAGGAAGTCCACTTCAACTTCAAGCTTTCGGATAATATGCAGACCGACGGTGACGTTATGGATTTTTATCAGAATGGCGACGTTGCACCCGGCGGCAGATTTATGTTTGCTTTTTAATCGGAGGACAAAATGAAAGAAAAATTTAATTTTTTGATTGAAAAACTTAAATATACGCCCAACGGTTGGGAAACTTCATCTCTTGAAAGAAAAGGTTATTACCTCTATTTCACAGGTCAGAACGCAATCTACTTTTTGCTTCAGAACTATCTGAACGCATATATGATATTCCTCGGTGTTGACCTGATTAAGATTGCGGCGGTTATGTTTGCCGTCAAACTCTGGGATGCTCTCAACGATGCGGCTTTCGGTGCGATTTTTGATAAGGTCAAGTTCAAAAGCGGTAAATATCTGCCCTGGCTCCGCATTTCAACCGTTCTCACCCCTGCGGCAACCCTGCTTCTTTTCTGCATTCCCAAGGGCTCGTCAGAAACGGTCAAGCTTTGCTGGTTTGCAATCGCATATCTTATCTGGGATACCGTTTATACTCTTTGCGACGTGCCGATTTACGGCTCGGTTACCGCTATGACCCTTAACCTTGAAGAACGAAGCTCAATGCTTTCATATAAGAGCATCTGGGCAGGTGTGGGTATCGGTTTCATCACAATCATAGGCAACCTTTTTGTTGGCGAACACGTTGGTCTGGGATACGGCTGGGCAGCGTTTGCAACGGCAATTTTTGCGTTTGTAACAATGTTCCCTGTTCTTGAAACTCTTAATGAACGCCACGTTCCCGTTGATGAAGAAACCTTCACAATGCGCAGAATGTTCAGATATCTTTTCAAAAACAAATATCTGCTCATCTATTATTCGGGCTTCTTTTTCTATTCCGCAACAAATATCAGCGGCGCGTTGAGCCTGTTTGTTTCTTATTATCTTTTCCACGACACTCTGTTTGCTCTTGTTGTCGGTGCGTGCGGAACTGTGCCTGCATTCATTGCTTCAATGCTTGTGCCTCACATTCTTAAAAAGGTTGATAAGATGAAGCTTTATAACACCTGCACGCTTATGATGGCGATTATCAGCGTTGTTATCTGGCTTGTTGGTTATCAGAATATCTGGCTTCATATTGTTCTCTATATCATCAGAGCCGTTCCTGTTTCAATCATCGGCGTGCTTATGTTTATCTTCACACCCGACTGTGCAGAATACGGCAAGTTCAAAACAGGTATCGAAGCAAAGGGTATCACCTTTGCAATTCAGACCTTTATGGTTAAGGTTACCGCCGCCGTTTCAGGCTCGCTGAGCATGCTTCTGCTCGGTCTTAAGTCAACAGGTTGGATAAACGTTGAGGCAAACAGCTTTGAAGAGATTGAAAGGCTCGGCATTGTTCAGCCTGACCGTGCGCTCAGCGTTCTTTGGTTCAGCTACGTTATGATTCCTGCAATCGGCTGTGCGATTTCTTATATTTGCTGGAAGTTCTATAAGCTCAATGATAAAGACGTTCAGCTTATGGCGGATTGCAATGCAGGCAAAATCACAAGAGAAGAAGCTGAAAGCAAACTCAGCAGAAAATATTAATCAAAAAACGGGCAACCCGAAGGTTGCCCGTTTTGTTGCTTTTTATTGCCGTTTTACAACTTTCAGAAAATATGTTAAAATTCAGGTGAGAGTTTTTTCTTTGAAATGCGAATAATGAGTGAAAGTGTTAACACGGAGGTTAAAATATATGGGTAACGGTGAAAGTAGCTACCGCCGTTTCCTTGAGGGCGATAACGGGGCATTTGCCGAAATCGTTGAAGCCTATAAGGATAGTTTAATCTTCTTCATTAACAGATATGTGCATAATTTTGCCGTTGCCGAGGAATTGGCGCAGGACGTTTTTGTTGAGCTTCTTTTGCACAAAAGAAGATATAATTTTAAAACGTCACTCAAGACCTATATCTTCACAATCGGCAGAAATCTTGCCGTCAGTTACATAAGAAAATGCAACCGCAGACCCGAATGTGCCTACGAATTTATTGAGGATGAGCAGGACGTTGCTTTGCTTGAAGATGAGTTTCTCAAAAAAGAGCAGGCGAGGGAGCTTCACGAAGCTCTGGAAACGTTAGCCGAGGATTATTCAACGGCATTGCACCTTATATATTTTGAGGGTATGAGCTATGAGCAGGTCGGCAAGGTTATGAAGAAGAATAAAAAACAGGTGGAAAATATTGTTTACAGAGCCAAAAAGGCTCTCAGAAAAGAACTCGAAAAGGAGGTTAGCCTGTATGAAAACAAATGAAGAATTTCTTCGTGAAGTTTACGGCAAGCGTGACAGAGTCGTTAAAAAACGCAAAAAGCAGATGGCTTTTGCGGCAACGGCAGTCTGCGCCGTGCTTTGCATCGGTGCGGCGGCAACGGCGGGTTTGCTTGACGAAAACGGCGTGAATAAATTCAGTTTAATAACAGAGATTGAACAGGATGGCTTTTTGAATAAAAACGGCAACGAATCCTATTCGGGCGAGATTGAGGCAGAGGATGTTTTTTCGGCAGACGGCAATCAGACTGAAGTTCAGGAGGCGGTTACCGAGGCGACATACTGTTTTGGTTATCTGACAAAAGATAATGCTGAAATTGCAGAGGGTGTAACTGAAATTGCAATTGAGGGCGTTATCGATAAACAGTTAGCAAACGAAAACGCTGAGGGTGTGTTAAGCTCAACAGAAGCCGTTGAAGAAGCAACTGTTCAGGGCAACCTTGTTATTGAAACAACGGCAGTTCCGCAAGACATCATAGATGCCGAGAGTGAAACAACAACCGCCGCGCCACCGAAAGCACCAAAACCTTCAAACGAAAAAATCGTTGAAACAGCATATAATCTGATTCCCGAGGGAGAGAGAGTTTATATCATAAAAGAATCCGCAGAAGTAACCGTTGAAAAATATAACGACGGCAGACATGAATACGTGGTGTATTTCAGCACCACGCAGGATAAGTATATGGGAGTCAGACTTGATTCCGAACTGAATCCCGTTCCTTTTAAGGAGATGAGCTGATGAAAAAATTCGTTGCAATCCTTTGCGCGGTTTCTCTTATTTTCAGCCTTTATGCCTGCAACAAAGCGGCAGAAACACATGGCACAAGCGTTATAAACAAAGTGACCGAGGGTGTTGTTAAGGTAACGGAAAAGCTTACGGGTGTTTCCGATAAAAACATCATCCTTGAACCCCTTGGCAGAGAAAACGATGAGGATTCTCAATTCGGTCCGCTCAGCTACGGCGAGAGTGATAACATTGCAGATGCAACTGCCGATTTCGGCTTTGAGATTTTCGGATATTCTCTTGCAGACGGTGATAACGCTCTTGTTTCTCCCGTTTCCGTTATGGCGGCGCTCTCAATGGCGGCTGACGGCGCAAACGGCGAAACCCTTGCTGAAATGGAAAGGGTTCTCGGCATGACAAACGAGGATTTGAGAGAATATTACGGCGGCTACGTTCACCCCGCCAATTCAAGCGAAGAACTCCGTTTTGCAAATTCCCTCTGGCTTCGTAACGACGGCAGCTTTCAGGTTAACAAAAACTTTGTTGAAAGAACACTCGAAGCTTACGGGGCGGATATTTTCAGCGAGCCTTTTGATGCTGAAACCAAAGATAAAATCAATTATTGGATCAGCGAAAATACGGATGGCGAAATTGAAAATATGCTCGATGAAATTCCGCCCGAAGCGGTTTCTTATATTGTCAATACCGTTCTTTTTGAAGCTGAATGGGCAAGGCAATATAACGAATCTGACGTCAGAGAAAATCAGACCTTCACCGACGCAAACGATGAAACACAAACCGTCACAATGCTGAATTCCGAAGAAAGCCGTTTTGTCAGAATCGGCAAAACCAAGGGCTTTGTTAAGAACTATAAAGGCGGTGAATATGCTTTTGTGGGTCTTTTGCCCGATGAGGGCGTGAACGTTGCTGAAGCGGCGGCTTCATTCAGCGGCGAGGATTTTCTCAATGCCGTTAATAACGCAGAGGTTAAAACCGTTAAGGTCAGCATTCCCAAATTCAGCTTTGACTGCAAATATGAGCTTAACGAAACACTCAAAGCAATGGGTATGCCCACCGCTTTCAATTCGTCAAATGCTGATTTCACAAATCTCGGCACTTCACCGATGGGCAATATCTATATCGGCAGAGTGCTTCATAACACCTTTATCCGTTTTGATGAAAACGGTACAAAGGCAGGCGCCGCAACATCTATTGAATTTGATGCCGAAAGCGGAATGATGGATATGGAATATCTGACTTTTGACAGACCGTTTATCTATGCAATCGTTGATACTTCAACGGGTATGCCGTTATTCATCGGTGCGGTTGAAAGTTTCAATTAAACAACAAAAGAGGATGCAACCTTCGGGTCGCATCCTCTTGCTTTTTATTTATTGACTTTTGCTCTGATTTCTTCAATGCTCATTTCTGTGAGCGTACCTTTGTTTGCATAAAAACATTTCTGCCCCAACTCAAAAATGTGGATATCATTCTTGAGCGAATCCGAATAAACGTTGATAAACTCGGCATCGGGCATAGCCTCTGCAAGCCTTATCGGCTTTTGTTTATCCTTGCAGTTGAAGCCGTTGATTTTTCCCGTTTTGGGATTCATCGGGGTGGCAATCAGCGTGTGCACGCCGTATTTTTTGCAAATCGGTTCAAGAAAGAATTCGGGCGAAGCGGAGCAAACAACAACGGGTCTGCCGCTTCTGTTTTTCTCTTCAAATATCGGATAGATATTCTTTTGCTGTTTCTGCCAGAATTTCTCTGCCATCTTCTTGCCGTCAACAAAACGCAGAAACGAAAAGCATCTGCCCTTGAAACTGTCGCCGAATCCGAGAAAAAAGAGAATCAGATTCAGCAAAAGCCACGGCGCAAGAAGAATCAGATAAGGTCTGTGCAGAATGCAGTAAAAGAGAAAGACTGTTTCCGAATCAACGGGGTAAACCGTTTTATCAAAATCATAAAGGTCAAATTTCATTTATGCAGTAACCGTTTTCTTTGTGCCGTCAAGAGAAACGGTTGTTTCCTTTCCGTCGATTATAACGGTGAAATTGCCCTTGCCTTCAAGGCTGTAGCTTGCAATTTTGCCGTTTTTCCATTCGATATCAACAATAACGTTGCCTTTTGCGAGCAGACCCTTGATGCTGCCGTTTTTCCACTTTGAAGGAAGTGCGGGCAGAAGATAGATTCTGCCGTCGCGGCTCTGCATAAGCATCTCTGTGATGCCGCTCACGAAACCGAAGTTACCGTCAATCTGGAAGGGGGGATGAGCGTCAAAGAGGTTTTCGTATGTACCGCCGCCTCTTGTGTAGTTGATGCCGACGCTCTTAACGGGGCGAAGCTGCATTTCAATAAGCTTGAGTGCGTGGTCGCCGTCAAAAAGTCTTGCCCAGAAGTTGATTTTCCAGCCAAGGCTCCAGCCTGTGCCGTTATCGCCTCTGCGTTCAAGTGTTTTGCGGCAAGCGGCTGCAAGCTCGGGTGTGCCGTCAACGGTGATGATGTTTGCGGGGTGAAGAGCATAGAGGTGAGAAACGTGTCTGTGGTGAATTTCGCTTTCGGGATAATCGTCGTCAAATTCAAGAAGCTGACCTTCGCTTCCGAGTTTGAAGCCTGCGAGCTTGCCGAGTGTATCTTTAAGAGTTGCGGCAAATTCAGCATCTTCGCCGAGAATTTCGCAAGCCTTAACGCAGTTTTCAAAGAGCTCTCTTGCAATGCTCATTGACATTGTTGTGTATTTACCGACTGCGCAGTCTTTACCCTCATAAACAAAATCGTTTTCGGGTGAAGTGCCGGGGGCAAGCACGAGCATACCGTCATATTCAACGAGAATATCAAGATAGAATTCAGCCGCCGCTTTCATAAGCGGATAAGCTGTTTCACGAAGATAATCAACGTCGTTTGTATATTCATAGTGCTGATAAACGTGCTCGCAGAGCCAGCCTGATGAGCCGTGCCAGAATGCCCACTGTGCGTTGCCGTCAACGGGTGTGGACTGTCTCCAGAGGTCAACGTTGTGATGGCTTGTCCAGCCCTTTGCGTTATACTGACCCTTTGCGGTTTTTGCGCCGCTGACGCTCAGATCTTTGACCATATCGATGAGGGGCAGGTTAACCTCGGGCATACGGCACATAAGAACGGGCCAATAGTTCATTTCCGTGTTGATGTTTACGGTGTAGTTTGAACGCCAGGGCGGATTTGTTTTATCGTTCCAGATGCCCTGAAGAGTTGAGGGCTGTGAGCCTTCTCTTGACGATGTGATTGAAAGGAATCTGCCGTAGTTATAAACAAGCTCAATCAAGCCGTCGTCGTTTTTCTTTCTCTTGAAGCGGCAAAGTCTTTTATCTGTGGGCAGGTCTTCGTCTTCGCTCTGAAGGTCGAGCTTAACTCTGTCATAAAGCTCTTTGTAGTCTGCGATGTGAGCGGCTTTAACTGCTTCGTAATCGTAATCCTGCTTAAGGATTGCATCAACTGCAGGTTTATATTCTTTGCCTTCAAGGTAAGGATGCTTATCCCAGCCGTTGAAGCTTGATTCAGCGGTGAAATAAATCTCTGCATACGTTGCTTCCTTAACGATAAGGTGATTATCCATTCTGCGGATTTCACCGTCAGAAACAATCTTCATACCGCCTCTGTAGCGGATACCTCTCTTTTCGGGCTCGTCGGAATAACCGAAGTTTTCTTCGTAACCCTCAACGTCTGCAACGCCGGGGCATTCACCGTCAAGATAAACGATGTTGTCGGGCTCGTTTACGATGCAGGAACCGCGGAGCTTTGAAGTGAACTGAGCTTCAAAGGTCATCTTGCCGCCCTCTGCGGTAAGGCGGATAGCAATCATCTTTGCAGGGTTTGAGGCAAAATATTCTTTCTTATATGTAACACCGCCGCAGGTATATTCAGTTGCGGCAATTGCGTTGTCAAGGTCAAGTGAACGCTTGTAATTCTTTGCTCTGCCCTTGGTCTGCATAATAATTTCCATGTTGCCGAAGGGAACGTATGCATTTGTGAAAACGCTCTGGAAATTATCCTGAATTTCTTTCTGTGCTTCGTGAAGTCTGCCTTCAAGAGCAAGCTTCTGAGCTTTTTTGAAAGATTCGGGAGCACCTTCACGGATTGTGTTTCTGGGTGTGCCTGTCCAGAGTTGATCATGGTTAAGGCAGATAAGGTCTTTTTCTACTCCGCCGTAAATCATAGCACCGAGAATACCGTTGCCGATGGGCAGGCTCTGGGTCCATGCTTTAGCAGGGGAGCTATACCATAAAACTGATGTGTTTGCCATAAAAATTCTCCTTGATTTAACAGAATTAATTGTATTATACAACATATTATCAGTAAGGTCAATTGAAAGATGATGAAATATTTCTTGCATTTTTGGGTAAACACGCTTGCAATTCCTTGCATAATAGTGTAGAATAAACTACATATGAGTCTTCAGAGGTGACTTTATGGCGGAAAACTTTCAAACAAGAATAGAAGCGGTTTATCACGGGCTCTCAAAGGGTCACAAAAAGATAGCCGATTTCATAACAAATAATTATCAGAAAGCTTCGTTTATGACAGCTGCAAACCTCGGCAAAACAGTCGGCGTGAGCGAATCAACGGTTGTTCGTTTTGCAACAAACATAGGTTTTGACGGCTATCCCGAGCTTCAGAAATATCTGCAGGAAATGGTTAAGAGCCATCTCACAAGCGTTCAGCGAATGGAAGTTGCGGCAAGCAGATATGAGGGAAGCGACTTTATTGATAAAACCTTTTCAGCCGATGCCGAGCTTATCAAATCAACCCGTGAGAGCATCTCGCGCGAAGCGTTTGCGGGCAGTGTTGAAGCAATCAACAAGGCTAAAAAAATCTATATTCTCGGTGTCAGAAGTTCTGCGGCGATTGCAAGTTTTGCCGCGTTTTATTTCAGATTTCTCAATGATGACGTTGTGCTTGTTGATACCTCGTCATCGAGCGAGCTGTTTGAGCAGATGTTCAGAATCAGCAGTGACGACGTTTGCCTTGCAATCAGCTTTCCCAGATATTCCAACCAGACAATCAAGGCTCTTTCTTTTGCTCAAAGCAGGGGTGCAACAATAATTTCCGTAACCGACGGCGAATCTTCGCCCATTGCTCCGTTTGCAACTCATCTTCTTGTTGCAAAGAGCAGTATGGTTTCGTTTGTTGATTCCCTTGTTGCACCGCTGAGCGTTATCAATGCTCTGATTGCGGCTTGTGCAAAAGAAAAGAAAGATAACGTTTATGCCGACCTCAAGGCGTTGGAAGAAATCTGGGATGAATACAGAGTTTACAGCACGGACAGGGAGGGCAAAAAATGAAAACCTCTCTCCTCGTAATCGGCGGCGGTGCCGCAGGTCTTATGGCGGCAGGTTTTGCGGCGGCTTCGGGCGTGCAGACAACCGTGCTTGAGCGCAACGACCGCCCCGCAAGAAAGGTTATGATAACGGGCAAGGGCAGATGCAACGTCACAAACAACTGCAATTCTCTTGAAGCGCTTATCGCAAACGTGCCGCAAAACGGCAGATTTCTTTACGGCGCGTTTTCAAGATTTATGCCTGCCGACGTTATAGATTTTTTTGAAAGCAGGGGAGTTGCTCTCAAAACAGAAAGAGGCAACAGAGTTTTTCCTGTTTCGGATAATGCGGTTGAAATCGTTGATGCTTTAACGGATTTTGCACGCAGAAGAGCCAATATTATCAAAGGCAGAGCCGTCAAACTCATTGTCGAAGATTCAGTGGTCAAGGGCTGTGAAACAGAAGACGGCGAAACGATTCTGGCGGATAAAGTCATTATCGCAACAGGCGGACTTTCTTATCCCGGCACAGGCTCAACAGGTGACGGCTATGAGCTTGCAAAGCAGGCGGGACACAAAATAACCGCTCTGCGACCCTCGCTTGTGCCGCTTGAAATCCACGAAGGCTTCTGCAGCGACCTTATGGGTCTTTCACTTCGCAACATTTCGATAAAAGTTATCGATACAAAGAAAAACAACAAAGAGATTTATTCCGATTTCGGCGAAATGCTTTTCACTCATTTCGGTGTTTCGGGTCCCGTTATCCTCAGCGCAAGCGCACATATGCGTCAGATGGAAAGCGGCAGATATAAAGTTTCAATCGACCTCAAGCCTGCGCTCACGGTTGAGCAGCTTGACGCAAGAATTTTGCGTGATTTTTCAGAGAATATCAACAGAAATTTCATCAATGCGCTCAACTCTCTGCTCCCCAAAAAGCTTGTGCCCGTTATAGTCAGGCTCATCGGAATCGGGCTTTCAACAAAGGTCAATCAGGTAACCAAAGAGCAACGTCGCAATCTTGCGATTCTGCTTAAAAATCTCACCGTAACCGTAACGGATTTCAGACCCGTTGCAGAAGCGATAATCACTTCGGGCGGTGTTGATATTTCACAGATTAACCCCAAAACGATGGAATCAAAGCTTGTCAAAGGTCTGTATTTTGCAGGCGAAGTTATTGATGCCGATGCTTATACGGGCGGCTTCAATCTTCAGATAGCTTTTTCAACAGGAAGACTTGCGGGCTTAAGTGCCGCACAGGAGGAATAATAATGAACAATACTGTTATCAACGTTGCAATCGACGGCCCCGGCGGCGCAGGCAAAAGCACGTCTGCAAGAGCGGCGGCAAAAGAAATGGGATACATCTATGTTGACACAGGCGCGCTTTACAGAGCAGTGGGTGTTAACGCTTTGAGAAGGAATATCGACACAAAGGATAAGGCGGCTGTTGCCGCAAGCCTTGAAGGCATTTCGGTTGACCTTGTTTTTGAAAACGGTGAGCAGAAAGTGCTTCTCAACGGCGAAAACGTTTCTGTTGAAATCAGAACACCTCCCGCATCAATGGCGGCTTCTGACGTTTCGGCTGTGCCCGAGGTAAGAGCTTTTCTCTTTGATTTGCAGAGAGATATCGCTTCACGCAATAACTGCATTATGGACGGCAGAGATATCGGAACGGTTGTTCTTCCCGATGCACAGGTTAAAATCTTTCTCACCGCTTCTGCCGAAGAAAGAGCACAAAGACGTTTCAGGGAACTTCAGGCAAAGGGTTCAACAGTCAGCTTTCAGTCGGTTCTTGACGAATTGATTGAAAGAGATTATAATGATTCTCATCGCGAGATTGCTCCTCTCAAGCCTGCTGAAGACAGCGTTTTGCTTGACACAACAGGTGTTTCACTTGAAGAGCAGGTTGCAAAAATTATTAACATCATAAAGGAGAAAGTTCAATGAAGGGCTTCGATTACGATAGAGAAATAACCAAGAGCAAGCTTTATGAGCGTATGAGAAAATACGCTCCGTTGCTTAACAAGAAAAGATTCAAGGTTGATTTTATCGGTCTTGAAAACGTTCCTGCAGAGGGCGGTTTTATTCTTGCATCAAACCATATCAACGCTCTTGACCCTGCGGTTATCGCAAGCGGAATTGAAAACAGACAGCTCCATTTTATGGGCAAAAAAGAGCTTTTTGAAAATAAAATCGTAGGCTATCTTTTCAAGAAGGTAAACGGCTTCCCCGTTGCAAGAGGTGCCGTTGACACAAAGGCTCTCGATTATGCCGCAAGAGTTGTTAAAGAAGGTCACGTTCTCGGCATTTTCCCTGAAGGCACACGCTCAAAGGATTTTCAACCCAAGAGAGCAAAGAGGGGTATTTCCGTTATCGCAAGAGCGGCAAAGGCTGACGTTCTGCCTGTTTCGATTTACACAGATACAGACACAGAAAAGGGTGCGAAGCTCACAGTCAGATTCGGCGAGCTTATTCCTTTTGAAAAGCTTAATATCGGCGGCGATGACTGCACAAGAGACCACCTTACACAGGCGGCTAACTACATAATGGACGAAATTGTTAAGCTCTGGGAGGCAGGACATTGCAAATAACCCTTGCCAAAACAGCGGGCTTCTGCTTCGGTGTTGACAGAGCGGTGAATATGGCTTATGACCTTGTTTCAAAGGGCGAAAAAGCCGTTACTCTCGGTCAGCTGATTCATAACCCGACGGTTACCGAAGACCTTGAAGCAAAAGGTATGCGGGTGATTGAATCTCCCGACGAAGCATCAAGGGGCGAAACGGTTGTTATCAGAGCTCACGGTGTTAAAAAAAGCGTTTATGCCAGGCTTGAAGCAATCGGTGCAAACGTTTGTGATGCCACCTGTCCGTTTGTTAAAAAAATTCACGATATCGTTGAGCAAAACTCTGCAGAGGATGTGCCGGTTATAATCGGCGGTGACCCCAATCATCCCGAGGTTATCGGCATCTGCGGTTATTGCAAAGGCAGTAATTTTATTTTCAGTTCAGCAGAGCAAGCTGAAGGTTTTTTCAATAACAATCCTCAAATTTGCGAAAATGGAATTATAGCAGTTTCGCAAACAACTTTTTCGCAAAATGAATGGAAAAAAATAAAAGAAAAAATAAAAATATACTGTACAAACGCAAAAATATTTGATACAATATGCAGTGCTACCCGTAAAAGGCAAGAAGAAGCAGCCGAGCTCTCAAAAAAGAGCGACTGTATGATTGTCATCGGTGGCAAGCACAGCTCAAACACTGTTAAACTCAAAACAGTGTGCAGTGAAAACTGCAAAACATTTTTGGTGGAAAGAGCCTGTGAGCTCAAATCCATAGATTTTTCCGAATACACCGAAATCGGTGTGACGGCAGGGGCGTCAACCCCTTCCGCAATAATTAAGGAGGTACTTTTAGAAATGTCCGAAATCGTTAAGGAAACCACAAATCTGCAGGTAGAGGAGGTGCCTTCTGAAGCAATGACAACCGAAGAAATGGACTTTTCAGCAGCTCTTGAGGCATCACTCAGCAGCATGAGCACTGACCAGAAAGTCAAAGGCGTTGTTATGGGTATCACACCCACAGAAATCCAGGTTGATATCGGCAGAAAGCATGCCGGTTACATCCCCATGGATGAATACAGCGCTGACCCCACAGCAAATGCATCAAAGGAGCTTAAAGTTGGCGATGAGCTTGATCTCATCATCATGAAAACAAACGACGCAGAAGGAACCGTTATGCTTTCAAAGAGACGCTTTGACGCTCAGAAGGCATGGGTTGATATCATTGAGGCAGAAGAAGACGGCAGAATCCTTGAAGGCACAGTTGTTGAAGTTATCAAGGGTGGCGTGCTTGTTGTAAGCAACAACGTTCGCGTTTTCATTCCCGCTTCACTTGCAACAGAACGTCGTGACGAAGAGCTTGAAAGCCTTCTCAAGAAGAGCGTTAAGTTCCGCATCATCGAAGTTAATAAGCAGCGCAGAAGAGCAGTTGGCTCAGTTCGTGCAGTTCTCAGAGAAGCAAAGAAGGAAGCTTCAGAAGCATTCTGGGCACAGGCAGAAGTTGGCCAGACATATCACGGCGTTGTTAAGTCACTTACCAACTACGGTGCTTTCGTTGATATCGGCGGCATCGACGGTATGGTACATATTTCAGAAATGTCATGGAAGCGCATCAAGAACCCCGCAGAAGTTATGGAAATCGGTCAGGAAGTTGACGTTTTCATCAAGGCTCTTGACGCTGAAAACAAGAAGATTTCTCTCGGCTACAGAAAAGACGAGGATAATCCCTGGGAAATCCTTAAGAAGAACTATCCCGAAGGCACAGTTATTGAAACCGAAATCGTTGGTCTCACAACCTTCGGCGCATTCGCAAAGGTTATCCCCGGCATCGACGGTCTTATCCACATCTCACAGATTGCTGACAGACACATCAGCAAGCCTCAGGATGTTCTCAAGGCAGGCGATAAGGTTACAGCTAAGATCACAGGCATTGACTATGATAAGAAGCGCGTAAGCCTTTCAATCCGTGCTCTCATCGAGCCCGAAGCAGCTGAAGAAGTTGCAGAAGAAGCAGTTGCAGAAGAAGCTGCAGAATAATTCAAGTTTTTTCGCCGCCCGCAGTTTTCCCTGTGGGCGGTTGATTGTTTTGGAGTGATAGTTTATCAATAAGGCAAAATTTCTCGGACCCTTTTATTGTATCCTCGCGGCAGTTGTGTGGGGTCTTTCGTTTGTTGCGCAAAGCGAGGGCGCCTCAATCGGCACGTTCACCTTTAACGGCTTGAGAACGCTTCTTGGCGGCATAGTTCTTGTTCCGCTTGTTGCATTCAGCCATAAAAAAGAAAATTCAAAGCTCCCTGCAGGTGAAAAGAAAAACTTTGCATTCAAAGACGTTCTTATCGGCGGTCTTTGCTGCGGTCTGCCTCTTTTCATTGGTGGCAACCTTCAGCAGGAAGCGTTCAAATATCTTTACGTCGGTAAGGTTGGTTTCATAACCGCCCTCTATATGATTATTGTTCCGCTTTTCGGAATTTTCCTTAAGCGAAAGCTTAAAATCAATATCTGGGTCGGTGTTGGTCTTGGTGTTGTCGGTCTTTATTTCCTGAGCATCAAGCCCGGCGATTTTTCAATCGGCAAGGGCGAATTTGTAACAATTCTTTGCTCAATCGCTTTTGCGGCGCATATTCTGGTTATAGACCATTTCTGCCGCAAGGTTGATAACATTGCGCTTTCATGCGCACAGTTTTTTGTTGCAGGTATTCTCTCGGTGATTTGTATGTTCATCTTTGAAGAGCCAAGGATGAACGATATTATGAGTGCCTGGCTTCCGCTTGCTTATGCAGGTATTGGTAGCTGCGGCATTGCGTTCACGGCACAGATCTTCGGTCAGAAATATACCAATCCCACCGTTGCATCGGTTTTGCTTTGCCTTGAATCCGTTTTCTCTGTTATTTTCGGCTGGCTTCTTCTCGGTCAGAAGCTGGATTCAAGAGGTTTCCTTGGCTGCGGAATTATGTTTGTTGCAGTTATTCTTACCCAGCTTCCGCAGGAATGGTTTGATTTTAAGAAAAAATCAAAAAATTAAGGGGCTGTTTTTATGCTTAACAGTATAATTGCATTCTTGATGTCAATTGTTATTTCTTTTTCAGGTACGCTTTACGGCACATTCGGTTCGCTTCTCAATTCGTTTTTTGAAATGCTTTATGGCATACCTTATACCGCCGAAGCAATAAAAGATGATTTCCTGAGTGAAATCGGTCTTGACGATATCGGTTTTATCGATGAAGAAACAGGCTACGTTAAGGATACTCTTGCCGTTTTTCTTGACGGTGATATGTCAATTGGTGAAAGGACAAAGATCCTCAGCCGATGCGGCGGCGTTGTTATCGGCTGGTGTGCGCCTGCGGAGCTTTACGTTGTCAGAACCTTTGGTATGACTCACGATCAGGCTCTTGCAGAGAGTGAAAAAATAGATGCAATTGAGGGTGTTGCGCTCGCAATGCCTCTCTATGTGAGCAAAACAACGGAGCAAATAACTCCCAACGATCCGTTTGATTATAATATTGAAGAAGACGGATTTTTCAGCGAAAACCCTGTTATCTGGAACGAAATCGCACCCAACGGCAGAAACTGGTGGCTCGAAGCCATTGACGCAAGACAGGCGTGGGATTATGAGGATTATTATCAGCCTGTAACCCTCGGCATTCTTGACAGCGGCTTTGACACTAACCACCCCGAGCTTGCAGGCAAGATTTCTTTTCCCAATGAAAAAAGCGCAAACAAAAACCGTCCTTCAGACCACGGTTGCCACGTTGCGGGTATAATTGCCGCAGAGCGTGATAACGGTGAGGGCATTTCGGGCATCTGCGATCACGCAGACCTTGTTTGCGTTGACTGGAATCCCGACCCCTACAGTCTGCAGTTCTGGTTTACAGAGATTGCCATTTATTTCGGCTTCACGGAGCTTGTGCAGTCGGGTGCAAAGGCAATCAATATGTCTTTCGGAATTTCAGCTTCGCTCAGACACGACAGAGCAAGCTATTATGACAGAGTGCTTAAGCCAAAGGCTTTGAGCTTAACAATGGCTTCGCTTCTCGATAAGGGCTATGATTTTCTGATTATTCAATCGGCAGGCAACGGCAACAGCTTTTCCGAGCCTGTTGATTCAACAAATAACGGTCATTTCACCGCAATAACCGAAAAGAATATTTACACAGGCAAATATGATATTCCCAAAGAAGAAATTCTTGGCAGAATTATTGGTGTTTCGGCGGCGATGTATGACGGCACAAATTACGTTCAGACAACCTATTCAAACGTTGGACCTTACGTTGAAATTGCGGCACCGGGCTCAATGGTTTACAGTTGCGGTGACCCTGCAATCAATGATTATACCTTCAAATCGGGCACGTCAATGTCTGCTCCCTGCGTAACGGGTGTTGCAGGTCTTGTTTGGTCAATCAACCCCGATTTCACAGGTAAAGAGGTTAAAGAAATTCTCGTTTCTTCAACCGACAGCGTTGCAAAGATTAACACCGAATATGAATATCTTTATAACGTTGAGCTTCTGGATTACCCGATGGTCAATGCAAAGCTTGCCGTTGAGGAAGCTATAAAAAGAACCGATTCATCCGTCGGCACGGTTATGGGCAAACTGCCTGCAAGAGTGGCGGCAACGGTTGAATTCGGCGATGTTGAATATACGGTTTTGTCCGACGGCAGTTTTTCTTTTGTTGCCAAAGAGGGTAGCGGCACTGCCGTTATCAGAAATGAAGCAGGTGAAGAAATCGGCTCGTTTGAGCTCGCAATCACCGCAGGCGAAACTGTTAATTTAAGTGATATCGATATATGAAAGGACGATGATTATGGCAGAAATCAAAAAGCATTGGTATAAAGAGATGTCTGTTTATCAGGTGTGGCCCAGAAGTTTTTATGACGGCAACGGCGACGGCATTGGTGATATCAAAGGTGTTATGGAAAAGCTTGATTATATCAAGAGTATCGGTGTTGACGCAATCTGGTTTTCGCCTCTTTATAAATCACCCCAGCACGATTATGGCTATGATATTGCCGACTATAAGTCAATCGCACCCGAATACGGCACGGTTGAAGAATTCAAAGAGCTTCTTGATGCCGCTCACAGCAAGGGTCTGAAAATCATTATGGACCTTGTTATCAACCACACCTCTGACGAGCATCAGTGGTTTGTTGAGAGCAAAAAGGGCAAGGATAACCCCTATCACGATTATTATTTCTGGCGCAAGGGCAAGAAGCCTAACGGAAAAAAGCCGCCAAATAACTGGCTCTCAACCTTTGCAGGCCCCGGCTGGCATTATAACGAAAACCTTGACGAATGGTATCTCACTCTCTTTGCCAAGGAACAGCCCGACCTGAATATGGATAACCCCAAGGTGCGCGAAGAAATCAAGGATATCATCCGTTTCTGGCTCGATATGGGCGTTGACGGCTTCCGCGAAGACGTTATCACGTTTATCTCAAAAAAAGACGGTCTGCCCAACGGCTTCCCGATTCCCGTTGCCTGCGGTATGGAGCATTATAAATGCGGTCCCAGACTTGATGAATACCTCACAGAATTCAGAAAAGTTACGGATAACTATGACTGTATGACAGTCGGCGAAGCTCCGATGATGACACCGAAACTTGCTTTGCGTTTTGTCAAAGAAGGACCCAAGCAGACTCTCAATATGATGTTCAACTTCCAGCATATGGAAGCAGACAGCTTTATGGTCAGCTGGGTTCCGATGCCTTTCAGCCTTAAGAAACTTAAGAATGCTTATAACAGATGGCAGAATAAGCTTTACGGCATTGCCTGGAATGCAAACTACATTGAAAACCACGATCAGCCCAGAATCATCAACCGTTACGGTGACGTGAATTACAGGGTTGAAAGCGGCAAGATGCTTGCCACAATGTATATCTGCCAGAGCGGCACCCCCTTTATCTATCAGGGTCAGGAAATCGGTATGCTCAACATCAAGTTTGACAGCGTTGACGATTACACCGACACACAGGTAAAGAGCACATATCAGCTTTTCAAAAAGCTCGGCTTCAGCGATAAGATGTTCCTTAAGGTTGCGAACCGTGCTTCCCGTGATAATTCAAGAACTCCCGTTCAATGGACAGCAGAGAAAAACGCAGGCTTCACAACCGCAGAGAAGCCTTGGTTCACCGTTAACCCCAACTATACCGAGATTAACGTTGAAGCGGCTGAAAAGGACGAAAATTCAATCCTTAACTATTACCGCAAGCTCCTCAGATTCCGCAAAGAAAACGAAATCTGCATTTACGGCGATTTCAAGCTGCACTATAAACACAGCCGTAACCTCTTTGTTTATGAAAGAAACTATGAGGGCAAGCGAATGCTTGTTATCAACTCATTTACAGATAAGCCTGTCAACTTCACCGCACCCGACGGCTTTGACCTGAGCAAGGGCAAGCTTATGCTTTCAAACTATGAGGTTAAGGATAACACTCTCAACATCTTCGTAACCAGACCCTACGAAACACGAGTTTATTTGTTTGATTGATATTGCTGAAACATAAAAAAGAAAATCCCCCGACTGCATAAGTCGGGGGATTGCTGTTTGTAAAGCTTTTTCTGCTCCGTGCATAATATATAACAACACTATTACATACGGAGTGATGCTGATGAACTGTTGCATAACCGAACTGCGGTGCAAAGAGATAATCAATAAATCAAACGGGTGCAGACTCGGCTTTGTGAGTGATATTGAGGTTGATAAATCCTGCGGCAGGGTGGTGGCGCTGATTGTTTACGGCAGACCGAAATATTTCGGCATCTGCGGCAGACGGGAGCGCATACGTATCTGCTGGGAGGATATCGACGTTATCGGTAACGATACAATTCTTGTTTGCAAAACCAGCTGTGAGCAGAACCCGCGCCAGCGCAGAAGAATAGGGTAGCGAGATTAAATTCTCGCTACCCTTACGGATACTTATTAATAGTCTCTGATGAATGATTCGTTTACCGTTTCAATGTTTTTGCTTACTTCAATTATGACGTACTGATATGAAATAACCGCAAGACCTGCACCGCTGCAATCGCTTCTGATATATCCAAGCTCAAGCACGTTTCCATTTTCATACGCATAATCAGCTTTAAATATGGTTGCGGTGTCAGGCATAGTCACAACCATAACCAACAGTGAATTTTCTTCAAAGAATTCTTCATTATATTGGTCTTTTATCGCTCCGTTGCCTGCGGCTTCAAGGAACTCCTCGTAAGTGCTTATGGGTTTATCGGATGATATGTTAATAGGCGTAGTAAAATGAGGGTATGAGTAAACTTTGTTTTTTAACTCTTTGATTTCGTTGGTTATTTCAGTGACGTTCTTTGACGTTTCGATTATTATAATCTGATTAACGGAATTGGGCGTGTCACTTTCGCTGATTCTGCTTTTAAGTTCAAGCGTGCTGCTATTTTCTTTAAGGGTTCTGAGCCTTACCTTTCTGTTTGCATCGGGAAGCGTTACGGCAACGGCGGCGATTGAACCGTTTTCAAAGTATTCTTCATCATATTCTGAAAGAATGCAGTCTGTTCCGCTGTAAAGCTTTGACCAGCTTTCATAATCGTGAACAACAGTGTTTTCAAAATTATCGGGCAGAGTAAAGGTTTCTGCACCGTAATAATAAAAATGCTTTTTATCACTGATTTCGTTGATATTTACGTCTGTGATGTTTTTATTAATCTGAATAAGGAATCCCCGATATATTATCATATCTTTATGTCCTTGATAAGAATCTTCTTTTATCTGATAGCCAAGCTCAAGGGTGTTTCCGTTTTCAAATATGTCATCATAAGAGAAATCTATATAATATCCCGAATCAGGAACGGCTACGGTAACAAGAACAAGAGAATACTCATCAAAGAAATCCCTGTCATAATAAGCTGACCTGAAACTTTTATCTGGTACGGCTTTTATGTATTCGTCATAGCTCCTGATAAAAGTTACGTTGCCGTCTTTTTCGTCGGTTACAATTGCTACAGGTCTTAAAAGGTCAGTGTGGTTATAGAACGGTCTTTCAATAACCGTTTCGTCAATGTTGACCGTTTCAATGTTTTTGCTTGTTTCAACAATAATCAGTGAAACCGTACTGACGCCAAAAAGTATACGAGGAATCATACCCTCAACGTTATAGGCTATGTCAAGAACACCGTTTAATTCGGTTGCTTTTTTAACAACGGGTTTGTAGTTGAGGTCGGGACCCTCAACCGAAATCACAACAACGGAACCCTGTTCAAAATACGCTTCATCAAACTGCTCGTCATAGTCATAGGTTATGACTTTTTGCCAGTCCTCATAGGTGTGAACTATTTGAACGTCTTTGTTTGAAGCGACAGAAGCTACCTTGTCCTCAACGTAAGTTTTGCATTCAACGGGTTCAGGGTCTGCCGTTGAATCGTAAATCAGCGAAGTACCCTCAAAAAGAACCAACTCGCTGATATCTTTTTCGATTTCAACAATAACACTTTGTGAAGAAATCATAGTTAAGCCAAAACTGCCGTCATTTTTGAGGTGATACCTGACTGTAACCGTTTCGCCTGCTTCATCGATTGAATCGCAAACAACATAATAATTTGTTTGCGGCAGGGTGACGTTGAATGCAAGGAGCGATTTTTCTTCAAAGTATTCTTCGTCATACTTTTCTGTTTCGTCTTTGATTTCACCAACAGCTTCAATAAATTCATCGTAGCTGTCAATTATCAGATATCTGCTTTTTAAAATTGAAATTGAGGTGTTTTCAAGCGCAACGTAGCCGTCGACACTCGGCACCAAAACTCCGCCGAAAAGACCTGTGATGAACGTTATCAAAGACATAAAAATGGCTGCGATTTTTGAAAACAAACTACTGATAACAGACATAAAAACTCTCCTTTTCTATTTAATTTAAATTGTGAGTGTTATTTCTTATTTTCAATATAACACCATTATGCCAAAAAGTAAATACATAGTCTTAAAGGTGCATCGGTCCCATCTCCTTTATACAATAAAAATAACACATTTGTATTCAATTGTCAACAAATGTGTTCATAATTTAATGCCTGTCAGCTTACAATTCTGTTGTAAGGAGATGATATGATGCTTGATTCGATTGTTGTTGGCAGGGTGATTCAGAGTGTGCGTGAAAAGAAAGGTCTTTCGCAGGAGGTTGTGAGCGGTCTTGCCGATATCGGCAGAACGCATCTGAGTGCGATTGAAAGAGGGGAAAGAAAACCAACAATTGAAACCTTTTTCAGAGTTGCCGATGCAATGGGCATCAAAGCAAGCGTTCTGATGAAGCAGATTGAGGAAGAACTTGAAAAATAAAAAACAGGGTTTGAGTTGGCGTAAGCCTTCTCAAGCCCTGTTATTTTTAAACCATATCAGCTAAATCGTAAATAAGTTTTTCGGTCTTTTCCCAGCCAAGGCAGGGGTCGGTGATTGATTTGCCGTATACGTTTTCGCCGATTTTCTGTGCGCCGTCTTCGATGTAGCTTTCAATCATAAAGCCCTTTACAAGCTTTTTGACGTCGGCATCGTGGCGGCAGGAATGCAGAACTTCTTTAGCAATTCTTATCTGCTCAAGATATTTCTTGCCTGAGTTTGCGTGGTTTGTGTCAACGATAACACCGGGATTTGCAAGTCCGCTCTGTGAGTAAATGCCTGCAAGGTGAACAAGATCCTCATAGTGATAGTTGGGCATTGACTGACCGTGCTTGTTCACATAACCTCTGAGAATTGCGTGAGCGCAGGGGTTGCCTTCTGAATGCACTTCCCAACCTCTGTAAATAAACGTATGCTTATGCTGGGCGGCTGTTATTGAGTTCATCATAACCGAGATATCGCCGCTCGTGGGGTTTTTCATACCAACGGGAATATCGAGTCCGCTTGCTGTGAGGCGGTGCTGCTGATTTTCAACCGAGCGTGCACCGATTGCAACGTAAGCAAGAATATCGCTCAGATATCTGTAGTTTTCGGGATAGAGCATTTCATCTGCGCAGGAAAAACCTGTTTCTTTGAGCGCTCTCATATGAAGCTCTCTGATTGCAACGATGCCCTTATACATATCAGACTTTTCGTTGGGGTTAGGCTGATGGAGCATACCCTTATAACCGTCACCCGTTGTTCTGGGTTTGTTTGTATAGATTCTGGGGATAATCAGAATCTTATCGCTGACCTTTTCCTGAACGGTGCGAAGACGGGAGATATAGTCAATAACGCTGTCTTCATTATCTGCCGAGCAGGGTCCGATAACAAGCGCAAGCTTATCGCTTTTGCCTGTGAAAATGTTTTTGATTTCAATTGCTCTTTCATTAACAATCTTTTCAAGGTCATATGAAAGGGGATATTGCTCCTTGACTTCCTGGGGGATTGGGAGCTTTCTTTCAAAAATCATACTCATTGAAAACACTTCTTTGCTGAAAAATTTGATTTACAGTTTACACCTTTAAAGCGAGAAAGTCAACACTTTAATTGAATAAATAACCATAAATTTTTTAGAATATTCAATATTTATTGGCTTTTATTCGTTAAATGCAAAAACTTTTAAGTGTTTTTTCAGCCGCTTCACGAAGGCAGAAGCCTGTGAGAATAACTGCATCGGAATTATATTTTTCAAGCATATCCGCAAGCGCGGCGCCGTTTGTGTCGGTGGGCTCTGCTTTTGCAGTGTAGATTGCATCAAGCAGGTCGCAGCACATTGAGAATTTTTTAACCCATTTCTGCATTTCTGCAAAAAGAGGCACGCTCGTGTCGCTGATAAGGGCAAGACATTTTCTCATATTTGCAATGTAATCGGCAAGGCAGGCGAGGGCTTCTTCTTTTTTGCCGCAGGTTTCAAGAAATGCAACCTGCATCAGCTTGTCGCCCATGAATGCCGAGCTGTATTTTGAAAGGCACGAAACGCCGAGGTGGTCTGCAAAATAACCGAAAAGCTCTGCATTATCGCCGAGAATCTCTTTGTGAGCGTTTTCAAGAGATTTTTCAGGATTATAGGCAATCGGGTTCCAAAGATAATCCGCAACAGTCATAAGCGGAATTTTGGAGCATTCCGCATATTCCATAACGTTTGAGATAAGACCTTCGCAATGGTTATAGAGGTCTTTATCTCTGCCGATTAATGCGCCAAGATGAAGCTCGTGAAACATCTCGCAATCGTTAACGGGGTAGTTATCCCAATAGAGCGGTCTGTGCTTTGTTGCACGCAGAAGCTCATTTGCTTCTCTGACAGTCTGCACTCTTGAACAGATTTCGGCACCCGTCCAGAAAACGTTGACGTCGCTCGGAATACCCGAGCCGAATTTTGAAATATAATATCCGTTTTCGTCGCCGCTGTATTGAGTGGGACAAACAGTGAGATTGATTTCGGGGTCAATCTTTTTGAGAGCGGAATATGTTTTGTTGATAAGGAATACGTGAGCATCAACAACCTCTGCAAAGGCTTTCGCATCATCTTCATACTGGAATTCCCAAGGAATATCGTCAAGCAGAAGACCGAAGTTGCGGATACCGATATCATAAAGGCTGATGAATTTCGAAATGAGCTTTTCGAAATCGAAATCGGAAGTGTATTTATAAGTCAGACCGGGGCCGACTGCCCAGTTGAAATCAAGGAAGTTATCCTTTGCAATTTCAAAAAGTGATTTCAGTTCAAGCAAATCTTCGCGCGGATAAAGCTCGCGCCATTTTTCTCTGTGATAAAGGTCGTCCTTGGGCGCATAGAAAAATGTGTTCATTCCGTTTGCCGCCATAAGCTTCATAACGGAAATGCGTTTTGACTGTTCCCAAGTGTTGCCGTAAAAGCCTTCGATATAACCTCTTTTGATGAAAAGGGGATAATCCTCAAGCTCGCCTGTTCTGAGCTCGTTGTTTCCGATAAGCTTTGCGAGAGTGTGTGCGGCGCGGAAAACGCCCTTTTCGCACGAAGCTTCAATCACCGTTTCGTTTTCTGAAACGGTGATAAAATATTTCTCATCTGTCAGACGCGAAATCTCGTCAATATAGGTGGTTTTTTTGTTGTTAACGCAGTTGATAACAACGCTGTAGCCGCCTGTGCAAGGGAGATTATAGTCTGCAAAAACCTTTTCTGCTCTTGCTTTGAAATCGCCCGAAACAGAGATTGAATTTATTTCAACGGGTGTGCCCGTGAGGTTGTTTTTTTGAGAAATGGGATATATCACAGGTGTTTAATCTCCTTTTTGTATTTTTCGATAAGGCGGTTGTTTATATCGTCGCCGCCGTCAACGTTTGCGCTGCAGAAATGCTCGGGATAGAATTCTTTTTCAGCGCAAAGCTCAACTGCGCGTGCAACGCAAGCGTTAAGAATCATAGCACCTGCAACGGTTGAGGTTGCGCAGATTTTACCGTCAACACCTTCAACCTCAATGCAGGCATCGCCAACACAGCCGCAGTTATCAAGAACGATATCTGCAATTTCGCAAAGTCTTTTGCCGCTCTGGTGGCGTGAAGCACCTGCGTTTGTGTGCCTGAGATTTGTCAGAGCAATAACGGTCAGCCCCTTTGCTTTGCAAAGCAGAGCCATATCAATAACAACTCCGTTTCTGCCCGAGTTTGAGATGATAACGATAACATCGCCCGATTTCATTTTGTAATCGTCAAAAATTTTATCGGCAAGACCTTCTTCTCTTTCTGCAACGGTGCTGCCTGCGGCATCGATATGGAGCATAAGAGTGTCAATCAGCACGGGCTGGATATTCAGCAGACCGCCTGCTCTGTAAAAAAGCTCTTCGCTGAGCATATGAGAATGACCTGTGCCGAAAAGATAAATGCGTCTGTTATCAATCAGAGCGGAGCTTAAAACTGCCGCAGTTTTTTCAATGCTTTCTTCGCATTTTTCTTCAATCTGTGCAATAACGTTTTTTATGTTTTCGATATATTCAAGATGTTTTTTCATTTCAGTTCCCTCGCGCTTTTCAGTGCGCCTTCTTCAGGCGGCATATCAAGAATCTCTGTTTTGATTTCAGGATAAGCGGTTTTGATTTCTTTTTCAAATTCAGCCCTGAACGTTGCATTGTGCTGAAAAACTCCGCCGTAAAGCGAAACAAGGGGACAACCGTCAAGCTCATCTACAAGAGCAATAACCGTTTTTGCATATGCTTTTGCTTCGTTTGCGATGATGTTTTCTGAAATCTCGCATCCCTCGTTTGCAAGCTTGCCAACCTTTGACGCAAAGCCTGCAATAAAGTCTTTTGCGGTTTCGGCAGAATAAATCACGTCAATCGCTTTTCTGAAATCGTCAACACCGAAATAGCTTTCTGCAACTTTCAGCAGGGGAGAGCTTTCGTTTTTATCGCACATAAAACAGCAATTTTTGAGAGCGTTGACCGCGATAGAATATGCAGAGCCTTCGTCACCGATGATGTGACCCCAGCCGCCTTTAACGGCAATGCTTCCGTCAGCCTTTTCACCAACTGCCATTGAGCCTGTGCCGCAAACTGCAACGCAGTTACCGTTTGCGGATTTGAGCGCAACGTAAACGTCGCTGTTCATTGCGGTTTTTTCAGCGTTTATAATTCCACCGCAAAGAGCGTTGAGCGTTGCTTCATCGGCTTCATCGTCAAGTGCAGAGCAACCGATGAAAGCGGCTTCAAAGTGATTTGTGCCAAGCTTTTGGGCAAGAATATCAATAACCTCTTTGAGGTTTTTGCGTGAAGCTTCCATACCGACAGCATAAAAGTTGATTGTTTTGCCTGTGGCTTTTGTGATTATGTTTCCGTTTTCGTCAGATACGGCGGCGGTTGTTTTTGTTCCTCCGCCGTCAATTCCGAGATAATATTTCACGGCTATTCTCCGTTCTGTTTTATTTTACCGAAGCGATAAGCTTATCTGTTTCGGTGAGGATTTTTCTTGCGGTGTTCGGACCCGTTGAGTTTGTTTCTTCATAATGGCTTCTGCCTAAAATGTCTTTTGCATTGTCGATATAAGGCGTTTTTTCGTGAAGAAGGAAGTCGTTATCAGGGATAATATAACCGAGTTCATCGTTGCAAAGACCCATAACAAACTGGTGGTCGCAATTGCACATTTCTTTGAGAATCTTATATTCTGCGCGTTTGCCTGTTGCCGATTCCCAGGAGGGCAGGAATTCACCGTTCCAGAGCTCGGGGAAAAGCTCACCCGGCACAAGGAATGCGCCTATTCTGCCTTTGCCGAGTTCGAGATAACCGACCTCGGAGCTGATATATGCGGTGCTTCTTTTTGTGAAGCGGAGAATATCGTTATTGAGCACCTTGAGAAGCCTTGCAAGGATAAGAACAAAGTTTGAAGCTTCAATTTCAATCGGTGCGGATTTAACGTTGATAAGCGGCTCGATTTCGGTTTCGTTTGAGAGTGCGTTTGAAATTTCACCCAGAGCTTTACCGAATTCTTTTGTGTAAGCCTCGCAGTCAATTTCTTCACGGTAAACCTTTTTGATTTCTTTTGCCGAAATCATACCGCCGATTGCACCGTTGAAGAAAACTGCGTTTGTGTTTGCGTTGTTTGCCTCGATTTCTTTAATCATATATGCAGGGAAATCGGCACTGATATTTTTTGTTTCGCTGCCGAGAAGCTCTGCGTGAGAAGCAAAATTGATGAGATGAATTTCTTCGGATTTATCAAAAGCCTCAAAACGGATTCTTGTTAGGTTTTTGTCATATGCAATCGGAGTTCGGCAGTCAAACTGCATATCAACAGTTTCTGTTACGGCATAAAAGAGCTTGCCGTCTTTTCTGTTTTCATAAGCGGCAATGATTGCGTCGGCAGCCTTTGCTTTAAGCTTTTGCATAAAAGCTTCGTTTCTGCCGCTTTTAAAGAGCTTTTCGCCCCATAAGCCCTGTGTGTCAACTGCGGAGTGAGAGTGGGTTGCGGCAACTGAAATTGATTTGAGGGCGGGGATTTTTTTGCTTTCAATAACAAGCTTTCTGATATCGTTTATATCCTTGCGGCTGATGCCGACGGCATCGATGCTGCACATAATAACGCCGCCTCTGCCTGTGTTATCGTCAATATAAACGGCGCGGGCAAACATATCGTCAAGCACACCTTTTGCAGGGTTATTTGATCCGTAGCCTGCAATAAAATAAGTGCCGCTTGCAACGTCATCGGGTGTGAGGACGGCTTTTGCAAAGCCGCAGGTGAAAAAACCGCCTGCTTCGGTGCTGAATTTATCATCGCCTTTAAGCATATATCTGTTTGCAATTTCTGCGCTTGTGAAATAGCTTGCAGGCATAGCGCTGATAATCCCTTTTGAAAGGGTTTCGATTGCTTTTTTTGTAAAATTCATTTTTATCACCCCGAACAATATTTTGAAAATAATTCCTAATTATAATTATACACAAATATATGTCAATTTCAATATGGCTATTGAATTTAATTTCATTTTGGTGTATTATCAAATAAGAATTAACCGAGGAGAGGTAAAAATGGTTTCAGTAAGAAAATATGATGAAAAAGATTATAGAGGTGTTCAGTTTGCCTGCCTTAACAGCGAGGGGCCCAACGATGATTCGCCCGAAACGCAGGCATTCATTCTTGATACCTTTTGCAATTATTACATAGAAAACGAACCTGAAAATTGCTTTGTGCTTGATGATAACGGTAAGGCGGTTGGTTATGTTATCTGCGCAGAGGATTTCGATAAATTCAAGGCTGTTTACGATGCGAAATATCTGCCGCTTTCAAAGCAATATGAGGGACGCTATGAATGGGCAAGCACCGCTTATCTTCTTCAGGAAAAATATAAGGATGTTTATCCTGCTCATCTTCATATCGATATTCTGCCCGAATATCATCGCAAGGGATACGGCGGCGAGCTCGTTAACGCTCTTTTTGAGCATCTTAAGAGCAAGGGTGTTTGCGGCGTTATGCTTACCGCAGGCGCAAGAAATGAAACAGGTAAAGGCTTTTATAAAAAGCGCGGATTTGAGCTTATCGAGCAGAACGAAGATGACGTTGCCTTCGGAATGAAGCTTTGATTTAACGTTATAAAAAATTTACCCACGCTCTTTCGGGCGTGGGTTTTTTTATTTCAAAACAGTTTGGTTGTTGTTTGGAGTGTTGTTCTTTTTTATCATTGATTTTGCCTGAACTATGATGAATGCCAAAATTGTTGTGGCAACGCACACCCACAGGGGATGGAGATTTGTTGAAGCAACGTAACCGATATTAAAAGCTTCATAAATTCTGCTAAGAACAGACGACACCATAATGTGGAAAATATAAATATAAGTGCTGCATCCGTCGAGTCGGTTCATAAAAGCGAATGCTTTTGGATTCGGGTGCTTTAAAAAAGCAACAACGGCGGCAAATAAAACGAGCAAGGTTCCTGCATAGAGTTCGTTTTTGCCGAAAAGAAACCGTGAGCCGAGAGAAGCGGCAACACCGATAAGAGTCGCAGGGACGAGGACTATATCGTGAACGCGGCATATTCGGTCGCGATGTTTTTTAATAAACAGACCGAATGCGAATAACGGGAATCCCATAAACGCAAAATTTCTTATAACCATAATGGGAATCGTTATGCCGAAAAGGGAAAGACCTTCGCCGAGCAAAATATGTAATGCCAAAAGAAAAACGGAGAGTTTGAAAATTTTATTTTCTTCAAATTTCCGTTTGGTTATGAAATAGAAAACGAAGTAAACGTAAAGCATTGCCCATAAGTACCACAGATGACCGCTGCTGACGGGCTTGTTGAAAACTATAAGTCTGAGTATCATAACGGGGTGCAGAATTTCGAGCAGATAGGGGAGAATTCCGCCGATATTTCCGCTCAATATAAGTTCCGAAATGTCAAATATAATATAGCACAAAGTAGCCATAATAATCAGCTTTAAGATGTGCTTTATTCTTTCTTTGATTTTTTCGGGTGTGATCTGATATGAGAAAAAGCCTGACGTTACGAAAAACAGCGGCACGGCAAAACGGGCAAGCGCATCCATAACGATACCTGTGTTGCCGAGAAATGAAACGTGAATGAAAACAACCATATATGAAGCTATCAATTTGAGAAGCTCAAGAGTAGTGTTTTTCTTAATCATTGTTTCACATCCTTTGGTTTTGTTTTGCTCAGCCAAAAAGCTCTTCGGCATATCTGACACCGTGCATTGCATCGGGTGAGAAATTATCTGCGCCGATCATTGCGGCATATTCCTCTGTCATAACTGCACCGCCGACCGTCACCTTGCAATCGGGCAATTCTTTGCGAAGAAGCTTGATTGTTTCTTCCATTGCAGGCACGGTTGTTGTCATAAGCGCGCTCAAGCCAACAAGCTTTGCTCCGCTTGATTTTGCGGCTTCAACAACCGCTTCAGGTGCAACGTCTTTGCCAAGGTCAATAACCTCGTAGCCATAATTTTCAAGCAGGGTTTTTACGATGTTTTTGCCGATATCGTGGATATCGCCCTTGACGGTTGCAATAACGATTCTGCCTTTTTTGCTTTCGCCTGCAGGCATTGCCGCTTTAACCGCCTCAAACGCTTTGCCTGCCGCTTCAGCACTCATAAGAAGCTGTGGCAGATAAACGGTTTTTGCTTCAAAGCCTTTGCCTACGGTGTTGAGCGCAGGGATAATCATTTTGTCGATAACCTCAAGCGGCGAAACGGTTTTGAGTGCTTCGCAGGCGAGATTATATGCGGAATCCTTAAGACCTTTAATGATTGCGTTTTCGAGAGTATCTGTTGCGACGGAGGTTTTGGCTTCTGCGGGAGTCTGATTTGACGCAAACTCAATGTAATCACAGCAGTTTGCATCTTTTCCCGTGAGAGCCATAAAGCCGTGCCAGGCTTTCATCATCTCATCGGAATGCGGATTGATGATTGCACAGTCAAGACCGCATTGCATTGCCATTGTGTAGAAAACCGCATTCACGTCTGCTCTTGAGGGCAGACCGAAAGAAATGTTTGAAACTCCGAGGCTTGTGCGTATACCCTTTGCGTTGAGTATTCTGACTGCTTCAAGAGTAACGTTTGCACTGTTCATATCGCTTGAAACCGCCATCGCAAGCGGGTCAACGATAATCTCGTTTTTGCCGATGCCGTATTTTGCGGCTTCAGCGATAATTTTTTCTGCAACGGCAACTCTGCCCTCAGCGGTTGAAGGTATGCCGTTTTCGTCAAGCGTAACGGCTATTGCACAGCCGCCGTATTTTTTTATCAGCGGAAATACTGCCGCCATACTTTCGGGCTTGCCGTTAACGGAATTGATAAGAGCTTTGCCGTTATAAATTCTCATTGCCGCCGCCATTGCGTCATAGTCGACGGTGTCAATCTGAAGCGGCAAATCCGAAACCGCCTGAAGAGATGAAACAACGCTTGTGAGCATTGCCTTTTCGTCAATTTCGGGCAAACCGACGTTAACGTCAAGAATTGAAACACCTTTTTTATGCTGTGAAACACCTTCGTTCAGAATATAATTCAAATCGTTTCTGCGAAGAGCTTCTTTGAAAAGCTTTTTGCCTGTGGGATTGATGCGCTCGCCTATAATCACGGGCGCATTGCCGATTTCAACTGCGTGAGTGTATGAGGAAACAACGGTTTTGTTTTTCTTTTCGGGAAGTGCAAACGGCAGATTTTTTGTTTTCTCAACCGTTTTGCGGATATATTCGGGAGTTGTGCCGCAACAACCGCCGATGATTGTTGCACCTGCGGCAACGATTTCGCACATAATATCAGAAAATTCTTCTGCATCAACGTCAAAAACGCTCTTGCCGTCAACCATTTTGGGCAGACCTGCATTTGGGTTAACAATAATCGGCACGGAAGCGTATTTTGCCGTTTCTGCGGCAATCTCAAGCATCTGCCTCGGACCCATTGAACAGTTCATTCCAAGCGCATCAACGCCGAGACCTTCAAGCATTGCAACCATTGCGGCAGGGTCGGCACCTGTCATAAGCTTGCCGTTATCGCTGTATGCATTGGTAACAAAAACGGGCAAATCGCAGTTTTCTTTTGCCGCAAGCACCGCCGCTTTTGTTTCGTAAGAATCGTTCATCGTTTCAATCAGAACAAGGTCTGCGCCTGCCTTTGCACCGATTCTGACAGTTTCTGCAAAAACAGAAACCGCTTCCTCAAACGGCAAATCACCAAGCGGCTCAAGCATTCTGCCTGTGGGACCGATGTCAAGAGCAACGTAAGCGTCAAAGCCCTTGCAGGCTTCTTTTGCATTTGCGATTGCCGATGTGATGATTTCTTCAAGGTTATCAAACTTAAGTCTGTTTGCACCGAAAGTGCAGGCTGTTATGATGTTAGCACCTGCCTCAAGATAAAGGCGGTGCATTTTTTGAATTTTATCGGGGTTGGTTATATTCCAGGTTTCGGGAGAAACACCTGCTTCGAGTCCCCAGGACTGCAGAAGCGTGCCTGCGCCGCCGTCAACGTAAGTTATTCCGTTTTTGATTTTTTCAAGAATATTCATTGCGAAACCTCATTACGAATAGGGGCAGTTTTTGCGGTCACAGACCATACAGCCCTTTTTGTTTTTGCATTTTGTTTTTTCTTTTGAAACACCGATTATTGCCGTTACGGATTTAACGGGTGTGAGCATTTTGCTCTCTGTGAGTGCAAGACCGATATGCTTTTTTGCTTCAAGGCTGTCAAGCAGAATCTGCTGGCAATCAAGCGGTAAATCGCCGTAGCCCGGACTGAATCGGGGACGCAGATAATCCGTATCGCCAACCTTGCGGTTGATATAATCACAGAAAGCTTCGATTGCCGCTGACCCGATTGCATCCGTCACCATACCCTTAACGGGTGAAATAAGAGCGTTTCTTGCAATTAACCTTTGCACCGCCGCACCTGTTGTTGCGGCAAACACAAAAGCAATTTCGCAATTTTTAAGGTTGCCTGCAAGCGATTTGCTTTCACTCTGCATAAAATCAAGACAGATTTTACCGTCTTTTTCGCAGCATTCAACCTGCATTATACAGGCTTTGTAATCGACGCAACCAAGAAACTCTTTTTTACACTCATCAATTATCGGCAAGAGTTCATCTGTGACCTTGGCACCGAAATAGCCGAGATATTCTTCAATTGCGCTTTGCCCGATTTCAATTTCGTTGGGCTTGGCGGTTATGATTTCAATCATTTATTTTTCCTCTTTGTTTTTGAAAATGAAAAGCTTGCTGAAAACGTAGTTGAGAATAACAACAACAACCGCAACAATAATTTTAGCAACAAGCTCATGCCAGTTAAGAACGCTGACCATTACGAACATCATAACGCTTTCAACAACAAACGAGAAAATTCTTGCGCCGACAAAGCCGACGAATTCTTTGCCTGCAACGGCAGGGCTCCAGCTTTTGGATTCGAAAACAAACAGCTTGTTTGTGAAGAATGCAAAAAGCACGCCGACAACCCAGGCGATTGTGTTTGCGTCGAGGTATTCGGAGCCGCCTGAAAGGAATTTCAATGCGCTTTCCCAACCGAGAGAGGATATGGCGGTGTTAAGGATACCGCTCCAACCGATTTTTATGAAAAACTCTTTAAAGACATAAAAAGTCAGGAGGTTAACAACGGTTGTGAGCACACCGAAGAAAATATAAGAAATCATTTCGCGCGTGAAAAATTTATCGATAAGCTTGCCGAGAAAGCTTTCTTTCTTGAAAATTTTAAAAAGTAATTCTCTGATTTTGTCAATCATAGCAATTCTCCTTTGAATGCATAATTATCTATTGTGTATTTTAAAACAAATACTTAATAAAGTCAATAAATGCTTGCATTTTTGATACAATATGATAAAATACTATTTAATAAAAAATATAAGGAAAAACCGCCGATGAAGCTGACTGATAAAAAAAGAATATTCTTCCTCGATGAAGTGCGCGGCTTTGCGGTTTTATGTATGGTTTTTTACCACGCATTTTATATCCTCGGTTCAATGTACGGCTACGAATGGGCGGATAAGTTGTTTAAGTTTTTTATGCCCGTGCAACCGTTTTTTGCAGGTCTTTTTATTTTTATTTGCGGCATATCCTGCTCGCTCTCAAAAAGCAACCTGAAAAGGGGGCTGAAGATTCTCGGCGCGGCGGCAGTTATAACCATCGCAACTGTGGTTGTTATGCCGAAGCTTAATTTTGTTGAGTGCGAAATTTATTTCGGCATTCTTCATCTGCTTGCGGTTTGCGTGCTCACGTGTGCTCTGCTTCAGAAACCGCTCAGCAAGGTTTCACCGTTTGCAGGTATTGTTGCCTGTGCGGTTTTATATCCGTTCACAAGCGGGATTTCAACAGGCTTTTTAAACTACGGTGAAATTCTGACCCTTGAAATTCCCGAATCACTTTACGCAAACAATTACCTTGCACCGCTCGGTATTTATTCATCAGATTTCTTTTCAGCAGATTATTTTCCGATTTTTCCAAGTATTTTTATTTTCTTTGCAGGCGTTTTTGCGGGCAGATATTTCAAAGAAAAAAGCTTCCCTGCCTGGACTTATCCTCAGAGGATAAAACCCCTCGGTGTTTTGGGCAGAAACGCTTTGATAATTTATGTTGCTCATATGCCGCTTATATATGCTCTCACAGAGCTTGTGCGGCTGATAATAAAGTAATTCATTTTAGTTTCAGATAGGAGATATAACTATGAGCCAGTCATGCAGCGGCAACTGCTCAAGCTGTTCATCAGCGGGCGGCTGCTCATCAAAAAAAGAAGATTTAAGAATTCCCAGCGGTCCTTTCAGCAACGTTAAAAAAGTTATCGGCGTTGTGAGCGGTAAGGGCGGTGTTGGTAAGTCACTTGTAACGTCAATGCTTGCAAGTGCTATGCAGGCAAGAGGTAATGCCTGTGCAGTGCTTGATGCAGATATCACAGGTCCTTCAATCCCCAAGTCATTCGGCATCAAAACCAGAGCAAAGGCAGACGAAACAGGTCTTCTGCCCGAAGAAAGCAACACAGGCATCAAGATTATGTCTGTTAACCTTCTTCTCGAGAGTGAGGATTCACCCGTTGTCTGGAGAGGCCCCGTTATTTCGGGCGTTATTCAGCAGTTCTGGAAGGACGTTGCCTGGGGTGACGTTGACTATATGTTTGTTGATATGCCTCCCGGAACAGGTGACGTTTCGCTCACCGTTTTCCAGAATCTTCCCGTTGACGGCATTGTTATTGTTACAACTCCGCAGGACCTCGTAACAATGATTGTTAAAAAGGCTTTCAATATGGCAAAGATGATGAACATTCCCGTTCTCGGTCTTGTTGAAAATATGAGCTACGTTGAGTGCCCCGATTGCGGCAAAAAGATTTTTGCTTTCGGCGAAAGCAAACTTGAAGAGGTTGCAAAAGAGCTTGACGTTCCCGTTCTTGCAAGAATTCCCATCAACCCTGCAACTGCCGCTCTTGTTGACAAGGGTGCAATTGAACTTGCAGACGATAAATATGTTGCGGATGCAGTTGATTTTTTGTCAAAAATGGATTAAAATAGATTTCAGAACTTTTTAGGAGTTGAAATTATGCTCGATATTAAATTTTTAAGAGAAAATCCCGATATCGTAAAAGAGAATATTAAAAAGAAGTTTCAGGATTCAAAGCTTGCTCTTGTTGACGAAGTAATCGAACTTGATGCGAAGTCAAGAGCAGTCAAGACTGAAGCTGACTCTCTCAGAGCAAACCGCAACAAGGTTTCAAAAGAAATCGGTGCGCTTATGGCTCAGGGTAAAAAAGAAGAAGCTATGGCTGCAAAAACAAAGGTAACGGAGTTTTCCGAAAGACTTGCAGAATGCGAAAAGCTTGAAGCTGAATATGCCGAGAAGGTTACAAAGATTATGATGATTATCCCCAACATCATCGATCCCAGCGTGCCTATCGGTAAAGATGACAGCGAAAACGTTGAGGTTACCAAATACGGTGAGCCCGTTGTTCCCGAGTTTGAGATTCCTTATCATACAGAAATTATGGAACGCTTCAACGGCATCGACCTTGATGCCGCAAGAAACGTTGCAGGTAACGGTTTCTATTACCTTATGGGTGATATTGCCCGCCTTCATTCTGCTTGCATCTCATATGCAAGAGATTTTATGATTGAGCGCGGCTTTACTTATTGCGTGCCTCCCTTTATGATCAGAAGCAACGTTGTAACAGGCGTTATGAGCTTTGCTGAAATGGATGCTATGATGTATAAGATTGAGGGCGAAGACCTTTATCTTATCGGCACAAGCGAACACTCAATGATCGGTAAATATATCGACACAATCGTTGACGAAGCAACTCTGCCCCATACCCTCACAAGCTATTCACCCTGCTTCCGTAAAGAAAAGGGTGCACACGGCATTGAGGAAAGAGGCGTTTACAGAATCCATCAGTTCGAGAAGCAGGAAATGATTGTTGTCTGCAAGCCCGAAGAAAGCATGATGTGGTTTGAAAAGCTCTGGCAGAATACAGTTGATCTTTTCCGCTCACTTGATATCCCTGTAAGAACTCTTGAATGCTGCTCAGGCGACCTTGCGGACCTCAAGGTTAAATCATTTGATGTTGAAGCATGGTCACCCAGACAGAAGAAATATTTCGAGGTTGGCTCCTGCTCAAACCTCGGCGATGCACAGGCACGCAGACTTAAAATCAGAGTTAACGGCAAAGACGGCAAATATTTCGCTCACACTCTCAACAACACTGTTGTTGCGCCTCCCAGAATGCTCATTGCATTCCTTGAGAATAACCTCAATGCCGACGGCAGCGTTGATATTCCCGTTGCTCTCAGACCTTATATGGGCGGCAAAGAAAAGCTCGTTCCCGTAAAGTAAAATAAAAACACAACAAGCTTGCATCGGCAATTACCTTTGCAAGCTTGTTTTAATTTAGAAAGGAGCAAAAATATGCCCTATCTTTTCACTCATTTCAAAGAAAAAATAACACCTGACGGTGAGCAGGTTTATTTCGGTATCAGCCGTGACGGCTTCAATTGGGAAGAAGTAAACGGCGGCAAGCCGATTCTCACCGCCAAGCTTGGTGAAAAAGGTTGCCGTGATATTGAGATTATCCGTTTACATACAGGCGGCTTTGTGATTATCACAACCGATCTTTGCGTTGCTTACCGTTATGATGAAAACCTCAACCTCGACTGGAAAAATATAAACAGCACAGGCAGCAAATGCCTGCGAATGTGGAAAACCGATGACCTTATAAATTTCAGCGAAGAAAAGCTTGTCCACTTTGGCAGAGATGATTTCGGCTGTATGTGGGCGCCCGAGATATTCTTCGATGATGAAAACGAAGAATATCTTATCCATTGGGGCTCAACCGTTGCCGAAACCGATTTCAAGCATATGTCAATTTATTGCAGCGTAACAAAGGATTTTGAAACTTTTTCAGAGCCGAAGCTCTTTTTCACAAAGGATAACGAAATTCTTGATTCGCATATCAGAAAATTCGGTGACACTTATCATCTTTTCTATAAGAATGCAGAAAAACCGCCGATGAATATGCACGCAACCTCAAAAAATCTCTATGGTCCGTATGAGCACGATGAGACTTTTGAAAAATATATGCACGAAGAAATCAAAAACCCCGGCTCTTACGAAGGCCCTACAAGCTGTGTGCTGGCTGACGGCAGATGGTGTCTGTTCCTTGATTTCTTCGGTTGTGAAAAAGAAAAAATGGGTTACGTTCCTTTTGTTTCGGATGAACCCGGCAAGGCTGTTTTTGAGCGTATGAACGAAGGCTTTTCGTTCCCTTACGGCTTCAAGCACGGCGGTATTATTGATATAACCGACGAAGAATATGAAAGGCTGAAAAAACTCAATTGACAACGTTTGTAGCCGGTGATATAATTTAATTACCAAATAAAGAAAGGTTGGTTTTTATGGCAATTTTTTCAAAAATCATTTCCGTTTTTGTTTCATTCTTCATGGCGATAATGAATATTTTCGGTCTTGGTGCTGAAGAAGAACCCAGATTTGTTCTTGGCGAAAACGTTAACAGCAATGCTGCACAGGTTCTTGAAATTTATAATGCGGCTGTAATCAAAACCGATGAAGATGCCCCCCTTGTTGAAAGCAAAATGGAGCTTGATAAGCTTTCGGTTGGCGGCGCAACAGGTGCAACGGTTGCTATGATTGCCAAACCTCTGATTAACGACATTCTTGCAGAAACAGTTTTTGAAGACTACGATATTCCTGGTGAAGGCTTGCTGACTGCAGACGACGTTATCAGCGCAAAATCAAGCACCGAAAACGGCAAAACAACCGTTATCATTGAGGTTAAGGATCAGGCTGATGATTTCAGCTCCGATGCTTATACCGCAGGTCCTGTTTCAAGAGCAATGGGAACACTCGGTGACATTGAAGGCGCGTTGAAAGAACTCGGTTCGGCTTTTTCAGACGGTGAAGATACGGTTGCACTCACCTATACCAACTGCAAGGTTGCTTGTATGATCGACGATGCAACGGGCGAAATCATTGCAGGTGAATGGACATATGACGTTTGCTTAACCATAGGATATGCTGAAATTGCTATTGAAGATGTAGAGATTGTTATCGAAGATCTCAACGTTGATCTCGGCTATACATCAGAGTTTTAATTAAAAATTAACGGGGCTGACGAAAGTCAGCCCCGTTTTTTATTTTATAATAAGTTTTACTATGTCGGTAACGTTTTCGGCAATGAAAGTTGCGCCTGCGCTTTGCAGTTCATCCTTGCTTCCGAAGCCGTAAAGCACGCCTATAGAATCGAGCCCTGTTTTGTTTGCTCCGATGATATCGTGCTCTCTGTCGCCAATCATTATGCAGGCGGATTTATCACTGATATCAGCACTTTCAAGTGCATATTCAATAACCTCTGCTTTGGCAGTGCGTGTGCCGTCAAAGTTGCTGCCTGCTATAAATTCAAAATATTTATCCAGTCCGAAATGCCTCATGATTTCTCTTGCAAACGGCTCGGGCTTTGAGGTGGCAAGAACCAGTTTTTTGCCGCCATTTTTTAGTTTTTCAAGCATTTCAGGCACACCGTCATAAACCACGTTTTCATAAAGACCCTTAACGCGGAAACGTTCTCTGTAATAATCGATAGCTGTTTGCGCTTTTTCTTTGCTGAAACCGTAATCAGCCATAAACGAATCAAGCAGGGGAGGACCGATAAAATGGTTGAGGTCTGATATATCTTTAACCTCAATGCCGAATTTTTTCAGGGCATAGGCAACGCTGGTAGTTATGCCCACGGCAGGGTCGGTCAGCGTGCCGACAAGGTCAAACAGAATGTATTTATATTCTTTCATATGTTACCTCAAAAAACAGGCGGCATTCACTCTGAATGCCGCCGTGATAATTATTTAATGTTGTTCTTAAGAGTGTTGAGCTCTGCTGCAAGTGCATCGGGGATCTTGTCAAACTTGCCGTAGAATTCTTCAATACCTGCGATTTCGTCGCCCCAGAGGGAAACGTCAACGCTGAGAAGTTCCTTGAGCTGGTCTGCGCTTACTTCGTCTTCGATGCCTTCAAGGTTGATATCCTCTGCCTTGGGAACAAAGCCGATAGCTGTTTCGTCAGCATCAACCTTGCCTTCGCAACGGTCAATGATCCAATCAAGAACACGAAGGTTGTCGCCGAAACCGGGCCACATGAAGTTGCCTTCGTCATCCTTACGGAACCAGTTAACGTTGAAGATCTTGGGAGCCTTTTCGGGGTCAAGACCTGCACCGATGTTGATCCAATGCTGCCAGTAATCAGCCATGTTGTAGCCGCAGAAGGGAAGCATTGCCATGGGGTCACGGCGAACAACCCCAACTGCGCCTGCAGCTGCAGCTGTTGTTTCTGATGCCATGATTGAGCCAACGAATACGCCGTGGTTCCAATCTCTTGACTGATAAACGAGGGGAGCAAGCTTTGCGCGTCTGCCGCCGAATACGATAGCAGAAACGGGAACGCCCTGGGGATTCTCAAATTCTGAGCTGATGCAGGGGCAGTTCTTTGCAGGAGCTGTGAAACGGCTGTTGGGATGTGCACCCTTTTCTGTGCTTTCCTGACCGTTCCAGGGGTTGCCCTTCCATTCGATTGCGTTTGCAGGAGGATTCTTATCAAGACCTTCCCACCAAACTGTGTTGTTGTCAAGGTTGTGAGCAACGTTTGTGAAGATTGTGCCCTGCTTTGTTGATGCAAGAGCGTTGGGGTTGGACTTATCGTTTGTGCCGGGAGCAACGCCGAAGAAGCCGTTTTCGGGGTTGATAGCATAGAGTCTGCCGTCTTCGCCCTTGCGGATCCATGAAATATCGTCGCCTACGCACCATACGCGATAGCCGTTCTTATAATATCCCTCGGGGGGAATGAGCATAGCAAGGTTGGTTTTGCCGCAAGCTGAGGGGAATGCAGCGCAGATATATCTGATTTCGCCATCGGGCTTCTGAAGACCGAGGATGAGCATATGCTCTGCCTGCCAGCCTTCGTTCTTACCCTGGTATGAAGCGATTCTGAGAGCGAAGCACTTTTTGCCGAGAAGAACGTTTCCGCCGTAACCTGAGTTAACTGAGATGATTGTGTTATCCTGGGGGAACTGGCAGATATATCTCTTTTCTTCGTCGATGTCGCACTTGCAGTGAAGACCGCGAACCCAGTCGTTGCTGTCGCCGAGAGCTTCAAGAACGTCTTTGCCGACTCTTGTCATGATAGCCATGTTGAGAACAACATAGATTGAGTCTGTGAGCTCAATGCCTGCCTTTGAGAACTTTGAGCCAACAGGACCCATTGAATAGGGGATAACATACATTGTTCTGCCCTTGTAGCTGTCTTTTGCGATAGCATAGAGCATTTCATAAGCTTCAGCGGGATCCATCCAGTTGTTTGTGGGGCCTGCTTCTTCTTTTGTGGGTGCGCAGATGAAGGTTCTGCCTTCAACTCTGGCAACGTCGTTAACTGCTGTTCTGTGAAGATAGCAGCCGGGAAGGAGTTCTTCGTTAAGCTTGATCATTTCGCCTGTTGCACAAGCTTCTGCGCGGAGGGCTTCAAGCTGTTCTTCGCTACCGTCAATCCAAACAATATTGTCGGGCTTAACGAGTTCAACTTTTTCCTGAATCCAGGAAAGGATGCTCTTATTTGATGTCATGTTTTCTTCTCCTTTCGTTTGTGGAAAACCAACTAAAAATTAACAAATTTAAAAAATGGGGAATGATTTTTGTGGATTATCACAAACACACGTTAATATCATTTCCAACTTAACCCATTTTAATTATATCAAAAACAAAATAAAAGTCAATATGTTGCGTTATATAAAATATTTTTATATACCATATGCAATCTGTATGGCTTCATTCATCAATCGGCATTGTGGCATAAGCGTTAAGGTCAAGAGAAGCAACGTTGCCTTTGAGGAATTCATAATAGCCCTGTGCGCCGACCATTGCCGCATTGTCACCGCAAAGAGAAAGCTCGGGCATAAAGAGTTCCCAGCCTTTTTCTTCGCAAACGGCTTTCATTCTTGCTCTCAGGCGTGAGTTTGCAGAAACGCCGCCTGCAAGCGCAATCTTTTTGAAGCCGTATTCTTCAGCCGCTTTGACGGTGTTTTTAACAAGACAGTCCGCAACCGTTTCAATGCAAGCGGCACCGAGGTCGGGGATGCTGATTTCAAGACCTTTTTGCTTTGCGTTATGGATTGTGTTAACAACCGCAGTTTTAAGACCCGAAAAGCTGAAATCATATTCACTGCCGTCAACGTGAGGTCTGGGGAGTTTATAAAGAGAGGGGTCACCGTCAACGCTGATTCTGTCAAGGTTAACGCCGCCGGGGTAGGGCAGACCCATTGCTCTTGCAGCTTTATCCATGCATTCGCCTGCGGCATCGTCACGGGTTCTGCCGATGATGGTGAAATCGGTGTAGCTGTTAACCGCAACAATGTGGCTGTGACCGCCCGAAACAACAAGGCAAAGGAAGGGCGGCTCAAGCTCGGGCTGGGTGATATAGTTTGCCGCAATGTGTGAACGCAGATGATGAACGGGCACGAGCGGCAGACCTGTTGAATATGAAAGACCCTTTGCAAAGTTCAGACCAACAAGCAAAGCTCCGATAAGACCGGGTGCATAGGTCACGGCAATAGCATCGAGGTCAGAGTAGGTGATGTTTGCATCTTCAAGAGCTTTTGCAACAACGCCTGAGATTGCCTGTGTGTGCATTCTTGAAGCTATTTCGGGCACAACACCGCCGTAAACGATATGTTCTTTTACCTGCGAAGCTATAACGCTTGAGAGCACTTTTCTGCCGTCTTCAACAACAGCGGCTGCGGTTTCGTCGCAGGATGATTCAATAGCAAGTATTTTCATTCCGATACCTCTTTGAAAAAATATTTGGTATAAATCGCTCCATCCTCTGTGGGCGAAGTGTAAAAATTCTTTCTTACTCCGAGCTTCTCAAAGCCCTCGGATTCATAAAGGGAAATGGCAGGAGAGTTGCTGACACGGACTTCAAGAGAAATGAATTCACAATTTCTCTGTTTTGCGCCGTCAGCGGCGGCTCTGACAAGGGCTCTGCCGATGCCTTTTTTGCGGTGATTTTCAAAAACCGCAACGTTTGTTATATAAGCCTCGCCGCAGATTTCCTGCACACCGATATAGCCTGCAATTCCGTCACATTCCGCAACAAGAAAATGCGAATCGGGGTTTGAAAGCTCCTCTGCAAGGGCGGCTTCACTCCAGGGCGAAGAAAAGCATTCTTTTTCAAGTCTTGCAATTTCGGCAACGTGCTCTGCCTGCATTGCGGTAACGGTAAAACTCATATCTCCGCCTCCGCAATAATCTCTTCAAACTGTGCAACAAGTGCGTTTTTTATGCTGTTTGCACAGGTAAGATAGGTTTCAAGATTACCGCCGTAAGGGTCGGGGATACCGCCTGCGAGAACGGTTATCTTTTCGCGCGGTACATAGAGAGCGAGGCTTGTTGCGTGCTCGGGAGTCATACAAACAAACTTGTCCGTTTCGTCAAGCACGTAAGAGGTGATGCGTCTTGCTCTGTGAGCAGAGATATCGCAACCGAAGCGCTCAGCCGCCTTAACGGCATTTTCGCAGGCTTCGTCACCTGTCATAGCAAAAAGACCTGCACTCGAAACGTTTATATCTTTTAAATTTTTATCGGCAACAATTTTTTTGAATATGCCCTCAGCCATCGGACTGCGGCAGGTGTTGCCCGTGCATACAAATAAAATATTCATTGTTATTCACTCATTTAGCGTCAAACCACGTTTTGCCAATGCCAACGTCTGCCTGCATTGCAACGCGCATTTTAACTGCGTTTTCCATTTCCTGCTTAACGATTTGTGCAACGGCATTTGCTTCTTCTTCGGGAGCTTCAACAATCAGTTCGTCGTGAACCTGCATAATCAGCCTTGCTCGCAGATGCTGTTCGCTGAGCTTTTGCCAGACTCTTATCATCGCGATTTTGATAATATCAGCCGCTGTGCCCTGAATAGGCATATTCAGTGCAACTCTTTCACCGAATGCACGCATCATAGCGTTTGATGAGCTTAACTCGGGCAGATATCTTCTTCTTGCGAAAACGGTTTCAACGTAGCCGTTTTCTTTTGCCTTTTCAACAACGTCTTTCATATAGCGGCTGACACCGCCGAAGTTTGCAAGGTAGCCTTTGATGTAGCTGTCTGCCTCTGCTCTTGAAACGCCGATATCCTTTGCCAGCGAGAAAGCACCGATGCCGTAAACAATGCCGAAGTTAACTGCTTTTGCTCTGCTTCGCATAAGGGGAGTAACCATCATCAGCGGCATATTGAACACCTGCGAAGCGGTGATTGCGTGGATATCGTCACCGTTATTGAAAGCGTTAAGCATATTTTCGTCGTTTGCAACGTGAGCAAGCACACGCAGTTCAATCTGCGAATAGTCGGCATCAATCAGAGTCCAACCGTCACGGGCTTTAAAGAATCTTCTCATCTCTCTGCCGAGTTCGCTTCGCACGGGGATATTCTGAAGATTGGGTTCTGTTGAAGAAATTCTGCCTGTTCTTGTTTCTGTCTGGTTAAGGGTTGAACGGATTCTGCCGTCATCGCAGATAACTTTCAACAAGCCGTCACAATAGGTTGATTTAAGCTTTGCAAGAGTTCTGTATTCAAGAATTTTTGCAACAATCGGATAATCCTCGGCAAGACCTTCAAGCACGTCTGCACTTGTGGAATATCCGCTTTTTGTTTTTTTCTTTGCAGGCAAGCCCATTTTTTCAAAAAGAGCTTCGCCAAGCTGTTTTGGGGAGTTGAGGTTGAATTCATAGCCTGCTTCGGCATAGATATCGCCCACAAGACCTTCGATTCTGCCCTGAAGCATTGTGCCGAAATCTCTGATACCTTTTGCGTCAACAAGAAAACCTTCTTTTTCCATTGAGGCAAGCACCTTTGAAAGCGGAAGCTCAATTTCGGTGAGAAGCTTTGTCTGGTTATGCTCATCAATAAGTGCGTTCAGCTTTTCAAAAGCCATGGGCAGATAAGCGGCAAAGAAGGCGGATTCATCACCCTCGGCAAACTCTGCGTTTGCGTATTCGGAAATGATTCGCTTAAGGTCATATGCACCCGATGAGGGATTGATGAGATAAGCCGAAAGCATTGCATCACCGCAGATATTGTTAACCTCAATATCGTTGCCGTAATCATAGAAAAAGGCGTAGAGTGCCTTTGCGTTATATGTGTATTTTTTAATGTCCTTGTTAAAAAGGAATTCCGTGCAGAATTCAACGTAGCCCGCATTCATCGGCACAACTTCGGCAACGCCGTTATCCGCTTTGAAATAAAAGATGCCGCTGTCAAAAACAAAATATGCTTCGCCGTCTTTTCTGAGCTTGTTATAAAGGAATTTCAAATCCTCCTGCTCATAGCAGTCTGTGCAGATTTCGGGGGCGGATTCGCTTTCAACAGGCTTTTCGGGAGCCTTGAGGTCAAGGCGCTCAATCATCTTGAACATCTCAAGCTGTGCGAGCATACCCGTTACCTTGAAGCTGTCAACTGCTTCGGGAATATAGAATTTATAATCCTTTTCAACGGGCGCATCTCTGCGGATTGTGCCGAGCTCACGGCTTAAGAATGCCATATCCTTATCGCTTGCGAGCTTATCGTGCACACCTTTTTTGATGTCAAGCGTTTCAAGCTTTTCGTAGATTTCGTCAATTGAGCCGAAGCGGCTTACAAGGTCCTGTGCGGTTTTCTGACCAATGCCTGCAACGCCCGGGATGCAGTCTGACGTGTCACCCATAAGAGCCTTGATATCAACCATTTTTTCGGCGTCAACAAGGTATTCTTCTTTGATTTTTTCTCTGTCATAGCAAACGCTCTGCGGTCTGCCCATTTTTGTTGAAGCAAGCAAAACGTTAACGTTATCCCTGACAAGCTGGAGCGAATCTCTGTCACCTGTTGCGATATAGCAGAAATCGTTTTCGCCGCAAGCACCTGCAAGCGTGCCGAGAATATCGTCTGCCTCCCAACCGGGGGCTTCAAGGATTTTATAACCCATAGCGGAGAGTAAATCCTTGAGCGGCTGAAGCTGCTGTGCAAGCTCGGGCGGCATACCCTTGCGGTTAGCCTTGTATCCGTCATACATCTCGTGGCGGAAGGTGGGAGCTTTAACGTCAAATGCAATTGCAACCGAATCGGGTTTAACCTCATCGGTGAGCCTTAAAAGTATGGTAAGGAATCCGTAAATTCCGTTTGTAAACTGTTTGCCGTCTTTGGTGGTGAGAAGCTTGATTCCGTAAAAAGCTCTGTTGAGTATGCTGTTGCCGTCAATGGCAAGAAGTTTCATTTGAAATCACCTCATTTTTTAAGTCCAATCTAAACCACTTTATATTATAACATATATTTTGTAAATTTCAGCAATTTTATGAAAATTCTTGAAATTAATTTTAAATAATGATAACATAGATAAAACTTATCTTTTGGAGTAACGAATGAAAATAGGTAATTTTGAAATAAAAGGATATGCCGCTCTTGCACCTATGGCAGGCGTTGCGGACAGAGCTTTCCGTGAGCTTTGCATCGAATTCGGTGCGGCTTACGTTGTGAGCGAAATGGTCAGCTCAAAGGGGCTTACGATGCACGACAGAAAGTCCGACAGTCTTATGCAACTTGGCGAAAGCGAAAAGGCGGCGGCTGTGCAGATTTTCGGCTGTGAGCCCGAAACAATGGCGGAAGCGGCAAAAAAAGCGGCGGCAACGGGTTGCCCCGTAATTGATATCAATATGGGTTGCCCTGCACCGAAAATTGCGGGTAACGGCGGCGGAAGCGCTTTGATGAAAGACCCCGACCTTGCCGCAAGAATAACAGAAAAGGTTGCCCGGGCGGTTGATATTCCCGTTACGGTCAAAATCCGTGCAGGCTGGGATGAAGATAACCTCAATGCCGTTCATATGGCAACTCTTCTTGAAAAAGCAGGTGCGGCGGCAATAACCGTTCACGGCAGAACAAGAAAACAGATGTATGCACCGCCCGTAAACCTTGAAATCATAAAGCAGGTCAAGGAAAGCGTATCCGTGCCCGTAATCGGCAACGGCGACATTTTTACCGGCGATGACGCCATGAAGCATCTGACTGAATCAGGCGTGGATGGTCTGCTGATTGGCCGCGGCGCGATGGGCAATCCATGGTTGTTCCGTGAGATCAAGCAGCGGCTGGCCGGCGCAACCTTCACACCCCCGACCATCGATGAGAGAATCAGTACGGCCCTGCGCCATTATGACATGCTGCTGAGCTGGAAGGTTCAGCGGGTGGCAGTGAATGAAATGCGCAAGCATGTCGGCTGGTATGTTCACGGCATGCGCGGAGCCGCTCAGCTGCGGGGAATCATTAATACCATGGATGATCCCAATCACCCCGAGAACGACAGCAATAATCAATCCCAGTAAAAATATAGCAAGGAACACTTTAAGAACAATATTGAAAATACTTTTGAAAGATGTGGGCGATTCTGCTTTTATTTGGTCTGGCGTTGCTATTGTAACTGGTGGCATATCATTAGCAACAAACGCCCGATTACAAGCAGGACAGGAAATC
>JAZQYY010000021.1:0-24821 GCA_045633805.1 Acutalibacteraceae bacterium
CAGATTATCTATATTCTTGAAGAAGCACCCGATAAACACCGCGCAAAAATCTACAGCTTCCTCAAAAGCTTCGGCATTTTAGGCGTTATTCTCATTCCCACGTTGCGCGATATGCTTATGGGCAACGATGCCACAAAATGGCGCGAAATCTTTCTTGTTCCTTCGCTTATAGGCTTTGCGGCAGTTGTGCTTGTGCTTCTTTTTGCAAAGGATACAAAAGTTTTCATCAGCGAAAGAATCGCTTATCTCTCTCGCCCCTATGAAGAAAGAGAAAAAGAAAAACTGCTTCAGAAACAGCAAAAAAAGGCGCAGAGAAATCAGGCGGGTGTTTTTAACGGCGTTAAATATATCTTCGCTAACCAAGATACCAAAATGCTCATCATTGCTCACATCATCTTCGATTCGGCAATGCCTGCCATCGCACTTTATTTTGAATCATCAATGCACCGCGCAGGTATGAGCACCTCGGATATAACCAAGGCTCTGTTTATGGTGCCTGTTATCTATGCGTCAATAACCTTCCTTTCGGGCTTCCTTGCAGATAAGGCAGGCAGAAAAACAACCGTTAACCTTTTCTCTGCAACCTGCGTTATCGGATATATCCTTTTTGTCGCAGGCATTCTTTGCGGCTGGAATCCTTATCTTGTCGGTGCTTTTGCAGGTCTTTATCAAGGCTCATATTGGATCGGCAGAGATTATATGAACGTTATGATGACCGAGAAAGTGCCCACCGATATCCGTGCATCGGTTGTTGGTGCAGAGGGTCTGCTGGTTATCATCGGTCTTGTTGTCGGATACGGAAGCATCATCGTCGGTATGATGATAATGCCCATCTGGTGGGCTTGCCTTGCAATCTCAATTCCTGCAGTCAGCGTTGCCGCCATTCTCTTTGCACTCAAGGTTAAAGAAACCAAGGGTGCCGACCTTAACGCTATTGAATAAGCGTTCTTGACATTGGGTTTTTTCTGCATTATATTTAAAACATAAATTATTGTCGGAGGAGAAAATATTATGTGGCCGATTATCAGAATATTCGTGGCATTCTTTCTCTCGTTTGAAACTTTGTTTGCAGGCATTTTCGGAGGAGTCAATCTTCAAAAAATCGAAATGCCCGAAATCCCCGAGGGTGAATACGGTCAGTACGTTGACCCGTTCATAGGTACAGGCGGCACTCCCTGGACCTGCGGTATGCTCAGCCCTGCGGCAACCGTTCCTTTCGGCTCGGTCCGTCTGGGTGCAGACACCTGCTTTGCAGGCGGCGCATATATCGTTAAAACAAACACCTCGGGCTATTACTATGAGCACGGCCATATCAAGGGCTTCAGCCACTCAAGACTTTCGGGCACAGGCTCAGAGGATTATTGCAACTTCAGAATAACACCTTCCGTTGGCAATAACGGTGCAAAGATTATGCCTTATTCCCATTCAACGGAAAAAGCTTTGCCCGGTTATTATGCGGTTTATCTGCCCAGCGTTGCCTGCCTTGCAGAAATGACTGCGGATATCCACACAGGCGTTCACCGCTACAGTTTTTATACAACCGACGATGCTCACCTTTTCATCGACGCATCAAGTGCCGCAGGTAACCGCACGTCAGAAGGCGCTTATGCGGAATATGATGAAGAAAGCGGTGTTATCACGGGCGGTTGCCTTCTTTGGGGCAACTTTGCAGGCAGATATGACGGTCTGCCCGCTTACTTTGCGGCTGTTACAAGCAAGCCCGTTCAGTCTTATGAGATAACAGAAAAAGGCATTGACCTCAACTTAGGCAACCTCAACAACTCCGACGTTGAAGTCAAGGTCGGCATCAGCTACGTCAGCGAAGAAAACGCGCTTCTCAACCTCAAGGCAGAAACAGACGGTCTTGATTTTGACGCAGTCAGAGAAAATGCCGCCGCTGATTGGGAAGAAGCTCTTTCAGTTATCAAAGTTGACGGTGACGATGAAATCAAAACAAATTTCTATACCGCCCTTTATCACAGTATGATTATGCCCACCAATTTCACCGACGTTAACGGCGAATATCTGGGCTTTGATAAGCAGGTTCACGTTGCAGAGGGTTATACCTACAGAACCGATATGTCACTATGGGATACCTGCCGCACAACCCATCCGCTTTATACCCTTATCAGACAGGATATTCAGCTTGACTGCCTCAACAGCCTTGTTGCAATGGCTGACCAGGGCGCAGGCGTTCTGCCCAGATGGCCTATGGGCGCAGGTTATTCGGGCTCAATGTTTGGCGATAACGCAAGCATCGTTGTTGCCGAAAGCTACCTCAAGGGCATCACCGATTTTGACGTTGAAGCGGCATATGAAGCAATGAAATACTCATCCGATAATCCCACAAATAAATCGGGCAGAGGCTGGGTTGAGGAATATAACAAATACGGCTACGTTCCTTATGATGCAGAGGGCGCCGACAGAACAGTTGCAAAAACAGTTGAATATTCGTGGGAAGATGCCGCAATTGCCAACCTTGCACTTTCACTCGGCAAAGCCGATGACGCTGAAATCTACGGTGCAAAGGCAATGTATTATAAAAACGTTTTCAACCCCGAAACAAAATATTTCCAGGCAAGAAATTCAGACGGTTCTTTCGTTTGGAATTTCAGCCCCTATATCACCTCTTTCTATGATGCCGTTATGATCAAGAAGTTTGCCGATGCTTATTGCGAAGGCAGTGCAAGACAGTGGCGCTGGAACGCTCTTCAGGATATTGACGGAATGATTGAGCTTTTCGGCTCTGAAGAATATTTCGTCAGCGAGCTTGAAGACTTTATGGAAGACGCTTCTCTCACAAGAGCCGCAATTGACCCCGGCCACGGCTTCTGGGTGGGTAATCAGCACGATATCCACACACCCTATCTTTTCGCAAACGCAGGCAGACCCGACCTCACACAGAAGTGGGTGCGCTGGACTCTTGCAAACCGTTTCAGCACCGATATCAACGGTCTTGACGGCAACGATGACGGCGGCACTTTAAGCTCCTGGTACGTATTCTCTGCAATGGGTTTCTATCCCCTTGCAGGCACGGATAATTATTGGCTCGGCTCACCCAACGTTGACAGCGCAGAAGTAACCCTTTCAAACGGTAACGTGCTTAAGATTACCGCAAACAACCAGAGCGCAGATAACGTTTATGTGAGCAGCATCACACTCAACGGTGTTGAACTTGACGGTTGTTACGTAACCCACGAGCAGCTTATGGGCGGCGGCGAGCTTGTTTTCACAATGACAGACACACCGAACAACTAAAGAAAAACATAAAATAACGACCCTGCCGAAGCAAATCGGCAGGGTCGCGGTTTTGGGGAGAAACGGGTTTTGAAAAAATCCGTTTTTAACTAATCATATAAGACCTGCGAGGTTTTCCAGAAGCATATCAAATGCTCCACGTGCCGCCGCCGTCAATATGTAGCCAAGCATGGCAAATTCCTGAATTATCAGCTCAATATACTGAATCACAATCATAATCATTCCCCTTTCCGATTAACAGAACTCATCGTAGGGTACAGCCTCTGTGCCGTCCCTAAAATCCGCGTGCCCAACACGCACGGACAGACACAGAGGTCTGTCCCTACACAAAAATCAGAACATTCCCGTTATAAATCCTCCGATATTCTCAAACGCAACGCTAAACAGACCAAGCACAATCTTAATCGGTGCAATCACAGGAATCATAAGTATCATAGCAAGCACAACAAGTTCCTGAATTGTCAATATTACAACGTCCATTAAAACAATCCTCCAAAAAATTGTATTACAGACTCAAACGCAACGCTAAACAGACCGAGCACCGCCATAAATGCGCCGTGAAAAGGCCACGCTGCAAGCGCACCAAGCACACCGAGGTCGTGAAGCAAAGCCGAAGCTGTTTCAAAAAAATTCATATCAGTTCCCCTTTTTCCGTTTTCTTCCGCCATTCTTGTTTGGTTTGTTTCCGTATTCACACCCCACAAGCTCCGACGGCTTAATCAAAGACTTGACAAGCTTGGGGCTGAATTTGTGAGGATTCCTTACAACCACAAGAAACAGGACCATTAATCCTGCCAGGCAGAGTGTGCACACCACAATTATTACCTGAAGAATTAGCCTTGAATTTTCTCTTGAACGGTTGAACTCTTCGAAAGAATAAAAATCAGTTCCGTTGTAAGATATTCGGGCAACGTCATAATGTGCAGAATCAACAGATTTCTCTCCGTCGGAATATCTGCACCATGCATCAAACTTTTTGTTCGCATCACAAAGAGCCAAAAATTCTTCTTGGTTTTTCGCAAAATCATAGAATCCGTCGATATGCAGTTCTTCTTCAACGTCTTTCAGGGTGAGAATCAGGTTGTTTTCTTCTCTTCGGTAACCGATAACCTCAGAAGCAATATATTCGCAATCAGACTCATCCATTTTTTTAATATCGTTGTATCCGTAAATGCCTATACCTATCATGCCGCTCCAGCACAAACAAATTATCACAAAAACGGCAATATAATCACTCGGATTTTTCAGGTTATTGTTGAAAATATCTTTCTTCTTGCCTTTGGGAATCAGACCGCTGCCGTGAAGCTGATTATACCTTTTGTTCACAAAAATATAAAACTCTGCCGAGTTGCACATTGCCACATCAACAAAAATTTTTCTGCCGTCATCCATAAAAAGAGTGTAACTTTCGTCGCCCCAACAAGATGTAATCTGCTCATAGCTATAATGTCTTTTTGTTCCCCAAAAGCTTCGGTATTCAAAACCGTTTTCATCAAAATCAATGCGCTTATTGCGCCACACATTAATTAAAGAAAAACCAAGTGCAATGAATACACTTCCGATAATATAAACAAAAATCGGCCCTTTATATCTTATTCCCAGAAACACCATCACTCCGCAAAGCGAAGAAAAAATTGTTCCTATTACACCAAAATAGGCGGGAAAATAAACCTTGTTTACGCTTTTAACTTTTTTGTTTGTATCAAGAAAACCAAGAATCAATTTTGTTAATTGACTCACCCACAGGAATCTCATATATCAGCCTCCAACCGCAAGTATCCAACCCTGTTTTGTTCTTTCAGAACCCCAAAAGCCTAACAATATTGATAAATTATTGTTTATCAGCCTTTAAAAATTTTATTGAACCAGGATATCGGCAGATTGATAATCCCATAAAAAAATCCGAGACCTAAAAAAACGGATGCTATTCCTAACATAGATGAGCCTGCCACAATGCCTTTAAAGAACATTTCGATTGTGTCAAAAGCTTTTTCAAATATATTTCTTTCATCAATAACTGTGATTTTAATTTCATCTCTTGCTACAAGCTCTTTGTTTTCGTTAAACATTCTTGCAACAACGGTTATTGTGCCGTGCGTTGTCGGAGTTACCCTTATGCCGGGTCTGCCTTCCCATCGATCAGCGCTTTCATATTTATAGCCCGTTCCCGCTCCTTCCACAAACCAGTCAAATTTGCCTTGGGTGGTGTCTCCTTTTTCATAATCAAGATAAAGTTCAACCGATTCACCCGGCAGAATATCTTTATCCTCATAATTTTTGAACACAATTTTTATATAGGGCTCAAGAGTTTCTTCGGGTTCCTGCGCGAATGCCGCCATCGGAACTGCCGTGAATGCTAAAACTGCGCAAAGAATAATTGCAGTTAATTTTTTCATTTTTTGTCCTCCTTGTTTTACATCATTTTTTGTTTTTCTTTTCATCCGGCAAAGAGATTTTAAATTCTCTTTGTCCTATTTTCCAATTACCTTTAATCCACTCAGCCCATCTGACACTACGGAATAAATACCAGAAATAAAATATAATAAGCAAAAATGTATAAGCAAGATAAATTAAGTCATATTTCGTACTGCCAATTATAATCAACCATATTCTAGATATAATCACAATTAATCCTGTTATCCAATGAGTTATATCTGCAATAAGAATTTTCTTGAGTATGTCTTTATGTTTGCAATTATTAATCAGTTCACCATCAAAAAAAGATAGTAAAAAATATCTTTTTATCAAAGGACGTTTTTTATATTTTCTTTTAAAGCGATGGGTATTACCATAATCCTTAAATAAAACAAACTCATAAATGTCAACCATTGCGGTTTGAACGCCAAAAATTAAAAGAAATAAATAAATCGTAAAAGAAATTGATTCTGTACTGCTCATTTTTCACCTCTAAGATTCGACAAAATTAAACCTTAAATTTTTTATAAACTGCAAAGCGTGTAATCCCGCCCCCTAAACAAAATGTTGCAATAGCTGACCACATTATGATATCCGTTATCATTCGCTGATTAAACTCATTAACATCAAATATTATGTTGTCAGTTATTCTTATATCAACAACCTGTTTTCTTCCGTCAAAATCGAGAAGTCTTAACCAATCTTTGTATGTGGTATAAGTTATTGTTACTTCCTTTTTTTGATCAACTAATTTTTGGAGTTTGGTGAAATCTCCTGATTTTGCGGCTTTGCGGCTTTTAAATTCAAAGTATGACGGTGAACCGGATGCATCAAAGGTAGCCCATGCTTTTTGTCCGTCTGAACCATAGTGTAAATCAGTTATTATAACATCGTAGGATTCACTTTTGTCTATATCAACCAAATCAAAATGCAAAAAAGCAAACAGATATAAAATCAGCGCAAGCATTAACATCCCGATTGCAAACAATGGAACTGCTTTTTTAGTTTTTCTGATTAGTTTTGATTTTTCCATAACACTTTTGTCCCTTTTTGCTGTTATATATCAGAAGTTGTCCTCATTTTTCAAATTACTGTTTACTATCAGACAACAAAATTTCTTTTCCGTTCACGGTTATGCAGTACGGTTTATCGCTTTTGGCTATATGCGCAACATACATATAGTAATCTTCAAAATATTTTCCGGAATCTGTGTATTTTTTTGAATAAAACTCCGAACCGACATTATCACCGATTTTATTCTGACCGCCCTCAACCATCGAAATCACAACATATAAATCATCATAATTTCTGTGTTTATAACCTACTCTTTTTGTTTTATTCAGAATATTTTCATTATAAGACTGCCGAGGTTTTCGATTGCATCAAGAATACCTGAATTAACTCCGCCGAAAACGTCAACAATCCATTGCGGATAGTATCCCGTCATCTCTTCAATATGTTGAGCAAAATACCATGGGCTGTTTACTATAAGAGCAAGAACAGATAAAGTCATCATATTTTTTCACAATCCTTTCTTTTATCGTCAGCTGTTAATAATTAGTCGCTCAAATCCGCAAAAACTCTCACCAAATGCAATCAAGTGATATATTGCGGCACCGCACAAAATCAAAACACACCGAATTTCCAGCCGACAAAAGCTATGGCTGCAGATATCAATCCGTGCAAAGGCAAAAAGAGCGCAACAATATACTGAAAAATTGTCATACTTTCACCTCATTGAAACAAATCAGCCGGCAATCCCGTCACTTATAAGAGAAATTATCCAAAGCGGTATTCTTATCGGTGTTGCCACTATCGGCAGAATTATAAATCCTGTTATAAAAAACAATGTGAAGCCTATTTCCGAAAGCTTATCCTCAACCTTTTCCCAAAAGGTTCTTGTGTCGGGCGCAACAACCCATATGCGTCTTTCTGTGGTTGCGATGATTTCGCCCTCACTGCTGATGATTTCTGCCGAGAGAGTGAAATAACCCGTGTATGTGCCCTCAACCCTGACACTCTTAACAAGACCCGTTTCGGCATCGGCAATCTCTTCCATGGGCCAACGCGTGGGATTGCTCATCTTCCAGATTATCTTGTAATCTTCGCAATCACCTGCATAATAATCAAGATAAAATGCCTCTGTTTCGCCATATGGAATGTTTTCTCTTTCAGCATTGTCAAACTTGATTTCGGCATAGGGCTCATCGTTTTTCTTTGCAAATGCCGCAATGGGCATAACCGAAATCAGCGTTGCGACGCAAAGCAATATTGCCGTCAGTTTTTTGATTTTCATTTCTTTCGTCCTCCTTTTTTGCAGTTTTTTCGCTGCACCTGCATCGTAGCACAAGCAAATCCGCAAAGCAATAATCTTAATAAATCCTTCGAAAAATCTTAAGATTCTTAATCTTTTCTTAATCAAATCTTAAGATTCTTAAGCAAATCTTAAAAAATTTATTCTTTTGAAGAAAATCACGTTGCGCCTGTTTTTTTGCTTACGCTTGCAATAATTGACGGATATGATATAATAATGCCGTAATACGATTTGAAAGGAAAAGAGAAATGAGCGTTGAATTAAAAAGAACCTACGTTCCGTTCAATGAATGGAAAGAAAAATCAAAGCAGACCGAATATACAGAAATCACACCAATGCTCGCAGACGACGGCACTCTGCTTGCAAAAGGCTGGGCAAGACGCAATTATTTTGAATATGACCGCAACAAGGTTAAATCAGGTCTCACAAGCCGCAAGGAATGGGATTTTTATAACATTCAGAACGATGAAATGCAGCTCCTCATAAGCTTTGCAAACATCCATATCGGCGGCTACGTTGGTGTAAGACTTGTCAACATAAGAACGGGCGAGGTTATTCTTGATTCAAACGAATATTTCCTTGGCACAAACAGATACGTTCCGCCTGCAAGAGGCGACGTGCCCAACCGCTTCAACGATAAAATCGGCAAAACGATGTTTGATTTCAACACAATGGAAACAGAGAGAACGCTCTGGATAAGAAAGCCTTATAAGGGCAAAATCGTTGAATGCGATATCAGCATGGATATTATGCCGGGTCTTGAAAACATATCCACCGTTTTCCCCTTTGACGAGGACAAAACCCGTTACTTTATGACCACCAAGCAGTTCTGTATGCCCTGCGGCGGCACAATCAAATGGGGCGATTATAAATACGAATTCTCAAAAGAAAACTCCTTCTGCGCTCTTGACTGGGGCAGAGTCAACACCATTCACAAAATGGTATGGTATTGGGGCAACGGATCGACCTATGTGACCGATGCCGAGGGCAAAAAGCACCTTGTGGGCTTCGAAATCACCTGGGCAATCGGCAACGAGAGCCACGCAACCGAAACCTGCATCATATATGACGGCAAGGTACATAAATTCGGTGCGGTTGACGTTGAAAAATTCCCCAAGGACAGATTCCTTGAGGAATGGAAGTTTATCTCCGAAGACGGCAGATTCAATATGACGATGAAGCCGACCTTTGATAACCACAGCGATATCGACCTCAAATTCGGCAGAATGAACTGCCACCAGATTTTCGGCTGGTGGAACGGCGATATGACCCTTGATAACGGCACAAAAATTGAAATCAAAGACCTCTATACTTTCTGCGAATACGTAGAAAACAGATGGTAAAAAGCAAACCTACCCTGAAGCACAATGCCTCAGGGTAGGTTTTATTCATTATCAGATGTCATAATGAGTTGTCAGGGTGAAATCCATATCCATTGTGATTTCCATGCCGAACATACTGAGTTTCAGGTCATCGGCAACCATTTTTCCCGTTGAATCCCAGTCACCGTAAATTATCTTGCCGCTGTTTTCATCAATCACACACGAAATTGTGCAGTCGGTATAGCTCTCTGTTATTTTGCCCGATACCATAGTTAATCCCAGCGATGAAAACATATCGCCGTAATCGTAAGCCCAGCCGTATGCTCTTGAAATTGCATCTTCAGCTCCGTTTCCTGAACGTTTGGTATCTTTGATTTTAATGATAACCGATATCTTGCCGTCTTTAACAGACATTTTTGCGCTTTTAACGTCGGATTTAAGGATTCCGCCTTCACCGGGAACTTTGAAAATATAGGTTTCCTGATCCTCTAAAGCGTTCCAGTAGGCATACCAAGCAGGATCCACCTCAACCGAATCGCCGCCTTGGACCGACGCTGATGGTGTACCGATTATATCTGACGAATATTTACCGATAACAAAACCTGTTTTTTTGACTGCGGAATTATAACACTCAAGAACGTCATCAATATCTGTTGTTACGTCACCGCTTACAACAACGTCGGTTCTCACGGGATTATAAGGAATAACCACGCCTAACCCGATGTTATTAAGCAAAAGCACAATGGTGGTAAGAAGCGGCACAAATCTCTGAAGAATAAGGTTAATCATAAGAAATCTCCTTTCATGCTTTAGCAATGTAAACACTGAATTTTCTTGCGAAAATATGCTGTTTTGTCATATTTCCAATAATATTATAATAAACATATTTACCGCTGTCAATCGTTTTAGTAAAGTTTTTTACTAAATATAATAGTACACAAATTTACTTTATATAATAAACAATATGGAGTATATAAAAATAATGCGTGATCTGCGCGAGGACAGCGATAAAACACAACAGGAAATAGCGGATTACCTCGGAACATCACAAACCATGTATGCCAGATACGAAAGAGGTGCTAATGAATTACCCCTGCATCACATGATAAAGCTTTGTGATTATTACGGCGTTTCGGCAGACTATTTCCTTGGCAGAATTCAAAACAAAAACTGAAAAAGTAAAACACGAAACGGCAGTCAATCCGACTGCCGTTTCTTTTTTATTTAAAGCTTTCGCAAGGCTCTTTTGAAAGTTCAACCTTCATCATGCCGCCCGAAGTAATTTCGGCATAAGTAAGATAAGGTCTTGTTACTTTTTTGCCGTTGAAATATACCGCCGCAATATAAGGATATTCCTCGGGGTCTTTGTCGCATTCAACCGCAAGTGATTTATCTTCCGTGCAGGAATGGTATTTCGGGTCAAGCCTGATTTTTGCCGATTTAAAAATCGGAGTGTTTATATAATATTCGTCATTTGCAGGGCAAACCTGAGCAAATCCGAGCGCTGATAAAACGTACCAAGCCGAAAGCTGACCGACGTCCTCATTGCCGCAGAAGCCGAAAGCACCCGTGCGGTATGCTTCTTTCTGCACTCGTCTTGTCCAATATTGCGTTCTGTCAGGCTTGCCGAGAATATCAAAATAATGCGTTATGTTATGGCAGGGTTCGTTGGAGTGGTTATAATCATCGTTCCACAAGCGCGTGAAATCCGCTTTTTCAAAGAAGCGTTCAAGAAGTTCCAACGTTCTCTCTTTGCCGAAAAGCTCGCTCAATCCCTCAACATCATAAGGAACAAACCACGATTGCTGATAGATATTGCTTTCAACCGTGCCGTCATCGTCATATTCATCCTGCTCAAAAACAAACGAGCCGTCGCCGTTTCTGGGTGCCATAAATCCGAGTTGTTCGTTATAGTTTTCGGGATACCTTTTTGCACGGCTCATAAAGAAATCATAATCTTCTTTCTTGCCCAGAGCCTTCGCAAGCCTTGCCATTGTATAGTCAGCAAGCAGAAGTTCAAGCGTATCGCTCAATCTTTCAGGCACGTAAGCCTCATTCAGATACTGCTCGCTCTTGCGTCTGACTGTTTCGAAAGGCTTGCCTGCAAATTCATCTGCACAAAGAGCCGAAGCCTTTGAAATTTCATAAAGCTTCTTCACGTCAAAATTGCGTATTCCCTTTATATAAGCGTCCGAAGCCATAATAACGGCAGGGTCGCCGACCATACTTTTTGAATCGTTGCTCAGAACCTCCCATCGAGGCAGAGAAGTGCCTTTGTGCTCTGCAATTCTGAGCAGAGAATTCACCTCATCGTTGACCGTTTCGGGACTGATAAGGGTCAGCAACGGAAATTCGCTTCTGTAAACGTCCCAACCGCTGAAAACTGTTCGGTGAGTGTATTCCGCCTCAAAAATATCATTGGCAATGGTGAATCTGCCGTCTGTGTCGGAAGCAATTCTGGGATCGAGCAAAACGTGATAAAGGCAGGTATAAAACAGCTTTTTATCCGTTTCGTTGCTCCCCTCAACAGTTGCGCCGTCAAATGCTTTTTCCCATTTGTCAAATGCAGCTTCAGCCATAGAGTCAAAATTAAAACCGTATGTGTCAGCCGCAAAATTCTTTTTCGCACCGTCAAGATCGGTATACGAAATTGCACATTTTATAATAAGCGGTTCGCTGAGTCCGTTGCCGAATTCGGCAAGCAGACCTGCATCCTTGTGCTCAAAGCTTTTTATGCCTTCCTGTGCAAACTCTTCTTCTGCAAAAAAGCGCATCGACTTTGCGGGCACAGACGTTTCAACAACAAAATAAAGATTATATGAAATGTTTCCGTTTCCCCTGCCGAGACCGCCGCCCGCAGGTGTGCAATGAACGCTGCCTTCTATTCTGCGGTCATTGATGATTTCAATTTTTTCAAAATCTGCGTGTCCACCGATTCTGCGTGAAAAATTGAAAATAACTCTTGCATCGGAATTCTGCGGATACGCAAAGCGGAGCATACCCGTGCGTTCGGAAACGGTTGTTTCAGCTTTGATTCCGTAGCGATCAAGCAAAACGAAATAATAACCTGCTTTTGCAATTTCATTCCCGTGGCTGAACGCGGATTTCCATCCCACGGTTCCTTTTTCAAACGGAACTTCCTCATTGCTTCCGCTGCGCAAATCCGTTTCGCCCGTCACAGGCATAATCTGAACGTTGCCGAGATCGCCGTACCAGCCGATTCCGCTCATACGGTTAAGGCTGAAACCCTCAATTGTGTTGTGGCAAAAATTATATCCCGTGCCGTTGTCACCACCCGTTACCGTGTCAGGTGAAAGCTGAACCATACCGCCCGGAACACAAGCTCCGGGATAAGTCTTTCCGCCGCCGTGAAAGGATTCTTCCTGTTCATCGCCAACGGTGCCTATCATCGGGTCAACGTATTCTGCTTTTTTCATTGTATCACCTTATATCTTAGGAATTTCTGTCATTCTGAGCTTTGCGCAGCCATAGGGATAAAGCATAATTTCTTCTTCATCCCCCAGAGGCTCTCTCGATTCGGGAATTTTTGCGCAAACGGTATCATAGCCGTCTTCATATCCCCAATCAATCTTCTTCACACCTGCTTTAATCATCACAGGCGGATTTTTTGACGAAAACGGAACTTCCGCAACACCGTTTATGATAAGCTCAAGCTTATCCGAAGCATAAGCATAATTCCAATCGGAAACAGGTACGAGCTCATAATCGCAATAAGGGAATTTTCTTTCAACACCGTCACGCTCATATTCAAGCATCTTTGTTTCATATTTAATCGGAACGGAGAATATGAGCGAGCCGCACTTAACGCTTTTTAAGCCGTGAGGTCTGTCAATGAATTCGGGTGTTATATCGAACGCAACGTTGATTTCAAGCTTCTCACCTGCAATCAGGTCAAACGAAAGCTCGTTTGCCTCCGTTGCTTCGCCGTTGACAGTAACGTTCTTTGCAAAAGAAGGAATTCTGATTTTAAAAGTTATCGCATCTTTTACCTCAACAGCATATTTAAAGCTGTTTTCAAACGGATAATTTGTTTCGAGAACAATATGTTCGTTTGAAGTTTTAAGCTCCGAGGGCACGGGCACAACATTTATAACCGCATCGCCGTTTCTCATAAAGGTTGAAAGCGCAAGCTTCGGCCAAGCCTGATTGAAGTTTGCGGTGCAACAACCGTAATTCGGCTCAAGACCGAAAAGGTGCGATTCGCCGCCGTTTGTTCTGAAAATCGGCTTGGCAGGAAATCTCTCACACGCAATCTGGTTGCTGAGCTGGTCATACTGGTGAGTCCACATATCGTCGCTGATTGTTGCAGGCAGAGCGTTGAACGCAAGCATTTCAAGCCTTTCAGCCCATTTGCTTTCGCCCGTTGCAGCAAAAAGATGTTCATATGAATACATCTGCTCCGCAACCGCACAAAGCTCCGTACCCTGTATGGGACTCAGGCCCGAAAGGCATTCGTCACCCGTGAAAATACCAACAGGCGTACCGTTATGCTCCGTGAGAATTCCGTGCAGTTTTTCTGCATTATCGGTATATTCTTCGTTAAGTATTCCGCAAGAAACTGCTTCGCTTTTGAGCATCATACCGATATTGACAATATGCGTATCAAAGCGCCAACGGTTGAGAGGTCTTTTCCAGAGCGGAATCGCTTCGTTATAGTCAAGACCCTGCTCTTTAAGAATTTTTGCAAGTTCAACGAGCCATTCCTCTTTATAGCGTTCATAAAGGAAGTTGATTGAGATAAAGCTCTCAAACCATCTTGCTTTGCCCCAATCAAAAAGAGTTATCTCACCGTTTTTGAGCATATTACAGTAATTTTTGAGAACGTTATAGATAACCTCGGGAATTCTCTCGTCACCCGAGCACTGATAATAAACCGTGAGCGTTTTGGCAATAAGCTGCACCGCCCAGGTATCATAAGTTTTTCTCTGCTCATCGGTGCAGGGACAAATCCAACCGTCGGGCTTTTGCGAAGCAAGGATAGCGTCAATATATTTTTTTGCCCTTGCAATCATATCTTCATCTTCAAGCAGATATGCAAGCGGAATAAAGCCGTCAAGCCAATAGGGAACTCTCTCCCACCCCTCTTTGTCGCCACCTATCCACGCACTGTTTCTGATATCGGGCCAGATTTTATCAAGATTGCCGCTTAAGCCCTCTGCCTGAATCTCAAGCTGACGGCGGAGCCAGCCCTTGGGTTTAATTTCATTGGTTGTATAAAAATTCCATCTGTTCATCTTATCGCCTCCGATGTGTTAATTCTATCATAACATATAGCCAAAATACAACCATAAATTGACTGCTGTTTAAAAAAGCGGAACTACGGCAACAATTTTTTGGTTGTTTTATGTATTGAATTTTTTATTATTCTCTATTATAATAAAAAACCGAAAAAAATATTGGTATTGCGGAGGAGAAAATGGCTGTTTTAAAAGAAAGAGAAAACAAAACAATCGAAACCGAAAACAAATCAGGCAAAGGCAAAAAGATTTTTAAAATCATCGGCGGTGTGCTTGGCGCAATTGTTGCTTTGGCAGTTTGCGTTATAGTTTTTATCAGCTTCCCCGGTTGGCCCTGGGATAAGGTTATCCCCAACGAAAACGCAACTAACCTTTATATCAGAGATTATCTTGATATGGATATTTCCGCCCACCGTTCAGGCGCAGGCGTTGCACCCGAAAACACAATGATGGCATTTAAAAAGGTGCTTGCCGAAAACGAAACAAACGGTGTTGATACATATGAGTTTGACGTTAACATCACCTCTGACGGCGAACTTGTTATTCTGCATAACCTTACTTACGACAAAACTTCAAATGCCGTTGAATTTTTCGGCAGAGAAAACGTTGCCGCATCCGAAATCACTCTTGCAGAAGCAAAGAAGCTCAATATGGGTGAGAATTTTGAGCTTAACGGCGAATATCCCTACAGAGGTCTGCGCGGCGACGATATCCCCGATGACCTCAGAGTTGTGACCTGCGATGAAATGATTGACTATATCGAAGCAAACAGCGGCAACAAAAAGTTCAACTATATCATTGAAATCAAAAGTCTCGGTGAAAACGGCTACAGAGCGGCAGATAAGCTCTATTCAATTATCACCGAAAGAAATCTTAAAGACAGAGTTATCTGGGCAACGTCTGAAATTGACGTTTCCGAATATATGGCGGCAACCTATCCCGATATGCCCCGCTCAGCAAATCCCGATGAGGTTCTTGAATTTTTCCTTTATTTCAAACTCGGCAAAGACCTCAGCAAGCTTAACGTAACCTATATGGCACTTCACATCCCCTATGGCAAAAACGCCGGCTACAACATTGTCAACCTCGGCTCCAAAAAGTTTATAAACTATGCTCATAAATATAACATCGCAGTTCAGTATTGGACAATCAACGATGCAAAATATGTTAAAACACTTGCCGAAAACGGCGCCGACTGCGTTATGACCGATTATCCGCAGATGGCTTATGAAACCGTTGAAGCCCTCAAAAAATAAAATCAGCCTGCACATCATAAGGTGTGCAGGCATTTTTTATCTGTTAAGCAACCAGATTGCAAAATTCAGATAGGCAGCAAACGTTACCCATAGCAGATAAGGAATTTGCAAATAAGCCGCAAGCGGACTCACACGCTTGAAGAGAATAATCATCGCAACAATAACCGCAAGCAGAAGCAGAATCCAGATGAATGCAAACAGATATGCCTGCATATTAAAAAAGATCAGGCTCCAGATAAAATTAACGGCAAGGTTTATGCCGTAAACAATAAATGCCTTGCGCGCATCATCGGGCTTTGAAAGCCTGAAATGCCAGATAAGTGCCGCGCTGATACCCATTAGCGTGAAAAGAATTGTCCACACAATCGGGAAAAGGATTGACGGCGGCGAAAGCGGAGGCTGTTTTATTTTGGAATAGATATCCATGCTGCCGCTTGTTACCGCCGCAGAAAGACCGCCCACAGCCAGAGCAATCACCACTGAAACAATATAGGGCTTAAGTTTTTTCAGCATTTTGAAGTCACCTCACCGTTATTTTATGATAAAATAATTCGTATATTACAGTTAAGTTTGCATTTGATTGATTTAATAACCAAAAAAACATATATAAACCTGTGCAATATTAATGAAAAATATTTATGCGGTTGCAAAGTTGCACATACTGTGTTAGAATTAATTGAATAATTTTTAAGATAAGGAGTAATGAAATGGCGACAGAGTCAAACACAGCTGTTCAGACAGAAGAACAGGCTAAAAATCTTGCCTACAGAGACAGACGCTATGTTGGCACAAAAGAAACAATAGCCTATATTCTTGACGATATTGCTCAAAGCTTCAACATAGGTAAGTATGATGATGTTTTCAGAATGAACATCCTCAAAATCAGCCTCGGTCTGCAGTCCGTAACCAACTCAATCATTGGTGTATGGGATATTATCAACGACCTTTTCCTTGCCGCTATTGTTGACAGAACAAGAACACGTTGGGGTAAGTTCAAGCCCTGGCTTGTTGTTTATGCTATTCCCGGTGTTCTTATTTCAATCATTTATTGGGGTCTTCCTCTTGTTATGGGTACCCAGGGTATCGGTTCCTCGATGTCCAGATTCATACCGTATCTTTTCCTGCAGATATTCTCAAACCTTGCAGGCTCTCTGATCACAATTGTCAGAACCGGTATGACGGCGACCATCACACCGAATATCATTGACCGAACAAGGCTTATCACCTCGGCAAACCTTCTTTCGGGCTTCGTTGAAAAAGCGCCCGAAATTCTGATGGGTCTTCTTATCGACTTGTATATCAACAGCGGTTCAAACCAAGAGCTTCTGGCAACAAACCCGAATGCATATCAGCTCGGCTACAGCAAAATGTTTGTTATCGGCGGTGTTGTAACTGCTCTTGCCTCCGGTATGTTTGCTCTTGTTTACGCTTTTGTTGCAAAAGAAAGAGTTATGCAGACAGTTGACCGTCCCGCTATCACAAGCGGTATCAAGTCAGTTCTCACCAACAAGCCCCTGCTTCTTATCACTCTTTCCGAAATCCTCGGTTCATTCAGCGTTGGCTTGGGCACAAACCTCTATTATATCGAAGTTCTTAACCTCGCATCAATGGCAACAATCGTTGGCATTCCCGGTGCGGTTGTTTCACCCCTTTCATATTCATACGTTCCCTGGGCTCGTTCCAAGTTCTCAACAAAAACTCTGTGGATTGCCAGCTCGCACGTTGACAGCGTGCTGATGCTCGGTGTATTCGGCGCAGGTGAATTGATTAACACCAAGGCTAAAAAGGGTTATGAAAACCTTGCAGTTATGATTCCCGCATTCATGATTCGTGAAACAATCTGGATGTTCTTCTGGGGTCTCAGAAGCGTTATTCCCAACGAAATGCGTAATGAAGCTATCGACTACGGCGAATGGAAGAACGGCTTCAGAGCTGAGGGTATGACAGGTGTTGCCAAGGACATCGTTACCAAGGGCGTTAACACTATCAAGAATACCATCCAGCCTCTTCTTCTTAAGCAGTTTGGATATAACCCCAATGCAACACAGGGTCACCAGTCAGTAAAAGCACGCCATGCTCTTTTCTGGATGTGCACATTCCTTCCTGTTGTTACCGGCGCTCTCAGCATTATTCCCAAGTTCTTCTATGACCTTAGCGGTGAAAAGAGAGACAGAATGTATGCTGAACTTCGCGAAAGAAGAGCTGTTATGCAAGGTCAGGTTAATGAATTTAACGAAAACACAACAGCTAACAACTAAAGCAATTGAGCCCCGACCTTTTCGTCGGGGCTTTTTTAATGGATATGATGAACTTGATTGATAAAATAAAACAGATAAAAGAATCAAAAAGTCTTGTGCTTATCGGCATCGACGGTCCGTGTGCATCGGGCAAAACAACCCTTGCCGATAAGCTTGCATATGAACTTGATGCACAGGTTATCCGTGCAGACGATTTCTTTCTTCCGTTTGATATGAAAACGCCCGACAGACTCTCACAGGCAGGCGGAAACATTCATCATGAGCGTTTCAAAGAAGAAGTTGTGCGCGGCATTGAATCGGGCAAGGCTTTTGAATACGGGATTTATAACTGTTCGCTCGGAACAACAACCGAAAGAAAAACTGTTATTCCCGAAGGAATAATTATCGTTGAAGGCTCATATTCTCTGTACCCAAAAATGGGGCTCGGTTATGATTTGCGCATTTTTGTTGAAGCGCCGTTTGATTTGCGGCTTGAAAGAATTCTTAACCGCAACGGCAAAGAAAAACTTGAGGTTTTCAAAGAAAAATGGATACCGATGGAAAACGCGTATTTTGATTTTTATAAGATAAAAGAAAAATGTGATATCGTAATTGAATAAAAAAATAATCCGCTGTTTTAAACAGCGGATTTGCTTTTTTAGTCAAGCTTTGCCTTAAGATAGTTATCGTAGAAATCCTTAACGCCGGCATAGAAATCGTCAACTGTGCCATCATTCTTCATGATGTAATCAGCCATCTTTTCGCTTTCGCTGGTGTGGAAGATTTCTTCTTCGTGAAGGTCGTTTTCGCGAAGCTTTTCAATGCTCTTGCCGTCTCTCTCTGAGCCTCTTGCGAGCATTCTCTGATAACGAACCTCGTCATCGCTGATAACAACGTCAACGAGAACAAACTTATCACCGAAAGCCTTTTTGAAAACTTCAATGTCTGAAGGAGGACGAATGCCCGAAACAAGGAAGTTGGGGCTGTCTGATTCCTTAATCTTTTTAACGATCATTTCAGGGAAGAAGGTCTGGCCGTTTGCTGCCATATACTTCTTTGATGTTGCATGAAGATTATCTCTTGTGAGTTCAAGACCTTCGCTTGCAGCAAGCTCTCTTACAACGTCACCGATTGAAATCATGGGGAAGCCGTAAGTTTTTGCAACATATTCAAGGAAGAAATCCTTGCCTGTGCCGTTTTTGCCAACAGCTGCTAAAACCATAATAAATACCTCCAATATATTTTATTGCATATAGAATTTTACAATATTAATGCCTGTTTGTCAAACTTTATTTTGTTGCTTTGCGAACATCTTCAAGAGTGCCGAGAACAAGAAGGTGGTCGCCTGTTTCAAAATGCTGGTCTCCCGAAATAACCGGATTGACTTTGTGACCGTTTTTTGTTGCAAGAACAGAAAGATTATAATTAACTCTGAAATTCAGCTCGCGAACGGTTTTGCCGACCCATCGGTCAGCAACGTCAATTTCATAAATTGAATAGTCGCTGTCGAGATTGATATAATCAAAAATGTGTTCGCTGCTTTCTCTGATGGCATAACGCTCCGCCATATTTTTATCGGGATAAATAACGGCATCGGCACCGTTGCGCAGAAGGAATTTTTCCTGAATATCTCTGTCTGCTTTGGCGATAACTTTTTTTGCGCCGCAATCCTTAAGCAAACTTGTGATTTCAAGGCTGTTCTGAAAGTTTTCACCCATGCAAACAAAGCAGGCATCAAAAGACGGAATATCAAAACTTTCAAGCACCTCAACGTTTGTGCAATCACAGATTTTTCCGCTGTCGGCATATTTCATCATTTCTTCAATGGCGGCTTCGTTTTTATCTGCAATCATAATTTCGCAGTCTGTTTTTGCAAGGCTTTTGCAAAGGTGGCAACCAAAATGTCCCATACCGATTATAAGAAAAGTTTTCATTTTTGTTCTCCTTTTTAACCGATTGTTATTTTTTCTTTCGGATTTTTAACGGGCGGTGCGGTGCGAGGCTCCATAAGGGCAAGCGCAAACGAAACGCTGCCAACCCTTCCGCAATACATAAGAAAGATTATAACGATTCTCGAAGCGGTAACAAGGTCGCGGGTGATGCCGGTTGTCATACCTACCGTACCGATAGCGGAAGAAACCTCAAAAATAATATCCGAAATGCCGAGATCGGGCTGAAATGCACAAATCAGAATAATGCCGATGAGCGCAAGCGAGATGTTTGTGAAAGCAACTGAACTCGCTTTGTGAATAGCATCGTCTTCAAGTCGTTTGCCGAAAATACCCTTTGATTGTCTGCGGCGTATACCGTTGAAAGTTGAAATTGCAATAACGGCAAGCGTTGTTGTTTTCATACCGCCCGCTGTTGAACCGGGTGAGCCACCGATAAACATAAGGAATACCGTAAGCATTTTGCTTGCAGAAGAAAGAGCGGCGGTGTCGGTTGTGTTGAAACCGGCGGTCCTTGCGGTTACCGAATCAAAGAAAGAGTTGAGAACGCTTTGGCCAAAACCGAGACCTGCGTTGGTATGGTTTCTTTCAAAGATAAAAAAGAGGATTGCTCCGCCAAAAGTAAGAATTGCAGAAACAGTAAGAACAATTTTTGTGTGCAACGCATACTTTTTGAATTTGTGTTTGTTTTTATGGATATCATCCCAAACAAAAAAGCCGATGCCTCCGATTGTTATCAGAAGCATAACGGTAACGTTGACTACAACGTCATCTGCGTGGTTTGAAAGCGAACTGTAAGGCTCATAAATACCCATAAGGTCAAAACCGGCGTTACAAAATGCAGATATTGAATGAAAAATCGAATACCATATACCCTTGGCGGTACCGAACTCAGGAATAAAACGGGTTGCGAGGATAATAGCTCCGATACTTTCGATTATCGCTGTGCCGAAAACGATTGTTTTGGTGAGGCTGAGTATGCCGCCAACATTATCGTTGTTAATGCTTTCAACCATTGTTAATCTTGCCCGCAAACCGATTTGGCGCTTGAAAGCGATTGAAAACATAGTGGCGATTGTCATAAATCCCAGACCGCCGACCTGAATAAGAGCTATTATTATTGCCTGACCAAAAATGCTCCAGGACGTTGCAGTGTCAAGAACAACAAGACCTGTAACACAGGATGAAGATGTTGCGGTAAAAAGTGCATTCAAAAAACCGACGCTATGACCGCTTTTTGAGGCAAAAGGAAGGGTGAGAAGCAAAGCACCTGCGAGAACAAACAGCATATAACCGAAAGCGATGATGCGTATGCTTGAAAGTTTCTTTTTCATTTGAAAATCTCCGCTTTGTTTGATATAAAAAATAATAACACAGATTTGCAGACTTTTCAATATAAAAACGCATTGCCCAATCAGGCAATGCGTTAACTTTTAAAGTTCGCTTATGTAGTTAAGGGGGTCAACTCTTTTATAGCTTTTCACATTGCCGAGTCTTACCTCAAAATGAAGGTGAGGTGCCGTTGCGTTGCCTGTGCCGCCAATTTCGCCAAGATTCTGACCTTTTAAAACTGTCTGACCAAGCTCAACGTAAACCGTTTTTGCGTGAGCATAGAGAGTTTGCGTTCCGTCGCCATGGTCAACGATGCAGTAGTTGCCGAAACCGGTGTTCCATTTACCGTCGTTGCAAACCTCAACAACAACGCCGCTCTTTGTAGCACGGAAATTTTCGCCGTAAGAATAACTGTTGCCGTTATCGTCGCGCGTTCTGCCGTTACCGCCGATAACAAAAATATCAACGCCGTGGTGAGCTCTGCCGCTGTCATAATAGGGATAACCTGACACAACCTCGGATTTAACAGAAACAGGCCAGATCATTCCGCCATCGGACGTTTCTTCTGTTGTTTCCTGCACTTCTTCCGAAACAGGCTTTTCAAAAACACAAGGTGTTTCTTCTTCGGGCATTTCGATTGCAGGCTCTGCAATTTCAGGCACAACCATTTCTGAAGCAGAAATCATTTCACCCAAAAAAATCTTTTCTGACGGTATGCCTGAAACAGAGTCAAAGCAAGCCGCATCAAGAATAGCTGTGTTATCCGATGCTTCTGCATTCGAGAAAACCCAGGGCGTGATTTCTGATATTGAAACGATGAGCAAAGACATCACCGTTGATAAAATTTTAATTCCTGCTACCATCTAAAGATCTCCTTAAAAACCAAACTTCCTGATATTCAATAGGCCTCATAATGCGGATTTTTTCAAAACCCAAGGAAGTATTATAACAGAAAATCGCTGTGATTGCAAGAATAAAATTTCCAAAATGATATTTTACAGGCGATATCATTTGTGTAAGTATACAAAAAACTTAAACAAATTTTTAACAAACGGACATTATTTGGTGCTTTTGTTTGATTTTATCGTTTCAAGAACACTGTAAGGTATTTTCAAATTGCCAAGTCCCGTACCAATGCTGATATGCGGCTTCATTTTTGCGTGAAAATCGGTGCCGCCAGAGATAATAAGACCCAGCTCTTTGGCAAGAGATTGATATTTCGCCTGCATTTCGGGAGTATATTCGGTATAATAACCCTCGATGCCGTCAAGGCCGCAGGCTTTGAGCCTTGTGAGAAATTCGCGAAGCTCATCATCGCTCTTTTTTGTAAGGTGCAGATGTGCAACACAGGCAACACCGCCGCAATCCTTGATAAGACGCACGGCTTCTTCATCAGTCAGAGTCTGCTTGCCGCAATAGGCATATTTGCCGTTTTCGAGATAAAGCTTGAAACCCTCGCTCACACTTTTGGTGTAGCCCTTATCGGCAAGAAGCTTTGCAAAATGAGCTCTGCCGATAAAATCGTTGGGTGCGATTGCTTCCGCTTCGGCAAGGGTGATATCAAAGCCAAGCTCGTTAAGCTTGCGGCAGGTTTCGCGGTTGCGGAATCGCCTTGTTTCAACAACTTTTTCAAGAGTTTCCAGAAGCTTCGGATTTTCAATATCGATATAGTAGCCGAGAATATGCGTTTCGGTTTCGGACTGCACCGAAAACTCAATTGCAGGCACAACCTCAACGCCAAGTTTTTCTCCCTCTGCCATAGCCTCCCGCACGCCGTCAACCGTATCATGGTCTGAGAGCGCAATTGCGGCAAGCCCCGCTTTTTTTGCTTCTCTCACAACCTCGGCAGGTGTCATCGAGCCATCGCTCATAAGAGAATGGGTATGAAGGTCAATATATTTTTCCATAAAATCACTCAATCACAAGATAGCCGCAAACAGGCAGAGTAACCTCGCCGCTGATTGTTTTGCCGCTTATCAAATCGTTATATTCTTTATCAAGCACAACAGTTTTTTCTTCGTCTGCAAAGTTCATAACAAAGATGCAGTTGCCTCTTTTGCGCATAAGCACACCGCAATCTGCTTTGATGGGAGCATCGGGTTTGACGTTTGCTTCTTCAATAAGCAAATCGCAGAAATCGGCAGCAAAATCATCATCGTTTCTGAATGCGGCATAATAAGCTTTGCCGTTACCGAAGGCATTTTCTGTTACGGCAGGCATACCTACATAAAAATCGTGCTGATATTCGCCAAGCACCTTTGCGCCCGTTGCGTGGATAACATCGCAGGTGTGAACAACGTCATAAGTTTTGCCGCCAAAGGTTGCTTCGTTTTTCATACCCTCGGGCAAAGAATCGGTATCTTCGTGCCAGATGCCAAAAACGTCTTTGAGTCTGCCTGCAGGGAAACCGCCCAGATAGCAACGGTCATCTGTATCAACAAGACCCGAAAGATAGGTTGCAGCAAAGTGTCCGCCGTTTTTAACGTATTCTTCGATTCTTTCAATCGTGCCGTCTTTGAGCATATATAAAAACGGAGCAATAACAAGGTCATACTTTGAGAAATCGGCATCCATCGGAATAACGTCAACGGCAATACCCTTGTTGAGAAACGGCTTATACCATTTCATGCATTCGTCGGAATAACTGCGGTTAACGTTGTTGAAACCGCAGAAATGCTTGACTGCCCAGCCGTTTTCCCAGTCATAGATAACGGCAACTTTGGAATCCGTATATTTGCCCACAACGCTGTCAAGCTTTTCAAGGTTTTCGCCAAGGCGAGCAACGTCATTGAAAACTCTTGTGTTTTCGTGACCGCAATGGTCAATAACCGCACCGTGGAACTTTTCGTGAGCTCCGCGACTTTTACGCCATTGGAAATATTGAACAGAGTCAGAACCGTGAGCAACTGCCTGCATAGATGCAAGCAAGTGCATACCGGGTCTTTTTAGTTTTGAATATTTTTGCCAGCTTGTCTGGCTGGGTGTATTTTCCATAAGTAAAAATGGTTTGCCTTTTATACTACGGAACATATCATGATTAAATGCTATTGTTGCAGGAGTATCATCGCCTTTGTTATCGTGCCAGGTAGGGTAGTTGTCCCATGATACATAATCTACAACATCTTTAAACTTAAAGTAGTCAAGACCGTTATAAAGATACATCATATTAATGCCCACAGGGACATCCGGAGTTATTCTTTTAAGAGGTTCAATTTCACATTCGTAGAAATTTTTTGTCTGATATGTAACAAATCGCTTCCAGTCAATATTAAGTCCGTTAAGGCAATCTTCGCCTATTGATGACGGAGATTCAATTTGCTCCCAATCGTTAAATGTATGACTCCAGAATCTTGTCCAGTATGCCTTGTTGAGGTTGTCAATACTTATATATCTTTTCTTAAGCCATTCTCTAAACGCATTTTGGCACAATTCACAATGACATTCGCCGCCATATTCATTAGATACATGCCACATAATAAG
>JAZQYY010000022.1:0-32411 GCA_045633805.1 Acutalibacteraceae bacterium
GACATGGCTACGATCCGACTTGTATGGGATCGCCTTTACGCATAGCCCTTGAAAGGGGGATCAAAATCAAAACGCAAACGCGAAATTTTTAAAAATCCGGAAGTCGGAATTGAACCGACCGCAAGGAATGAATCAGTCCCCTGCTGCACCAAGCTCCGGTATATATATTCTTTGATAAATTATCGAATAGTCTTTATTATTATTATTAAATAATATATATATATATTTCCAAAGAAAGAAAATATATATAAAAGAAAGAAAGGTTTCCAAACCGATGAACGGTGACGCTCAACCTTGAAACGCATAGAAGCCGGACTATGCGTCAGCGTTTTGTGAAGAAAGGAAAACTCATGACCTGCAAAACATGATATAGTTATTGTAAATTAAGTCGCACTTCAAGCGCCGTGATCCTGCGTTCGTTATCTTCCATCTTTTCACGGAATTCTTTGTGTTCTTCCGCGTTTGTCTTTTTCAGCTCGTTGATTATATCCTGCAACGATTCGATCATCGACTGCAGCTTTGTCATTATTCCGGATAGTTTGAATATAATGCTGCCGAGCGTAATGATAAACGAAACAAGCGCAAATATACCGATTGCAATTTCCCACGTCATATAATCAACTTCTTTATTTCTGTTTTATAATCGCCGCATATCCCGCAGCTTTGAGTTTCTCGACCATTGCTTCGGCGTTCGCCTTGACGCTGTATGCGCCGACTTGAACCGTGTACAAGTTCTTTTCGTGCTTGATAATGGTATCGAATCCAGCCGCTTTTAACTTCTGCTGCATCTTCTGCGCGTTCGCTTTGATCGAAAACGCGCCGACCTGCACAGTGTACGTTTTGCCGCCTGCAGCCGGTTTGCTGGTCGTCGGTTTGTTTGCCGCCGCCGGTTTCAACTGCTTTGTGACTTCTTCCGCAAGATCGCCAAGACGCGAATAAAGCCAGTCGCCAGGACAAGCCTTGTTTGCAAACCAGCGATGCACGGTCATAACCATTTCGTTTTCTGCCGGTGTATAGTTCAATGTTTCATTGCGATCCCCGAACCATAACAACTTCGTTTTGCCGTTCCGCTTGCAAATGTCAACGCATAGCTTGATCAGCGAGGAATAAACCGCGCTGTTCATCTTGTAAGGGTCTTTCGTATCGCTCGCGCATTCTATCGTGATTGCCCGCTGGTCGTTTGCCCTGTTCGAGCTGCACCAGCTTCGCTTGCTTTCCGGAACATACAAACCGATTTTGCCATCTTTGCCGATTCCGTAATTGCTGGAGATATTCACGTTCGGATCGGCGAATCTCTTTCCGAGTGATTCCACCGTGACTTGTCCGTCGACGCAATGCGGCGTGATCCGGTCGATTTTGTGCGTTCTCGTGCCGGAATTGTTCGGCGACAAGATCGTGCATGAAATCAAACTTGAATTCGTGTAGCCCATCTTTGCAAAACCTCTTTTCACTCTTGATAATCGGCGAACCAGCTTTCGATATACTTCGACCATTCTTTTATATCGCGTTTTCGGTCGTTTGCAAGCCGCTCAAGGCACGTTTCTTTCGTTTCCGATATAAATATCGGCTCCGCGCCTAACGCTTGAATCTGACGTTCTCTTTCGCCTTTACGCGCTCCGCCGGAAATGACGAAAGCGCGTTCCCATTTTCCAGCGCGTTTTTTTACCATATCCAGCAAGCAATCCCGAAGCATAAATGCGTTCAATTTCAACGCATCCGGCTTTTTGTATTCCTCGCCGCCGGTGATGCATTGCCAGATCAAATCGAGATCGACAACAAGATCGGAATTGCCTTTGATGTTATTGACGAATGTGTTTTTGCCGCTGCACGGCGCGCCATAAACGTAATATACTTTGCGTTGCGCGACATATCCAAAGCGCGCGTGGATTTCGTTGTGCGACCGCTGCGAAACGATCATAATATTGTCCGGATTCAGCGAAACCGAAAAATCGTTCACGTTCTGCATCGTCAGCGGCTTTTTATGATGCAGCACTATGTCATGCGCCTTTATCAACGGTTCGCCGTTGTATTCATCATATAGAACGCCGTCTTTTTTGCTCGTTCGCTCTTGAATCAATCCGCTTCGGAATTTCCGCCATTGATCCGAATTGTAAAACGCCGGTAATGTGTCAAACATTCGTCAACACATCCAGCAACACGTTTACAATCGGCATAATCGGCGCAAGCCATACCGACAAGAATATCGAAAGAAGAAACTGCAATATATTCAACTTGATTATCATTTTATCGCCTTCATTCAAACTGATAAAAAAACCAGATTTTCTTCCCATCTGCAATCGCTTGATCTATTTCCGAAACTGTTTTGTCGCAGTTGTAAAAATAAATTCCAGCGCTTGTGTCCAGTTCTCCATGAACGACAAAGTTGTTTTCGTCGTCAACGACATCCGTCAAGGTGATATGCGGATCAAACGCCGTGTATTTTCCGTTTAAAAATGCCATGCTTTCACCGCCTTAAGACGATAATTTAATTCCAAAAATTGACTGAATCCATCCGGAAAAAATTGTATTTATAGTTGAAGTCATCGATGTAGGATAATAATATGTCCTGCAATAACAGGCATCTGTAACAACTACGTTATTTCCGGTAAATTCTAATACAATATCTGTATTTGTTACCAGTCCAGTTGTTCCATCATCTACTAAAGTTGTTGTGCTATTATTTATTCTCTTGATAAATACGGAAGTTGACGTGCTATAAAAATAATGATGGTCACCATCTGTTACTATTTCGATATAGTCAAAATTAGATGCTGCTTGCGACAGTGTCGCGCTATCTCCGGCTGTTTGCATCTTTGTAGATTGTTGTCCATCCCATTTCCATAACTGTGTACGCGTTACTTTTGCATTGTTTATCGCCGTATAAATCCCGCCGCTTGTGACCGGATTCGTGCTGTTCTGCGTCGGTGCCGTGTCAAAAGTAAGAACATCTTGCTTGTTTGCAAGTGCAGCGTCCACGCCGGAAATGCTTTCCGCAAGGTTTTCAACTGCTTCGAGAATTTCCTCTTTTGAATTGTCGTCGGAAATGATATAAAGCAAGTTGTTTTCTTTCGGGTCGATTTCGTTATATTCCGCCTGCGTGCCGATCCAGAAACGAAGCTGGTTTCCGTGATTGATTTCCTTGATCTTTGAAATAAACGCGTCATCATAATCGAAAACGCTGTGACCTTCTTGCGCCTGCGCAATAGCATCGAGAATCTGCTCTTTTGTCATCGTTTCGATTTTGTTGTTTCCGTCGTCGATCCCGTAAATTACAACCGGCATTTTCGTTCACTCCTAAATATCAAGATCAAAATTGTTTGACGCTGCGATTGCCTTCCGCAGCTCGTGTTCCTGCTTCCGCAGCTCGCTGGATGCGCTGTCCGTGTCGCGCCATTCGCTCGAATAGTTCCGCAGCAGCATTGCCGCCGCCGTTTCGCTCGGCGGACTGTATCGCGTTGTGATTTCTGTATGCTTTTTCTTTACGCCGTCCGATTCCGTGATATATTGCTTTTTTTCTTCGTAGCTGAATCCGAGCGCTTTTTTCAGCAGCGCCGCTTTTATGTCAATGATTACGTTTTCGCGCCCGCGCGCAAAAGCGTCTTGTAACTCTTTTTTCTCCGCCTTGTATCGGTGCAGCGTGCTGACGGCGATCCCGAATGCCTTTGCAATTTCTTCAACCGTCGCGCCAGCTTCAACCGCTTTTCGTATATCTTCTAAATGCGGCTTTATTTCTCTTTCGTACTTTGACGGTCTGCCCATTATCGCCGCCCCTTTTTAATATACAAAAAAGGCAAATACTATGTTCTATTTCTCACAGTGTTTGCCTTCGTTTATCCTATATATTCAACTATATTATATCTATATATTTATTTTTGTCAATGATTTCTCGATAAGTTGCACATTATTCTCGATTCTGCATACATTTTGTTATTCTAAAATCAAAGAAATTTCCTCGACCGTGATCCGATCGTTTATAAATTGCTCGATCAATCCGGCGGCTTTGCTGCTGCATTCTACTTCCTCGATTATTTCGTCTATGATCGCAAGTGCGAATCCTTTTGTTAAATCTTTGTAAAACATATATGTTCAATCCTTTCAAACCTTGCCGTTTGTTCGGCGTTTTTCTATATTCATATAATAATATATTTTGCGTCATTCCGCAACACTTTTCGCAACTTTTGCCGCAAGAAAAAGAAAAAGAAAAAGACGGCTTCCGCCGTCTTAGTCTGTGATATGCACTTCTGTTCGTGGATTGTCTTTGTCGTATAAAACACGGCTGCCGTCGTGGGATTGAATGACTGTGAAGTTATCATCGACGAGCAAGCCGCATTTGACCATAGTATCGTCAATAGCTTCCAGCATATTCGTTAAATCGCATTTTCTGTGCGTCGGCATATAAAAAAGGCATTTGACATTGACCGGCGTGCCGATCGTTTGCCCTTTCGGGATGAACCACGCCGCCGCCGCTTCGTATTCCCGAAACTTTTTCGACGGCATTATAAACGGTCTGCCGGTCGCTTTGTTTACAAGAATCTGCTGACTGTTCTTTTTGCTGACCGGCGCGAGCTGGATCGTGAATTTTATATCAATCATATTCTATCCTTTACCGCAAGCCAAACCGCCAGACAAAAGATCGCAACAAGCAGCGCCATTCCGAGCCAATCTTTGATATTCATGCCATCACCTCTGAAATCAATTCCGCTTTTTGTCCAGTCAGCGTTTCCCATCGTTTGATAATCACGTCGCAATAACGCGGATCAAGTTCAATCATTCGGCATCGGCGGTTTAATTGCTCGCACGCGATCAACGTTGAACCGGAGCCGCCGAACGCGTCAATTACAACGTCGTTTGTTTTGCTGGAGTTCTTCAAAAAGTATGCGATTAGTTTAATCGGCTTCATGGTCGGATGTTCTGCGTTTCTCGCTGGTTTATCTTCGTCAACAACCGTTGATGCCGGTTCACGCTTCCACAACTCTTTTATATAGTCTTTCAGTTCGTCTTTGCTCATTTTGTTTATGTTCGGTCGATCCTCAATAACCGTTGTTTCGATCCTGCTGTCTGTGAAGAAATGCGCTGCGCCGGTTTTCCATCCGTATAGAATCGGTTCGTGTTTCCACTGGTAATCCGACCGACCAAGCGCAAGCGTTGACTTATTCCATACAAGCATTTGTGACAAATAGAATCCAGCCGCTTGAAAACTTGCCATGAAGTTTATGCTCTCCATGTGCGCGTGACAAATATATGCAACGCCGCCGTCTTTTGTGACTTTTGCAAGATTTATAAACGCGTGATATAAAAACGTGTAAAAATCTCGGCTTGTCTGTTTGTCGTTTTGAATTTTCAGCGCGTCTTTTGTGCAGCCTTCATAATCGACGTTGTACGGCGGATCGGTGAAAACAAGATCGGCAGTTTCTCCGTCCATTACTTTCAAAACGTTGATTTCTTCCGTTGCGCTGGCGCACATCAGCCTATGATTTCCGAGCTTCCAAATTTGCCCGAGCTTGACGGTCGGTTCGTTTTCTTCGTCAATTTCCGGCGGTTCATCTTCGATCACTTCCGTTGTATCGTCGCCAAAATCATCAAAGCCGAATTGATCCATATCAAATCCCATTTTCCGAAGCTCTGCGATTTCAGCATCAAGTTTATCTGAATCCCATTCCGCCAGCTCCGCCGTCTTGTTATCCGCAACGCGAAACGCTTTGATTTCTTCCGGTGTCAGATCGTCCGCAACGATGCAAGGAACGGTTTTCTTTCCGAGCTTTCGCGCTGCCTTGAGCCTTGTATGACCGGCGACGATCACGTTGTCCTTGTCAATTATGATCGGCACTTTGAATCCGAATGCGGCAATGCTGGACGCAACCGCATCAACCGCATTGTCGTTGATTCTCGGATTGTTTTCATACTCCAGCAGATCGTCGATGTTCATTTCCTTAATCGTCATTTGCATTTTGTCCTTTCTGTATTTTTTGGATTTCGGATCGCAAAATATCAATCGTCGCTTTCGTCGAGATTTCGCTTTCGCGCAGCAGCGTTTCGCGCGTGTCTTTCAGCTCGGCGAATAAATCTTCTTTCGTCGTTCGCAAGTCGGTTTTGTGATCCGTTGTCGTTTGCTTTGACGCATTGCTTGTCGCAACCTGCACGAATATGAACGTCAGCGCCGTTTGCGCGATGAACGCAATTATTTCAATTTGTGTCATTCCGGTTCCGCCTTTCGATATACTGTAAATGTTTCACGTTAAACATTCACAATATATCTTGACGCGAAACGCAGCATTATAGTCCTAACAAATCCTCAAATTCCGCATAATCTTGTATCAGCTTCGCCCTGCGTCGGTCTTTGCCTTTTACTTCGACCGGAATGCACATTTCGAGAAGTCGGCTGTATGTTCGTTGTTTCCGAATGTCAGCAGGATTCTTGATTTCTTCCGCCGAAAGATTTGTCGTGATAATCGTCGGAAGTCCGGCACGGTATCGGCTGTCAATGATCGTTTGCACGGTTTCGTTCATGTATTCGGTATCGCGTTCGACCGCCAGATCGTCGATCACCAGCAGCGCGTAACGGTTCAGACCGTCGATGTATGCTTGCTTACCTTCATACATTCCGCCGATCGTATTCACCAGCCGAGGAAAGTTCGTCATCATGCATGGATAACCTTTGTCGATCAAAGCGTTCACGATGCACGCCGCATAAAACGTTTTGCCGGTGCCGACGCTGCCGTAAAATAGCAGCCCTTTGCCCTTGTCCAGCATCTTCCGGAAGTTGTCGGCGTAATTGTGCGCGACCGTCGTGATTTTCGGATTCGCATGGTCGTCCCGTTCAAACGTCCAATCCTGCATATCCGATTCCGGAAAACCGGCGGATCGCATTTCTGCAATCTTCCTTTGTTGCTCGCGCCGTTTGCGTTCTGCTTCTTCTGCGTCGCGCTTTTCCGCCTTGCATTTGCAAAGGCACATCGGCGTAACAACTTTGCCGAGGATTTCAACGCGCGTTTGCTTCTTTGTGTGACAATTCCCGCAATACAGCAATCCGTCGTCGCCGACATAATCACCGCTTTCAACCGGAATCGCAACCGCTGCGCGTCCCGCCAGCTTTTCGATAATGATTTCAAATGTGTTTTCCATGATGTAATCCCTTCCTTGCCTTATAAAATTCCCGCAAGATCATCGACCGCCGGTTTCTTGATCTCGATGCCCGTCGCGCCGTATGTCTTTTTGCCCTTGTTAAAATCGTTTCTTTCCCATGATCGGACAGCCGCTTTCCAGTCTTTCATCTTGTTTCGTCCGACCTTCCAGCCATTGCTTTCGTAATAATCTATGAATCTTTCTGCGTCAACGGTATTGTGTCGAGCTTGACAATATGCTGCGACATCTTCAACCGTCGGCGGAATGAAACGCTTTTCTTGAATCGGCACTATATTATTATCTTTATTTGATTCTTTAGTATTTAATTTTTTAGTAATTGATTCTTTAGTATTTAATTGTGTATGATTTTCTACACGTTGATTTTCAAGGGGTAGATTTTCTATACCTTGTTTTTCAATCGCTTGATTTGGTGATTCGTAAATGTCATAAACATATTCAATCCTGCCGCTTTCAGTTTCGTTCGGCATGAGTTTCGTTACGACCAGATAACCAAGCTCTTTCAATTCGTTTAGCGTTGATTTTATCGCAGTAATGTTTTCTTTGCTAATAGCACAAAGCCCGTTCATTGAATAGTCCCAGTTATCTGGCAAAGATAGCATAACTGAAAGCAGCCCTTTCGCTTTCAGTGACATATTTTTATCGCGCAAATGCGTATTGCTCATAACTGTATAATTTCTGTTCGCGTGTACTCTGTATGTTGCCACTATTATCGCTCCCTTTCTTTATCCAAGTAAATGCCGTGTATGTTCGGGATTATTCCGTCAAGGTACAATTTGTAGTCGTACCATATGTTGCACTCTTTTATAGCGTCAAGAAGATTAACAATCATTTGTGTTTCATATGAACGTCCGAAGTTGTTTCCGGTTATTTTTGCATCAAATACAATTTGCGTCGTTTTGTAGATCGGAATACCTCTTTTTGCAGCAGTAAGGCACATATGATACTTTGCGTGCAGTTTTTTCGGCAGCAGCATCAAATTGTTAATGTCGTTGTTTTCTCTGTCCAAGTCAATATGATGCACCACATAATCGCTTGAAAAGTTGATTCCGTAGTATCTCTTAAATTTGTTTCTGTAATTAGTTCTTACCATAACAATTGCTCCTTCAAATAGAAAATCCCTATTTATCATCGTTTACACGGCACGATAACAAAAGGGATTTTCTGGGGTCGAAGATATTCAGTTTGCTTTCTGTTGAAAACGCCGTGTACATCTTCAACCTTGCTTTAATTATAGCGGAATAGTTTGTTCGTGTCAATACGCAGCACAAATATTTTTTTGTCCGCGTTCCGAAGCATTACATTCCGAGCGCTTGCGCCATTGCACGTCGGTCAGTCAATGGGACAATAACGAGATCACTTATTGTTACTTCTGTCACGCAATATTTTTGACCGTCAACTTCTACAATAATATTTGTAGGTATTTTTTTGCTATTGTGTTTTTTCTTAAAAAGTTTCATTTTGTACTCCCTTCATCGTGTTTCGTAAAATTCGCCGTTGATAAGTTCGTATGCCGGAACGCCGTATAATGCCGCCAGCTTTACAAGCTGAAACGGTGTCGGCAAGCAAACGCCGTTTTCCATCTTTGACAGCATCGGCGCGTCAATCGCCGTGTCATATTGCTTCAAAAACTCGACGACTTCTTTTTGCTGCAATCCTCGCATTTCTCGCACTGTCCGAAGGTTATTTTCAAACGTGAATTGTTCGGCGTTATTGCTCAAAACGCGATTGATCTTTTTGACCGGCGCGAATACGCTGCGCCCCTTTTGCAAGCATTCCGCTTTGTATGCTTCGATCTCGACCGGATCGTCGGTCTTGTAAAAACCTTTGCTTTTGCTGGATCGGATCAGCACATAATCGTCGCCGTTGTCGAACGCGCTCAATAAATGCAGGATGCTTCGGATTGCTCGATCTGTCTTTCCCCAGCGTTTTGAAAGCTCCGCATAATCAACCGCGTTCGATTTTCCGACCGGAATGTCCATCCAGTACAATTCAAGCCGCATTTCGTCCATTTTGTTAAACTTCCTTTCGTGCTGTTTTATTTCTTTGTTTCGGGATATTCTGAAGGTATGATGAAAAAAACTTTACTTTTAATTGTGTTGTCCGTTGCCTTTGTATTTGGTTTTTCGGAATCCTCGCCCACCGCTGCGTCGACACATTACACGGTACAAAAAGGCGATTCGCTCTGGAAGATCGCGCGCCAGTTCAAGATTTCGTTTGTTGAAATTCTGCACGCGAATCGCAATCTTTCTAATCCGGCGCTGATCTATCCGCATCAAGTGATAAATCTGCCGCAAGGCAAAGCCGGAATGAATACCGACCAGCATTCGGACGCCGACACGATCCAGCAGGGAAATGACAGCGCCCGAACGGGAACGGTTTCGGCTCTTGAAACGGAAGTCTTGAATCTCGTGAATCAAGAACGCCAGAAAGCCGGATTGCAACCGCTGAAAATGTCCGACAAGCTCGTTTCTCTTGCGGAAATGAAAGCGCAAGATATGGCACAAAAGAATTACTTTTCGCATACTTCGCCGACGTATGGATCGCCGTTTGATATGCTTCAAAAATACGGCGTTTCCTATCGTTCAGCCGGTGAAAACATTGCTGCCGGTCAACCGACCGCCGCAGACGTTATGCGCGACTGGATGAATTCAAGCGGTCATCGTGCGAATATTCTGAATTCTTCGTTTACAGAAATCGGTGTCGGATATTATGCCGGCGGATCGTATCGCACCGAATGGGTGCAGCTCTTTATCGGGAAATAGGCGAGGCTTCGGCTTCGCTTTTTTCTTGCGTTCACAACCTTTTAATCGTCATTCTGTATTGTGTCGATTCCGGAACCGTGAACGCCTTTTTTACGAAGCTCTTGCGTTCAATCAGATATTGCGCCGTGATAACCTTGTCGCGTTCTCCGACTTTCTGCTTGATCTGCTTGTCAACTGCATCGTATTCTTTCTTTGCTTCCGCAAGCTCTTGTTTCCGGTTGATTAGATCGTCCAGTTCGTCGTCAATGTCAACGTCAGCCGGAGCGCGCCGCTGCAATCCGCAAATGTGCGACAAGCTGCAGTTCTCGCAAACCGAAATATCGTCGCAAGCGTCCGGCGCTTCGTTTGCCGCAAGCGCCTTGTAAATGCGTTCGGCTTTTGATAAATACTTTTCGCCCAAATCGTAGTCGAACGGCACTTCAATAAATTTCGTTTGTCCCGTCAGCTTGTTCGTCAGCGCAAAAAATCCGATCTCTTTGCCGAAGTGCAGCATATAAACAAATAGCTGCGCCGGATATCCTTGAATCCATGTTCTTTTGCTTTTCAGAAAATCGTCAACCGAATTCAACTTGTCAAACTCAAACGGAGAAATTCCCTTGATTTCGACCGGCAGCAAGTTGCCGTTTTCGTCCTTGATCCGCACGTCCTCGCGTCCGGTAATGATGCCGCCTTTTACTTCGACTTTCCAGCTTCGTTGCGTCGGCGTTACGAGTTCCAGCCCTGCTTCCTTTAGATTCTTGATCGTGTGTTCTTCGAGCGTGTTTCCAAGATCGAAAATGTTCTGCAAGCCCACGTCGTGCGGTTTCTGTTCTTCCCAATGTTTAATGAGCAGATATAAATACCGCTCGCACGGGTGTCCGAGATTCGATGCGCGAAGGTTGTTGCATGGATAGATCGCAATTTTGTCCAGCTTTGCCTTGAAAAGTTTTTTGTTCAATTCTTCGGCGGTCATTCTTTTCCCCTTTCTCGTCTTGTCCGGTATATTCTTCCAGCCCGTTGAAACAATGCGGACAGCCCGAAAGCCTTTCAAAACATCGTTGACCCCAGAATTCGCCCCGATCTTCTTCCCAATGTGCTACATCTTCTTCGTCAACGATTTGTTCGCAATATTCGCACCAGTATTTCATTTCCCGTTTCTCCTGCCGATCAAACACAAAATAATTAACGTTCCGCAAATGATAGAAGTGATAATTATTCCGGTCATGCTTGCGCTCCTTTCTGACAATTCATGCACAGGATTTTTCCGAATTTCGATTGCGAATAGCTTGCGACCTTCTGCGTGACCGCTGCGCCGCAGTTCTCGCAAACAAGTCCGGATGCTTCTGCATCGTTTTTCTTTGTGCCGCCTTTTGAGCCTTCCTTGAATGTGTAACCGCTGATTTTGTTCGTGTCAAGCCCCGCCTTTTCAAGCGTTTCTCGGTCAATGTTTCGCAGATTCGGGATCAGCCGTTTGATGCCGTTGTTCAAACAATTCGTATATGCCGCCATTTTCACGTCGCGTTCCTCGATTTCGTCCGGTTTTTTCAACGGCTTGTCTTTGCCCTGCTTTGCGAAGAAATCGTCTTTCATGCTGCGCGTTCCCTCGCATTCGATAAATTGATCTTTCATCATGAAACGCGCTTTGTATGTGAAGGTTTTGTAACCTTCGTTGTCATACTCGACCGTCGGAGCGCCTTGAAGCTGGATCGAGATGCCGAAAAGCCTTGCGACCTTCATGCTGCCGGATTCCTGCAAATACGGCTTGCCGCCGATCAATACCCAGTCAAGCTCGGTCGTGATCCTTAAAGCAGCTTCCATTATACGGTTCATAGCAGCAATGTATTTTTCTGCTTTTTCCGCAAGGTAAAGTATGTTGTCCGTGTTCGTGTCCAGCAGTCCGGCGTTCTGCTGCGGTCTTGCGGTCAGATCGGTAATATCGCCGTCAATGATTTCAATTTCGTTGTTCATAGCTGTTTCCTTTCTTTAATTCGTCAATCGTTTTTTCTGCCGTTTCCAGCCGTTTTCGCAAATCTGCCGTTTCAAATTCTTTCATCATCAACTTGTCGTTTTTCTGCGAAAGAACAGCCCCGATTTCTTTCAATAGCTCGCCGTACTTTTCTTCACTTTGCATTTTGCATTCCTTCTTTCTTTTTGGTATTGTTCGGCGATTGCAAGCGCGATCTGATGCAAAGAAGCCGGAGCCGAATCGGTAAATTCAATCGTGATTTTGCGGTCAGTCTTTGTCATTCTTTTGCAGCTCCCACATATCAGCATCGGGAACGCAAAACGCCTTTTGCAAGTCGTCCCAGAATTTTTGACGCGGATCGCGCTTCCCGTTTTCGACCGCCGCATAAGTCTGACGCTTGTAACTGCCGATTTTCTCCGCCATTTCCGTCTGCGATAAATGCAGCTTTACTCGGAATACTTTCAAGTTTGTTCTCGCCATTGCTCTCACCTCTCTTTCTGTATTGACTTTTATGTAACATTTTATTCAAAAATGTTGCAATTTGTCGCAAAGTGTCGAATTATGTATTATTTGCCGCTGCTGCCGAATCCGTTGTTTCCGCGTTCTGTTTCTTCCAGATCGTCGACAACTTCGAGTTCCGGCGTGTAGATCGGCAGGAAAACGATCTGCGAAATCTTGTCGCCCTTGTTGATGAAATATGATTTATATGAATGATTGTAGAGCTTTATAACAACCGATCCGGTATATCCGGAATCAATCACGCCCTCGGAAGTAATGCCGAATTTCACGTTCAGTCCGGACTTCGATTTGATAAATCCGACATAACCTTTTGGAATCTCAAAGTGAACGCCGGTGTCGATCTTCGTCCAGCCTTTCGGTTTTAGTTCTCTGTCAACGGTTGAATACAAGTCATACCCTGCATCGGCTTCGTGCGCTCTTGTCGGTTTGAATGCGCCTGCGTCAAGTTTGATTTTCATTGTGATTCCTCGCTTTCTTTATATGGTTCGTTCCAGCATATTTCGCAATGCGAATAGTCGTCGCACATTGTTCCATCATATATTTTTCTCTTGCAAGCACCAGACGGATAACCTGATTTTCCACTTTTCGCCGCCTTCGGAAATTTCTCGAAGAAATCGTCCGCATAGGTTTTCGGCTTCGGGGCTGGATGGGAATCTGACCATCGCTGAACAAGCGCAAAAGAGGACTTTTTCATTTTTCCGTGGTACCCGCAAATTCTTTTCAACGGACATCTTGTACAATGCGGGGGATCGCTGTTTATGTACGTTTCGCACATCCGGTTTAACTCAGAAAGATACACTTCTGTTTTACTACAATCAGCCATTTGTTATCGCTCCTTTATAATTACATTTTCCGTCATAAAACGCGCCACAGTTTTCGCGTTCGCATTCTGCCATTTCGTATATAGTTTGACAGGACGTGCGTTCTTCTTTTACTACTGCTTCGTTTACGTCCGAATGCTTCCATTCGGTCATTCTGTACCACGTTTCAGACTTTTTTATATATGGACAATACATCATGCCACCTCATAAAACGCGATCCCGTCGCACGTTGTAACGAGCCGCAGCGTTTGGTGCCATTCGTCCGGATTTTCGGCGTTGTCCGTCCAAAGAACGGTATCGTCGAGCAGCCATTCGCCACGCTGGAAGATCGCGTCGACCGCTTCGTATGTTGCATCGGTCGGCTTTTTCGTTCCGCACGTCGCATACTCCGTCTTTTGGATGCTGCCGCCGGTCGTCAACATCTGATTGTATAGCACGTTTGCAATCATGGTTTGACACGTCGTTGATTTGTCGGCAGCTTGTCCGGCGACGATCCGCGCCACGCGTTCGCGCTCTGCATCGGTCAGCGTGAACGCCGGTGCAGCTTTGTCGGCGTGTTCCCAATATGGATCAATCGGGATCGCCTGCAACTGCGAGCGTTCGTCCGTCTGGACGATGTAAACCGTTTCCGAAAGATCGTCCGGATTCGGCTTTGCATGGTCGATTATTGCTTTTCCCAGCACGCCGCAACTAATAACAAGCGCTGTTCCTATTCCGGCATAAACGATGCCGTCAACAATCTTTTCGATATTGTTCATGTTCTCTTTGCTCCTTTCTACCAATCAAAACCGATCATGATTCCGATCCCATTGTTCAGCAGCGCAGCGTACTTTTTCGCGTCCGCTTCGGTGTCGAAGCATTCGCCGCTGTACAACCGATTTCCGCTTTCGTCCGGCGCGCAGACGCTTCTCAAACAATAAACGTTCCAGTAGCTTTTCCCGCCGTAAACGGTTTCACAAACGCGCCATTTTATTTTTGACATTTGCGATCACTCCTTGTTTTGGTTTAGGAAGTCGGCATATTGCTGCGCGTCTGCTTCGTTGTCAAAAACTGCGCCTTTGTATTCTCTGTTGCCGTATTCATCCGGTGCGCTTCTGTTTTTCAGTCGGTACACTAACCAATGATACATCCCGAAGTATTCAAAGCTGTCAACCATCCATTTGTTAAAAGCCATTTGTTCACGTCCTTTCTGTCATTCTGCACGACGCATGATAAATAAATCTTTTAAGTGCCGTGACATCGCTTTTGCTGTATTCATCGCTATAATATTCTCCCATGTTATAGCAGGATAAAACCCAGCTCGCTTCTTCAAATAGTTCTGCAAAACTCATTTCTTCCGCATTCTGTTCGGTTTCTTCCAAATAGTCATCAAGCATTTTCGGTATTTTCATGGTCGTTTCCTTTCTCGCTGTAAGCGCTTTCATTTTTCAACAATAAAAAACGTGAATGCTAAAATCATCCGCGCCGCATTCCGCATAATCGCCTTTGCCGTTCTTTGCGTCGTTCGCCTGCTCGATGCAATAGTCAACGTCCGGCACGATGTACGCATCTTTTTCGCTGTCATACGGCAGACCGCCGATTTCAAAAAATTCGTTTGAAAAGTCAATTTTGTTTTTGCCGATCATGTTAATTTCGACCGTTTTTTTGTTGTCTGTAAGTCTTGTCATTGTAGTTGCTTCCTTTCTAATTTTATTATTCGGGCGGTTTAGCCGCCGCTTGATTTTCTGTTTGCCCGTGTAGCCGTTAGCGCAGCTTTGTGTTGTTTAATAACCCCATTTGTTAAGGCGTACTTCAATTCTTTCTTTCAAGAAGTCGCCGCCTGCAAACCTTGCGTGCTCGGCGTTTGATCCAGCCTTGCATTCCGACATAACCAGCATATAGAAGAATTCAGCCATTTTTTCGTGTCCCATCTTCAAAAAATGTTCTGCTTCTTTATATTCTTCTGCTTCCGGTTCGTAGTCCATCATCGTGTTTTCGTAGCCGCCGATAAACTCCCTTGTCAGTTCATCCATGATTCTGTAAAGTGCTTTCTGATGTGCGTTCATTTCAGATACCTTCATTTCTGTTTCCTTTCTGGTTTGTAGGGTGTCCTTCCCCTTTGTTGCAAGTCAAGTATATAACATTTTGCTACAAATTGCAAGCATTTTTTTACAATTTGCCGCGTTTCGGCGCAAGTTTGTATGATTGCACAAAAAATAACTTTTTTGTTGTGCAATGTATACAATTTGTTGCATTTTGCAACAATATTGATATATAATTGACTTATTCCAACGAAGGGACGTGACAAAATGTCAAAAGAAATCGGCTTGAAGCTGCGCCAGCTCCGAAAATCAAAAAAACTGACGCAAGAAGTGCTTGCGGAAAAATGCGACGTGCCACGGTCAACCCTTTCAAACTATGAAATCGGCAGAAGAACGCCGCATCTGCGCGACTTGCAAAAGTTCGCCACTTATTACGGTGTCGGGCTGGATTATTTCGGGATCAACGAAAAAGACGAAGTGTTTGACTTGCTGGTTCGGGCAAAGGAAGTCTTTCAATCTCCGGCAATAACCGACGATGCAAAAGAAGAATTGTATCGGGAATTTATGAAATTATACCTTGATATAAAGGAATGATCTGCTATGCGTAAAAAACCTATAAACGTTTTGAATACTTCCAAAATTGCCGTTGCATATGCGCGTTATTCGTCAAACAACCAGCGCGAGGAATCTATCGACGCGCAGCTCCGTGCCATTCGGGAATACTGCGATCAGAATAATATCTTGCTGCTGGAATGCTATGTTGACGAAGCCTTGACCGGTCAAAACGACGATCGTGTAAACTTTCAAAAAATGATAAACGCGATCTTCCGGAATCATATAAAAGTTGACACGATTCTTGTCCATAAATTCAACCGCTTTGCGCGAAACAAATTTGACAGCGCGATTCACAAAAAACGACTGAAAGACATCGGTGTTCGCGTGGTATCTGTGACGCAGCCGATCGACAACACGCCGGAAGGCGAAATGCTTGAAACGATCATTGAAGCAATGGATCAATACTATTCCGCCAACCTCGCGCTGGAAGTCAAAAAAGGTTTAAAGGAAAATGCTTTGTCCGGTCGGCATACCGGCGGCACGGTTGCTTTCGGCTTCTCTCTGACTGCCGAAGGCAAATATATCCCGAACGACAACGCGCAAATCGTGAAACGCATTTTTGAAGAATATGCCGCCGAAATACCGAAAACGGAAATCTGTGAGCGATTGAATCGTGAAGGGATTTTAAACGGTCGAGGAAAATCGTTTAATGTTCGCTCTTTGTATGATATGCTGCGAAACGAAAAATATATAGGCAATTATATATATACCCTCGGCAATGAAACGATTCGGCTTGACGGCATCATCCCGCCGATCATCGACCGCGCTTTATGGGATCGCGTTCAGAAGATTTGCAACCAGCCCGTCAAAGCTCGGATGCGCCATCAAAAAACGCGCTATTTGCTGACCGGCAAGACGTTCTGTGCGTGCGGCGCTGCCATTTGCGGCGCTGGGTCGAAACGGATGCGAAACGGCGATCTGTATTATTATTATTCTTGCGTCGGCAAAACGAAACACAAAAACGGATGCAGCAATCCGTCACTGAATAAATTGTGGTTTGAAAGCAAAGTATTGAAATCGGTGCTTGCTGCCGTAATGGATGAAAACCGACTGAAAGAAATTGCTCGCCTTGCGTTCGATGAATTGCAATCTGCTCGGAGCGATCCGTCCGAAAAGCTCGACAAGCTCAAAAAAGAATATGCCGAAATAAAGCAAAAACAAGCCCGTCTTGCTGTCTTGTATGTTGACGGTGAATTTGACAAGGATATGCTTGACGATCAAAACAAGGCACTTGCAAGCCGCAAATTTCAGATAAAAAACGAAATTGAAAAGTTGAAAGCCGCCCTTGATTCGGACGGCATATCAGAAAGCGAAATATTATGCTATGTACAAAATTACATTGAAAAACTCAAAAAGGATCATTCGTCCGATAACGATGAATTTATGAATTCCGTATTCAAAACGTTTGTTGAAAAGATCGTGGTAAACGAAAAATCAATAACCGTATTCTTGAATGCGGATTTTTCTGTTTTGACCGCCGGTGATAGTCGGAAGTTTGCTGGAGCGCTCCGCCATCTACCGACCTACACGTTTTCCGCTGATTTTGCCCGTAAAAAAAACATTTTCGGGCGCAATGAATACGAATAGTTTATTATAGCATAAAAAACAAAGAAAGCAGGGAAAATCCCTGCTTTTTTGCTGCGCTCTGAAACGAATCGAAACGTATCACTGTCCACGAAATCGTTTTTCGATTGCTCTGAACGCGAATGTCAGCGCTTGCTTCTCGCGATTGTATTGACCATAATTGCATAACTTCCAAAGTTCGGCAGAATGGTTGTCGCTCCGATCATTTGCGATGTTCCGGCTTGCGCCATGCACAAATAGTTTTGATAATATCCGGATTGATCCTGCGTCGGAGCAGAAATATTGACCGCGTTTATTGCTGCCGTTGTTTCCGTTGCCGAAACTCTTGTTACAGCCGACGGATATGTCGTTGTGCCGGAATATGCGTAAAAAGTGCCGCCATTTAACCGCACCAAGCTCGGAGATTTTGCGTCGATGCAAAACGCGTTTGATGCAGCCGACTTGACGTGCAGCACGCAATCACGGAAATTTCCGTTTTCTGCTATGATCGCAAGCCCTGTCGTCACGATCTTAAACCGGCAATTTTCAAAATTCATCAAGCCATAATTGCTCGCGCCGATAATCATCCAAATGTCGGTATTTGCGCCGGTTCCGCCAGCAAAAACATTCGCGTTCCGGATGTTTAAATCTGTGCCGAAAAACACGATATTTTTACTATTCGCCGAGCACGAAATAGATATTTTTTCGCATTTTTCAAAATCAAAAATGATTCTTTTTTCGCTTGTACCGGATGCGCCAAACGAAAACCATCTGTAACGGCTGTCCGTTGTTCCGCTGCCGCTATACGGCGACGTTGCGCCAAGCCTGCCGACAACGTTGATCGTCACTTGACCGTCGGACGGGATTGCCGCCAGAAACGTATTGCCGCCGATCGCCGAAAGAAAACTTTCCGCCGCTGCGCTCAAGCTGCCGACCGTGTAGCTGCCGGAAATAAACGCCTGCGCGATCTCGGAAAGCGAAATGTTGTCATGTGCGCCGGTGCATTTGTATGTGAAGTCTGAAATTCCGGAAAGCGTCGCAAACTGATTCTGCAGCTCCGTGATTTCGTCGGAAACGCTCATGATTCCGGTTCCGTCAATGGATTTGTAGCAGTTGACCGTGACTTCGGTTCCGTCATTCAGCGTGTTTGCAAACGTCAAAACGCTGCCGGAAATCGTGTAGTTCGTGTCAAAAATGCCGTTGACATACACTTCGACGAAGCAAGTGTCCGGATCGTACTGCGGAATATTAAACGCGACCGTCGTCGTGTTCTGCGTCAGCGTGATCTTTTGCGAATATCGCTTGAATAACGTGACGCTCGAAAGCGTGTTTTTAACGCCCTCAAACCACGCATTGAAATCGTTGTCCAGCGTCGTAAAAAACGAATCATCGCCGCTGACGGAATAAACCCAACCGCATACTTCCGGATCGGATCGTGTGTCGGTGACGGTCATTCCGGATGCGTTTGCCGTGATATACAGATCGGCAAGGCAAAGTTCATAAATGCCGCCGGATCGCGTCAGTTCCGGTTTCGTCGGTGTTGTCGCTGCCGTGCCTTGCAAGTATGCAAGCGAAATGCTTCGCACCGAAACGTTTGTATTCAGCCGCAGCACGATTCGGTCATAACGATTGCCGCCGGTCGGCGCGCTGATGCTGTCAAACGTATATTCCGAAGAATTGTAGTAGTATTTTCCGTTGATCCATCCGCGACCGGCTGCGACTGATACGACCAGCCCGTTTGCCGTGACCTTCAGATCGTCGTTGACGCTTCGCAAAACGCCGTTTCCGATCACAACCGCAAGGTTATCGGAATAATCTTCCGCATTGTATTTGCGGTCATACTGATTGTCAACGAGGATCGCGTTAAAAAATCCGCTTGTTTGTGCCATTTTCACTCCGTCCTTTCCGCCGAGTATGTAACTTCTACATTATATCCGCTTTCGTCCTGCGTTTCCGTGATTTCCGCAATCCGGACGTTTACATAAAAGCCGAGTTCGTTGTCCTGCACCGTGACAATATCGCCGAGATTGTAATCTTCGCCCAGCCGCCAGATTCCGCCGTTTATGTTCAGCTTTCCTTCAAAATCTTCCGTCGGCACCAATGCCGCGAGCTTTTGCAATCCGTCGGAAATCAAAATCGAATTGTATTCGTCATCTGTATAAACGACTTCTTCGTCGTCGGTCTTTGAAATCGACGAATCGTCAATGAATGTTTCGCGTCGCTCGCTGCCCGTTGCCGATCCTGCAATAAGCGAATAAAATCTTTCTGCGCCTTCGCCTTCTCCGCCGATCAAAGCTGCGTTTTTCCATGCCGAAACGTCGAATAAATAATTGCTTTCGGAAAGATTGTCGTATTCAATGCTGAATATGACCGGTTCGTTTCCTTCCGTGTTGTCTGCGCTGCGATCAATCCCTTTAAACACTTCAAATCGCAATTTTAAATTTTCCGGATAAAGATTGACCTTGCACGACATTTTGTATTCTTCGAGAACGGACGTTATATAGCTCAAAAGATTTTGAAATGACACTTGCTTTTGCGTCGCGTGTCCGTAATCGTCAACGATTATTTCCGGATAATTTTTAAAAATGCCAAGATCAAGAAAATCAATATTTCTGTATGAATCAAAAGAACAATTTATTGCATTGTTATATACAACTGTTCTTACGGCTGTTTCTACTGATCCCCTTAAAATAGTCGGCGTGTTCGTGTGTCCGTTTAGCTGGTATATATGCCGACGATCCAGAATGGATTTTCCGAGCCTTCCGGACGCAACGATCATTTTTCCGTCCGTCACGGTGTTCGTGTATTCGACGCGTTCAATGACTGCGATTTCGTCGTCAAACGGCTTTGTCGCATAGTTCCCGACTTGCAACAAGTCAATATTTTTTGCGGTTGCCGCTATATAGATTTCAAAGTCGCCGCATCCGTAATAAACGGAATGCCAAATGATCGACTGCGCGCCGTCAATAATGCCGATTATATCGCGCGTTTCCGCTGCGCGTATTTCCAAATATTCAAGTGCCATTCGTCGCGCACCGCCTTAAATGTACATGGTTTTATATGCGAAAACAACCCGCATATTTGATAAACTGTCCTCGTCTGAATTGAACGAAAATTCGTTGCTGCCGGTCATCATCTGGAGCCATGTGCTGTTCGGCTTGATCTTTCCGAGAATGTTTGTGCCGTTCAGCTTTGCCGACTTTTCGTTTTTGTTTGTGTTGATCGTGATAACATCGCCCTGCTGCATTGTAATTATTTTGTTTGCAGCATTATAACCGCATCCGAAAAACTCGCCGTATTGATTATATATGATCGGATTTGTGCAAGTGTCCAGCGCTTGTATCTCGATCAATAGCCCGACCGCAACGTCGCCGTCGTTAAAAAACCGCTGCGTTTTTGTCGTGTCGTAAACGCCGAACGGGATTCCGTCTGCCGGAAAATACAGCATATCGTTCGCGTAATCTGTAAAGTAATGCAGCCCGATAAACTCCCGAAGTTCGTTCACGACAAAATCAACCGTTTCCCAGAACGGCTTTGAACAATGGATCGTGACCTGCATCAATGATTCGTTCGTCCAGCGCGTCAGATCAATGCTTTCGACCGTGCCTTTAATTACAAGCGTTCTTTCGTTCTGCGTCCACGTCAGCGTCCCTTGCTGCTTTAGCTTGATATACTGCAGCAGCTCGCGTTTTGTCGCTTCGACTTCGTTCGTGATCCGCAAATCAAGCACGATCGTTCGTGGTTGCGCTTGCGTGCTGTTTATAACGTCGCCGTCAACGCCGCCGGTCACGATCGTTGAAAGATCAGCCGCAGCAGCGGTCTGTCCGTCAATGTTTATTAGTTTGTAGTTTTTGCCGTCCGTCAGCGATATGACATCGCCGACCGCCGAAGTGAATGTGAATGTTGCCATGCTTTACACTCCCGCCATTGCAAGACGAACCGCCGCCGCCGTCTGCTGCTTTGATTTGTAGATTTCGTATCTGCTGTGAGCCTGCGAATATGTGTTGTACTGATTCACGACGATTTGCTTTCCGCTGCCGTAACCCTTGCCGGTGCCGCTATATGTCGCCGAAACGTTGAATCTCGGATCGTCAAAGTTCATCGCGTCGGAGATTTCTTTGTTCACGCCGTCGATGTTGTTTTCAAAGCCTTCACCGATTCCAAGCGCAAGGTTTTTGCCGATTACATTTTCCATTACGACCGACGGACTATGAATCTTGAACAAGTCTTTCAAACCGCCGATAATATCGTTGAATAGCTGTTTGCACGATTCCCATATCTGTTTCGGATCAAGCAGTCCGTCGAACAGACCCGCTAACAAGTCTTTGCCGACTTTCAGCATCTCCGGAATTCCGTCAATCAGACCGTCGACAATTCCAGCGATTATGCTCGGAATCTCCATAATCAAAGCCGGAAGAATTTGCGGAATTGCTTCGACTATGCCGAGCAGCAGTTTTACCGCGCCAAGAATGATTGTCGGAATATTTGCGATCAAAAATTTTGTGATCGTCGAAATGATTACGGGAAGCGCTTTTATCAATTCTGTTATCATAACCGGAAGCGCATCAAGAATCGCCATCAAAAATTCGATTGCCGCATTCAAAAGCTCCGGAATTGCTTCAATAAGCGACGAAATAATCATCGGAACCGCTTCAAGCACGGTATCTACAATTATAGGCACCATTTCCGCAAGCGTTTTGAGCAACTGCTTGACTATATCGACCGCCGTTTTTATCAACGTCGGCACAAATTCGATGAGCTTTTTTAGCAAATCCGGAATGACCTGCAGAATCGTGTCGATCACCGTCGGCAATACCGCGACAACGCCGTCGAGCAGATTCATCAAGCCGTCGATTACGACCGGCAAGAATTTCTCGATCAAAGGCGGGATCAACGGAACCATTCTTTCAATGACCTTTATGATTCCTTCGGTCGCCGTGACGATTCTCGGCAGCAAATTCTCAAGAAACGAGCCGAGGCTGTCGACAAGATTTGTGATAAGCTGGTCAATGTCTGCGTTTTCGTCCGCCATGCCCGTGACAAGATTTGACCAAGCCGCTTTCATTGCCGACGCGCTGCCCTGTATCGTCGTGCCTGCTTCATTTGCGGTTGTTCCCGAAATACCCATTTCATCTTGTATGATATGGATTGCTTCGGTCATATCCGCAAAGCTGTCGATTGAAAGATCAGCCATTTCGCCGTTTGCTTTTTTGATTGCATTTGCATCGGCGATCATGCGTTCCATCTCGGTTTTTGTGCCGCCGTAACCGAGCTTTAAATTGTCGAGCATTTGGAAGTTGCCCTTTGAAAGCGATTGATACGTCTGGACGATTGTGTCCATATCCGTACCCATTTTATTCGCGTTGTCGGACATATCAATCATCGCTTGATTTGCCGCATCCGCCGCCTTTTGTGTATCTCCGTCAAGACTTCCAATCAATGACGCAGAAAAAGCCGTCACGTTTTCGATGTATTCATTTGCTGACATTCCGGCGTTCTTGTATGCGTCGTTTGCATTCGAGATCATCGTATCTTGCGCTTTAATCAGCTTGTCATACTCGCCTTTTGCCGCGTCAACTGATTTTCCGACGCTCTTTGCGTAATCTTCAAGGCTTTGCCCGCCTGCGCCGAACAACGTTTCAACGCCGCCGACGAGCTGCTCATAATCTGAATAGCCTTCGACCGCTTGTTTTGCAAGTGCGCCAATCCCAGCCGCAGCAGCACCAAACGCCGCACCAGCAACCTTTCCGATTCCTTTCAGAACGTTCCCGAATTTCTCCATCTTCCCGCCGGAATCGTCGGATTCTTTACCAAGTTTCTTTAGAGCTTCGGTGTTGTCATCAAGTTCTTTTTTTGACTTTGCGAGCGCCGCTTCTTCGTTGTTGATCTGCGTCCGGAGCTTGCTTGCTTCATTGCTCGCAGGGTCTAAACCGTCATTGATAAGCCGCTCGTATTCTTGTTTGAGCGCGTCGACCTTCTTTTGCTGAAGTTCGGTTGTTTCCGAAAGCGACTTGATTTTTGCGTTTAAACCTTCTTCGGAATGCGACCAATCGTCCATACCGGCAGCAGCCGCCTTGAATTCGCTTTGACTTTCTCGAATAAGCTGATTCGCTTCTTTCAGTCCTGCCCGCAGATTAGAAATATCAATGCTAAAATTTGCGCCGAGGCTTTCACCTGCCATAAATTCACCACCTAAAACCAGCCGCCCGTTGCTGTTGCGTCATTCACTCGGATGCGCTCTTGTTTGCTTTTTGCGGTCTGCGTTTTATTTGTCTTTTGGATCGCGCCTTGCTGCCGTTGTTCCGCACCGAGCGCGATATAAAAGTTTATCGTCATAATGACTTCATCCACGTCTTGATTATACAATTCAAACGGGCTTGTATTCATGTTCGCCGATAAAGTCATTGTTGTTTTCATTAGTTCAACGAATACGCTTGTCGGGACGGCGGATTGATCGCCGCCGCCCTCTATGCGTTTTTTGATTTGCCGCCGATCGAATTTGCTTTCCGGAGAAGCTGCTTGAACGTGTTTATAACGTCCTCGCCGTCAGCCGCTTGCAAGTCATCATCTGTCAACGTCGGGAAGATTTTCTTTACAAATTGATTGATTGCATCAAACTGTTCGACGTTTGATAGTCCTTCAATAGCGTCCTGCAGCTTCAGCGCTTGCATAAATACGCCCCAGCGCACCTTATCTGTTGCGTACGTCTTGACAATTTCGTCGTTATTGCCGTAAATGTTGAGTTCAAACTGCGCCATTCTGTTTACTCCTCTTTTTCTGCTTGTTTTACGATCTGATTCGCGTAAACGCTCGCCGCCGCGCATAATAGTCCTTGCGTTATTGCCGTGAAAATAGCCGTTGCAAGCCAGTATTCCGCGCTTTCGTCACTTGTCAGCAACACATAAGCCCCTGCAATCAAAACGCCAGCAACGCCCAATATTAACGGGATATACTTGTTTTTGATCTTCTTTGATTTTTTCATTCCCGCGCCGAGAAGATTCAGCACGGGAATGATTACAAGAAGTTCGGGCTTTACAAATTCGGAAAAATCCATAAAATCGCCCTTTCTGATTTTTATTCAAATACTGTGTCCGGTGTCGAAACGGTTGCGAACCATTCATCAGCCGTTGCAACGTTCGAGCTTTCGCGAATGAATGCCGCCTTTGCCGTGCCTTTCACGCCGGTTCCTTTGCCGTTTGTGAAAACGTGATCCGTGTAAATGCCGGTAAACACAAGCGACATATTGTTTGCATCGGTGCCGTCATCTTCCGTCGCGCTCGTTTCGTCCGGAATGTTGAACGATCCCTTGTAACGCCAGACGTATCGTTCGTCCTCGCCCTCGCCGCGTTCGCCGAGGATGTAACCGACAGCAAAATATTTGTCCGTGCGCGCGCTTTCAATGAACATTTTCTTTGTGCTGTCAAACGTTCTGCCGGTGATTTCCGCAAGCACTTCATCTTCCGGAACCGCGATCGTGAACGTGACCGTGTCGCTGCCCTCGGAATTGATAACGATTGCAGCTTTGTTGTCGTAATAGTGCGCCGCCTGCGACGTTTCGACCGTCTTTGCGATTTCCGCAACCGGCGCAAGCTGTTTGACCGTGCCGACGGTATAGCCTTCGCCGTCGGTGTTGTTGTCTGTCAAGATTTCAGCAAAAACAAGATTTTTGCATCCTCTGAATTCAACTGCCATTTCGTTCGCTCCTTTGCTTTAGTTGTTGATGTATTCCGTGATAACGAATTCCATTGCCCAGCCGGTATGCGTCGGCACATCGGACGGAATATCCCTTCCGCGACCTTGCGGAATGAATCCTTCCGCTTTCAATGCCGCGATAATTTCGGCGGGCTTGTACTCGATCACGTCCGGTTCGTTTGAATACAGGATAACGCTGAATGTCCAATCTATCGAATGGACTTTGTTGTCGAAGAATTCCGTGTCCTCTGTATCGTTTGTGAAAAACGTGACAAAAGTGTCCGGATATTCTTCAAACGGTTCGATTGTTCCTTGAAGATAAACCCGACCTTCAAATAAATCATTTAATGCTGCAAACAATCTACCTTTCATTTCGTCAAATCCTTTATAATGTCATTCAGCGTTTTTTCTTGCTGTGCTTTGATTTTTGGTTTTGCAGCGCGTTTCGCTTTTGCGACAAATCCACGCGCTTTTTCTTGTCCGTGCGATTTTCTGTGCGGCGTTCCATAGTTTGCGAATATCGCTTTGTGATAGTCGGAAGGATTGTTCGGATTATAGCTTGTTGCCGGATAACCGACTTTTGCCGACACGCGCGATCCGTTGTTTTCGATCGTATAATTCGGCATTCGGTTTATCAGCGCTTCACTTACTCCGCCGCCGGAAGTCCTCATTGCAGACTTCAATTCCGCTTGCATGATTTCAGCCGATTCTTTCATGCACTTCACCGACGCTTGTTCAATGTCGCCGCCTGCCTTTTCGATTTTTTTCAGCAGTTCGTCAACGCCTTCAAGTTTCAGCTTGATCGCCATCACGTTCCGCCTTTCACTCGTCGCACGTTGAACCGGAGATATTGATTTCGCATTTCGATGTTTTCCGGATCGCCGACAATTTCATAAACGCGATCGGTTCCGGCGATTGCGATTCTGCAGCCGCTTGTTATGTCCGGTCTGTACCAGCATTCAACGGTTGCCGTGTCCTCGATTGCATAAATGCCGTTGACGGTCGTTTCCGTGCCGCCGAACGTTCGGAAGGAACCGAAAAACTTTTCGCCGTTTGCAATGTCCGGATATTCTTTCCGCCATACGCCAATCCCCTGCGAATATGCTTCCGGAATAAGCAAGACTAACGCCGTTGAAAACGGTGCGCTCGGTCTGTAATTGCTCATTCGATCACCGTCGCTTTCATCTGGATCAACCGCATTTTGAAATACTCGGACAGCTTCGCGCTGCCGCTGCCGTAATTCCACAAATCCGCAACGCCGCGCATAATGCAGCCGACAGCCGCTTCGCTTTCGACGACGCTTTCCGGAACGCCCGCGCTAATCATAAACGCCTTTACATCGTCAACGTACACCGTCAATGTTGCGTCTTGAAAATCGCCGGTGATCCCAAGCCCGTTTTTAATCTTTGTCAAAAGTTCTGCGTCTGTCATGCTGCATTACCCCTTTTTTAGTTGCGATTCGCGTCAATCATTCGCGCAATGTTTTTTACTGCGGCGTAATCCATGCAAGCTCGCCGTTGCTGTCAACGCTCAACACTTTGCCGGAATCGGAAGCAGAATACGGCGGAACAATAACTTTTGAGCTTGATTTCCACGCGCCTTCATCAGTTACACTGTCGGCATGAACAGACGCACGAACAATGCCTTCGTCGTCATCGTTGTAAATCATGCTGAATTCTGCCATTTTTGCGTTTTCGCCATTTAGAACCGATGCAGGCGTGAATACTCGATAAACAGTTCCATATTCCGAATCAAAGCTGATTACGAACAGAACATCTTTGTCGTTATTTACTGCTTCAACAACATCCGAAAGTGTTGCCGATGCGTTCGTGATTTCGCCCGTTGTAACGTCAATTTCTGCCGTCACAATGAACGGCGCGTTCCCGCCGCCGCCGCCGGAATAGTTTGTTGCCATATAATCGACAACTTGATCGACGGTTTTGCCGGTTACAGCGGATTCACTTTCCGATCCGGTAATCTTTGCGGCAAGCCGCTTCAATGCTTTCAGTGTTCTCATAGAGCGTTACGCCCCTTTCTTAATGATAAGCACGCCGTAGGGATCGACCAGCTTGCCGTCGCAGATCATAATGACCTTGTTTTTGATCGTGTTCGTGTCGTGGTCTACCCACTTGACGGTCTGCATCGTCAGATTGCTGTTGATCGCATAATCCGTCGGCTTGAGGAAAACGGCAATAACGTCGCCGGTGCTTGCGTCGTCGTAAGACTTCAGCACGTCGTTTTCCACGGTGTCGACGATCTTGCCGCCGAAACGGTATCTTTCATCGCCGTCGATGCCGTAATTCACGCGACCGATCGGCTGTCCGTTCGTGTCGGTCATGCCGTCAATGTAACCGTCAAAGGTTGCCTGCGCCATGTAAAACTTGCCGTCGCGATATGCCTTCTTCATCTTTGCGAAAACCTTCTTTTTCCAGTCAGACCAAGAAACGATCTCGTCCGGAGAAAGCGTGATCTTGTTCGCGCTCGGAACGCGCGCGTCGACGGTGATGCCGGTCGGCTCGCCGCTGCCGCTGCCGTTCATGATCGCAACGTCAAGCGCCTGCGCCATTGCTTCGGCTGCCAGCTTGACAAACTGCTGCTGGAAAATTTCAAGCGTCGTGACGTTTGCAAGCAGCGTCTGCGCGACTTTGCATTCCAGCCCGAAATACGAGAACGTGATGCTCGTATTTGCTTCGAGCTTCTGCGTGTCGCTTTCGCTGGTTCCGGTGTCGGCAGAAATCCACGTCGCCGTCGGCTTGAGCGAAAGAATCGGAATCTGAACGCCGCCCTGCACGTTCAGCTTGCGAACCTCGTCGAAAAGATTGCCGTAAACTTTCATTTCGGAAATCAGCTCATTGAGGATCGTCGTCGGAATGACCGCGCTTGCATCCGAAGTCGTGGTCACTTCGTCAGTACGGAATTCTGCCGGAATCGGCGTGCCGCGCGTCACGAAGTCCATGAACGCTTTGCGATATTCCGGCGTGTCAAACGGATCGGCAGACTTCTTCGAGCGCTTCGCGCCGTTGCCCATCGTCATTGCCGCAACCGGATTGAACGATCTGTTATCGTCCTTCACCGAAACGTCGACAACTTCTTCGTCGTCCGGTCTGTCCGGTCCGCGTTCCTTGTCGTCGGCTTCGCCATACATTGCCTTGAGTTCGCGCAGCTCGTCGATAATGTCGTCGACATCCTCATTCAGCGCGCGCAGCTCGGCAATATCTTCGGTCTTTCTGCTGCGCTCTTTCAGCTCGGCGAGCTTCTTTTCCTTTTCATCAATCAGCTTTTTCAGTTTTTCTTTCATTGTCTTTTACTCCTTAAAAATATTTTGCGAGAATTTGTGTCCGAAGCCGTAATGCTTCGACCGTGTTTGCATTGCTATCCAGCATTTTTGCGCGTGCGCTCTCCAGCGCTCGTTTGTCGCTATCCAGCGACCTTGAATTTATAATCGTCCCGTCGTATGCGGGAAAATTAACCGCAGAAACTTCAATCACTTTATCGACTTTCAGAATCTCGCGCTTTTCAACGCCGTTTTCTTTTGTCCAGCGTTGATTATCTTCCGAAACGAAGAAACAAAAAGACATTCCGTCCATATCGCCGCGACTGATCGCCGAATACAACGCCCGCGCTTGCTCATTGTTTTCCGTGTCAAGATCGGCTCTGATTTTCACGCCGTCGTCGTCAACGGTCAACTGCATCGTGTTCGGTTTGTCGCTCTTGTTGTTATGCCGCGACCGTGCAAGCGCGATCCCGTTCATATCGTGATTGACCAGCAGCCGAACGTCCGTAAAATCCGTTTCGTCAAATGCGCCCTTGCGGATAACTTCGATGAATTCCCCGAAAAAATCTGCAATGCGCGTTTCGGTTTCATAAACCGCCGCCAGACCTTCTACAATATGACCGCTTTCGGCTTCGTCTGCACCGGCAGCGCGAAATTCCGCATTAAAGCCACGCTGCAGAAAATAGTCGTTTCGTTTTTCGTTCTTTTTCATTTTGTCGCACCTTCTTCTTTTACATCGACTTCAACGTCTGTTTGCAATCCGTTGTTGTTGTTTTCATCCAGCAAAGCATTGTAGCCTTGCGGGATCGCTTGTCCTTGTCCATCCGGTAACGGCGGATAGCCAAGCAACGACCGCGCTTCGTCTTTTGTAAAAATGCCAGCCGGAAGCCCTGTTTTTAATGCGTTGATTTTGTCTGCCATCGACATGAAGCTGATATGATGCGGGAATAATGTGATCTCGTTCCCGAATGCCGCTTCGCGATCTGTAAACAACACTTTTGACATTGCTTCGCCGAGCGATTTTATATCCGCTTCCAGCGCGTGTTCGTAGTATGCTTCTTTTTGCGCTTTCGTATAGTCGCCGTTTAGAATCGGAAGGCTTGTTCCGTTTGCCCGCAGGATCGTGTCATAAAAAAACTTTAACGTTTCGCTGTCAACCAGCTTGACATCTCTCGGAATGTGCGTGTACTCCGTCGACAAATCCGTGAAAAGAATCCCGCTTTTGTTTTTTTTCAAATCCGCTTCAAAAGCCGCCCTTTGCTCCGCCATTTTTTCGTCGCCGTGGTATGTATTATACCGAACAATGCCGTTGATCTGGCACGAGCATTCAAGCGCGATCGCGATGCTTTGCGTCAGCATATCGTACCGCTTTAGCATCGTAAGCAATCCGGCATTATCGTCGCCGCCAAACATCCCGCCGCCGAAATAGTCGTTCACTCCGTAATCCTTGCGCCAGTGAATTACATCCGCAGCCGGAAGCGTCACTTCATAGCCGTTTGCAAATTGCAAATTGATATACAGATCGCCTTTGTCGTTTGTCATGTACTCGACCGCCGACGGTTTCAACGGATAAATTCCGGTATATGTTCTTTTGCCGTTGTTCACCGTGAATTGCGGATAGATAAAAGCGTTTTTGTTCAGCTCCAGCAGGATCGTGATCTTTTCCAAAAAATCAGCCGTCGTCATAAATGCGTTCGGTCGTTTCAGAATTCTTGCGATGCTGCCGTCTGTAACCGTTGTCGTCATGCCGTCAACGCGCGTGATGTGCCGCGGTTCCAGCTTTTTGAATTCGTTCGCTTTGCACCGGATCGACTGCACGATTATGTCGGAAGCATAAACGCTATCGCCGAACGGCGCATAAAACGGCAAATTCCCCGACATCGTCGGCGCAGCAGCAAGTCCCGTTTTCGTGTTCTTCTTCTTAAAAAAATCTAAAAGCCCCAAGCCGCATTCACCTCTACTTTAATAACCGCTGAAATTCCGAATTGAATTTCATGATTGTTGCATACAAAATGATGAAAACAACCGCGCCGTCGATTCGTTTGTTCGCGCTTGCTTTTTTGCAACTGTAATTTTCGTGACCGTCGATGAAGCAACAAGCATTTCCCAAGCACCACTGATCGACCGGATTGCTGCCGAAGTTTATTAAATGCTTTTCAAAATCCTTTTCAACCCACTTCATCGGTGTTGACATAATCTTCTGGTTGATCGGCTCCCGAATGTATTCGCTGACCGCATCAATGCTTTTTTCAAATTCCCGCGCGTATGCTTTATCATATCCGCATTTGTAAACCGTGATCCCGAATTTGCGTTTCAGCTCGACAATGTAATCCGTGACAAGTGTTAGATCAATGATCGCGCCGTCGCATATCGTGATATATCCATCTTGCGCCCAGTCTTTATATCTCGCGCCCGCTGCCTTGTCGCTGCTGTCTGTCAGCTTTTGTTCCGGAATCCAATAGTGAGAAAAAACGTATTTCGTTGGATCGTTCGGACGCATGAAAAGCAATTTAAGATTCGTCAAGTCCGTTGTCTGCGAGCAGTCCAACGCTGCAAGGCACGTCATGCCGCGAAAATCTTCAAGGCTTTTGATTTCCTGCGTATACATGAAATCTTCCGACCGCAGCCACGCCTGCGCGCTATTTTGCTTGATGTTGAAATCCTTGCAAAGCAAATGCAGCCGCGATTCCTTGTCCGTTCGGGCGATCTCAACGTCGCGCTTCAGCTTCGACAATTTCTTGATTCCGTACCGCAACGACGGATTGCTTTTTTCCCAGCTCGATTCGTCTTGCCAGATTTCTTGTTCGCTGTCTTGCTCGAATAAAAACGGCAAAAAATGAATGTCGTCGATCTCGCCGTCAATGATCTGCTTTGCGCGTGCGATCTTTTTATCAAGATAGCAGCCATCCCGCGAAAAGCCCTGCGTCGTGCAATTTATGAAAAGCGGTTCGTCTTTCGTCGACATACCGCGCCAGCACGCTTCCGCGATCTCGCAGTTGCCGCCTTCTTCGTCAACGTCGTGCGATTCGTCTTGATACGTTTTTGAGTAGTTGCCGCCGTCCTTGTTTTGCGTTTTGCTCGACATCCGTGTTACGAGAATGTTCTTTCGGTCGTTTCGTATCTCGGTTAAATTCTGACTTGTAATTGCTCGCTTCGGATCAAGCCTTGACCGCATTCCGGCAATCTCCCGCCATATATAACGGCACTGTTTATCATCATTTGACGCGCAGCAGATTTCCGATCCGCCTGCGCCGATGAATAAATCTGTGTTTCCGTCCGCCGCAAGCATCGTTGACTTTCCGTTTTTTCTGCCGATCTCCAGAAGCGCTTCGACAAATCGCCTATAACCGGTATCTTTCATTTTGAACGAATAAAGCGATTCCAAAAATGCAAGCTGCCACGGCATCAGCTCGACCGGCTTTCCGAAAAACGGATGCTTGCTTTGCAAACAAAGCGATTGAATGAATCGAATCCGTTTGTGTGCTTCCGTCGTGTCGTATATATAATCCATTTTGCCAAGATCGGCAATAAGGTTTTCGATTTCTTTCCGGATGTAATATCCGACCACGACTTCGCCGTTCTGGATCATATCGTGATATTGTTCGAGATATGTTTTCATTCAAATTCCGCCAACTTTGCCAGCAGTTCGTCGGCTGCGCTGTTTTCGACCCGATACAATATCCGCAGCAGCGTCGCCCGCTTCGCGTCAAGCGCTTGCGAATACTCTTTAATCAGCTTTGCCGCCGGTGTGATCCGCTGCATCGCCGGATTCTTCTTTGACACTTGAATCATTTGCAACAAGCTCAATTCCTCGATCTGCTTTCGGAAAAATACATATTCGTCAATGGTATCGTATGCGAATTGTCGCTTGTCCTCGTCGACAAGTTCAAAAAACTTTCGCAATTCCTCGGTTGTCGCCATTGCCGCATACAACTCCTTGAATCTTTTTCGTAGTTTCGATAAAACGCCGGTTAAATTTTTTTGAATCAAAAATTCTTAAAAAATTTCAAAATCTTGTTTCATGTGCGGATTGTGAAGTCGGATCGTAGCCATGTC